>CAVSWN010000037.1:0-405052 GCA_963731545.1 uncultured Acidobacteriota bacterium | reverse complement strand
CATCACCGACATCCACCGCAACTTGGGCGACGACCAGATCAAGGCGATTGCGGCGTTGGGCGGCGTGATCGGTGTTGCCGCGGCGATCCCGTTCTTCATCGACCTCGACTAGAACCCGAGCGCGGATCGTGTCCTGGATCACATCGAACACTATGATCGCGACGGCAGGCATCGACCACGTCGGTCTCGGGCCTGACTTCGTCGACGACTATTACCAGCAGGTCTACGGCGGTTGGATCCTGCCGCCTGACTTCGGAACGACGATGGCCCACGCCGAAGTGGCACGCCCTTCCGACCTGCCGAAGATCACCGAGGCGATGATCCGGCGCGGCTTCGAGGAAGACGACATCCGCAAGATTCTCGGCGGCAACGTGCTGCGCGTGTTGCGGGAGGTCATGGGCGTTCCCGCATGAGCGAGTCGACCGGCTTGCACGACGCGGCCGTGGCGCGCGGCGACGACGGCTACATCGATCCCTCCACGGGGTTGTTCGTGTTGACCGCCTCGTACCTCGCCCGGCGTCCGTGTTGTGGCAACGGCTGCCGGCATTGCCCATGGGATGGTCCGCCGGCCGCCGACACCGTTAGCCAGGACACGCGTACGTTACGTGGATTGCCGTCGCCGACGGGCGCACACTTGTCTGACGAGCTCGACCCGGTCGCCGGCGACGAACAGGGGCGTGCCGCCGCCGAACACGATCGGCGACACGTGCAACACCAGCTCGTCGACCAGCCCTTCCAGGACGCACTGGCGAATGATGCTGCCGCCGCCCATGACCGAGACTCGCTGCCGTCGGCGGCTTCGCGGGCCTTGGCCACTGCGGTCTTCGGGATCAGGTACGAACGTGAAGTCGTGCTGCAGACGCACCGATCCGGCCGACCGCGTGGGTCACAACGAAGAACGGTGGCGCCGCCGCGTGCGGCGCGCCGAAGCCCATCTCCTCGGACCACCCGCTGCGGTCCGTCGACGATGTCGAACAACGTGCGACCCATCACCACCGCGCCCGAGCGCGCAGTCGCTTCGCCGAGCACGGCCTTGTCGACATCGTCCCCGTTGAAGACCCAGTTGTGCAGCGGTTCACCATCGATGCCGAGTCCGTGCTCGATGTCGGCGCCGGGCGCGGTGACGTACCCGTCGAGCGACACCGTTATGTCGGCGACCACGCTCATCCGCCGGCCGCCTTGTTACGCACGATCCTGAACATGACGCCTCCCGTCGTTTGGCTGACCCTTTGTCAGACCTTCGGCGCGACCGTGCCGTCGTGAAAGGAGTGCGACGTGAATCTCGGTCTTGTCATGGGCGGCGGTGGCCTCGTCGGTATCGCGTGGGAGCTCGGCGTGTTGGCCGGCTTGCAGGAGGCGGCGGGTTCGATCCCGACCTCGGCGGCGGTGATCGTCGGCAGCTCGGCCGGGTCGGTGTCCGGCGCGCAGGCGGCGCTCGGCAAAGACTTGCGCGCGCTGGCCGACCGGCAGCTGCGACCGCACCGGCGCGGCGAGGCGCGTCGGCCGGTTCGCGGCGACCGCGCGCGCATCCCGCAAGGGATCCTCGAAGTGATGATGTCGGCAACGGGCACCGATCGAAGAGCGAGCGGCGGCGGTCGGCAAGCTGGCGATGGAGGCCGACGTCCCGACGACGAGAACGACTACGTCGAGTCGTTCCGCGCTTCGTCGGCACCGACGCGTGGCCCGACGTCGATCTGCGCGTCAGCACGGCCGAAGCCGAGACGGGCCGCAGCGTGTTGTGGGAGCCGCGACGACGGCATCGACCTGGTGCGCGCTGTTGCGTCGTCGTGCGCGATTCCCGGCTTCTTTCCTCCGGTGCGCTTTGGCGACAAGCACTACGTCGACGGGCCGCGCGGCGGCTACATGGCGCCGCTGGTGAAGAGAAGGCGTTGGACGGCATCCTCTTCATCGGTCCGAACGCGCGTTGCCGCCGCAGTTCGCACGCCAAGTCGAACTCGAGGAACTCGCCGCCGCGGGCATGCCGGTCGTGATGATCACGGGCGGCGAGTCTCGTCGATATCGGCATGAACCTGATGGACCCGCGGCCTCGCGGCCGCCGAGGCGGGCCTCGCCGACGGACGCGAGGCGGCCGTCCAGGTCAAAGCACTCTGGGCTAGGCGCAACGCATCTGGTCATTGCGGGACATCGCCGCCCAAGGGCGCCAAGAACGGCCACGGATTCTCGCGAAAGGCGCGTAGCGGCCACAAGGTTTCGCCGCGCCGCGGAGTTATCAGGCGCAGGGGCGGCCGTGTCGGGGCAGTGAGTTTGCGCGGTTGCAAGCAAGGGGGAAGAGATGAGCGGGCGGAGCCTTCGGGCGGCATTACTTGCCGCTGTACTTACCGCGGTCGTGGGCGGTGTTATCCACAGTCCACCGGCGCAGGCTCGCAAAGTCGGCAACCCAGGGAGCGGTTTCACCCTCAAGGTGCAGAGCGGCTCGCTGCGGATCCGCGACAAGGGCTTCGAGTTCGTCGACGAGGGCCGCGACCCGCAGTGCTCCGACGGCACGAATAACGACGGCACGCCGCCCGACGGCCAGGACAGCAACGTCGACTACCCCGCCGACACGCAGTGCACGAGTGCGTTGGACGACAGCGAGACGCAGGGCGGCTTCCAGCCCAAGCAGCCGATCTTGATGAACAACGGCACGATCGCGGCCAACGGCGACGTGACCTTCCCGATGAGCGGCGTCAGCTTCCCGCCCCAGTACCTCTTCGTGAACGCCGATGACGCATCCGGCGGCGCGGTCGACGACTTCATCGTCACCATCCAGATCTTCCCGATCGCCAACTTCATCGGCCACATCAACCCGTTGAACGGCAGCATGGACCTGCGCATGCAGGTCCGGGTGAGCGCGACCGGTGGGCCGCTGAGCTCGGGCTGCGGCGTGAACCCGATCGACATCAACGCGCTGATCACGGGCACAACCTCGCCGCCGGCACCGAACACCCCGATCAGCGGCATCCCCTACGACACCGCGACGGGCCGCACGACGATCGTCAACAACGACTACGGCGTGCCCGGCGTGTCGAACTGCGGCACGATCGCGCTCTTCTTCAACCTCAACGACCAGATCAACAGCCAGCTCGGGCTGCCGTCGCCGGCCGGTAACAACGAGGCGCGTTCTTGGTCGAGTACACGCCGACGAAGGTGACGGCCGGCATCGTGCCGTCGTTCACCGCCACGCCGTCCTCGGGCCCGGCGCCGCTCAACGTGGCGTTCAACGCCGGCGCCAGCACCGGCACCGGGCTTCCTACGCCTGGGACTTCGACAACAACGGCAGCATCGACGCGAGCGGGGTGACCGCGCGCGCACCTACAAGACGCCGGGCAGCTTCACCGCGAAATTGATCGTGACCGATAGCGACGGCGACTCGGCGAGGACGACGCGGCTGATCTCAGTGGGAGCGAACCTGCCGCCGACCGCGAACGACCAGGCGGTGTCGACCGCCGAGGACGTCGCCAAGAGCATCACGCTCACCGGTAGCGACCCTGAAGGCGCGGTGCTCACGTTCTCGCTCGTGTCGCCCGCACCGACCACGGCACCCTCACCGGCACCGCACCCAACGTCACCTACACGCCGAACACCAACTACAACGGGCCCGACAGTTTCGGGTTCAAGGTCGTCGACGGCTTCGGTACGAACAACGACACGGGGCTCGTCACGATCAACGTGACGCCGGTTAACGACACCCCGACGCGCGCCAACGTCAGCGCGAACACGACCGAAGACAACGCCACCAACGTCTCGCTCGTCGCGGCCGACGTTGACGGCGACGCGCTCGACCTACTCGATCGTGACTGCGCCGGCGAAGGGGGTCCTCGCGCGGGTTACTCAGGCAACGGCGTGACCTACACGCCGATCCGAACGAGAACGGCGTCGACACCTTCACCTTCACGGCAACCGACCCGAGTAACGCGGCGAGCAACGTCGCCACCGCGACCGTCACCATCGCCTCGATCAACGACGCCCCGACGGCGAACGCCGCGAGGTCACGACCGACGAAGACACGCCCGTCGGGATCACCCTCACCGGCAGCGACGTCGAGCCGGGGCCGCTGACGTTCGGCATCGTGGCTCCACCGGTCACGGCAGTCTCACCGGCTCGCTTCCCAACCTCAGCTTCACGCCGGCTGCGAACTACCACGGCCCCTACGCGGTCGTGTTCAAGGTGACCGACAACAGTGGCGCGATCGACACGGCGTCGATCGAGATTGGGTGCGGCGGTGAACGACGTACCGACGGCCGCGAACGCGTCGGTCGGTACGAACCAGGACACGCCGGTCACCGTTTCGCTCGCCGCTGGGCGACGCCGACGGTGACTTGCTCACCTTCACGCCGACGACGCCGACGGCCGGTGGCGCGACGGTGGCGTGCATGGCCAACGACTGCACCTACACGCCGGCGAACGGTTTCGCCGGCGACCGACAGCTTCGCCGTCCTGGTCGACGACGGAAACGGCGGCACGACGACCGTGACGGTCACGGTCAGCGTGTCGGCGATCAACAACACGCAACCGGTGCTCGACGACGCCGAGTTCGTGCTGCTCGAGGACCAGCCGCGGCGTGTTCACGCTCAGCGGGTCCGACGCCGACGGCGACCCG
The DNA here is from genome assembly GCA_963731545.1 of uncultured Acidobacteriota bacterium. Taxonomy (GTDB): domain Bacteria; phylum Acidobacteriota; class Vicinamibacteria; order Vicinamibacterales; family CAVVIG01; genus CAVSWN01. The sequence continues at coordinate 400,452 of CAVSWN010000037.1, read as the reverse complement.
CTCACCTACGCGGTCACGAACGTTCCCGGGCATGGCGCCCTGGCCTGCAGCGTGGTGGCGTTTGCACCTTTACGCCGGAAGCGAACAACACCGCCACGCAGACCGCGCTCGTGCAGGCGAGCGACGGCCGCGGTGGTCTTGCATCGGCGATCCTGACCCTGACCGTCGTTCCGATCAACGACGTGCCCGCGGTGCCGCTCCTGCGCCACCACCGACGAGGACACGGCGGCGACCACGAGGCTCGCCGCAACCGATGTCGACGGCGACAGCCTTGCCTGGGTGCGAAGCGCGCCGCCTTCACGGCACCGTCACCTGCTCGGCGGCGGGCGTCTGCAGCTACGCGCCCTTCGCCAACTACAACGGCGCCGACTCGTTCGAAGCCGAGGTCAACGACGGCCACGGCGGCGGTCTCGTGCGACGGTGCCCATCACGGTCAACGCGTTCGATGACGTGCCCAGCGTGGCAGCGGTTCCCGTCACGCTCGCCGAGGACGCCGTGCCGGTGTCGTTCGACCTTGTCGGGGGCGACGTCGACGGTGGCTCCGTTTCGTTCTCCGTGTCCCCTTCGGTGCTCGGCGACTTGAGCTGCTCGACGAGCGGCGCCTGCACGTTTACGCCGAACGGGAACGTCAACGGCGTTGAAGCAGTGGCTTCACCGTGAGCGACGGCGTGCAGTCGACGACCGGTGCGGTCCTCGTCAAATCGCCCGCCTGTTAACGACGCGCCGATCGCCGCGCCCGCATCGCTAGCCACCGAGGAAGACACCCCGATCGCGTTCACGCTCGGCGCCACCGACGCCGACGCCGGCGCGTCACGTACAACCTCACCAGTGCGCCGGCCCAGGGCTCGTCTGTCCGGTGTCGCACCGAACCTCACGTACCGCCCGCCCCCAACGCCAGTGGCGGCGTGTCCTTCGGGTTCCGTGTGACTGACCCCGCCGGAGCCACGTCCACGGCTGTATAGGATTCGGCGCATCGATGTTCACCTCATGCTGTCACGCTGCGATGGCGCCTAGGTTAAACCACAGAGACACAGAGGCACAGAGAAAACCGGGCGCGACCAGGCCCGCAAAAGCGGGCCGGCGAACCGCGCAGAGCACCGGAAACACAAACCGCCAGGATCCCGGGTTTGCGTTTCCGGCGCTCTGCACGGTTCGCGCGCGGCCGGCATCGCCGGCCGCTGGTCGCGCATTGGTCTTTGCGGTCTTTGCGTCCTTTGCGTTCCGAAGTTCTCTCCGTGCCTCTGTGACTCTGTGGTTGAAGCTCTTGGTATCTACTGCGTGATCGTCCGAATTGCCGGGGCCTTCGGGCGCGCATCGGCGTTGGCGATGTCCCAGCTTGCCTGGTGGATCAGCCGCGCGATCTTTTCCATCTTCGCGTAGTTGATCTTCTCGGGCCGGTCGTACAGCGTGTGGTAGTCGGGGTGCAGCCCGGTCATGAATCCCATGGCCGGCACGCCGCGCTGCAGGAACGGCCACTGATCGCTGCGGCGCAGCAGGTTCGAGCTGTTGTTGTCGTAGCGCTTCTTGAGCTCGAGCCCGATGCCCGCGTTCGCGCGCTCGAGGGCCGCCGTGATGTCCGGCGCCCTCGAAAACGCCATCATGTTCACGGCATTGGCGTTCGACTCCGCCGTCTGCACCTCGAGACCGTTGAACCGCCCGCCGCCGCCGACCGGGACTTCCTCGTTGCGGCCGATCATGTCCATGTTCAGCACCGCCGCGATCGACGCGAGCGGACGCGGCGGCTGCTCCGTGTACGCCCACGCGCCGAGCAGGCCGCGTTCCTCGGAATTCCACGCCGCGAACAGCACCGACCGCTTCGGCCGCTGGCCGTCTTTCAGCGCGAGCGAGTAGGCCTCGGCGATCTCGAGCAGCGCCACCGTCCCGGATCCGTTGTCGTCGGCGCCGTTGAAGATCTGCGTCGCGTCGGCGCCGTTGTGATCGAAGTGCGCCGTCACGAGCACCCACTCGTCCTTCAACCGCGGATCGCTCCCTTCCAGCAGCGCGAGGACGTTGCGATCCGGCACGATGTGACGGTCGACCGCCGTTTTCAGCTCGATACGGGCGCCCGTCAGCGGGATCGGCGTGAACCCGCGCGGCGCGTCCGCCGCGCGCGCGAGATCCTCCAGCGACTTCCCGGTGCCGGCGACGAGCGACGCCGCCAGGGCCGGCGAGATCTGCGCGACCGGAATGCGAATGCGATCGGCCCATGCCGTGAGCGTGTAGTTCTGGATCCGCGGCGGCTTCTCGGGCCAGAAGTTTCGCGCGGTTGCCTCGAAGTTCCCGACGCCGGGATGATTGTGCACGTCGCTGACGAACAGGATCGCGACCGCGCCCTTCTCCTGGGCCGCCACCACCTTGCGCCACAGCGTCGAGGATTCCGAGGTCACCACGCCGTCGAACGGGCTATTCGGGTCGCGCTCGCCGGGTTCGTGGTCGAGCGCCAGTACGATCTTGCCCTTCACGTCGCCGCTGTAATCGTCGTGCTGGAGATGCGGCGCGCTGATCCCGAATCCGACGAACATCAACGGCGCGCTCGCCTGACCGCTGGCGCTGATCCGCTGCGGGTAGAACTCCTGGCCGACCGCGAGATGGCGGGTCGCGCCCTCGCCGGCCACGACGTCGAGGCGGTTTCCCTCGCCGAGCGTGGCGGTCATCAGGTTGTAGGTCTGAAAGAACGATCCGTTCGGGCCCGCGGGCTTCAGGCCCATGCGCTCGAAGCGCGACCGGATGTAGTCGGCCGTCGCGCGGTTCTCTTCGGTGTCGGTGAGCCGGCCGCGCATCGAATCGCCGGCCAGGAAGAAGAGGTCGGCCCGCAAATCCGCCTGCGTGATCGAGTCGTTCTGCGGCGCTCGCTGCTGGGCCGTCAGCGCCGGCATCAGCAACAGGAGGGCAAACCCGACAAAGGAGACTCGCAGCATACGGCACCTCAAAGGCAACACCACGGAGGACACAGACACAAACGGAGATACACGGACATTCTTAAGCAAAGTCAGAAAGAAAGTGAATCAGTGTCCTCCGTTCGTGTCCGTGTCCACCGTGGTAGCGCCGTACTGCCCGAGAGAGAAGGTCTGTCGCACACGCTTCGACCGCCAAAGATACATCAGCCAGACGCCGTACCACACGAGCGATGCCGCGAGAATCAGCGCCGAGTCTCCGGGCGGGCGGTTGTTCGGGAAATACGGTGTCGCGTAGACGAAGACGTCCGCGCCGGCCGAAAGCAGCAGCGACGCGCGCGCCAGCCCCACGGCGCCCGGGCGCTGGCGCCACAGTGCAAGGCCGGCGGCGACGCCGAACGCGGCCACGACGAGGCGCGCGATGATCACCAGCGCGAGCGGCAGACCGCGAACCGACAGCGAGTTGAGCGCGCTGGACGCGATGAGACCGAGGCTGAGCGGCTGCCACAACACCAGCACGCGGCACAGCAGCCCGAGCCAGCCGTCCGATCCCCCTCGCCATGGTCCGGCTAAAGCTGGAAGCCAAGTACGGTTTGGGTGTCGCGCGCATACTTGGCACCTGAGTACTGACGCCCGTAGACTTGAGACTCTTTCTCGTTCACCATGGAGAAGCCGTCGGTCCCGACGTGGATGCGCAACGCCCGCTCTCGCAGAACGGACGCGCCGCGGTCGAGCGTCTCGCAGCTGAAGCGGCGGCGCGCGGCGCCAAACCGGCTGTGGTCTGGCACAGCGGTAAGCTTCGCGCCAAGCAAACGGCCGAGGCGTTCTGGCGCTCCTGCAATGCGCTGGCTGAGTTCTCGGCGACCCGCGATATTCAGCCCGATGATCCGGCGCACTGGATTCGAGACCGGCTGATTGGAGAATCGCGCGACGTCCTGCTCGCCGGACACTTCACCCATCTGCCGCGCTTGTTGGCGTTACTGACGAGCGACGCCGACTTCCCACCGCACGGCGTGGTTGCGCTCGAGTCTGACGATGAAGGTGAAACCTGGAAGGAGTTGTGGAGGCTGACGAAGTGGCTGATGGCCCAACGCGCCATCAGCCATCAGCGATGACGCGCGTCTTACCGAATCACGACGCCCGCCGAGGCGCGCCAGAAGTGGAAGCCGCCCGGATCGAAGTCGATGTTGGTCGACGTGCTGTTGTTCTCCAGCGTACGCAGGTAGCGCAGATCGCCGCGCAGCCCCACGTGCTCATTGAAGAATCCCATCACGCCGAGCCCGGCGTTCCAGCCGAAGTCATTGTTCGACGAACTCACTGGAAATAGGATGCCGCCGTCGACCTGAGTGCGGATGAGACCAAGACCCGCGGTGACGTACGGGCGCACGCCCTTGCCGCTCGTTCCGCCGACCGGGATGCCGACGATGATAGTTGCCCATCACGTCGATCACGCTGTTGCTGCCGAAGTCCGAGCTCGTCCCGAAGAAGCTGGGGCTGTAGCCGAAGTCGACTTCAGCGCCGAAGATCCCGCCGCCCATCGCGCCGGCGGTGACGCCGAATCCCGCCCGCCCGTTGTCGAACACGTTCCCGCTCTCGAATCCGGCGCCGCTGTTTGCCGCGACCCACGGACTGACGTAACCGTCTGCGCGCGCCTGAGCCGGGGCCCAGATCAGCGCGGCTGTCGCCATCGCCACGAAAACCTTCAGTGAACGTCGCATGTGTCCCCTCCTGGTAGCCGGAGCGAGACCAGTGAAGCTCCGGCATTGCTACGCGCATTCCCAGTGCAAGCGACGTACCCCTGGGAATCTATCGGAGTCGTAAAGCCTGTGACGTCAACAATTCCCAGGCGCGGCGGACATGCCGCTCGGCTGTATCGAGATGGCCGATCGCGATTCGCAGCGAAAGGCGCGCCGCGCAGGCGTGTGTGCGACAAGAACACCTCGCCGCTGGCGTTGACGTGGTCGATCAGCTCTTCGTTGGCAGCGTCGAGCTCAACGGGGAGAGTCTGGCGTCGCGCGGGATTCCATCGGAAGCAAACGACACTCAGCGGCACCGGCGCGAGCCGCTCGAAATCCTGGTGCGCGTCGATCCAGGAGGCGGCCAGTTGAGCGAGCCGGATGTGCTCGGCGATACGCGCGCGGATCTCGCGGGCGCCGAACCAGCGCAGGATCATCCACAGCTTCAGCGATCGAAACCGTCGTCCGAGCTGGATGCCGGTGTCCATCAGGTTCTTCACCTCGCCGGCTTCGCGCGTGCGCAGGTAATCGGGCGTCAGCGCGAACGCCGATCGAATGACATCCATGCGCCGGGAGTAGAACGCGCTCAGGTCGAACGGCGTGAAGAGCCACTTGTGCGGGTTGACGATCACCGAGTCGGCGCGCTCGGCGCCCGCGAGCACGTGGGCGTGTGAGGGCAGCATGGCGGCCATGCCGCCGTACGCGGCGTCGACGTGCAGCCAGAGGCGTTCGCGCTCGCACAGCGCGGCGATATCTGGAACCGGATCGATGCTCGTCGTGGACGTTGTCCCCACGGTCGCGACCACTGCCAGCGGCAGCACGCCGTCGCGACGATCCTGCTCGATGGCGTCGCGCAACAGATCGGCGCGCATCCGGAATCGATCGTCGCTCGGGATTCTGCGCAGCGACTCCTGGCCGAGGCCGATGGTGATGACAGCCTTGTCGATGGACGAGTGCGCCTGGTCGGAGCAGTACACGCGAAGCACGCGGCACATCGTTGCGCCCGAGGAGCCCCTTCGCGCGCACGTCCTTGATGGCCGCCTCTCGCGCAGCCGTGAGCGCATGCAGCGTTCCGATCGATGCAGTGTCGTAGATGACGCCTTCGAAGGTCTCCGGCAACCCGATCAGCCGTCGCAGCCAGGCGAGCGCCACCGTCTCGAGCTCCGTCGCGGCCGGCGAGGTCCGCCAGAGCATCGCCTGCTGATTGAGCGCCGCAGCCAGGAATTCGGCGAGCGCGCCGGGCGCGCTGCCGGTGATCGGAAAGTAGGCGAGAAACCCCGGGTGGTTCCAGTGGGTGAGTCCAGGAACCAGGACTCGCTCGAAGTCGGCCATCACCGCGTCGAACGGTTCCGGATCCTCCGGCGCGTGATCGGGAAGCGCTGCGGAGATCTCGCCGGGCTTGACGCGGGCGAGCACCGGATACGATTCGACGCGATCGAAATAGTCGGCAATCCAATCGACGAGCGCGTGTCCGTGTTGCCGGAACGAGGCCGGAGGACGGAGGTTGATCCATCAACCTCCGTCCCCATCGAGCAAGGCGCGGCCGAACAGCGGCTCGTCGCCGCGGGAGGCGTAAAACCCGTACGCCGCAACTGCCGCGATCTCAGGGTCGACGATCATCGACGGCGCACGGCGTACGGACGCGAGAAATCGATCGTCAACGGAAAGACAGTACATCGTCAAGAACGTGATAGAAGGTGGCGCACGAGCGCCAGGAGCCCGAAGCGGAGCAGCACCACGAGGACGAGCGCGATGCCGGCGAGCGCGATACCGCAATCTCGATGGCGAGTTGCTCGCCCGCAGCGGTCCCGCTCATCGCGATCGGCAGAATCAAGATGACGCTGGCGGCGACGACGATCCACGTGCGCCGAAGAGCATCTTCAGCAAGGCGACGATGCAGACGATTTGCAGCGCGTTGAAGATGGCGCGATTGCATGCACGCCGAGCGCGGCATCGATGCGCGTAACGCGTCCCGAGCAGAATCGTCGCCGGCGGCAGGTCCGGCGTCGGCATCGGCATTCCGGCGAGGTGCGGAATCACTTCGCGCGATCGCAATCAGCAGCGCGCCGACCATGCCGGCGGCGACGCCCGACGAGGATGTCGCGGCCGACGAGCGGATCGCGCACGCGGCCGGACAGGAGCCGCGTCCAGCCGACGAGCAGCTGCGGCCAGAACCGCCGCACGTACGGTTCGAACGCCATGTAGAGCAGCCAGAACGTGACAGCGGTGTAGAGCGCGATCCCCAGCATCAGCGACACGCGATTCCATTCCACGCCAAGCCACGCGTAATGCCTGCGCGTGCAGGAGCATGGCCGCCGATCGACGACGAACACCACCGAGGCCGTACGGAATGCGCCGGTCCGATCGCCTCGCCCGTCTGCGGAAATGTCGGCGCGTCAGCAGCAGCGCGACAACAGTGACCAGCAGGCCGATCGAATCTGACAGCGTGTTGACGATGGTCGTGATCGAAAGCGCCGGTGCGCGGCGCCTCGCGCGTCGGCCGCGTCCACGGAGTGATGACGCTGAAGAATATCGGCGGCCGTGATACGACGCGGCCTCGACCCTCAGTGTCGAATTGGGAATGTCCGGGAACGGTCCTTCCCAGGCCGAGCGCGCGTCCGACTGGCTGCGCGGCAGCCATCGCGGCTCGACCTGGTGGAACGTGGACGGCGTCAGGCCGGCGGCAGTGAACATCGGCGTCCAGTCCGGCGGCGGCGACGAGGACGGGTTCTCGTCCTCGACCTGCGGCGGAATGGCATGAAACTCCGTGAGGCGGCCGTGCGGATCGAAAAACGCGAGCCGCATGCCGGACAGCACGAATGGCGGATCGGCCGTGCTCGGCAGAAAATTGTTCGGCGACGACACCATCGGCGCCGGGCTGGTGCGATACCAGAAATTCACCGTGTTGGTGCGGCCCGTCGCCAGGGCGGTGCGCGCGTCGTTCACCGTGCGATCGCGTCCGCTCCACACGAAAAAGTCGCGGCGGAACACCCAGCCGTGCATCGCGTCGCCCGGCTCCTCGCCGTAGCCGATCTGCTGGAAGAGGTCCTTCGCGCGATCGGTGAGCGAGTCGGTCGATCTCGGCAGCGGGATCGCGCTCATCGTGGCGAGGCGCTCCGAGATCGCGCGAGGATGCCGAGCATCACGATCGTGAAGGCGACGAAGCCCAGGCCGATGCCGGGCGCAGCGCGCTTTGTTCGCCGGCCGCCGCCACCATTTCAGGCGACGGCGTTTCGCCGGCGGCCAGCGCGGCCGCCAGTTGATCGCCGCCGGGCAGCGCCGCCGACACGGCCAGCGCCGACGACGGGCGCCTGGCGGGATCGCGCTCGAGACAGCGCAGGATCACGCGCTCGATCGCCGGGTCGAGGTCGCGGATGAGCGACGTGGGCGTCGCTACCGAATCGGTCTCGTGCAGCCGCAGCAGATCCTGGAGCGAGCTCGCTTCGAACACGCGCTTGCCGGTGAACAGCTCGAACAGCACGAGACCGAGCGCGTAGATGTCGCTGCGCTCGGTGACTTCACGTCCGGCGAGCTGCTCGGGCGCCATGTAGGCCGGCGTGCCCGTACGGATGTCCTCCACGGTTCCGGCCACCGCTGCGAGCCCGAAGTCGGTGATACGGACGTGACCCTCGCCGTCGATCATCACGTTCGCCGGTTTCAGGTCGCGGTGCAGGACGCCGCGCTCGTGCGCCGCGGCAATGCCGGCGCACATCTGACGGGCGACTTCGATCGCCTTGTCCTGCGGGAAACGTCCAATGCGCCGGAGCAGCGACGCGAGATCCTCGCCGTCCACGTACTCCATCGTCAGGAACGGCGTGTCATCGGCCTCACCGATGTCGTAGGTGCGGCAGACGTTGCGATGCGAGATCGTGCGCGCGATGCGCACTTCGTTGTGGAACTGGGCCAGCCGGCCGGGATCGCCGGCGAGATGATCAGGAAGCAGCTTGAGCGCGACGGTTTGTCCGAGCTTCAGGTCGTCGGCGCGGTACACCTCGCCCATGCCGCCCTTGCCGAGCGGGGCGACGATGCGAAAGCGATTGGCGAAGATGGTGCCGGGAGGGAAGCGTCCCCGGCGGAGCCGCTGGGGGTCAGGTCCCGGCCCGCGACGGTGCCGAAACCTGTCCTTCGCGTCCCCGACCGTCGCCTCCTCCGGGAGGCGCGTCACGTCGTCCATCGGAAGCTATTGCTTGTGCGATTGCCGCGTAGTCGATCGCGAACTTCTTGAGAACCGGGCTGGTCATGCCGAGCGCCGTGGCTTCGGTCGCCGCGCGCTCCGTGTCCCACTTGTCGACGACCAGCCGCTTGACCATCCACATCGCGCCGGCGCGATTGCCGCCCGCGCAATGAATGTACGCCGGCTCGTTGCCCTTGGTCGTGATGGTCGCGATGAACTTGTCGGCGACCGCGGGATCCGGCTGCTGGCCGTTGAACGGGATGTTGAAGTAGTTGATGCCGGCGGCTTTGGCGGCCGCGCCTTCTTCTTCGACCATCGCGCCGGCTTCGGTCGGCAGGCGCAGGTTGATGATCGACTTGAATCCCATCTTCTTCAGCTCGGGGACCGCTTCGGGTTTGGTCGCGCCGCCGCAGGCGACGGTGGTTTCGAGCCGGGCGAAGTTGGTCACGCCCGCGACGTTTTCTTTGACGACCTGCTGAGCGCCGGCGAACGTCGCACCGGTCAGCGTCAGGCCAAGAGCGAGCACGAGGGACACGCGTGAGGACATGGGTCAGCTCCTCTGCAAAAACGGTAGTCCCCAATCCTACTAGAAAAACAAGGGCAGGAAGGGCAGGAAGGAGGAAGGGCAGGAACGGCAGGAAGGCTATCCCGCAACAAAAATGGCGGGCTGCCATATGCGCCCTCCTGCCTAGCACGTGGAGTCCGGCTTTGCCGGACCTATCCTGCCTACTCTTTCTCCGTCGTCACCGTCACGGGGGACAGGATGCGAACCGTCATCGGCGTGCCCGGGGCCACGACGACGTTGCTGCGCTCGCCGGCCATGACCGCCGCGGTTCCGCCGCCGCCGCCCGCCGCCGCGCCGATGGCCGCACCCTTGGCGCCGCCGAGAATCGCGCCGAGAATCGCGCCGCCGACCGCGCCGCCGCCGACCTTCGCCGCGCTCGAATTGCCGGGCGCCGCGCCTTCGCGGTAAATCGTTTCGGTGCTGATCGGAAGCGCGTGCCGTCGGCCAGAACGAGCGTATGGAAACGGATGCCGAGCCGTGCGCGATCCTTGAACTTGCCGCCGCGCTCGACTTCCATCACCGAGCCGATCGCGCGTGAGCCCGCCGGAATCGCGATGCGATCGCCGACCTTCACGTCGCGCGTCACCTTCGCGTCCACCTTGTCTTCGACTCGCGCTGTCTCGCTGGACAGCCGATTCTCCGTCTGCAGACCGATTACTGAGTCCGCGGAGACGACGAGCTCCTCGAACACGCGCTGCGGCGGCTCGGGGGCGCGCACCGGCTCCTGCGTCCGCTCGTCGTTGCGCGGAAACGCCGAGGGGTCGCTGACCGGCGGGGCCGACGGACTCGGCGGCTGACTGGACGCGCTCGACGGCCAGGAGCTCGACAGCGGCGCGGGGTCGTTGCGCGCCGAAGTTGTCCGCGCGCGCGCGGGCGCCGCGGCGGCGCTACGCGAAGGCGGCGGCTCCGGACGTCGCGCGCTGCGGGACGTCACGGGCGCCGGCTCGCGTTCGGCCACGACCGGGGCTGCCTTTGGCCTGGCCGTGTCGCCGACGAGCGCTTCGGTTTCCTGCACGGGACGCTCGGCGGTCGCGGGCGTCGGCGTGAGGGACGCCTTCAACCGGCTGCGCCTGGGCGGCCGCCGGTGTCGGCACCGTGTTCTGGCGCGCCGCGAAATAGCCGCCAAGGCCCGCCGCTGAGATGCAGCCAACGCCCAGCAGGACCAACGCAAGTCGGTTCGAAAACATGTGAAGAACTCCTTGAACTCAGCACGGGACAACGCAAGTCGCGTACCCGAGTTCTCCCGCAGTCCTAAGCCCTAACCACCTGCAATCCGACAGTTTACAAGGTCAGCTGGGCCATGCAAAGTGTCCCTTCCACATGAATCTGTCCTGGGGGGAGAGCAGTGTCGGCGTAGAATTTCCATAGGTTTCAGGCCGACTCGGCTGGCCAACACGTTGCATCGGAGCGGACCATGCGAGGGATACGCGCGACTTTCCTGCTGTTGTTTCTATCGGTCGTGGCGTCGCCTGCGGCAGCCGTCACAACCGACCAGGTGGTCGCCCTCAAGAAATCGGGCGTCAGCGACGCGGTCATCCTCGCGCTGATCGAACGCGATCGCACGGTTTTCACGATTGCGCCCGAGCAGATTGTTGCGCTCCAGCGCGAAGGGCTGAGCGAAGCGCTGATCATCGCCATGCTGCGGAGCGGTCAAGAGGCCGACGAGGCCGCTCGCGCGGAATCGTCGTATGCGAGCGCCGTGGTCGCCGCGGCGATCGCGCCGGGCCCCGAGATTCTGATCGTCGGGCATGGTCCCGACGCGTCCGAACACCTATCATCGCGACGGTTTCTTCACGAATTCGCTCTCGCCGGGACCGTTTCTCTTCCCGCCGTACTCCCGGCGGTCATACGCGCCGCCCTACAGCAGCTACCGATCGGATCGGCAGTACCAGTCGCGCGCGCTCTGCTACGCCCAGATGAGCACGAGCGCAAGCCGGGGCAACTCGCTGAGCTATGTCACCGAGTGTCCCCAAGTGCTGCAGCCTCGTCGTCGCTCGCGCTGAGCAATCCGCAACTAGTTTCTTCTAGAATTCGAGTTTGGAGTTCTTATGAAAACTCGCGTTCTGGGTGTCGCTGTCGCGCTCGCAGCGCTGATCGTCGTGTCGGGTGTGTCGTCCTCGCCAATCGCGGCGCAATCCCGTTCGGCAGGCTCAGGGCAGGCAAAAGCCGCGAAACCCTCTCCCGCGCAGAAAATCGACGACGAGTACACCAAACTGATCAAGCAGCATCTGCAGGATCCGCGCATCACCACCGAGCTCGTCGATCACCTGCCGGCCTCGGACACCGTGCCGTCGCCGCTCAAGTTCCTGGGCCGCGCGGTGGGGACGCCGGGCGAGCTGACGTACGCGAAGGACATCCATCGCTACTACGAGGCGCTCGCGAAAGCGGCGCCCACGCGCGCGAAGTACTGGAAGATCGGCACCAGCGAGGAAGGCCGCGACATCGTCGCGCTCGCGATTGCCGACGAGGCGACGATCAAGTCGCTCGATTCGTATCGCAACATGCTCGGCGAGCTGACCGATCCGCGGAAGACCAGCGACGCGCGGGGGCAGCAGCTGCTCAGAGACGGCCAAGCCGATCTACTACGCGATCAGCGGCATGCACTCGCCGGAAAACGGCGGGCCCGAAATGCTGATCGAGCTCGCCTACCGGTTGATCGTCGAAGAGACGCCGTTCATCCAGAACATCCGCAGCAACGTCATCACGCTGATCACGCCGGTGATCGAAGTGGACGGCCGCGAGAAGCAGGTGGACACGTACTACTTCAACAAGAAGCGCGCGCAGGGCGATGCGCGGCTGCCGCTGATGTACTGGGGCAAGTACGTCCAGCACGACAACAACCGCGACGGGATGGGGCAGTTTCTCAAGCTGACGCAGGCGGTGACCAAGACCACGGTCGAGTGGCATCCGACCGTGATCCACGACCTCCACGAGGCCCAGACCTACCTGTATTCGTCGACTGGAACCGGTCCGTACAACACCGAGATCGATCCGATCGTCGTGAGCGAGTGGTGGACGCTGGCGCAGAACGACGTGCTGGAGATGACGAAGCGCGGCGTGCCCGGCGTGTGGACCTATGGGTTCTACGACGGCTGGGTGCCGAACTACATGTTCTTCATCGCGCACAGCCACAACTCGATCGGCCGGTTCTACGAAGTGCAAAGCTACGGACCGGATCCCTACGAGGTCCGTCCGGGCCCGACGGTGACGAGCAAGGAATGGTTCCGGCCGAATCCGCCGCTTCCGATGATCAAGTGGGGTCCGCGCAACAACACCAACATCCAGCAGTCGGCGCTGCTGTTCTCGCTCAGCCACGTGGCGAAGAACAGAGAGCTGTATCTCGAGAACTACTGGGTGAAGAACAAGCGCGCGGTGGACAAGGGGAAGACCGGGCCGACGTATGCGTGGGTCATTCCGGCGACGCAGCGCCGGAAGGCGGACGCCGCGACCGCGGTCAACGACTTGCGCGCGCAGGGTCTCGAGATCTCACGCGCGGGGTCGTCGTTCAAGGCCGGCACCGTCGACGTGAAAGCGGGCGACTACATCGTGCGCGGCGATCAGCCGTTCCGCACGCTGGCCGACATGTACTTCTCGATTCAGAACTACGCGCCGCAGAATCCCTCGCCGTACGACGACACCGGCTGGACGTTCCAGTACATGCGCGACCTCAAGATTCAGCCGGTCGGCGACAAGAGCGTGCTCGATCAGCCGATGACGCTGCTGACCGCCGACGCGAAGGCGCCCGGCGGCATCGAGGGCACGGGCAACGTGCTCGTCGTCGATCACACGGCGGACAACAACATCATCACGTTCCGCTTCAAGAACAAGGACGTGCCGATGATGGCCGCCGAAGACGACTTCGAGCTGAGCGGCCACAAGTTCCGCGCCGGCGCGCTGATCGTGCCGAATGCGGATCGCGCCAAACTCGAGCCGATGCTGAAAGACCTCGGTCTATCGGCCTGGGCCGTTGCCACCGCGCCGACGGTGAAGACGCACGACCTCGACATCCCGCGCATCGGCTACGTCCACAGCTGGAGCCGGACGCAGGACGAAGGCTGGGTGCGCGCGGCGCTCGACACGTTCGCCGTGCCGTACACGTACTTCGCGGATCAGAAGCTGAAGGAAGGCAACCTGCGATCGAAGTACGACGTCATCATCTTCCCGCACGTCGGCGGCACCGCGCAGTCGCAGGTGAACGGCACGCCGGTCGTCGGCAACGCGCCGCTGCCGTACAAGAAGACCGCGGACACGCCCAATCTCGGCTATGTCGATCAGAGCGACGACATTCGCGGCGGCATGGGTATGCAGGGCCTGCTCGAGCTCGCGAAGTTCGTGCAGGAGGGCGGCACGCTGATCACCGAGGGCTCGACGGCGACGATTTTTCCTGAGTACGCGATCACCAACGGCGTCACCGTCGAGGAGCCGGCAAATCTGTTCGTGCGCGGATCGATTCTGCGCGCGCGCATCGCCGACAAGAAGAGCCCGCTGGCCTACGGGTACGATCAGACCGACCTCCCGGTCTATTTCAATCAGGCGCCGGTGCTCAACGTGTCCAGCGGTTTGGGCGGGCTGTTCGGCGGCCGTGGCGGCGGCGGACGAGGCGGTGCGCCGAACGCGGGCTTCGGCCAGAACATCACGCCGAACGCGGTGCCGCTGCGCATTCAGCCGCTCGAACCAGCGGACGCCGCGCCCGCTGCCGGCGGACGAGGCGATCGGCCGCAGGCCGACGAGGCGGCGGCGTTCCGGCAGATGGCCGCGCAGGCGGGCTTCTCGATTCCCGAGGGCCGCGCGCGCGTCGATCGTGCAATTCCCGTCGAACCCGGCCGAGATGCTGCTGTCGGGGACGCTGGCCAACGGCGAGGGCCTCGCCAACCGCGCCGCGCTCGTCGACGAGCCGCTCGGCAAAGGCCACGTCGTCATGTTCGCGCTGCGGCCGTTCTGGCGCTGGCAGACGCAGGGCACCTACACGCTCGGCTTCAACGCGATCATGAACTGGAACGATCTCGACGCCGGGAAAGCCGCGGCCGGTCCGCGAGGAACCACGTCGCAGCAACCGTAGGCCCGTCGCACTCAGGTCGTCGGCTTCTTCGCTTTGAGCGCTTTCAGTTCGCGCTCGCGATCGACGTAGCGCACGCCTTCGCTGATCCAGGGCGGGGCGGCGTCGCCCTTCAGGTAGTGTCCGAACCACTCGACGATGCGCCGGTGGTAGTCGAGTTGGTTCGGTTTCTTGCGCAAGCCGTGGTCCTCGCCCGCGTACGCGAGCAGGACCACTTCCTTTTTCGCCCGCCTCGCGAGGTTGTACAGCTCGATCCCCTGGTGCCAGAACACCGTGCCGTCGTTGTCGCCGACTTCGATGAGCAGCGGCGTTTTCATGTTGTGCACGTTGAACACCGCCGAGTTGCGGATGTAGGCGGGCAGGTCTTCCCACAGCGGCACTTCCATCCGCTGCTGGCCGGTCTCGATGTGATCGGTTTCGGCGATCCCCGAACTCCAGTGGTGATTGCCGTAGTTGCTCACGAGATTCGTGATTGGCGCGCCGGCGACCGCGGCGGCGAACAGATCGGTATGCGTCGCGAGAAACGTCGTGTCGAACCCGCCCCACGAGTGACCGACGACGCCGACTTTCCGCGCGTCGGCGACGCCCATCTGCACGACCTTCTTGACGGCGGGCGTCACGCATTCGACCACTGAGAGTCCCGGCTCGCGCGGCCGGAACGAGATGTCGGGCTGGAGCACGACGTAACCATGCGTGGTCCAGGCGGCCACGCTGTAGTAATCGCGCTCCGACGGCATCCCCCACCGGTGCACGCCGTCCGACAGCCGCTCGTAGAGGTACACGATCATCGGGTACCGCTTGCCCGCTTCGTACCCGGCTGGGTAGTAGACGGACCCTTGCAGCCGCTCACCGCGATCGGTGCGGTACTCGATGGTTTCGGTGCGGCCCCAGGCAAACCGATCGAAGGACGGGTTCGTCGTGACGACCGGCTTCGATGACGAGAGATTGCCATCGCCGACATGGATGGCCGGCGGATTCTCGAAGGCTTCAACCGTGTACTGGAACACGTCTGCATCCTTCGCTTTCGCGAGGCGAGTCACCGACTTGTCGACCCACACGAGCCGCTCGACGACCGAGCCCGCTGCGCCAGAAGGCTCGCGACGCAGCCGGCCGTAGCCGGATTTCTTCGACCAGATGCCGAAGAGGCTCACGTACATCGGCTTCGCCGGATCGATTGAATTCCTGATCGGGATCGAGGCGCACGTACCGATGTCGAACCTGTTCGGCCGCGCCGTCCGTCAGCCGCGTCGCGCGCGAACCGTCGGCGGCGACCTGCCAGAGATCGAACTTGTCGTAGAGAATCACGCTCTCGTCGTTCGTCGTCCAGCCGGCGACGCCGAACGGCGGCTTCTGCTTGATGGTGAAATCGGACTCGCGGTTGACGAACGAGGTCGGCGCGGTTTTCGTGATGTTCACGAGCGCGCGCGTGGCGGTGTTGATCGTCCAGTAGTGATCGTCCTGCAGGAAGAGCACGTAGCGGCCCTGCGGGCTCACCTCCGCATCGCCATCGTCCACGCGGTCTTTGATCTTCGTGCGATCGCCCGTCGTGAGATCGACGAGGTAGAGATCCGCGGCGGGGCGGCCGATGCTCCGATCCATCGCATACGCCGTCCAATTGGCGGCGTACGCGAAGCGCTGATGCTTGACAGGTGTGACCTGCTCGGTCGGCTCCTTGGCCAGTTGCACGAGCCGTCCGGTCTCGAGGTGCCACGCGGCGAGCATGTTCCGCTCGCGCTCGGCCTTCGCGCTCACCTTCTGCCGCGGCATGACATCAACGTCGCGCCAGTGCCACACGTCCACGCCGGCGTTCTCGTCGGGTTCCCCCGCCTTCGACGTCGGGGCGGCCACCGCGTCCAGCCATTTCCCGACGCCCAGGAACACGACAGAGCCATCGCCGGACCACGACGGCTTGCGATACGCGACGGTGCGCAGCGACGGATTGAAGGTGCCGTCGCTTGTCGGATCGAACGTCCGGCGTGCCTCGGCGCCCTCCCCGAGTTTCGTCCATGCGAGCGCGACGTGCGTCGGGCCGTCGCGGCGCTCGTCCGCTTTCGATCGAAGCACCGCGAGATCCGGCGCGTCCTTTCGCCAGGCGAGTCCGCTGTACGATGGCGGCGGACGAATCGAGCACGCGCAGCGCGCCGCTGTCCGGATCGAACAACTGCACGCCGTTGCCGGTCTTGTCGTCCGTGGCGATCGTCATGGCAAGGAAACGCCCTTTGTCCTGCCACGCGAATTCCGCGACGTTGCCGAACGTGACATCGCGACCCGTCGCGAGATGGCGGACGACGAGCGTGGAGCCAATCGGGCCGTCGGACTCGGGCGGCGTGGAACCCTCGGCGGCGGGCTTCTTCTCGGGTTCCGGCGCGTAGCGCCGCATCGCGAGATACGAACCGCTCGCGTTGAACGCGAACGACTCGATGTCGTCGACGACGGTCTTTTCGCCGCGCGCCAGGTTGAGGATGCCGGCCTTTCGTTTGATCGGCTTCTTTTCGGTCCGCAGTTTCTCTTCCTGCGCCTCCGGCAGCCCGATGCTGTACGCCGCCCACTGCGAATCCGCCGAAAAGATCGGCTGCGCGCCGAACGGGACGGTTGTCGTCGCCCCGTCAGCAACGTTAGAGAATCGCAGTTCATTGTTGCGGTTCGGGCGGTTGATGCCGTATGAGATCCACCGGCCGTCAGGCGACAGGCCGGTGCCCGGCGTGTTTTGCAGCGACTCGAACTGGCCGTAATCTGCCGGCGTGGGAACGGGCTTGGACTGGGCGCCCAGGTCGAGCATCGCGCCCAGCGACAACAGAATGGCCGTGGTGGCTGCGGCAATCTTCGGCGTCATCGGCGAAAATCCCCTGAAAAATGTAGCGGTGTGACCCTGCGGAGGGAGTGGAGTATAAGCTGAAAGCGGATGACGCAACCTTCCGACATCATCGTGATCGGCGCCGGCATTGTTGGATGCGCCATCGCCGACGAGCTTGCGCATCGAGGCGCGTCCGTCGAGATTGTGGACGAGCGGCCGGTCGGCATGGGCGCCACACAAGCGTCGGCCGGCGTCCTGGCCCCCTACATCGAAACCCGCGAGGGGCATCCGCTTCTCGACCTCACCGTTCGCAGCCTGGACCTCTACAAGGATTTCGTCGAACGCGCGATCGCGGAAAGCGGTGTGCCGGTTGCGTATCGGCGGAATGGCACGATCACCATCGCGGTCGAGGAATCCGACTGGTCGGCGTTGCAGGCGAGCGCGGAGTTTCTTTCCAGACGCGGCGTCACCGCATCGCTGCTCGATGGCGCGGCGGCGAAAAAAGAAGAACCGCATCTTGCGGACAGCGCCATTGGCGCGCTGCTGATCGAGGATCACGGATTTGTCGGCGCGAACGACCTGACGCGGGCGCTCGTGGCGTCCGCGCGCCGTCGCGGCGCGCAGTTGATCGAGCAGAGCCGCGTGCGACGAGTCTTCACGCAGGGCGACGATTTCGTGGTCGAGACTGATCGCGGAACGTTGACCGCCGATGCGGTTGTCGTCGCTGCCGGAAGCTGGTCCGGCGAGATCGGCGTCGACGGCGTGACGGCGCGCCTCCCCGTGCGTCCCGTCCGCGGTCAGCTCCTCTACCTGAACTGGACCGGTGCGCCGCTGCGGCGGGTGACGTGGACCCATCGTTGCTACTTCGTCCCCTGGGACGACGGCACCTTGCTGGTGGGAGCGACGATGGAAGAGGCGGGATTCGACGAGCGTGTCACGGTTGCCGGCGTGCGCGACCTGTTGGAGTCGGCGTGCGAGCTCGTGCCGCACGCCTGGTCGGCAGGCTTCCGCGGCGCGCGCGTCGGCCTGCGGCCCGGCACGCCCGACGATCTGCCGGTGATTGGCATGTCGGCCAGCCTGCCGAATCTGTTCTACGCGACCGGCCACTATCGCAACGGCGTCCTCCTGGCGCCGTTGACCGCGAAGCTCGTGGCCGATGAGCTGCTCGACCAGCGAATCGATCCGGCGCTGGCAAAGTTCCGTCCCGCGCGGTTTGGACTGTGAGCTACCGCATCGAAACGAGCGAGCGCGAAGGCCAATGGATCGCGCGGGCTCGGAACGAAGAGAACCGCGATCCGTTCGGCATCGAGTGCGCCGCGCCAACTCAGGCCGAGGCCGTCGAGCGGCTCACCAGGTGGCTCGACTGGCAGCGCGAGCACAGCGCAGCGCTCGAGGCGCTCCAGCAGGCCGAGCGCGCCTATCACCGCACGATTGCCGGCAGCGCGTTTGCGAGCCCGATGGAAGGGCCGAGCCCGATCGAGCTGCAGAAGGAATCGCTCGACGCCGTCGAGGCGGCGCGGGTCCATCTCGATGACATACGCGGTCGAAAACCGGAGTAGCGACATGCCGAAGCTGACAGCGTCAGAGATCGAACAGCGGCTGAAGGGTTGAACGGCTGGACGCGATGGCGACGCGATTCGCAAGCAGTTCACGTTTGCCGGCTTTCCCGAGGCCGTCGCCTTCGTGAACGGCTCGTGCCCGAAGCGGAAGCCGCGATCATCATCCCGACATCCTGATCAACTACAAGCGCGTGACGCTCACCTACTCGACGCATCCGAAGGCGGCGTCACCGACAAAGACTTCGCCGGCCGCCGCCGCCGACCGACTCGCCACGACGGGCTGAGGCTTATAATCGCCGCACTCGGAGGCTTCATGCTTCGCATTGTGTGCGCGATTGGCTGCCTGTTTCTTGCCGCGCCAGCGATGGCTCAGGACGGCGCCACGTTGTACGCCGTCCACTGCAGCCAGTGTCACGACGGCGGCGTCGTTCGCGCCCCGAGCCGCCGCACGCTGAGCGAGATGACGCCGGAGCGGATCGTGGCCTCGCTCGAAAACGGCCTGATGCGCGTCCAGGGCAGCGAGCGCTCACCCGACGAGCGGCGCGCCATCGCCGTGTTTCTGTCCGGCAAGCCTCTGGGTTCCATGGCAGCGGTGAATACCGCGCCGCGCTGCACGAGTGCGCCGCCCGCGTTTTCCGCCACGCCGCGCAGCGCGTGGAGCGGATGGAGTCCGACGGCCGCCAACGATCGATTTCAATCCCAGGCCGGCGGACTTGCCGCCGCCGACGTGCCGAAACTGAAGCTGAAATGGGCGTTCGGATTTGCCGGCGACACGTCCGCCGCCGTTCAGCCCACTGTTCTCGACGGACGCGTTTTCGTCGGCAGCGCGTCCGGCCGCATCTACGCGCTGAGCCTGACCGAGGGTTGCGCGTACTGGACGTTCGATGCCGACACGCAGGTGCGGACGGCCGTGGCGGTGACACGCGAAGGCGCGTCCGGACCGTCGGTGTTCTTTGCCGACGTGGCCGCGACCGTCTACAGCCTCGACGCCGCAACCGGCGCGCTGCGGTGGAGGAAGAAGGCGGACGACCATCCAGTGGCGCGCGTGACCGGCACGCCGAAGCTGGTCGATGGCCGTTTGATCGTGCCGATCTCGTCGCTCGAAGAGCTCGTCGGCGCTGATCCGAAGTACCCCTGTTGCACGTTTCGCGGGAGCGTCCTCGCGCTCGACGCGGCAACAGGCAACCAGGTGTGGAAGACGTACACGATCGGAGAGACGCCGAAGCCGACGACGAAGAACTCGGCCGGCACGCAGCTCTTCGGCCCATCCGGTGCGGCGGTCTGGTCGTCGCCCACGCTCGACGTCGCGCGGCGCACGGTCTATGTCGGCACCGGCGACAGCTACACACAGCCGGCGGCGCCGACGAGCGACGCGATCATGGCGCTCGATCTCGATTCCGGCGCGATCAAATGGGTCAGCCAGCTCACGAGCGGCGATGCCTGGAACCTCGCGTGCGGCGGCGTCGATCCCGCCAACTGTCCCGCGTCGAACGGACCCGACGTCGACTTCGGATCGCCGCCGATGCTCGTGACGCTGCCCTCCGGCGAACGCCGGCTCGTCGTCGGCCAGAAATCCGGCGTCGTGCACGGCCTCGACGCCGCGACTGGCAAAGTGCTCTGGAGCACGCGAATCGGCAAAGGCGGCATGCTTGGCGGCGTCGAATGGGGATCGGCGACCGACGGCCGCATTGCCTACGTCGCGTTGTCGGATCAGACGGTGAAGCCGCGCGACGGCGGCGCCGCGGTCGTGATCGGCCAGACCGTTCTCGATCCCAACATCGGCGGCGGACTGTTCGCGCTTCGCGTGACCGATGGAACGAAAGTGTGGAATACGAACCCGCCACCGTGCGGCACCCGGCCGATGTGCAGTCCCGCCCAGTCGGCTGCGATCACCGCGATCCCTGGCGTCATTTTCTCTGGCTCGATTGACGGACACCTGCGCGCCTACTCGAGCGACGACGGCCGCATCGTCTGGGAGTTCGACACCGCGCGGCCGTTCGAGACCGTGAACAAGGTCGCCGCGATGGGCGGGTCGATTGACGTCGGCGGTCCCGCGGTCGCCGAGGGCGTCGTCTTGACGACGTCGGGCTACCCGACGTTCGGCGGACGGGCCGGCAACGTCCTGCTGGCGTTCTCGGTGGATGGCAAGTGAGAGAACCCGTGCCTTCGCGCCGTTCGCGATGCGACTGAAAAAAACCTACAGCTCGCGCGAGGTCGCGGCGCTGACCGGGCTCAGCGCGCGACAGCTGCAGCTGTGGGATGCCGGCGGCCTGCTGTCGCCGACGGTCCCTTCACACAAGACCGCCGCCGGCGGCTACACCGAGCGCCGCTACACGCCGATCGAGCTCTTCGAGCTCCTCGTCCTCGCCGATCTCCGGCAGCGCGGCTTCACGATCCACCAGCTTCACCAGATTCTTCAAACGCTGCGTGATGAGTTTCGCCAGCGTCTGTTCGACGCGACCGGCGGCGGCGGATCGGTGCAGCTCCTCACCGATGGCCGCGAGATCTACGCGCGGACAGAATCTGGCGCGTTCTTCAACCTGCTGAAGGCGCCGACGCAGCCGCTGCTCGTGATCGGGAATGAAGGGCTGCTGAAGGTGTTGAGCGGAAAGGTCCGGGGACGAAAGAAGAAACCAGCTACCGGATCGGGAAAACCTTCTCGAGGTCGTCCGCCGGACGAGGAATGACGTGCACGCCGACCAGCTCGCCGACGCGGCGGGCGGCGGCGGCACCGGCGTCGGTGGCGGCCTTGACGGATCCGACGTCGCCGCGGACGATGGCGGTGACGAGGCCGGCGTCGACCTTCTGCCATCCGACGAACACCACGTTCGCGGTCTTGCACATGGCGTCGGCGGCTTCGATCATGCCGACGAGGCCGCGGGTTTCGACCATGCCGAGGGCGTCGCCGATCTCGCGTTTCTCTTTTTCAGCCATTTAGAGCACGTTTACCGCGGAACTCGCAGAGAACTATACCTCAAGACCTTCTGCGAATTCTGCGGGTTCTGCGTGCTACGTGATTCGGCCACGGGCCGCGACCGGAATCGTGTCTACGACGTCGTCGCTCTCGACCAGCCGCACGACATCCACGAGATTGGACACGACGCACGAGTGGTTGGGCACGACGCGCACGCGATCGCCGGGCTTCAGGTGCGTGCCGTTCGTGACACGCACGGTCGCGTGCTCTTCCGAGAGCCGTTCGATGAGCAGGGTGTCGTCCGGTTCGCCGCTGTCCCGCAGCACGGCGCCGAACCCGGGCGCTTTGTCGATCCCGCGCGCTTGATCGTTCGTCAACGTCTTGCTGCCGCAGTCCAGGATGATGCGGTCGGCCGACGGCGCCGACACCACCGTCGCCAGCACGGTCAGCGCGCAGTCGTCGAGCGACGCCGCGCCGAGCGCGACCTGCGTGCGATCGAAGTAGACGTAGTTGCCGGGCCGCAGCTCGGTCAGGCCACGCTGCTGTGCGCTGAAGCGCAACGTCGGCGTGGCGCCGACCGACACTTCGTCGAGCGCGATGCCTGACGCGGCGGCGCGGTCGCGGATCGCCGTCAGCGTCTCCGCCTCCTCGCGCGCGACGTCCGCCAGCTCCTCTTCCGACACGGCGCTGTAGCCGTGGCCGGCGTGGCTCAGAAGGCCGCGCAGTCGCAGTCCCGGCATCGACGCGATCGTCTGCACGAACCCGAGGGCATCGCCGTTCGGATCGATGCCGCAGCGATGAAATCCGACGTCAACCTTGATCAAGACGTTCAACGTCCGGCCGGCGCGCTGCATGGCGTCGGACCAGCCGCGCGCCACGTCGAGGTGGTCGACGATGATCGAGATCGTCGCGCGGTCCATCAGCGCCAGGAGACGTGACGCGTTCGATGGGTTGACCGGATAGGGAAGCCGGATGTCGGTGATGCCGGCATCGACGAACACCTCCGCTTCGCCGACTTTCGCGCAGCAAATGCCGACGGCGCCGCGTTCGAGCTGCCAGCGCGCGACGATCGGCGACTTGTGCGTTTTGGCGTGCGGGCGCAGGCGAAGGCCCGCTTGATCGGCGAGCCCCTGGACGCGCGCGATGTTCGCGCGGGCTTTTGCGTGATCGATCAGGACCTGGGGTGTTGGGAGATCGTGTAGGCGCACGCGGCGTACAAGATCTGCCACGAAAACACGAAAACACGAAAGAAAATCTTGTGCTTCGTGCTTCGTGCTTTCGTGGCTATCCAAACAGGCCCGGGAACCGGGATGGCTGGTGCGTATAGCCCGGGAAGATCGAGCTCGCGTCGGCGAGGCCGAGGTGCCGCACCACGACTTCGCCGAAGACGTCGCGGAAATCCGTGGTGATGGCGAGGTCGCGGCCCTCGTAGCGCTGCTCGGACGCGAGACCCGGCCACGTGCCGTATACCTTCCCGCCACGGACGCCGCCGCCGATCGCCAGCATGGCGTTGCCGTGTCCGTGATCGGTGCCGCGGTTGCCGTTCTCGCGAACGGCGCGGCCGAACTCCGACATGGTCAGGATCACCGTGTCCGCCAGATCGTCGCCGAGGTCGGTGGCGAGCGCGGCGATCGATCTCGCGAAGTCGTCGAGCCGGGTCGCCAGCTGTCCCTGCGCGCCGCCCTGGTTCACGTGCGTGTCCCAGCCGCCGACATCGGCGAACGCCACCTCGAGGCCGACGTTGCTTTTCGTGAGCTGTGCGATCTGTTTCAGGGCCTGACCGAAGGGCGACGTTGGATACTCGGCGCCGCCGGCGGGCCGGTAGCGGGCCGGGTCCGCAGTCTTCAGCAGCTTCATCGCGTCGAACGTGTCGCGCGCGGTGCCGTTCAGCACCTTGTCGGGCGCGGCGCCGTACGCCGCTTCGAACATCGCGGCGGCCTCGTCGCTGCGGCCGCCCGCGCGCACGCCGAACTGCGCGATCTGGTGGATCGCGACGGCGGGCGCCCGGCCGTGCAGCATGCGCGGCAGCTGCTGCGTCATCGACACGGCGCGAAACGGATGCTTTTCGTGCTGCGCCGCTTCGTCGCGCTTCGCCTGCAGGTACCGGTTCAGCCAGCCGTCGGCGGTGCTCTTGAGACCCGGCGTCCCGGTCTCCATGTAGTCCTGCGCGTCGAAATGCGAGCGCGTGCTGTCGGGCGATCCGCACGCGTGGACGATCGCCAGTTGTCGTGCGTCCCACCACGGCTTGAGCGGCTGCAGGCGCGGGTTCAGCCCGAAGAACCCGTCCAGGTCGATCGCTCCGCCGTCGGCGTCGCCCGGCTTCGCGATGGCGATGCTCGGCCGCGCGCGGTAGTACTCGGCGTCGCCGAACGGCACGACCATGTTGAGGCCGTCCACCGCGCCGCGCTGGAAGATCGCGATCAGGCGGCGTGCCCGGCCCGGTCCGTCGGCCGCGAACGCCGTCCGCGCGAGAAACCCCGGCGCGAAGCCAAGGCTGACGAAGGCGAAGGCGCCGTTCTTCAGAAACACGCGACGGAATCATCTCGCCTCCTTGTGAAGTTGCATAGCTGACAGCGTTCATTTCCTCTGAAAGTCCGGTCCGCCGATCGCCAGCGCCGCGTCCTTGTCGTTTCGTGCGAGGCGCAGCGCGAAGTTCATGCGGTCGACCAGCGCGCCGGTGTTGACCCACGCGTCCGCCGTGTCCGCGTACCCCGTCGGCGGCTGACACATGTACGGCGGCATGCCGAGTTGACGCAGGGCCTGCACGTACACCGTGGCATCCGTCACCTCGGTGGCCCTGGCGCGCAGCGCGCTCGCGACGAACTCGAACGGCGTTTTCACCTTGGCGTTGCGCGCCTCGGGCGCCATGAATTCGGGCGACGTCAGAATCGTCTTCACCACCTCGCGAAGATCGCCGCTCGTCTTCTGGAAACGCGCCGCGGCGCGATCGACGAGCGCCGGCGGCGGCGTGTCGCTGACGAAGCGCCGCGCGAGCTTGGTCGCGATGAAGCGCGCCGTGGACGGATGCGCCGCGAGGATGTCGAGCACCTGTTCGCCGTCGGATTGCCCGCCGCCGGCCTTGATGACGTGGCCGAGCACGACCTTTTCCCCGGGATCGTGAATGCGCGGCTCGAAGACGAAGCCGCCGCCCTCCGCCCCACCGCGCACAATCTGCGCGGCGGGGCCCCGGTCCGCCGCGGGTTCTCGATCGTCCAGCCCGTGAACGCGCGCGCGACCTCGGTCACGTCCTTCTGGGTGTAGCCGCCGTCCACGCCGAGCGTGTGCAGCTCCATCAGCTCGCGCCCGTAGTTCTCGTTGAGCCCTTTGGCCGGGCGTTTTGCCCCGGGCCGCGGCCGGGGTCTGACCCCAGACCCCAAGGCCTGGCGCGGGATCCGGGGTCTGACCCCACCCCCTCGAAAAATGGCCGAATTCCGACCCCCTGGGGTCAGACCCCCGGTCAGGTGGGGGCCGTTCGGGTCGGCGCTCATCCAGTTGTCGAGGTAGAAGAGCATCGCCGGGCTCTTCGCGGTCGCGCCGAGCAGATCGCGAAACTTCCCGAGCACGTGCGGCCGGATCGTCTCGCGCTCGTACTCGGTGAGGAACGTCCGACTCCGGCCTTTCCTCGCGTCCACGTTGAAGTGGTTGAACCAGAAGTCCGTGAGCACTTCCTGCAGCTGCCGCTCGCTGTAGACCGCGCGCAGCACCTTTTGCTCACCCAGCTCCTGGACGACGCTTCGCGCCCGCTGCTGCACGGCCCGCATCTCGGGAGTCGGCTGGCTGTCGTTCTGCTTCCGGTCGCGCCGCGCTTCGATCGCCGGCCGTTCGTACATCTCCTGGATCTCGCGCGAGCTCAACGTGATGGTGGTCAGGTCCTTCAGCCGTTCCGACATCGCCGGGTCCGCGATCCGCTCGGGGTGCAGCTGCTCGTCGATGTATTTCTTCAGCCCAAGCGTTCTGAACGCGCTCGACATCGCCAGGCCGCGGCCCGAACGCGATACGGTTGAGCACGTGCGACGACATTGGGGTCAGACCCCTGATCGCCACTTGGCTGCAACCTGGTTCCAACCTGGTTGCCACCTGGTTGCGACGGGGTTGCGGAGAGGGTTGCAGGTTGCAGAAAGTGCGATGGTGAGGAGGAGAACGCGTTTCATTTGTCACGTTAGACCGACCCTGCGCCCGTGACGTTAAAAAACTGCCATACAATCCCTCCTCCCGATGGCAGATCTTGCACTCGCCGAAGGCCCAATCCTGCGCGACATCCTCACCGCGACCCACGACATCTGGTCCGAGGGTCTGACCCCATCGGCGTATCAGCGCTTCTACACAGCTCAGCTCGCGACGCCGTGGGGCGGCCGGCAGCTCCGCCGTTTCGCGCTCGTCGAGGGATCGGACGTGCTCTCGAGCGCGAAGCTCTACACCTTTGCCGCCACGCTGGACGCCCAGCCGATCCGCGTCGTCGGGCTCGGCGCCGTCTTCACGCAGCCCGCGCATCGACGCCGCGGCGCGGCCGCCGAGCTGATCGAGCGCCTGATGGCGCGCGCGATCGAGGACGGCGCGGATCTCGCGCTGCTGTTTTCGGAAATCGGCGCGGACTACTACGCGCGGCTCGGATTCGAACCAATTCCGCACAGTCTCAGCACGCTGCGCGTGACGGAATCGGATCGCTACGGCGCGCCGGCGACGCTCGTGCGCGGGGCTGACGATCGCGATCTGCCGGCCATGGTCGCGATGAACGACGTGCGCGCCCGACCGTTCCGGTTTCATCTCGATCGCGATCGCGACCTCGTCCACTACGCGATCGCGAAGAAGCGGTTGCTGGCCGGCCTCGCACCCGCCGGGTGAGCGGGAGGTGCTGTTCGTGATCGCCGAGGAAGGCGCGTCGGCCGTCGCCTACGCGTTGATCACGGTCCGCCGCGCCGCGCGGCTCCGTCTCGTGGGTGCTCGAAGAATGCGGCGACCGCGATCCGACCGGCGCTCGCGTCGGCGCGATCCTCCAGACGCTGATCGCCCGCGACCCCGCCGAGGCGCGCCCCACCATCACCACATGGCTGCCGCCACGGATTCTGCCCGCCACAGGTGACGATCGCCGACGCGCGTCCGTCGCCCGACGTGATGATGGCGCGCGCGCTCAGCCCGCGCGCAAAGGCGGCGCTACCGCTGCAGCGGCGAGGACGTGCTGTTCTGGAAATCCGATCATTTCTAGGACGATGTCGTCAGCTTCAAATCCTGCGTCTTGGTCTCGCCTTCACTCACCGAAAACGTCACGGCCCTGCCGCGGACCCGTTCGAGGAACTCCGGATCGGACGCATCGTCGGCCGGATCGATGTAGTCGATGGCGATGGCGTAGTACGACCCGACCGGCAGACCGCTGACCTTGAACCGTCCATCCTGATCGGGCCGTCCCGTGCGGATGAACCGTGAGCCCGGCCGCCACAGGTCGCGATCCTGCGCGAAGACCACGAGCGAATACTCCTTCACGGCCTCGCTGCGCGCGTTCGTGACGACGCCGGAGATTTCCGTCGGGCGGTTCGTCATCTCGACTTCGAGACCCGCCAGATCCTCGTTGGCCTTCACATCGATCCCGGTGTCGGTGACATCGACGCCGTTCAAGCGAACCGCCTTCATCGTCCACCCGCCGGTCTGCGCGTTGACGCGGATGAGGACGCGCGCCGGCCGCGCCTTCATCTCAAACGTGAAGTCGTCGTTGATTCGGCCCTGTCCGCCGGCGAACGGCGAGAAATCTTCAGGGTTGTAACCCATGGCGGCCACGCGGAACATCCCCGGGCGGAGCGTACTCGCGGCCTGTTGATCCGCGAACACCAGTCGGCCGGTCACCGCCGAAGGCTTGAGGGCGGCCAGCCGGACGCCGGTGATGTCGTCGCCCGCGACGCTGATGTCGGCCGTGGCGTACTCCGCGTTGTCGAATCCGCCGGGACCGGCCATGCCGTTGGCCTGCAGTGTGTAGTCTCCCGGCGCGAGGCCGCTGACCGTGAACGATCCGTCGGGACGAATCATGCCGCCCGGGTTCATCGAGAATCCACCCGAACCCTGGCGTTGGACGACCATCACCATCCCGCCTGCGAGCGGACGCCCCAGCGCATCGACGACCGTTCCGGTGACGCTCGCGACTCGCGTCGGAATCAGCGTGACGTTGATGTCGTTGAGCACCTGCGCCAGGCCGAGCGTGATCTTCTGCGCTTCGGCCGTGTTGGCCGTGCCGGGATAGTAGGTGGGCGCGTAGCCGGACCGATCGTCGGACTGCGCCATCATCATCATGCCGCCGCCGCGCATCGTGGCGGAGATGTAGTACTGGCCGGGCGGGAGGCCGAAGATCCGGTACTCGCCGATATCGTTCGTCATCGACATCCGTCCGCTCGGCTGCATCCGCCGGCGTCCGCCCTGGTTGACGTAGCGCATCGGAGCGACCTGGGCGTCGGCCACCGGCTCGCCGAACTCGTCGACGATGCGGCCGGTGATGATGCCGCCGCGCGGCAGCGAGAAGTCCACTTTTTCGAGCCTCTGCCCGTCGGCGAGCTCGATCGGCTTGCCTGGTTCGAACGGCCGGACCTGACCGTACGCGAGCTGCACGAAGCTGCCTTTGCTCGCGGTCAGCTGTATAGCGTCCGGCCGGCAGCTCTTTCAGCTCGTAGCGGCCTTCCACGTCGGTGCTCGCGACGCGCCCTTCGCGGATGTCGGTCGACGACGCCCGGATGAACGCCTTGCGCACGGGCTGGCCCGTGTCGGCGGCGACCACGCGGCCGCGAATCACCGCGGTGCCAGTCTTGGTCCCCGTGTCGCGGGGAGGCGGCATGCCCGCGGCCATCCCCGGCGGAGGCGGGGGCGGCGGGGGTGGGAACTGACCCTGCGCGAAGCTCAGAACCGAGAACAGCGACACGAACAGGGTTGCGGCGCCGAGAGCAGCTCGCGACATACGTACCTCGCGACTCTTAGACGCTATTTCAAGCGAATCGGCTTACCTCGCGTCGAGTTTTCTTCCCGCGTTGAGCTGATCGTGGTGCAGCAGCGCGTTGAAGACCAGGAAATAGCTGCCCTCGGTTTCGCCGCGCCAGATCGGGTTGTTCGAAAACACGACGACGTGACCCTTGTCGAGGGGCACGTCGACAACCGCGGCGTGCTGGGCGATTTCGCTGCCGTTTTCGACCAGGCCCGACACGAGGAGGTCGCGCGAATCGGCGTACCGGAGAATGACGCGCGGGCGCGCGGCCGGCGGAATGACGTTGATGGCGTTGCGCATCTGTTCGTCGGTGACGGGCATCGCCTGCCACACGTCGACTTTCGGCTCCGGCGGCAGCTCGATGCCGGGGCGGCCCTGCGGAATATCCGGATCGTCAGCCGTGCCGCGACCGGTCGGCCGCGTCGAGTCGTCGCCGCCCAACCTCCGCCCGCCGGTTCCGGTCATCAGGTTCGACACGTTGAAGATCGGGCCGTTGTCGCACCAGATCGCGAGGTTGTCGGTGTAGCCGTACGCGATCGGGACTGGTGGCGTCGACCGTCTTCGAGCGAACCACGCTCCCGACAATCCGCATCCGCTGGCGCGCCGCGACGGACAAGCCGGGCGTGAATCCCGTGGTCACCGCGAAATCGGCGGTGTCCATCGAGGTCAAGAGCAGGCCGCCTTTTCGCACGAAGTCCTGCAGGTGCGCGACGCCGGTCCAGCCGAGCCCCGGACGCATGTCGTCGGTCTCATCTTCCGAGCCCAGGTTCGGCGTCTCCGGCGTTTTCTTCCAGGGCAGCGGATTGCCGAACATCGGCATGCCGTTGACGATGGCCTGGGTGCCGCGGCCGACCGGCGGAAAGATGATCGCGTCGAACGTCGCGTTGAGATTGTTGTCTTTGGCGACGTCCTGCGTGCTGATGTAGGTGAACGGAATCTGCGCGTTGTCGAACGCCTGCCGCCACCACCCTTCGGTCTGCGTCGTCGCCCACGTGTGCATGATCGCGACGCGGGGCGCGCGAACCGGATGGGTCTTCACCGATGGCGCGGACGCCACCGCCGTGATCTGAAGGCCGAGATCCGCCGCCGCCTTCTCGAGATCCGCGGCGCTGGCGTTGGTGATGACGAAGGATCCGCGGCCGAACTTTTTCCCGCCGGCCTCGAACGGTTCTTCCGCGGCCTCGAACGTCGCGTTCTTGAACTTGTAGCGCAGCGTCGCCAGCGCGATGTCGGCGTTGTGGTTCACGAGAAACACCGAGCCGGTGCTTTCGAGCGCGCCCTTCGCTCGAACGTCGCCCGAGACCTTCTCCATGCGAGCGTCGAGCACGGCGACGTCGGTGACACGAACCGCATTCACGTTGAACAGTTCGGGGAACGTCCAGCCGGTGTCGTCGTACGGCGTGCGCTGCGGATCGTTCGGGCTCCAGTACTGATAGTCGAGCAGCGCGTCGGCGATGCGGCTGTACGGCTGATCCATCCGGACGATGTACGACCCGGCCGGGAACGTCCGCGTCGTCGGCTGCGGCTTGCTGTCTTTCCCGTCCTGCCCTTCCTGCCTATCCCGCCCGTCCTGCCCCGCCTGCGGCCCGCCGTTCGAGCCGCCCGACCCGTTGTCGGTCGTGACCGGTCGCGGGGGCGATTTCTTCGCCGGCAGCGTCACGGTGAACTCCGCCGTCGCGCGCGAGATCTCGACGCCCTGCTTTTGCAGGATGCGGAGCAGGGCGGCCTGGGAGCCGGGGCGGCGTTCATCGCCGGTGAACACGTACGCCGCGGGACCCTCGGTTCGCGCCTTCAGGATGGATCGCTTGCTCTTGATGTAGAAGTTGCGGAGGAAGAGCTTGCCGTTGCCCGCGAAGTAGTGGAGCGCGGTGAGCAATCCGGTCTGCTGATAGTTGTTGTTGTTGCGCTGCGACCAGAGTGTTTTCGGCAGCGGCGGGTTCTGCTTGTACCACGTGCGCGCGTACTCGGTTCGGCTCCAGCGTCCGCTCGACGGTGTCGGCGCCGCCGTTGCCGAAGGTCTCGTACAGGCGGCTGATGCCGTTGTGCAGCGCGGCGATGAACATCAGATAGCCGGGCGACCAGGTGTCGAAGTTCCCGTGCGTGAACACGCCCGGCATGCCGAACTTCGTCATCTCGGACACGTTGTTCCACCCGATCATCGCCCACTCGTCGGCGAGGATCGGATCGATCCACGCGTTGTAGGGTCCGTCGCCGACCGTGTTGTCGTACAGGTACGGCACCGACTCGTGGAGATCGTGCAGCACCTGCGGATTCCAGTGCTTGTAGGTGTTGAGCACGTTTTCCGTGAGCTTCAGCGTCACGCCCATCGCGTCGCGGTTGTTGTCGTGCGCGACGTACTTGCCCCAGTAGACGAGTCCGGGATAGTTGCTGGCCCGGCCGGGCGAGGTGCCACTTGTAGATGTCGACCATCTTGTTGCGGCCGTCGACCTCGACGACCGGCGTGATCAACGTGATCAGGTTGTTGCGAATGGCCTTGATGTATTCGTGGTCGTCGACGATCAGGCGGTAGGCGAGCTCCATCAGCGCCGTCGGCGATCCGGTTTCCGGCGAGTGAATCGTGCCGGTGATGTAGTAGATCGGCACCGACTGCTGCACCAGCGCCTCGGCGGCGACGTCGTCCATGTTGAGCGTGCGTGGATCGCCGAGCTTCGCGAGCCGGGCGCGGTTTTCTTCGAGCTTCGCCATGATGGCGTCGGACGCGATCGCGACCGCGATCATCTCGCGACCTTCTTCGGTGGTGCCGATCGAGAACACCTTGGCGCGCGGGCTCGCTTTCTCGAGCGCCCGCATGTACTGGTAGACCTCTTCGGCGTAGGGCAGCTTGCCGGGCGCGCCCGCAATGTCGCCGATCACCGTTTTCGGCGTCGGCACGTTCTTGGAAGCCGGCAGGTAGTCGACCAGCGGCGACGTGAAGAACGGCTGCGTCGTGTACTCCTTGATCTTCGCCGTGTACTCCGCATCAACCGGGATCTTGGGATCCCTGACGAAAGGCTGGGAGAATGACGCGGGCGGCGGCGCCGGCTTCGCCTGTTGCGCGGTCAGCGGAGACTGAGATAAGGCGCCAAGAAGCGCGAAGACTGCAAAGCATGCAAAGAAGCACCGACGTGCTTCTTCATGAAGAAAACCTCGCAGGAAGTTTACTATGTGCCATGCGAATGAGCATTCGGCGTTGTGTTCCTGTTTCTCGCGTGCGCGCCGGCGCTCATCCGCCCAGCAGCCGCCTGCGGGCGACGCGCGCGCGGCGATGCTCCAGCGCATCGACTCGCGGCGCGAGTCCTACGCAGGCGTCGCCAAGCAGATCTGGGGCTTCGCCGAGGTCGGCTACCAGGAAGAGAAGAGCAGCGCGCTCCTGCAGCAGCAGTTGCGTGCGGCCGGCTTTCAAGTGAGAGCTGGCGTCGCAGATATCCCCACGGCATTCGTGGCGACATTCGGATCCGGAAAACCGGTCATCGGCATCGTCGGTGAATTCGACGCGTTGCCGGGGCTGTCGCAGGAAGCGCAAACCGCGGCGCGCCATGCCATCGAAGAAGGCGCGGCCGGCCATGGCTGCGGTCACAACCTGCTCGGCACCGGCGCGCTCGCGGCCGCGGTTGCCGTGAAAGAGTGGCTGGCGTCGTCCGGGCACGCCGGCACGCTGCGGTACTACGGGACGCCGGCGGAAGAAGGTGGATCGGGAAAGGTCTACATGGTCCGCGCCGGGCTGTTTGCTGATGTCGACGCGATCGTGTCGTGGCATCCCGGCGATCGCAACGAGGCGAGCCCGACCAGCTCCACCGCGAACATCACCGGCAAGTTTCGTTTTCGCGGCGTGGCGGCCCATGCGGCGGCCGCGCCGGACCGCGGGCGATCCGCGCTCGACGCGGTTGAAGCGATGAACTACATGGTGAACATGATGCGCGAGCACGTGCCGCAGGAGACGCGCATCCACTACATCATCACGCGCGGCGGCGCGGCGCCCAACGTCGTGCCCGACTTCGCCGAGGCGTACTACTACGCGCGGCAGCCGAACATGCGCATCCTCGACGGGATCTGGGAACGCATCGTCAACGTGGCGAAGGGCGCGGCGCTCGGCACGGGGACGACGATGGAGCTCGACATCACGGGAGCGGTCTACAACGTGCTGCCGAACGAGTACCTGAGCGGCGTGATGAATCGCAATCTCGAGCGCATCGGCGGCTTCGCGTACACGCCGGAAGAAGCGAAGTTCGCGGAAGAAATCAGAAAGACGCTGACCGATCCCCCGGACGTCGCGGTGGGATCGCAGGAGGCGGTGCGGCCGATGCGGAGCGGCGGCGTCAACAGCTCGTCCACCGACCTGGCCGACATCAGCTGGAACGTGCCGACCGTCTCGATGACCGGCGCGACGTTCGCGCCCGGCGTGCCGGCGCACAGCTGGCAGGCGACGGCGTGTGCCGGCAGCACGATCGGCGTCAAGGGCATGATGGTCGCGGCGAAGTCGATGGCGTTGACGACGCACGATCTGTTCACGGATCCGGCGCACATTCAGAAAGCGAAGGCGGAGTTCGATCAGAAGCGGGGCCCGAACTTCAAATACACGACGCGGCTCGCGGATCGGAAGCCTGCGTTCGATTACCGGAAGTGAAACGATGACTACGCGACGTGAATTCCTGGAAGGCTCGCTGTACGTGGCGTCCGCCTTTACCCCTGCGTACGTGGCGTCCGGCTTTAGCCGGACCAACGAGGCGGAGGTCCGCCTGAAGGCGGACGCCACGCCGAAGGCGTCAAAGCACTCGTCTTCGACGTGTTCGGCACCGTCGTGGACTGGCGCACGTCGGTCGCGCAAGAGGTGCGGGACCTCGCGAAGCGGAAAGGCGTGTCGATCGACGGCGAAAAGTTCGCGGACGCGTGGCGCGCCGGCTACGGTCCGAGCATGAATCGCGTTCGCACAGGCGAGCTGCCGTGGACGAAGCTCGATGTGCTGCACCGGATGACGCTCGACCGCATCCTCGTCGAGTTCAACCTGACGACGCTGTCCGAAGCGGAGAAGGACGCACTCAATCACGCCTGGCATCGGCTGCGTCCGTGGCCGGACTGCGGTGAGCGGGCTGACCCGGCTCAAGAAGAAGTTCATCATCGCGCCGCTGTCGAACGGCAACATCGGCTTGATGACGGACATGGCGAAGCATTCCGCGTTGCCGTGGGACTGCATCCTGGGCGCCGAGCTGGTGCGGCACTACAAGCCGGATCGCGAGGTCTACCAGTCCGCGGCCGACTTCCTCGGCCTCGCGACCGGCGAGGTGATGATGGTGGCGGCGCACCTCGGCGATCTGCGCGCCGCGAAAGCGGTCGGCCTGCGCACGGCGTTCGTGCCGCGGCCGCTCGAGTACGGACCAGCGGGGAAGCCGGACCTCAAGGGCGACGCATCCGTGGACTTCGAAGCCAAGGACTTCAACGATCTGGCCGGCCGGCTCGGCGCGTGATTCCGTCGAACCTCAGATGGGTCGGCAGCCGACCTCGACGCGATGACGGAGTCCGCTGAGCGACTGGTCACACCGTTGAAGTCACGGGCCGCGACTCGACGAGCGCCGCCGTCAGCTCCCGAACGTTCGCGAGGCGATCGACCGACTCGATCAGCTCGATCGCCCGGCGCGTCCTCTCCGGCGTCAGCACGAGGCTCGCGCAGTCGGCGAATTTCTCGTGCAGCTCGGCGCGCGTGAACGGACGCTCCGGCCCGCCGCGGTAGCGATCGTCCGACGGCTGCGTCAGCGTGCGGCCGTCCGTCAGACCAACCTCGACGATGCTGCGCATCTTGTCGAAGCCACGCGCTTCGATCTCGCGGTCGAGCATCGTGTCCACGCGCGCCATCATCGCCTGCACCGGCGCTGACGCGACGAACTCGTCGGTGAATTCGCGAATCCCCGCGCGGCGGCGCAGGATGATGCTCGACATCATGAACGGCAGGCAGAATTTCGCCTCGAGCTCCGTTTTCGCGGTCTTGTAGCGCAGCGGGTTCAGGATGTTCGAGCCGGCGCGGACGCGCACGCGCGCGATCTGATCCGCCTTGAGGTCGTTCTCCGTCACCAGCTTCAGCATCGCGTCCATCGTCGGATGCCCCAGCGATCCGCAGGGGTACGGCTTGATCGAGACGCCAGGTTCGACGATCGAATGCGGCTTGCCGAGCGTCGAGACGAGGCGCGCGAGATCGGCGCCGCCGCCGAGCACCTGGAAATATCCCCACTCGCCGTCGAGCGGATCGTCACCCGCCGTGAAACCGCGCGATGCCAGCTCCACGGCGGTGACACCGCTCTCCGCGGCGCGACCGGCGTGAAGAGGCTTGGTCATCGATCCGAAATTGACGCGAATCCCGGCGCTCATGCTCGCGGCGATGCCGAGCGCATGCGCCGTGGCGGCGGGCGACAGCTTCAACAGTTTCGCGGCGCTCGCCGCGGCGCCGAATGTGCCGATGGTCCCGGTGCTGTGAAAGCCGTGCAGGTAGTGCGAGGGGTTGATCGCTTCGGCGATCTTGCATTCCACCTCGAATCCCGTGAGGAACGCTTCGAGAAACACGGCGCCGGAGACGCCGAGTCGCTCCGCGACGGCGAGCGACGCGGCCAGCGCCGGAACGGTGGGATGGGTGAGGAGGCCGAAGACGCGATCCGCGGACGCCGACAGCTGGGTGTCGTCGTAGTCCATCGCGTGGCCGCTCGCGCCGTTGGCCAGCGCGGCCTGGGCCGCGGTCGCCGACAGGCGCGCGGGCCCGAGCACGGTCGCCTCCTTCGCGCCGCCGCCGCTCGTGATGTACTCGCGGACGATCGCGCTGCCGTGCGTGGTGGCGCCGGCGAGCACCACGCCGAAGCCGTCGATCAGGCATCGCTTGGCTTCGACGATCGCGCGCTCGGGCATGCCCGCCAGCGTGGCGCTCGAGATGAACTCCACGACGGCTTTCGTTGCGCCGCTCGGAAAACTCTTCGGCGCCGGCTGTTCGGCGTCGCGTTCGGCTTTTGCATGGACCGCCGCCGGCCAGGCGAGCGAGCCGCCGGCGACGAGTCGAAGGAATTCCTGGCGTGTCATGCCGGCGATTCTACCTATTCCCTTTGCGGTCTTCGCGCTCTTTGCGTCCCTTGTTTGCGGCGAGGCCGAAGCCGCAACGGGCCCAGCAGCGCGTCGAAGTCGGCCCGAATGCGCTCGGCCGCGGTCCCGTCGCGATCGATCGCCCACTGCAGGAGCGACCCGCCCATCAACGACTGCAGCGCCCGCGCGAGGCGCGCGGTGTTCGCTCGCCGCAGCTCGCCGGCGCGGACGGCGGCGTCGAGCAGCGTCTTCATTTCGGTCTGGGTGGCGCGCGAATGCTTGTGCGCTTGGGTGTGGAACTCGGGATCCGTCAGGTCGATCTGGAGGAACGCGAGGCTGTTCGCCATGGATCTCGGGCGTGCCCGCCATGACCGCCATGCAGTCGCCGACCGCGTACACGGCCGCGAGCGGCGAGCGGTGCGCGTCGCGAATGCGAGCGAACTCGGCGCCGACGCTGCCGCTGGCGCCGGCGGTCAAAGCGAGCAGCAGTCCCCGTTTGGAGCCGAAGCGCTGCAGGAGCGTTGCCGGCGAGACGCCGGCTTCCCTGGACACGTCGGCGAGCGTGATGTTCGGGCCGAGCCGCGAGACGACGCGGTAGGCGGCGGCGAGGATGGCTTCGTCGCTGGTGGTGCGCGGGCGCGGGCTCACCCGCCGAGTATATATGAACAGCCATTTACATTCAGCTTGATTAGTAAATGTGCGTTCATTTATAATGCTCGACCGCACTGGAGGAGGAGACATGAAACCACTCGAAGGACGCGTCGCCCTGGTCGCCGGCGCCACCCGCGGCGCCGGCCGCGGCGTCGCCGTCATGCTCGGCGAAGCGGGCGCGACGGTGTACTGCTCCGGCCGCAGCAGCCGGACGCAGCCGAATACCTCGACCCATCACTACGCCGGCCGGCCCGAGACGATTGAAGAGACCGCCGAGATGGTCACCGCCACAGGCGGATGCGGCATTCCCGCGCGCGTCGATCACACCGTCGACGCCGAGATCGCGGCGCTCGTGGAGCGAATCGCCCGGGAACGAAAGCGTCTCGACGTCCTCGTCAACGTGCTCACCGGGCAGCCGGTCAAAGAATGGAGCAGCTTCTGGAAGTTGCCGCTCGACGAAGGGCGGGCTTTCGTCGACAGCTGGCTCTGGCCGCACCTCGCCACGGCGCGGCACGCTGTGCCGCTCATGATCAAACGCAAGCCCGGGCTCATCGTCGAAATCATCGAGCAGACGGGTATCGAATATCACGGCCAGTTCTATTTCGATTTGATGGAAGCGTCGTTGAAGCGGCTCGTCTACGGCCTGGCCGTCGAGCTCGCCCCGCGCGGGATTGCGGCCGTGGCGATCTCGCCCGGCTTCATGTGTACCGAGGCGATTCTGGAGCAGTTCGGCGTCACCGAGTCCAACTGGATGGAAGCGGCCGAACACAACGAGTCGGCCAAGCGCTACGGTTTCATCAACTCCGAGACGCCCTGCTTCGTCGGCCGCGCGGTGGCGGCGCTCGCCGCGGACGCGTCGGTCTGCGCGGATGAGCGGCGGCGTCTTCAGCTCGTGGTCGCTCTCGGAGGAAGTACGGCTTCACCGACGTCGACGGCCGGCGTCCGAACATGTGGGCCCATCTCAACATGACGCGCAAGGCGAAGGGACCGGCGTTCGACTGGAAGGTGGTGCGGGCAGACGTCGTGTCAGCGCCTTCGTCGATCACCTGATCGCCCGATCGCTGACAGGATTTCTCTTGCGGCGATCGCGCCCGAGTCGGCCATTGAGGCCGGTGCCTGGATGCGTGCCCGAGCCGCACAGATACAGATGCCGAATCGGCGTGGCGTAGCGCGCCCACCCGAGCAGCGGCCGCGTGACGAAGAACTGATCGAGCGCCAGCTCGCCGTGAAAGATGTGGCCGCCGGTCAGTCCGTAGGTCCGTTCGAGATCGAGCGGCGTGATCACCTCGCGCGCGAGGATGGAGGACCCGAAGCCGGGCGCGTAGCGCTCGATCGTGCGCGTCGCGGCGTCGCCCAGGCGATCGCGTTCGCGCGTCCCATGTCGCCTTCGCGAGGTGATATGGCGCGTACTGCACGTACGCGGAGACGACGTGCTGGCCGGGGGGCGCGAGCGAGGGATCGGCGATCGATGGGATGGCGAGCTCGATCCACGGCTCCTCGGCGAAGCCGCCGTACTTCGCGGCGTCGAACGCGCGCTCGATGCCGTCGACGTCGGGCGCCAGCCGGACCCGGCCCGACAACGCCGACGCCTGCTGTTCGCGCTGATCGCGCGCTCGACGAGCCCGGTGAACCGCGGCAGCGCCGACACGGCGTAGTTCACTTTGGCGAGCGTGCCGTCGCGCGCGGATGTTCTGCACGCGATCGACGAAGTCCGGCGCCAGGTGCATCGGATCCAGCAGGCCGAGCAGCGTGCGCTTGGGATCGGCGCCAGACACCACCGCGCGCGCGGCGATCTGTTCGCCGGTCGTCAGCGTGACCCCGCTCGCCGCCTCGTCGGCGACATCGATTCGCGCCACCTCGGCGCTGGTCCGAATCTCGACGCCGGCCGCCTGCGCGGCGGCGGCCAGCGCGTTCGCCACCGCGCCGGGACCGCCGCCGCGAACCATCCGGTCGCCACCGGATGCCCCTCGCCCGCGCCGAGCAGCACCAGCATGGCGGCGCTGCCGGCGGACCACGGGCCGAGGAACG
This sequence comes from uncultured Acidobacteriota bacterium, assembly GCA_963731545.1. Lineage (GTDB taxonomy): Bacteria > Acidobacteriota > Vicinamibacteria > Vicinamibacterales > CAVVIG01 > CAVSWN01. Next base: position 362,073 of record CAVSWN010000037.1, on the reverse strand, counting down.
ATCCGAGAATGCCGCCGGCGGCAATCGTCGCGCGCAGCGGCTCGCTCTCGAACCACTCGCCGACCAGATCGGCCACCGCCATCGGCATCCAGCGCAGCAGCCGGTACGCGTCGGCTTTGCCGAGCGCGCGAAACTTGCGGCCGGCTTTCAGCAGCTCGATGATGTCGGCCGCGTTCGGGTCGTCGAGGGCGGGCGGCGCCATCTCGCAGACGCGGCGCAGGACGCCGGCGATCGCGCTCGAAGCTCGCGAGGAACCGCGGGTACTGATCGGCGTCCTTCGCCGAAAACGCGCGGATCTCCTCGACGGCCCGCGCCGTTCGCGCCAGAGCACGAGCGCGCGCCCGTCGAGCGTCGGCGCGCAGGCGTGCGCGCCGCCGGCCGGATGATGCTCAAGCCCATGCCGCTCGAGCCCGAGGCTCCGCACGACCGAGCGATCGATCGCCGCCATGGCGCCAGCGTCGGGCAGCCGAAATCCCGGCGCCATCTCGGTCGTCCTCGCGCACCCGCCGACGCGTTCGCGCGCTCGAGGACGACGTCTTCAGGCCCGCCTTCGCGAGAAAGGCGGCCGCGATGAGCCCGTTGTGGCCGCCGCCGATGACGATGACATCGATGCACTGGCCATCATCCCACTACATCGCGAAGTCACGAAACCGCTGAGCGTTTCTTCTTCGTGCTTTCGTGCCTTTCGTGGCAGATCATCGTCTGCCCCAGAATGCGCAGCGCGCATTGCGTGCCGGGCGCGCCCATGATGCCGCCGCCGGGATGCGTGGCCGATCCGCACATCCAGAGATTCCGGATCGGCGTGGTGTACTGCGCCCAGCCGGGCACCGGGCGCGCGAAGAACAGCTGCTCGAGCGTCAGCTCGCCCTGAAAGATGTTGCCTTCGGTCAGCCCGAACTCGCGCTCGATGTCGAGCGGCGTCAGCACCTGGCGGTGCAGGATGATGTCGCGGATGTTCGGCGCGTATTCGGCGATCGTGTCGACCACCGTGTCGCCGAACGCCTCGCGCTGTTCGTCCCAGGTTCCGGACGCCAGCTTGTAAGGCGCGTACTGCACGAAGCACGACAGGATGTGCTTCCCCGGCGGCGCGACCGACGGATCGGTCAGCGTCGGAATGACCATGTCGATGTACGGCCGCCGCGAAAACTCGCCGTACTTCGCCTGGTCGTAGGCGCGCTCCATGTAGTCCACGCTCGGCGAGATCGACACCGCGCCGCGCAGATGCGGGCCCGGGCCCGGCAGGCAGGTGAAATTCGGCAGCGCGTCGAGCGCCAGGTTCACCTTGCCCGACGATCCGCGGAACTTGTAGCGCCGGACTTCCTCCACGAAGTCGTCCGGCAGATCCTTCGCGTCGAGAAACTTCAGGAACGTCAGGTGCGGGATCGACGCTCGACAGCACGAGATCGGCGGCCAGCTCGTCGCCGTTGGCCAGCACGACGCCGGTCGCCTGGCCGCTCGCGGACGAAATCCGCGCCACCGGCGCCTCGGTCCGGATCTCGACGCCCGCCTCCCGCGCCGCCGCGGCGATCGCGTTCGAGATCGCGCCCGTCCCGCCGCGGGCGAAGCCCCACGAGCGAAACGCGCCGTCGATCTCGCCCATGTAGTGGTGCAGCAGGACGTACGCCGTGCCCGGCGATCGCACGCCCAGAAACGTGCCGATGATCCCGGACGCCGACATGGTCGCCTTGAGCACGTCGGTCTCGAACCACTGATCGAGAAAATCGACCGCGCTCATCGTCATCAGCTGGAGCTGGTTGTAGCGGTCCGACGTCGGCGAGCGCCGCGGAACCGCTTGCCGAGGAACAGCAGCTTCATCAGCTCGCGCGGGTTCAGCGACATCGGATCCGGCGGGGTCATGTTGAGGATCGGTTTGACGAACCGCGCCATCTCGACCATCGCCTTGCCGTACTCGTCGTAGGCCTCGGCGTCGAGCTTCGAGTGGCGCGCGATCTCCCGCCGCGTTTTCGCGTGATCGTTGACGCGCCACAGGTAATCGCCGTTCGGCATCGGCGTGAACGTGCCGTCGAGCGGCAGGATCTCGAGCCCGTGCCGCGGCAGGTCGAAGTCGCGGATGATCTCGGGCCGCAGCAGCGACACGACGTACGAGCCACCGAGAACCTGAAGCCCGGAAACACCTCTTCCGTGACCGCCGCGCCGCCGACCACGTGACGGCGCTCGAGGACCAGGACCTTGCGCCCCGCGCGGGCGAGGTAGGCGGCGGCGGTCAGGCCGTTGTGGCCCGCCGCCAATCACAATCGCGTCGTATTTCATTTTTCGAGCTGTCAGACTTCAGACTTCATACTTCAGACTTTTGTGTACACGCCCGCCCTTCATCACGAACTTCACCCGTTCCAGCTCGGTGATGTCGCGCAGTGGGTCGCCGGATACGGCGATCAGATCCGCGAACTTGCCGGCCTCCAGCGTGCCGACGCGATCGCTCCACCCGAGAATCTCGGCGGCGATTTTGCGTCGCGGACTGGATCGCCGCCATCGCCGGCTGCCCAGCCGCACGCGATACGCGAACTCGCGGCCGTTCTGGCCGTGCGGCACGACGGCCGAGTCGGTCGCGAAGCCAATCGGCAGGCCTGCCTTCAGCACGAGCTGAAACGAGGCGTCCTTCAGCAGCGCTGATCTCCTTCGACCGCGCCTTCTCGGATTCCGGGACGGTCGGGTTCTCGGCGATCGACGCGCTCGTGTACAGGGTCGGCACGAAGTACGCGTGGTGCGTGCGCAGCAGCTCCACCGCCTCGGCGTCCATCATGCTGCCGTGATCGACGGTGCGCACGCCGGCGCGGATGCCCGCCTTGATGCCGGCGGTGCCGTGGAGATGGGCCGCGACGTGCTTGCCCCATCGCGCGGCCTCTTCGACGGCGACGTGCATCTCCTCCTCGGAGTACTGCTGCCCGCCGGGCGGCGCTCCTTTCGACAGCACCGCGCCGGTGCCGAGAATCTTGATGAAGTCGGCGCCCTGCTTGAGATTCGTGCGCACCGCCTTGCGGACTTCGTCCGGGCCGTCGGCGAGGTTCCTGACGATCGGCACGTCGACGAAGATCGAGAACTGGCGCGCGTCTCCCGCGCCGCCGGTCGGCGACACGTAGTTGCCCGACGCCATCAGCCGCGGCCCCGGCACGACCCCCTCGTCGATCGCTTTACGCAGATCGATGTCGGTGTAGGGCCACGTCGGCCCCATGTCGCGGCAGGTCGTGAAGCCGGCCGTCAGCGTGACCAGCGCGTTGTGCGCGCCGTGCAGCGCCGCCTGCCCGGGCGTGGTCTTCAGGAGCTCGTCTTCCCAGTGGACGCCGGTGCTCGTCAGGTGCGTGTGCAGGTCGATCAAGCCCGGCAGCAGCGTGGCGCCGCCGAGATCGATGACGCGGCGACCCGGGCGGAATCGCCAAGCCGCTGCCGACCGCCTCGATGCGGTCGCCGCGGATGACGATCACCGCGGCGACACCGGCGCGCCGCCGCGGCCGTCGATCAGCCGGGCGGCGCGGATCACGATGACGGCTGGCGCGCGGTCTGCGCGCCGAAGAGGCCAGAGCCGCCGATCGCAACAAGTGCTTCATGGCGCTGATTCTAGCCGTTTTTCTGCCCTTTCCGTGCTTTCGTGTCTTTCCCGCCTATAATCCGCGAATGCCGATCGGCACCGCCGTTCACGATCGCACGTTGCCGCTCGCGGAGAGCCTGAACTACCGGGACTGGTCCGGCTACTACGCGGTCAGCGCGTACGAGGCGCACCACGAGCACGAATACAACGCCATCCGCAACGCCGCGGCCCTCATCGACGTGTCGCCGCTCTTCAAGTACCTCGTCCGCGGCCGCGACGCGGTGAAGCTGGTGGACCGCGTCATCACGCGCGACGCCTCGCAAGCTGGCGATCGGCCAGGTGTACTACACGCCCTGGTGCGACGAACACGGCAGTATCGACGATGGCACGGTGACGCGCCTGGCGGAGGACACCTTTCGCTGGACCGCCGCCGATCCAGCTTGCGCTGGTTGACGCAGAATGCGATCGGGCTCGACGTCACGATCGACGACGTCTCGGAGCAGGTGGCCGCGCTCGCGCTGCAGGGGCCGACCTCGGCGCGTCTGCTCGACGCTGTCGCGCGACGCCGACATCGCGACCTGAAGTACTTCCGGATGACGCGCGGGCCATCGCCGGCGTCCCCGTCGACATTTCGCGCACCGGCTACACCGGCGATCTTGGCTACGAGGTCTGGATGGCCGTGGGATCGCGCCATCGAGTCTGGGACACGCTGATGCACGCGGGCAGGCCGTTCGACATCGTCCCACCGGATGCTCGCCCTCGACGTCGCGCGCATCGAAGCCGGCCTGCTGCTGATCGAAGTCGACTTCAACAGCAGCAAGAAGGCGCTGATCGAGACGCAGAAGTATTCGCCGTACGAGATGGGTCTCGGCCGCCTCGTGCAGCTCGACGCGCGCCGTTCGTCGGGCGCGCGGCCCTCGCCGACGAGCACGCCGCGACCCCGCGCGCCAGATTGTGGGCCTCGAGATCGAGCTGGCCGGCATGAGACGCTTTATGACAGCGTCGGGCTGCCGCCGAGTTCTCCGCCGCCGCCTCGCGCGTGGCGGTGCCGGTCTACAAAGACGGCGAGCAGGTCGGAAGGCGACGTCGACCACCTGGTCGCCCGTGCTGAAAATGATCGCGCTGGCCACAATGCGGCCCGCATTTCGCCGCCGGCACGAGCTCGAGTGGGAAGTCACGGTGGAGGCCGTCCGCCACCGCGTGCCGGCGACAGTGGTCAAGACGCCGTTCTACAACCCTCCGCGAAAGACCGCAGCGATCGTGTAGTTCGAGACAACTGTTACCGAAGTATTACCGGCCTGTCATGACTGCGCATGGTGGACGGCCTTATTGTCTCTTCGGAAAATGGAGGGACTCGATGAAACAGAAGGTTACGAAGGATCTCACCCCGAGGTCGCCGGCCACGGTCAAGGGCGGCCGGGCTGATCTCGCCGGCACCAACGACAACATCACGCTCGTGCGCGCGGCCAGGCACCCGGGAACCTAGACGCCTCGGTCTGTGACAGTGGTCCGGACACCCTCGCATGGCCGCACCGGCTTCGCGCTGTCGGAGACCTTCTGGGCGACGTTTATGCGACGTCACTGGGAGCGGAAGCCGTTGGTGGTTTCCGCTCCTTTCGAATCACCGTTGACGTCTCCCGAATCCGCATTTGCCGGCCTGGTTCGCGCGGCCGACGGGCGGCCGCGGCGCCAGCTTTCCGGCGACTCACGCTTCTACATCGAGAACGCCCAGGTTCTCGCGGACGCCGGCAAGTACCTGCCCCGCAAGTCGGACCGATCGATCGACGGGTACGCCGCCAGAGTCACGAAACAGATTGACGGCCGGCGCTTCGGGCTCACGGTGAGCCGATTCCACGTCTACGATCCTGCGTTGTGGTTTCGCGTTCGAGAGTTTCTGTCCGGCCTCTTCGCGGCGGGTCGGCCCGGTACGATGCCTCCCGGCGTCGTCAAGCTGACGCTGTTTCTGGGTAACTATCGAAACACGCCGTACGGCGTGCACCTCGGCGGCGCGAGTAATTTCAAATTCATCATCGCCGGGAAAAAGCGAATGCGGCTGTGGTCCGATACCTCGCTTCGCGACAAGGACAAGATCGCGTTTTCGAACATGTATCGCCGTCAGCTCAAGGGGTCGGTCGCCCTCGATGGGAATGCCGGAGACGTCCTGTACTTCCCGTCACACTACTGGCATGTAGCTGAGGACTCCGGGCGCTTGTCGTTGTCGATTAGCGTCGACCTCTTCGTGCAACCGGAGCCGACACATGACCCGCCCAGCGCCGCGGAGTCATTGATCCTGAGCATCAACCGCTCGACGGCTTCGGGTTTCGACGATGTGCCGCCGGCGCGTCCGCCACGGCGCCTCGGCAACGCCGACGTCATTCGAGGCGACCCTCTGTACCTGATCTTATGGGACGAAGGGCAGTGGTGGGGAGCTCGTCTGCTCAGCGAACGGGACCCGCCTGCAGCGCGCCACGTCTTCGAGCCGTGACGAGCCTGCTCGCCGCGGCTGAACGCGGGTGCGCCAATGCGCTTCTGCGACGCCGTTCGCGATCACTCCGGGCGCGGTCTGTCGCGCTCCGACCGCCCGCGCGCTGCTGGAGAAGCTCGGCCTCCGCGTTCGGAGTTGTCCAGGTTTACCCCGACTCGTTGCCAGCAACGCGTTCGCATCCGTCAAGACCGGCCGTCTCGAAGCCCTCGGTGAACCAGCCGTAAATGCCGGCCAGCAGCGCGTGAGCTTCGCGCTGCCTGGCCTGACCCTGCCAGAAGCGGCATAGGCTCATCGTCGCGCGGAAGTTCAGAGACTTCGCGCTCTGCGTGCGGGACACGTCGACTGCGTGCTGGAAGGCTTGTTCGACGTCCCGTGGGTCGTCGTGCGCTGCCAGTACCATCCCCCTTTGACGCGGTACAGCTCCGCTTCCCAAAAGCGCTCGTCTGTCGTTGCGGCCACCGCCAACGCTTGGGCCACGGTCGCGAGGCCCTGACGAATCTGCCCGGCTTCCCCGTAAATCTCGGCGAGGAGACAAGATAGTAGGGACGAAAAACCCGCACACCGTTCGCCTCCATCGCCTCCAGGCCGCGATGGATCCGCGTATTCCTGCGTCGATCTCGCCCTGTTTGGCTCTCGCCGAGCCACCCAGAATGGTTCCGAAGGCGATCCACAACGGATACCCTGTTCGGTTGACAGCGCGACGGCGGTGTCCGCGGTTTCGCGTGTGGCCTCCCATTCGCGTCGCGCCTGATGATGTAATGCGGACCAGGTCAGTGCATGCGCCCGACTCTGAACGTGTGCGACGGCATCCGCGAGACCGCGCGCTTCCTGCTGACGCCTGAGGGCCGATTCCGGGTAGCCAAGCAACCACAGCGTCCACGCCAGGTACGAGTGCCCGCTTATGCCCGGTTCTAGTCCATAGAGCCACGTCAGCGGACGATGCTGTGCCGGGTCATAGAGCGCAACGCACCGTTCGAAGTGCGCGCGCGCCCGTGACAGCTCTCCCAGGGGAAGAGATGCGAGCCGAGCATCCGATGCCCGACGACGGTCGCCTGATCGTGCCGCCGCTCGGCCACGTTCAGGAATTCCTCGCCCGAGCTTCACGCTCGCTGGAGTTCCCGCTCACGTAATGATTGAGAGCCAACCCGTAGAGGACCGGAAAGGGCATACGGCGTCTCGCCCAGTTGCTCGCACAACTCCGCGAGCTCGCGAATAGGTCTGCGTCAAATCCGGAGACGGGGAGCCTTTCGTGGCGATCAACGCGTTGGCCAGCACGACCAGCAGTGCCAGCTCCTGCTCGGGTTGCTGCTCCCGTGGCAGCCTGGCGACCAGCTCCAATCCGCCTCGCGCAAGGACCAGCACTTCCCTCGCCGCGAAGACCTGGTTGGCCTGATGCGCGGCCTGCCTCAAGTACTTCACCGCCCGCTGCCAATCGCGGCCCTGCTCGAAATGCAGCGCCAGTTCACCCGCAATCTCGCCGGTGCGGTCGCCGTAGCAGGCCTCGCTGCGCGTGCCGATGCGCTCGTGCAGGACGGCGCGCGTCCGGCCTGAGATCCGCTCGTAGAAGGCGTTTCGATAGAGGGAGTGAATGAGCGAAAGCGTGCCGTCACCGTCCCGTCCGGCACGTCTCGTTGCCTGCTGCACCTCAGGAACTGCAGGCGGCGCGCCAGCCGCTCGCAGCATTCTTCGATGGCGACGACATCCGCTTCCAACGCGGCCGCGACGGCCACGCTGGAGAACTCGGCTCCAGCCACACTGGCGCCTTCGAGGACACGCTGATCCGCCTCGCTCAGGCGCTCCACCTGCTGCTCGACCATGTGCCGGATGCCGGCAGGCGCGGCGCGGTCCAGCGCGGCCAGGGCCGCGTCCGGTACGAGCGACTCCGCGGCGCGATTGATCACCGCGCGCGCGAGCTCGTCGACGACGTTGACCATGAAGAGCGCATTCCCCTCCGTACGCGCGTGAATCGCACGCGGGAGCTCCGCCGGCAACTGGCGATCGGGAAAGCGACGCACCAGATACTCGGCCACCGCGGCCTCGCTCAAGAACGCGAGCGCCACCTCGGCGCATTGCTGGTGCATCTCCAATTCATGCTTGACGGCTTGCAGGGGATGCCCGCTCGCGATCACATCGACCGGACGAAACGTTCCGATGACGATCAGATGCGCCGGTTGGGTGCGGCGCGCCAGATAGGCAATCAGGTTGAGCGTCGAGTGATCGCTCCAGTGCAAGTCCTCCAACGCCAGCACGAGCGGCACTTCCGTCGTCAGCGCCTCGATGGCTTCGGCCATCTCGCGCAGCATCTGTGCCTGGGTGGCCCCGGCGATTTCGCGCTGCAAGGCTTCGCGCTCTGTTTCGGCAAGGAGCGACGGCATGCGCGCCAACCACATCGGCGCGTGCGTGCGGAGCAGTCCAGTGAAGCTCGGACGGTCGCGGCACAAGCGGGCACAGGCATCGAGCCACGGCAAGTACGCCTCGCTCGCTCCGTACTGCTCCAGGCATTGGCCTCGTGCCACCAGCACGCGTCCACCTGCCTGATGCAGAAGCGCGTCGACGAGGGTGCTCTTGCCGATGCCTGGCTCGCCCGTGATGAAGACGATTTGCCGCTGGCCGCCGCATGCCTGGACCAGCCGGCTCTCCAGGATGGCCAACTCGGTGGCGCGGCCGACGAGCGACGGAGAGGGAGAGCGATCGTCTCGCTCTGTCTCCGGCGCTGTCGTGACTCTCCCAATGAAGCGATAACCTGCGGCGCTGCGCCGTTTCGATGAATCGTGGCGTCTTGACCTCGTCGCCCAGCGCCCTGCGCAATTCAGCGATGCGAACCTTGAGCACGGCGTCGGTGACGAATGTCTCCGGCCACACGGCCTCGAGCAAATCTTCTTTCGTCACCAATTGCCCGGGGCGCTGCGCCAGATATTGGAGCAGGGCAAAGGCTTTCGGGGTCAGCGGTACGGCGTGCTGTTCACGCCACAGGCGCTGGTTGCCGAGGTCGAGACGAAAGCCGTGGAAAACGATCTGCTGGCCAGGCCTCATCGGCTTTCAGAACAGTATCGGCGGCGAACTACTGTTCCGCCATGAACGGATATCGATAATCCCGCGGGCGGGTTGAAGTTCTCCTTGATCGTCCTCGCGCTGACCCAGCGCACGAGATTCAGCTTCGATCCGGCCTTGTCGTTCGTGCCCGACGCGCGCGCGCCGCCGAACGGCTGCTGGCCGACCACCGCGCCGGTGGGTTTGTCGTTCACGTAGAAATTGCCAGCCGCGTTGCGCAGCGCGGACGTCGCCTCGACGATCGCGCGCCGGTCCTGCGCGAAAATCGCTCCAGTCAGCGCATACGGCGACGTCGAGTCCACGATCTTCAGCGTCTCCTCCCACTTCGCATCGTCGTACACGTAGGTGGTGACGACCGGGCCGAAGATCTCTTCGCAGAGCAGCCGGTAGCCGGGATCGGGGGCTTCGACGAGCGTCGGGTGGATGAAATAGCCCTTGCTGTCGTCGGTCTTTCCGCCGGCGATGATCTTCGCGTTCTTGCGCGCGTGCTCGACGTACTCGCTGATCTTGTCGAACGCGCGCTTGTCGATGACCGCGCCCATGAAGTTCCGGAAGTCCTGGATGTCGCCGATCTTGATGTCCTCGATCATCGCCACCGCGCGATCGCGCACATCGGCCCACAGCGATTTGGGAATGTAGACGCGGCTGGCCGCCGAGCATTTCTGTCCCTGGAACTCGAAACCGCCGCGCACGATCGCGACGGCCAGCGCCTCGGTGTCGGCCGACGGATGCGCGACGATGAAGTCCTTGCCGCCGGTTTCGCCGACGATGCGCGGATACGTTCTGTAGCCGTCGATCGAGGCGCCGATCGTCTTCCACATGCTCCTTGAAGACTTCAGTGCTGCCGGTGAAGTGGACGCCGGCGAGGTCGCGATGCGAGAGCAGCACGTTGGAAATCGTCGCCGCGTCGCCGGCGACGAAGTTGATCACGCCAGGCGGCATGCCGGCCGCTTCGTAGAGCTTCATCAGCTGGTAGGCCGAGTACATGGCGCTCGAGGCCGGCTTCCAGACGACGGTGTTGCCCATCAGGGCGGGCGCGGTCGGAAGGTTCGCCGCAATCGAGGTGAAGTTGAACGGCGACACCGCGTAGACAAAGCCTTCGAGCCCGCGGTACTCGAGCTGGTTCCACGCCGCGTGGTCGCTGAACGGCTGCTCGTTGAGCAGTTCCTGCCCGTAGTGGACGTTGAAGCGCCAGAAATCCACGATCTCGGCGGCCGCGTCGATTTCCGCCTGGAACGCCGTCTTCGACTGGCCGAGCATCGTCGAGGCGTTCAAGTTGTCGCGCCAGGAGGTCGTCAGGAGCTCGGCGGCTTTCAGGATGACGGCGGCGCGATCGTCGAACGACCAGCTGGCCCATTCGGTCCGCGCGGCGAGCGCCGCGTCGACGGCCATCCGCACGTGCTGTTCGGAGGCCTTGTGATATTCGGCGAGGACGTGGCGGTGATCGTGCGGCATCACCGACTGGCCGCAGCTGCCCGTCTTGATTTCCTTGCCGCCGATGACCAGCGGGATGACGATTTTCTCCGAGGCCATCGCCTTCAGGCGCGCCTTGAGCGAGGCGCGTTCGGGCGTGCCCGGCGCGTAGGTGCGGTTGGGATCGTTGACAGGTGGCGGAATCCGCCGGTGACCGTTGAATGCTGAGATGGACATAGCCCTTCAGTGTAATGTAGGTCCGGCTAAAGCAGGACCACGTACAGAAACATGCCGCGCACAGACGATACGTGGAGTCCGCCTTCAGGCGGACCTACACGTCCTCTGCATTTACCCGCCTCACGATCTCATCGAAGCTCCACAACAATTCCTCGCGCGTCGAGTACGGCCCCGGCTGATAGACGCGTGAGCTGATGCCCGCCTGCGACTGCTCGGAAATCCACCAGTCCTCGCGGTTCGTCAGATCCCAGAACTCGATCGCGTCGTCGGCGTGGAAGTCAGGCTTCGCCAACTCGTCGGGATGGAAATGCCACTCGCAGACGATCTCGGTCCGGTCGTGCGCGCGCGGCCAGAGCGTGTGCGTCATCATGTAGTCCGGGTGCAGGCTGAGCAGGAGGTTGGGATAGATCGAGTAATACTCCACTCGCTGCCGCTGCGACTCGCCGAGGCCGGGCAGGCATTCGCGCCGGCGCCGGCCGTCGACGCTCATCGTCTCGACACCATCCCTGAATCCCATGGCGCCGCCGCAGTAGCTCGCGTGTCGGCGCGACATTCTCGGCGGCCATGTAGTGATGCAGCCGGTTCAGCGCCGGATGCAGATTCGGGCAGTGCAGGCACTCGTTGTAGTTGAGAACGATGAGTTTCCAGTTCGCCTTCACGTCGTACACGATGCGCCGGCCGAGCCGCAGATCCTGCATCTCGATAGGCGGCGAACCGCTCGCGGCAGATCCGCGAGCTGATCGCGGAGGGCGGGAAGGGCAGGAGGGGCAGGAAGGGCGAGCGGCAGGAAGGGCAGGCACAGAGACACCGAGATGCACGAAGATGTGGCCGTCCCAGATTTCGCAGCCGGCTCGATGCAGCGGGTACGTCCTCCTTGCAAAGTCCGGCGGCATGTGAGGCGCCGCGAGCAGCCGTCCGGTCAGATCGTAGGTCCACGGGTGATACGGACACTGGATGCGGCCGGTGAAGTGACCTTCTGCTGCCTCGCACAAACGCGTGCCGCGATGGCGGCAGACGTTGAACAGCGCGTGCATCCGCGCCGGCTCCGTCTCGCGTGACGATGACGCTCTCGCCCGCGACTGAGCGCGTGAAGTAGTCGCCCGCGTTCGGAATCTGATCGGCGCGGCCGGCGCAGATCCAGCGGTCGACGTAGAACCGCTCGAGTTCACGCGCGATAGAAGTCAGGGTCGGCGTAGAATCCGCGGCAGCGTGTGATCGTCCCGTGGCATCTCGATGCGGCTTCAGTGGTGAGCCTGTTCCGAGGCCGTCGCGCTCGTCCCGCGCGACGACGCGGATCATGATACAACCGCCGCGTGCCACCGGACCGCCGCACCGACGCCCGCGCTGAGACGCGCGCTCGGCCGCTGGGATCTGACCGCGATCGGCATCAACCAGGTGATTGGCGGCGCGATCTTCCTGATGCCGTCGCAGGTGGCGGCGCAGATCGGCGGCTGGAGCCCGCTGGCGTTCGTCCTGATGGGCTTGCCTCGCTGCTCGGTCGCGCTGTGCTTTGCCGAAGTCGGCAGCCGGTTCGACAGCACCGGCGGACCGTATCTCTACACGCGCGCCGCGTTCGGACGGTTCGTCGCGTTCGAGGTCGGCTGGATGCAGTGGTTCACGCGCGCGTCCAGCCAGGCGAGCGTGATGGCCGGCATCGCCGTCGCGCTCGGCTACTACTGGCCGGCGATGACCGCGGACTGGCCCCGCGCGGCCGCTGCTCACCGGCGTCACCGCGGCGCTGACGTGGATCAACGTTCGCGGCATCCGGCAGAGCGCCTGGCTCGTCGAACGCGCTGACCATCGGCAAGCTGCTGCCGCTCGCGATCTTCATCGTCGTCGGCCTGTGCTTCGTGAACGCGTCGCCGCTCACCACGCTGCCGCCGATCACGCTGGAGCAGTTCGTCGACAGCCGCGCTGCTGCATGATCTTCATCTACGGCGGCTACGACGTCGTGCCGGTGCCGGCGGGCGAGGCGCTCGACCCGCGCCGCCACGTGCCGTTCGCGCTGGTCGCGACGATCCTGTCGGTGATGGCCGTGATGACGCTGGCGCAGGTCGTGGCGCAGAGCGTGCTGCCGGATCTCGCGTCGCACAGCACGCCGATCGCCGACGCCGCGGCGGTCTTGCTCGGCGCGCGCGGGCGCGCTGCATCGTCGGTGTCGGCTCGGTCGTCTCGATGACCGGCAACAACGCCGGCCAGATGCTGAGCGGCTCGCGGATGCTGTTCGCGCTCGCCGAACACCGCGAGCTGCCGGCGATTCTTCGGCCGGATCCATCCGCGGTTCCGCACGCCGGCGCACGCGATCGTGTTCACGTCGATCGTCGCGCTCACTCTGGCGCTGACCGGATCGTTCGTCAAGCTTGCGGTGGTGAGCGCGGTGGCGCGGCTGGTCATGTATACCGGCGTCTCGCGCGGCGACGCTGCGGCTGCGGTCGCCGCGGTTCGCCGATCGTGTCGCGCCGGCGTCGTTCGTCGCCCCGCTCGGTCCGCTGGTGCCGCTGATTGCGATGGTGGTGTCTGCGGCGATTGCGGCCGGCGCCACGCGCGAACAGTTGCTGGGCGGGTTGGCGGCGCTCGCGGCAGGTGCGGTGCTGTTCTGCGATCGTGCCGCACGTTCGCGGCCCTGAAAGGGCCGCGCTACACACGCGGCCGTTCGCCGAGCAGTCGCTCGAACTCCTCAGGATGCACCGCGCGGGCGAGCGCGTCCTTGCGATCGATCAGGTCGCGCTTCACCAGCTCGGTCAGCGATTCTTCGAGCGTGAACGAGCCGTGCTTGCGCGTGATCGTGATCTCCTGATGCAGGTGCTGCAGCGCGTTCTTCCGCACGTGCTGCCGCGCGCCGTAGCCGACCATCAGCAGCTCCGCCGCGGGAATCAGCCCGCCGCCGATCTTCGGCATCAGCGTCTGCGTCAGCACCGCCGCCAGCGCCATCGCCAGCTCCTGCCGGATCGTGTTCTGCCGCTCGAGCGGAAACGAATCGGCGATACGCGCCACCGTCGTCGCGACGTCCGGCGTGTGCAGGCTCGAGAACACGAGGTGCCCTGTCTCTCCGGCCGCCACCGCAATCTGCATCGTCTCCGGATCCCGCATCTCGCCGACGACGATGATGTCGGGCGCCTGGCGAAGGGCGGCGCGGAGCGCGGTGGGGAAGTCGGGCGCGTCGACGCCGATCTCCACCTGCTCGATCAGGCACTTGCGATGCTGATGCTCGTACTCGATCGGATCCTCGATGGTGATGATGTGCCGCGCGTCGCGATGGTTGATCTCGTTCACCAGCGCCGCGAGCGTCGTCGTCTTGCCGGATCCGGTGGGTCCGCCGACGAGCACCAGCCCGCGCGGCAGGCGCGTGAGCGAGTCGACGTGCGGCGGCAGGTTCAGCGTCGCCAGCCGCGGCACGGTCGGCGGCAGCCGGCGAATTGCCGCGGCCGCGCGCCCGCGCTCGTGATGCAGGTTGATGCGGAAGCGCCCGAGGTCCGGCGTGCGGAACGACGAGTCGGCGATGCCGCGCTCGCTGATACGCGCGCCGCGCGTGCGGCGGCAAGCGCCGGCACGACGGCTCTCGCGATCTCGTCGCTGCTGCAGCGGCTCGCTCGTCCAGCGCGTACGACGACGCCGTCGATGCGCAGCGACGGCGGGCGCACCGGCGACGAGCAGCAGGTCGCTGGCGCCTTGCACGACCACCTGTTCGAGCCACCGGCGCAGGCGTCCAGCTGCTCGGGATCGCTGGCCGGCTCGATCCGGACAGGATCGGCGGTGGCGGGCGCCGCGTTCAGCTCGGTGACCAGCGCGTCGAGGTCGGTCGTCGGCGGTCGTCCTCAGCGGGCGTGCCATGGCGTCAGCGGTTCGTTGAGGAACCGTGCGAGCGGCGCGACGTGACGGAACACCGTGAGCAGCGTGGCGTAGAACTTCGGGCTGCAGGCGGAACGCGGGCGGCAGCTCGCGGCCGGCGAGGAACTGGCGATACTTCAGGATACTCGGCGGCCGGGTGATCCTTGGGAAACCCGCGCGGCACGCGTTGCAGCCGCTCGCCCTCGAGCTGCGCCGACATGGCGGCGAAATCCCGGCGACTCGACGATCGCGCGCAGCCGCCTGGCGTTGGCCGGCGATGTGCTCGCGCACCGCCTGCAGCTGCGGCGTCTGCGGCGCGTACATGCCGCCGCCGATCCACACCTCGTCGGGCGACACGTGAAAGTAGAGGCCGGCGCCCTCGTGCTTCGCCAGGCCCGCGCCATGGAAACACCGCCGCGATGTGGGTCTTGTACGGCGTCTTGTTCTCGGAGAAGCGGGTGTCGCGGTAGATCCGGTAGATCGCACGTCTTCGGGTCGACGACGATCTCCGGCGCGATCGCGTGAAGGTCGTGCGCCAGCCGCTCGACGATGGCGAGTCATCGGCGCGCGGACCTGCGCGTCGTACTCGTTCCTTGCGCGGCTGAACCACTCGCGCCGGTTGTTGCGCTTCAGCGCGCGCAGGAACGCGAGCGTTTCGCGCGGAAACAGGAGACTGCGCCCACCAGTTACCGCGCCTGCTGGCGTCGCGGCGGCCTGCATCTGCGCCATCCGCTCCTGCATCTGGCGGGTCAGGTGCGGCACCTGGCCGATCATCCGCTGGATCGTCATCAGCTGGCCGCGATGGTGCATCTCGTGCTCCTTCGCGCCGAGCAGCATCTCGAAGCGGCTCTTCGTCGGCGGCGTCGCGCCCGGCGGCATCGTCACCGATTCGCCGAGGAACGACTCGGGCAGGCCTTCGAGGAACGCCGCGAACTTGTCGCCTTCCGTCTTCAGGAACGCGATGATCTCCGCCTTGGTCCGCGGCTTGGCTTCTTCGGCGCTGATACTTCTGCATCAGCTCGCCGAAATTCACCGTCTTCAGGTCGGTGATCTTGTTGCTCGTGGATGTAGTGCTGGATGCCCGAGGCCGAGCGCGATGTGCGCGAGCGTGCTGGCCGATGGTGCGGCATTCCGGCGCGGGCTGAGAACTCGTACTTGTCCTCCGGAATCTCCTCGGCGATCTTGATCGTGTTGTTGCGAACCGTGCGAAACGCGTCGGCCAGTTCCTTGCCACCGTAATACGTCATAGTGCCTCCTCATTGATGGATTGAAGGATGGCAGAATTGCAGAATTGCAAATGCCAATCTGCAATCCTGCAATGCTGCAATTCAGTACCAGCCGATCGGCTGCTCCGATAGATTGATGTACACCTGTTTCACGTTGCAGATATTCGTCGACGCCCCACTTCCCGAGCTCGCGGCCGATGCCGCTCTGCTTGTAGCCGCCCCACGGCGCTTCGACGTAGGTCGGCTGCATGTGATTCACCCAGACGATGCCGGCGCGGAGCGCTTTGACGGCGCGCATCGCCCGGAAGATGTCGCGCGTCCAGACGGCGGCGGCCAGTCCGTAGTAGGTGTCGTTCGCGATTCGCAGCGCCTCGCGCTTCGTCGTCGAACGGGATGACGCCGGCCACCGGCCCGAAGATCTCCTCGCGCGCGATGCGAGCCGACGTTGTTCGACGTCGTACGAAAATCGTCGGCTCGACGAAGTAGCCGCGGTCGAAGTCGCCGCCCGACAGCGCGGCCGCCGCCGAGCGCCAGCCTTGGCTTCGCGCTTGCCGATCTCCTGATACTCGCGCACGCGGTCGAACTGCTCGCGGCTGACGAGCGGCGCCCATCTTCGTCGTCGCGGTCCAGCGGCGGTCCGACGGTAATCGCGCGCGCCTTCTCGACCATCGCGTCGACGAAGCGTCTTGTAAATCGACCGCTGCACCAGAATCCGGCTGCCGGCCGAACAGACCTCGCCCTGGTTGAAGAACACGCCGAACAGCGCGCCCTCGACCGCGGCCTCGAAGTCGGCGTCGGCGAAGAAGATGTTCGGCGACTTGCCGCCGAGCTCGAGCGAGATCTTCTTCAGCGTCGCCGGCAGCGGCCCGCATGATCGTCTTGCCGACCTCGGCGCTGCCGGTGAACGCGATCTTGTCGACGTCGGGATGCTCGACGATCGCCGCGCCGGCGTCTCGCCGCCGCCGGTGACGATGTTGACGACGCCTGGCGGAAGGCCGGCGTCGGCGAAGCTCGAGGCCAGCGCCAGCACCGTGAGCGGCGTCTGCTCGGCCGGCTTCAGCACCGTCGTGCAGCCGGCGCAGATGCGCCGGCGCCAGCTTCCACGCCGCCATCAGCAGCGGGTAGTTCCACGGAATGATCTGGCCGGCGACGCCGATCGGCTCGCGGAGCGCGAGGCTCATCGCGTTGTCGGGCACCGGAATCACGTCGCCGTGAATCTTCGTGGCCAGGCCGCCGTAGTACTCGAAGCAGGTGGCCACGTCGGCGATGTCGAACTCGGCTTCGACGATCGGCTTGCCGGTGTTGCGAGTTTCGAGCTCGGCGAGCTCGGCGGCGCGCGCGCGCACGATCTCCGCGAGCTTGAACAGCACGCGGCCGCGATCCTGCGCCGTCGCGTCCTTCCACGGTCCCTCGTCGAACGCCGCGCGTGCGGCGCGGACCGCGCGGTTCGACGTCCGCGGCATCGGCGATCGGGCACGCGCGCGATCACCTCCGCGGTCGCGGGATCGATGACGTCGAGCAGTCGCCGTGCGCATGCGGCGCGACGAATTCGCCGTTGATGTAGAGCTGATGCGTCTTCATTGGTGCAAGTGGATCACTATATTGACTCGCGGGAACCGTTGTAAAGTTGCGCGTGCTGCTGCAATTCGACCGGACGGTACATGGGGTCCGGCTTTAGGCGGACCAGGAGCCGACGATGAAGAAGTTGCTCACCGCAACCGGCGCGGCAATCGTTCTCATCGCAGGTCCGGCTAAAGCCGGACCCCACGTACAAACGACGCAGACATCACGGGATGCGCCGCGCCACGTTCACGGTCGGGACGGCGACGGCGTCGCGCGGGCAAACCGCTCGCGGCGCGATCAAAGTCCCGGCTGGCGCGGACGCCGGCTACGACATCCCGGTCGCGGTGGTGCACGGCGCGCGGCCGGGTCCCGTGCTGGCGATCGTCGCCGGCTCGCACGGCACCGAATACGCGTCGATCGTCGCCGTGGCGCAGCTGATCGGCGCCGTCAATCCCACCGCAACTGGCTGGAACGCTCATCCTGGTGCCGCTCGTCAACGTCGCCGTCGTTCGAGCGCATCGTGCCGCACCTCAACCCCGTCGACAACAAGAACATGAACCGCTTCTATCCGGGCACGCCGACGGGATCGCAAACCGAGCGCGCGTCGCACGCGATCACGAAAGAGGTGATCGAGAAGTGCGATCACCTGATCGACCTGCACGGCGGCGACATCGACGAGAGCCTGCGGCCGTACAGCTACTGGACCGTGACCGGCAACCAGGAGCAGGACGCTCGCTCGCGCGAGCTGGTGCTGGCGTTCGGGCTCGACCACATCATCATCTCCGCGGATCGCCCGAAGGATCCCAACGCGTCGCGCTTTCTCGAGAACACGGCGTCAACCCGCGGCAAGCCATCGTTCACCGCGGAGGCCGGACACGCCGGCACCGTGGAAAAAGACGACGTCGACGCGCTGGTCAACGGCTCGCTGAACGTCATGCGCGCGCTCAAGATGCTGGCCGGTACGGTCAAGCCGGTGGAGCACCCGGTGTGGATCGAGCGAACCGTGACGCTGGCCGCCGACGCCGGCGGCATGTTCTACCCGGCCGTCAAGCGCGGCAGCTACGTGGACAAGGGCACGAAGGTCGGACACGTCACCGACTACCTCGGCACGGTGATCGCCGAAGCCCGCGCGCCGGAAGCCGGCATCGTCACGTTCGTCCGCGCGGTGCCGTCGCTGCGAAGGGCGACACGATAGCCGCCGTGGGAGTTGTGAAAAGATGACGTCTGGCCGATGCCTGTAGTCACGCCCTTTCTTGCGCTGATCATCTTCATTGCGGGAGTCATCGCCGGTGGAATGGGATCGCTGCTCGGCCTGGCGGGCGGTATTTTCCTCGTTCCCTTCCTCACCCTCGCGCTCAGTTTTTCGTTTCCCGTCGCCGCCGCCATCAGCCTGACGACGGTGATCGCGACGTCGAGCTCGGTCTCGGCGGCGCGCAGTCGAGAACAGGTGATCAACCTTCGTCTTGGCATGCTGCTCGAGGTCGCCACGGCCGGCGGCAGCCTGCTCGGCGGCATCACCGCGCAGCTCATCGATCCGGCCCATCTGCAGAAACTGTTCGGCGTGACGATGGCGGCGATTGCGGCCACGATGATGACGCGGTTGAACCGCCGCAACGTCATCCTCGATTCCACCGTCGACACCGGGGTTCTGGGCGGGCGCTATGTCGAGGAGGAAAGCGGAGGCGAGGTGTGCTACCGCGTCAAGCGGCTGCCGCTGGCGCTGGCCGCGTCGTTTGTCGCCGGCAACCTCTCGTCGCTGCTCGGGATTGGCGGCGGGGTGATCAAGGTTCCGGTGCTGAACGCCTGGTGCGGCGTGCCGCTCCGCGTGGCCGCCGCCACGAGCGCCTTCATGATCGGCGTGACCGCGACGCCGGGCGCGATCATCTACTACGGCCGCGGGCAGCTCGTGCCCGCGCTGGCCGCCGCCGCGGTGCTCGGCGTGCAGCTCGGTTCGTGGCGCGCGCTGCACATGGCGTCGAGGGTGCCGGCCAAGTGGCTGAAGCTGCTGATGGCCGTCGTCCTCATCATCGTGGCGATCCTGATGTTCGTGAGGCCGCGATGACGCCGAGCCGCCTCGAACGCATCATCGGCATCGTGTTGCGCACGGGCGTCATGGTCAGCACCGTGTGCCTCGGCGTGGGCCTCGTGCTGTCGTTCCTCGGAACCGGCCCGATCGCCCTCCTCCTGCTCGACCTCGGAGTCGTCGTCCTCCTGGCGACGCCCGTCGTGCGGGTGGTCGTGTCGATCGTCGAGTACGCGCAACGAGCGCGACTGGGCGTTCGTCGGGCTGACGGCGATCGTGCTGGTCGAGCTCGCCGCGAGCGCCGTCGCAGCGCTCGTGTTCAATCGGAGACTGTGAGAGGCGAGCAGCGCACCGGACTGTCTGTCCAGCCGTCAATGTGATCGCCGGTCGGGAGACCTCGCTCGTCGTCGCGGGAACATCGCGTGGAAAACGCGGCCTCCGGCCGAGATCTGACGATGCCCGCGTCGATTCACACCCTTGAGATATCCGCCAGGAACAGGCGACGTTCAGGTGCTCGCTGAATTCCGGTGACCCTCGCACGATCGACGCGGCCGGTGAGCCTGCGGCTCGCGTTTACTTCTGACGCCGATCACGCGAGTTCAACGCGCCGCCGATCGAGGTCTCCCCAACCGGCGTGGGTGCCGAATGTGTCTCACCGACATTCCCGCTTCGTGCTGGTAATCTACCAGCGAACATGCCTAACCCTCGCCATCCGAAAGCCCCAAGTGCGCTTCGTCGCGGAAGGAGTAGGTCAGAGAAAGACGATCAGACCAACGAGCTTTCTCTCGAAGCACTTGAAGCCGAGGTCGAGGCGGCACGTTCCGAGGTGTTTTCGTCAATAAACTCGGCAACGGCCTTGCGACATGCGCTTGAACATGCCCGAGCGGCTCTTGACCGGGCAACCGAAAGACAGGTCTTCTTTCGAGCAGAGGTTGAGGCCTTGGAGGAACGCCTTAGGTATGCCGACAAGCCTGAAGCGCTTCAGGACTTCACCGACTATTTCGAGAAGGAACTACGCAAGAAATCCGCAGCACTGCAACAATCGTCCCAAGAGGAGGAGGCGACTTCAGAGTCGCATTTCGTGAAGCATCAGAATCTATAGCGCGCATCGAGGCAGAGCAGCATCAAGCCGACGGCCGATTGACAACGGCGCAAAGAAGATTGTTCGATGCGCGCGACTTTTTTCAACGAAACCCTAACGTCACGCCAGACATTCTCCTTCAAGCTGCTCTACTGGTATCAGGGGATAAGGCGGACGAGGGGCAACTGGTCGCAGGAGTTGCAATTGCCTGGTTCGAGATCCTCCGCGAACTGGAACGGGAGCCCCAATTTCTGTTTAAGATACCGTGGCGAAAATTAGAAGAGTTGATCGCAGGCGCGTACGAACGCGAAGGATGGCCAGAAGTCATTCTTACGCCGCGCAGCAGTGATCGCGGACGCGACATTATTGCGTCTCGTCCAGGCATCGGAAGCATTCGAATTTACGATCAAATCAAAGCCTATGCGCCAGGTCGTCAAGTGACGGCAGACGAGGTCCGCGCGATGGTCGGTGTGCTGCAGGTCGATGGCAACGTTTCGAAAGCGCTGATTACGACCTCCAGCGAGTTCGCTCCGGGTATACGCAAAGATGAAAGGTTGCGCTCACTGATGCCTTATCGGCTCGAGTTAAAGGATGGCACGCAGCTTCGAGAATGGTTGCTGGACGTGAAAACGCAGAGTCGCGCGGAATCTAGCTTCGCCTGATGTCCGCGTTCTGTCCGCGAACCCTCAGCCGCCTGCGACTCAATTAGCGCCAACATCAGGCCGCGAGAAGGCCCGATTCTATTGGTGTGAATAGGGAGGGCTTGGTGCCCTCCCCGGCTTGAAAAGCCCTGTTAACCGGACGTTCCCGTGACGTGCTCTCTGATCTGCCACGGTAAGATGGGTCCTCCGTTCCGATGACAGACAGCGAAGGGAAGCCGTCTCGCGCAGCGAGCCGTGAGTCAGGCCGTCATGATCACGAAAAACGTTGCGAAGCGAACCTTCGCGGCGGTCCCCCGGTAGGTCACCCGGATCATAGCGAGTTAGCAAGAGGGCCGCTCGTTGATCGCATGGCGCGGCAACGACCCAAGGACCGCCGCGGGAGCGTCAGGAGAGCGAGCGCAGCACCGTTTTTCCGGCCTGACGATGTCGGCTCGCGGAGCGAGATGGCTTCCCTTCGACTCAGCCACGCAGGTCGGCTGACCACCTTGACAGGCGCCAGCGATAAGAATTGAGTCGGCGCAAGAGACCGATGAATCATGCCAGCCAGAAGATGAAGCAGGGCAACGCCGCCCACTTCGCAATCTCCTTGTTCTGCAGGCCGGCGACGAAGGAAACCAGAGCGGCAACTCTGCACTTCGTTCGAGAGCCAGGCGGCCGCGCAAACGACGTCACAGCGATGGCGACGAGCAGGGTCGCCTCCGCCCCGGAGCGGAGCCCTCTACCGTCGACTCTGCTCCGGCTGGCCGAGCAACCGCGATGAGGCTGCGCTTGTCGCGGGCTGAAGCCCTCCGCCGTTTCGGTCTGCAACGCGGCCCTGAAAGGGCCGCGCTACATCATCAACGCACGTAGCCGAGACTTCGCAGACGCTGGAGCTGCTCTGGACTGAGCGACTTCGTCGTCTCGGAGTCCGGCTTGAGCCGCGCGGCCTTGGCCATCTGCTGCCATCCCTCGAGCTGCTTCGACAATCGCGCGACGATGTCGGGGTGTTGGGAGGCGACGTCGGTCTTGTTCAGCGGATCCTTGTTGAAGTCGTACAGCTCGAATTCCGGCGCGCCGGTCGGCCGCTGCGTATTGCGCACGAGCTTCCAGTCGCCGTCGACGATGGCGAAGGATTCGGTGTCGAGCGGCGGGGGAGCGCCGGCCGACGCCGTCTTGAGCTTTTCGCTGATCGCCGGCCGCTTCTTCCACTGCCCCTGACCGGTCAGGAGCGGCACGAGGCTCTGCCCCTGAATGCCGGCCGGCGGCGCGATGCCGGACAGTTCGAGCAGCGTCGGGAACACGTCGAGCGTCTGCACGACATCGTCCACGACCCGGCCCTTCGGCATCCCGGCCGGCCACCGCATGATCGAGCGGGGTCTGCGTGAGCTCGCCGTAGACGGTCTGGCCGTGGAACATGCGGCCGTGCTCGAGGAACTCTTCGCCGTGATCGCTCAGGAACGCGAACAGCGTGTCGTCCTCGAGCCCGAGCCCGCGCAGCCGTTCGAAGAGCCGCGCGATCTCGACGTCCATCGCGCGGATCGACCCGTCGTACCAGCCCTTGTCGTAACCCACGTACGCGTCGGGATCGAAGCCGGCCTTCTGCAGTTCGTCGCGCGCCGGCATGCCGAACTGCTGCAGCAGCGGATCCTTGATGAACTTCTTGACCTCCTTCGCCTGGTGCTCGTGCTCCTCCTTCTTCGCCGGATCCGACCAGAGCGTGTTGTACGGCGCGCTGGGTTCGTAGGGATCGTGCGGATCGAACACGTGCAGGAAGACGAAGAACGGTCCGTCCTTGTGCGTCTCGAGCCACGTGGCGAGACGGTCGACGAACTCGCGCGACGTCTTGCTCGACCCCGGCGTCGATACCGAGCCGTCCTCGTGCAGCTCCTCGAAGCCCTGGTGCAGGTTCGTGAACTGGCCGGTGAACAGGACCGACGACAGCGACAGCGTCGCGTAGCCCGCGGCCCGGAACGACTCCGCCAGGGTGTTGGCGGCCGCCGGCAGATGATCGGCGAAGTCGGCGACGCCGTGGCTGGACGGGTAGAGCGACGTCATCAGCGTCGGCGTGGACACCTTGGTCCACGTCGCCTGCGTCGTGTAGTTCTTGAACAGCGTGCCTTCGCCGGCGAGTTTCTTGAGCACCGGCGCGGTCTCGCGGTCGTAGCCGTAGGCGTCGAGATGATCGCGGCGCAGCGTGTCCGCCTGCAGGAGAATCACGCCGCGCGGACGCCGGCCGGGGGCTGACGCGGTCGGCGCGCCTCCGGCGGGCGCCGCGGCTGGCGTGCGCACGCGGATGACCGGGGCGCCCCAGAATCCCAGCGTCCCGGCCGAGGCGGACGCGAGCGTGCAGGCGAGCGTGACGGTCTGCCCGGCGAATTTCGCGAGATCGATCGGCGTGCGCTCCCAGCGATGCGGCGTCGTGATCGTCCGCTCGAGCAGCAGATCGCCCGGCTTGCCGTCCACCGTGGTGTTGATGCGGAACGTCACCGGGTCGTCCTCGATCGTGCCGACCGCGAGATCGAGCCACGCGTTGTCCGGGACGCGAACCGTGAACGTCGCCGTTTCGGGCGCGCGCGCGGCGATCGACTCGCGATACACCTCTTTCAGGCCCTGCCACGCCACGCCGGACGCGATCGAGGCGAGATGCTCTTTGCGGAACACGATCCGCACCGACTCGATGTCGAACGTCGCGCCCGACTGGTCGGTCGGCTTGACGATCATGTGCCGGAGCTGCCGGCCGACCACATGGACCGCGGGGGTCAGCGTGACGGTCTGCATCTCGGTGCCCGCCGTGACCGGCGTTTTCATCCAGAAGCCGTCGCCGCCTTTGATCATCTCCTCGAGATTGATTTTTTCCTCGCCCGCCGTCGTGATCGAGAGCTGTCCGCCCGGTGACACCGCCGACACGCGCATGCGGATCTCGATCGCGTGCACGATGTCCTGGTTGTCCAGTCCCGCTCGTCCGCTGGACATGAATCACGGGGAACGTCGTCGACGTGCGGCCGGAGAGCTTGCCGTCGCGAACGGCCAACCCGGTCACGCCTGGACCGGCCTCCCATTTGTCCTTGATCGGCCTGGTCGAAGCGCCACTCGGTGCGCGGGATCTCGCGGCGCGGCGCGCTGCTGCTGCCGGAGATGTTGGCGGGCTTGAACTCGTCGACCAGGCGAATCGCCGCCGGCGACGACGCCGACCGCGGTCCGCTCGCTGCTGCACGCGACCGCGATCGCGCAGGCGGCGACCGCGACAAGATTGTTTCGATTCAGGATCGGAGTCACAGGATCATCCTCGCTATTTCACGTAGCCCAGGCTTTTCAGCTTCTGCAGTTGTTCCGGCGTCATGTTCTTCGGTCGTCTCGGCGTCCGGCTTCAGCCTGCGCGGCCTTCGCCATCTGCTGCCAGCCGTCGAGCGCCTTGGCGAGCCGCTGCACGACGTCGGCGTGTTCGGAGGCGACGTCGTGCTGGTCCAGCAGATCGCGTTTGGCGTCGAACAGCTCGTACTCCGGACGCCCGGCCGGCCGGATGCTATGGCGAATCAGCTTCCAGTCGCCGTCGTTGATCGCGACCGATTGCCAGCTCACGTCACGCTCGTTGTCGGGATCGGGCTCATCGCCCGCGGTCGTCATTACGGTCTTCTCCGTGATGGCGGGCCTCCGCTTCCATGCGGACGCCTGCGGCCCGTCCCTCATTTCGAGCAGCGGCGCGAGCGACTGTCCCTGAATGCCCTTCGGGTGCGCGAGCTGGCTGAGATCGAGCAGCGTCGGCATGATGTCGATCGATTCCACCACCTCGTCGACGCGCTTGCCCGCCGGCACGCGGCCCGGCCAGCGAATGAACAGCGGCACGTGCGCCAGCTCGCCGTAGACGCTGTGGCCGTGCCACATCCGCCCGTGATCGTGAAACTCTTCGCCGTGGTCGCTCATGAACACAATCGCCGTCTTGTCGTCGAGGCCGGCGGTGCGCAGGCGCTCGACGAGCCGCGCGATCTCGGCGTCGAGCGAGCGGATCGATCCGTCGTACCAGTCCTTGTCGTAGCGCGAGATACGGGCCCGCCTCGACGCCGGCGGCCTTCATTTCGTCAACCGTCGCCATGCCGCGCGGCGCCTGCGCCGGATCCTTGATCGTCTTCCGCAGCGCGTTGCGCTGCTCGATGTGCTCGTCCCGCTTCGCTGGATCCGCCCAGATCGAATCGTACGGACGCCGGGGTTCGAACGGCGCATGCGGGTCGAACACGTGCAGGTACATGAAGAACGGACCGTCCTTGTGCGCGTCAATCCACTCCACCGCACGGTCCACGTACTCACGCGCCGACTTGCTCGTGTACACCGGATCGGTCTGCGACGACGACTCGTTGACCTCTTCGAAGCCTTTGTGGAGATTCGTGAGCTGACCGGTGAAGACGACCGACGAATACGACACCGTCGCGTAGCCGGCCGCACGGTACACGTCGGCAATCGTCGTCACCGAGGCGGGCAGGCGATCGGGGATTGCCGACACACCGTGGGTGGTCGGATACAGCGAGGTCAGGAACGACGAAGCGGACGCCTTGGTCCAGGTGCCCTGGGTCATCGCGCCGCGTGAACAGGGCGCCTTCCGAGGCGAGCTTCTTCAGGAACGGCGCCGTATCGCGCTGGCTGCCGTACATCGTCAGGTGATCCGGCCGCAGCGTGTCGGCGTGGATCCACACCACGCCGCGGGGCCGTGCGGCCGGCGAGGCCGCGGCCTCGCGCGATCGCGATCGGATCACCGGTGATCCCCACAACCCGATGGTGCCGGCCTCGCCGCTCAGGGCGAGGGACACCGCAACCTTGCGGCCCGCGAGCCGCGCCAGATCGATCGAGGTGCGCTGCCACCGGTGCGGTGTGGTCACGGTTTCGCGATGGAGCACCTCCGGCGTCGCCGCCCCGTCGGCTTTGACAGTGACCTCGAACGTCGCCGGTTGATGGTCGATCGTGCCGACGCCGAGGTCGAGCCAGCCGCTCTCGGGGACCGTGACATCGAACGTCATCTGCTCGGGCGCTCGAGCCACCAGCGACTCGCGATAGATCTCCGAGAGCCCCTGCCAGCTGACACCCGATGGCACGCTGGCGAGGTATTCCTTCCGGAACACCAGCCGCACCGATTCGATTTCGAACGTGGCGCCGGCGGCGTCCGTCGGCCGGATCAGGATCCGGCGGACGCGCCCGGCGTTCAGCGGCGACGGGCTCGTGAGGCTGTAGGTGTGCATCTCCGACCCTGCGGTCAACGGCACGGCAAGCGCAAACGGCCCGAGGTTCTTCCCGCGTTCGACCTCGGCCCACGGCACCGGGCCCGGACCACGGCCGATGACAGACACGTTCTGTCCCGCCGAGACCTTCATGCGAATCTCGATCGCGTGGAACTGATCGCGATTGTCGAGATCCTGCGTCCGCTCGATCATCAGGACCGGAAACGCCGACGTCGTGCGCCCGGTCAGCCGTCCGTCGCGGATCGCCAGGCCGGACACGCCGAGCCCCGCTTGCCATCCGCGCGTCTCGACAAACTCTTTCGGCGCGGGAGCGGGCGGTTCGCCGTCGAACCGCCATTCCGTGCGCTTCGCGGGTTTCGCCGAGGCCGGCGCGCTCCCGTGCAGCATCTCCGGCTTGTACAGATCCACGAACCGCACGGCCGTCGTGAGCCGGCGCCGACGCCCCTCGGGCGCACGACGCGGCGAGGACGAGCACGGGCGCGAACAGCACCGCCAGCATCGTACGGGTCGATTTCACGTGGACTCCCTGTCGGAGGCCTGCAATCTACTACAACGTGACGCCAAACGGCTTGCGGAGTGCGAAGGCGAAGACAATCGACAGCACGAAGAACACGACCATCCAGTTCAGGCCCCAGCCGAACACGTCGATGTCCCGCTCCGGATAGGTCACGGAAATCGCCGTCACGGGCGCGTCAGCCGGCAGCGGCGGCTCGGCGGGGTACAGGATCGTGTTGACCAACCCCGGTTCGAGCCGGGACGGCGACCGCCGGGCCACGCGCGACGACACGTGAAGGGTCTTGGTGAATGTCTGTCCGCCGATGTTCAGGCGGAGCTCGTAGTCGCCGGCGGCCTGCGGCGTGATCCGCCACATCAGATCCTGCGCTCCGGGAAACCACACGGCGTCGGTTTCAGCGCGAATCCCTTCCGGCGCCTCGAGCCTGGCGCCGTTGGCGCCATTCTGATCAGCCGGCGCGAAGGTGGGCCGTCAGGAGCACGGGACGTCCCGGCTCGAGTCCGTCGTAGCCGTACTGGAACTGCAATTGGGCGATCACGAAGACGAACGGCACGATCATCCACAGCATCGGCGCGAGCGACAGGCGAAGGTAGGTGAGGTTGTGGCGCAGCATCTCGCTTTGCGCCCGGAAGATCGCGCGCAGGTCGTCGTTGAACAGCCGGATCTCGAACAGCGCCGCGTGGATCTTGCCGTTTCACCTGTTCGAGCGCCGTCTGGTTCGAGGTGCGGCGCACGACGAGGAGCATCACGATCGCCGTGACCAGCGACACGATGGCGAGGCTCGCGAGCGGCGGCAGGCCCGCGAGCGGACGCAGGACGGTGTCGAACACCGAGCCCAGCGCGGCGTTGATGCGAGGCGATCACGACTGAAGTCAATCCAGGCCGCCGAGTCAGGAGATGTAGCCGAGACCTTTCAGCTTCTTCTTGATCTCTTCCTCGGAGTCCGCCTCCTCGAGCTGCGCGATCTCCTTCTCGAGCGCGTGCGTGATGAACTCCTCGACCGACGAATAGCCCGCGAGGTCGGCGTAGCGCTTCACCTTGGCGAGAAGCGCCTTATCCAGCTTGATTCCAGAACCGAACATGGATCATTTCTCCTGGTTGGGACGCGGAAACTCCTGCACGCCGAACTCGGCGACGATCGCCGCGGCGAGCGACTGCAGATTGGGCGCCGGCTTCGAGAGCGCGCGGCTCGCGAACAGCACGCCCGGCACCGCGTCGGGGTCCATGCAGTGGTCGCCGCTCCATTGATCGGTGTTGTTCACGATGACCTCGGGCGGCAGGCCGCCGAGCGCTGATTCGTCGGATCCGCGCGTCCCTTTCGCGTAGCCCACGATCAGGTCCGGCGCGATCTCCTCGGTGCCCCGCAGATGGTACGCCTCTTCGCGCTGGAACACTTTGTGATCGCCGGTTGATTGGTCGCCGGATCGACCACCGTCAACAGTTTCGCCGCGATCTCGCGCGCGAGCGCCGCCCGATCCCCGGGCGCGACGATGCCGGATCCTTCGCGATCTTTGACGTTGATGTACAGCCCGTTCAGGCCGAGCGCGTAGGCGCGCGTCTTCGACCAGTCCACGTTGCCGAAGTTGCCGGGATCCTCGCGCAGATACGGATTGCGCACCGCCAGATAGCCGTTGTCGCGCAGCCAGCTGTTCAAGTGAAACGATCGCCGCCACGACGTGAACCCGTGATCGGACATCACGACGAGCAGGTCGCTCGGACCGAGTCGTTTGGCCGCCTCGCCGACGACCTCATCGAGGCCGACGTACAGATCCTCGATGACGCGCGCGTAGGGCGCGTCCTTCGCGGCATCGTACGCGGGATGCCCGGGATCGCGCGCGCGCCACAGCATGTGCGACACCTGATCGACGTTGCCGAAGTAGTAGAAGAGCAGCCCGTCCCGAAACCCGTCCAGCACATGGCGAAACTGCGACTTGATCTCGTCGCCCGCAATCTTCGCCTGCGCCAGAAACTCGTCGCGGTTCAGCACGCCGGTCTTCAGCCCTTTCGTCTCCTCCGGCATGCCCTGGCTGTAGTAGCGGCCCGTCGCTTCCGCGAGCTCGGCGGCGTAGGAATTCGGCGTCGAGATCGGGAGCGCCGGGTTGAGCGGGTCGAGATCGAGCGGGCTCGCGTACAGCTCGAAGTACGGATCGAGCTGCTTCAAATAGAACCGCGCCTCCGCGTGCAGCGTTTGAAACGCGGCCATGCTCAGCTCGAGCGGCACCCAGTCGCTCCACTCGCCGACCTTCAACAAGCGCTCTTCGGTGCCGGCCACGAGCTTCACGTACTTGCGGCCGGCGTCGATATAGCAGACGAACTCGGCGCGGATCTTCTCCGGCTTCACGAGGAATGGGTTGTCGGGTCCTTCGAGCGACGCGCGGACGACACCGCTGCTCGCGTCCACCGGCACCACGATGCCGCCGGAGAGCGATCGCGCCCCCGAACGCGAACGGCTCCGACGTGAAGAACGAAAACGTGCCGTAGGTGCCGAGGAGATCGGGCGTCCCCATCCCGCTCAGTTCGCGGGTCGCCGTGCCGGAGGGCGGAAAGTTCGCCGGCATCCGGATGATCGTCGTGGCGACGCCGCGATCCTCGAGCGGCTCCCAGAACGCCTGCCCGCGACGCAGCAGCTCGACCTTCCCGCCGGTCAACGGAAACTGGTATTTGCCGATCTTGATCGATCGCCCGGCGCCTTCGGTCTTCGTCGTCGACAAGTACGGCTCGAGCGTTTTGGCCTCGCGATGAATGAAATCGAAGATCGCATGCTGGCCGGGATCCGCGCCGGTGATGAACGTCGACCACGCCACCGGGCTCTGCGGCGGAATCGACGATCCGAGCGGCGTGAACGAGCCCGATTGCGCGAGGCGGGCAAGGTTCGGGAGGCGGCCCTGCGCGATCAGGTCGCGCGTGAGCTGGTAGTCGAACCCGTCGAACCCGAGCACGATCACCTTGCGGCCTGTCGCCTGCGAGCGGCCGCACGCGGACGCCACGAGGGCGACAGCGAGACAGAACGTGGCGCAGCCTTCAGGCCTGCGATCGCAAGCGCAGCTCGCGCCTTGCGATCCTTGCCGTCATACGGTCACCGCGAACGGACGCCCGTCCATGTGCGCCGGCGGCTCGATGCCGAACAATCGCAGCGCGGTCGGCGCGAGGTCCACGATGTGCGGTTCCTCGACGTCGATCGACTTGCTGCAGAACAGTACGCCCGGCACCAGACGTGGATCGATGCAGTGATCGCCGCTCCAGGCCTTCACGTTGTCCTCGAAGACCGGACCCGAGATCACGCCGGTCGCGCAATCCCACGACGTGCGGTAGCCGGCGTTGTAGCCGATGATGAGGTCGGGTCCGTTTTCGAGATACGGGCCCGAGTACAGCTTCGCGGGATCGAAGGCTTCGCGGATTCCGACGTCGTTCTTTTCCTCGTCGCGCAGCCCTTTCAGCTTGCCGATGATCTCCGCCTTCAGCGCCTGCACCTCGGCGCCGGGCGCCACGATCCCCTGCTCCTCGCGGCCGCGAACGTTGAGGAACATCCCGGTCAGGCCGAGGCAGTACGCCTTGGTCCGCGACCAGTCCACGTCGCGCAGCCATTCCGACGCTGCCGTCCGCGCCGTCTTTCAGCGTCAGATAGCCCTCGCGCTTCAGCCACGCGTTCAGGTTGACGCCGCGGCGGAACGAGCTGAACCCGTGGTCGGACAGCACCATCAGCACGTCGCCGGGCCGCAGCTTCTTCATCACCTCGCCGACCAGCGCGTCGTTGCGTTTGTACAGATCGCGAATCGCGTCCTTGTGCTCGCCGGGATCCTTGCCGCGCGCCGCGGGATGACCCTCTTCGAGGTAGCGCCAGAACATGTGCTGAATCCGGTCGGTGGCGTCGAACACGCACACGACCGTGCCCCGGCGCAGCCGATCGAGCGCCGAAAAGAACATCGTCTGCCGCTCGCGATCGATGTCGTAGGACTGCTGGAGGAACGTCGCGTCGCTGGTCACCGACTCGTTGAGCGCCCAGGTGTCTTCGGCGAGGCCGAGCGTGGAATACGCCCCGACGCGCTTCGCGAGATACGTCGCGTAGTACGACGGATGCGAGATCGGCATCGCGGGGTGGTCCGGATCCAGATTGATCGGCGAGACGTAGAGCGAGAAGTGCTCGTCCATCTCGAGGACCTGCAAGCGGGCGATGCCGCCGATCTTCACGCCAGGGGCCGCCTTGAACGTCAGCGTGATCCAGTCGCTGAGCACGCCCGGTTCGAGATCCACCGAGGTCCCGTTGATCGCCGCGCGCACGCGCTTCGCCGCGCGATCGATGGTCAGCGACATTGGAATCTCGAGCGGCGGGTTGCCGCTGACGAACATGTTCTCGGGCCCTTGAATCGCCGTGTCGATGCGATCGCCTTTGCGCTCCACCTCGACGCGGATGCCGCCTTCCTTGAAGCGGCCGCTCGCCGGTCGCGTGGTGAAGAGGAGGAACGTCCCCTGCGTGCCGAGCAGATCGGGCACGCACATCGCGCTCAGCTCGGCGCCGTAGAACTTGTCGGGCGGAAACGTGATCGGCACGCGCAGCACCGTGCTCCAGATGCGGTGCTCGCCGAGAATCGTCCAGAACGGTTTCGATTTTCGCAGCAGCCTCAGCTCGGGTCGATGGCGCGGAATCAGATAGCGACCGAGCTTGAAGAATCGATCCACTTTGCCGATGTAGGCCGAGGACAGGACGGGGAGATACGTCCGGCGATCGCGATCGAGGAAATCGAAGATGTTGTGCCGCGCCGGGTGCACGCCCGTGCTGAACGACGACCAGGCGACCGGCGAAATCGACGGATACGTGGTTTTCAGGCGGCGGTACGCGCCCGTCTTCGCCAGCCGCGAGAAGTTCGGCAGGATGCCTTCCTTCATGAACTGATCGGTCAGCTTCGGATCCTGGCCGTCGAGGCCGACGAAGATCAGCCGTTTGATCGACGTGCGCGGCGCCGTCTGCCCGCGAGCGACGCGCCACAACGCGCGGAACGGCCAGATCAGGATCGACGCAATCGCGATGACGATCGTCGTGAAGATGACGAGGAACGATCCCAGTACGGCGAAGCCGGCGCCGGGCCCGATGTAGGCGTCGGCACGGTGTGGCAGGACCAGCAGGACCAACGCCGTCAGCGCGAGCCGTGATATAACCGCTCGGCTGAAGCTTCGCGCTCCATGAATCTCCTGAATTCGTCGATGGTGTTCGTAGTCTATACCAGCCATGCGAAGCGCTCCGAGGCGGCGGCGTGAACGTCATCGGCCGCGCGTTCCGCCAACTGCGCCGCGGTGCGCCGATCATCGTCGTCTCGGGCCTTCCGCGATCGGGGACGTCGATGGCGATGAAGATGCTGGAAGCCGGCGGCGTGCCGATCGTCACCGACGGCATCCGTACGGCGGACGACAGCAACCCGAAGGGCTATTACGAGTTCGAGCAGGTCAAGGAGCTCGACAAGAACGGCGACACGGCGTGGCTCAACGGCGCGCGCGGCAAGGCCGTGAAGATCATCTCGTTCCTGCTGACGTACCTGCCCGACTCGTACGACTACCGCGTGATCTTCATGAACCGCGACGTCGACGAGGTGCTCGCCTCGCAGAACAAGATGCTCGTCGCGCGCGGCGAGGCGGGCGGGTCGGCCGACGATGCGCAGATGCGCGAGGTGTATGGGAAGCATCTCGAAAAAGTCGGCCGCTTCCTGCGAAATCGCAAGTGCTTCCAGACGCTCGAAGTCGGGTACCGCGCCGTGATCGACAACCCGGCTGCCGAGGCGCGCCGCATCAACGAGTTTCTGGGCGGCCGTTTGAACGTCGAGCAGATGGCTGCGGTCGCGGACCGCGAGCTCTACCGAAATCGGAAGAGCAAGACGTGATCGACCTCCACATGCACACGACGGCGTCGGACGGCACGTCCACGCCGGAGGATCTCGTGGCGCGCGTGCGGCGGGCGGGCATCACGACCTTCAGCGTGACCGATCACGACACGATGGCGGCCGTCCCGGTTGCGGCCGCCGCCGCTGCGCGCGAGGGACTGACGTGCGTGCCGGGCATCGAGATCACGACGGTGCACGACGGCCATGACGTCCACATGCTCGGGTACTGGCTCGACGCGGATTCGGCCGTGCTGGGCGCCCTGCTGCAGCGGATTCGCGCGCTGCGAGTCGAGCGCGCCGCCGAGATCTCCTCGCGCCTCGCCGCGGCGGGTGTGCCGATCGACGTCGAGAGCCTTCTGCAGACGGCCGACCCGGGGTCGTCGCGCTCGCTGGCCCGGCCGCAGATCGCGCGCGCGCTCATCGCCGCCGGTCACGTGGCCACGGTGTCGGAAGCGTTCGATCGGTTCCTGTCCGAGGGCTGCTGCGCGTACGTGGCGCATCGCGGGCCGTCGCCCGCCGAAGGCATTGCCGTCATCCGCGAAGCGGGGGGAATTGCGTCGCTCGCGCATCCGGGTACCAACAACCGCGACGATCTCGTGCCGGCGCTGGTCGAGGCCGGGCTGACGGCGATCGAGGCGTACCACAGCGCGCACGACGCCGGGCGCCGTCGCGCGATACCTCGCGCTCGCCGCCACGCACGGCCTCGCGGTCAGCGGCGGCTCGGACTTTCACGGCGAAGGCGCGCGCCGCAGCGAGTTCTTCGGAGTCGTCGGTCTGCCGGCCGCCGACTACGAGCGGCTCGCGGCTCTGCGCGCGTGAGCGTCCGGCTTCAGCCGGACCCCAGGTCCGCCTAAAGGCGGACCCCACGTACGGCAGCGCAGCCGAATGACGTGGGAAGCGTGGGCCACGATTGCCGTCGTTGGCCTCATCCTCTACCTGCTCGCATCCAACACCGCGTCGCCTGACGTGAGCCTCGGCGCCGGCGCGGGCGTGCTCATGACGCTCGGCCTGCTGTCGCCGAACCTGCCGACCGCGCGCGACGCCGCGTCGGCATTCGGCAACGAAGCGCTCCTCACCATCGCCGCGCTGTTCGTCGTCGTCGCGGGCTCTGACCGACACCGGCGCGATCCACCTGGTCACCGACCGCGTGCTCGGCCGGCCGCGGTCCGACGTCGACGCGCAGGTTCGCCTGATGTTGCCGGTCGCGGCGATGAGCGCCTTCATCAACAACACGCCGGTCGTGGCCATGTTCATGCCGGTGGTGAACGACTGGAGCCGCCGCGCCGGCATCGCGGCGTCGAAGCTCTTCATTCCTCTGAGCTACGCCGCGATCCTGGGCGGTGTCTGCACGCTCATCGGCACCAGCACGAATCTCGTCGTCAACGCGCTGATGATCGACGCGCAGCGCAGCGATCCCGCGATGCCGGTGATGACGATGTTCACGATCTCTCCGGTGGGCATCCCGGTGGCCCTCGTCGGGCTCGTGTATCTCGTGATTGCCGCGCCGCGGCTGCTGCCCGACCGCCGCGCGCCCGCGACCTCGATGGAGGAGCGCCGCGAATACACGGTCGAGATGTACGTCGAGCCGAAGGGCCCGCTTCCGGGACGGTCGATCGAGGATGCGGGGCTGCGACGGCTGCCGGGCATGTTTCTCTCGGCCATCGAGCGCGACACGGAAACGATCGTCGCCGTCGGCCCCGAGCAGCGCCTGCTCGCCGGCGATCGCCTGGTGTTTGTCGGCGTCGTCGAATCGGTCGCGGATCTCCAGCGGATTCGCGGTCTGTCGCCGGCGACGGATCAGGTTGCGAAGATGAATTCCGCCCGCCACGAGCGCTGCCTCGTCGAAGCGGTCGTCAGCCCGTCTTCGCCGGTCGCGGGACAAAGCGTGCGCGACGGACGCTTTCGCACGCGCTACGACGCCGTGGTGCTGGCGGTGCATCGCGAAGGGGAGCGCATCGACAGGAAAGTGGGAGACATCGTGCTTCGCGGCGGCGACCTGCTGCTGCTGGAAACCCACCCGCGCTTCCTGAAATACCAGCGGAGCAATCGCGACTTCGTGCTCGCGTCGCCGGTCAGCGATTCGGCGCCGCCGCGCCGCGAGCGTGCCTGGGTGGCGCTGGCCCTGCTGGCGGGAATGGTGGCGGCGGCCTCGCTCGAATCGTTTACCCGGATCACGATGCTGCACGCGGCCTGGGTGACGGCGGGCGCGATGGTCGTGACCAGGTGCTGCACGGTCGAACGGGCGCGCGCGAGCCTCGACCTGTCGGTGCTGTTCGCGATCGGATCGGCGCTGTTGATCGGCCGGGCGATGCAGACGTCCGGGCTCGCGACGTCGATCGCCGCGCAGATGTCGGCCGTCGTCGCCCCGACGAATCCGCGCGTGATGCTGGCGGCGATCTATCTCCTGACGCTGCTCTTTACCGAACTGCTCGCGAATGCCGCCGCCGCGGCGCTGGTGTTTCCCATCGCGCACGCATGGAGCACCGCCGCCGGGTTACACTTTCTCCCGTTCGGCATCTCGATCGCTGTTGCCGCCTCCGCCGGGTTCGCGTCGCCGCTCGGGTATCAGACGCACCTGATGGTGTACGGCATCGGCGGCTATCGATTCACCGACTTCGTGCGCATTGGCGTGCCGCTCGACCTGTTGGCCATGGCCCTCACGGTGGCGATTGCGCCGGTCGCGTTTCCCTTTTGAGTCGTGGTGGTCCGCTTTAGGCAGACCGCAAGAGAGGCGGCGCCTGTAGGTCCGGCTAAGACGGACGACCCACGTACGGTCAACATATTTATTCGAATCTTGGAGGTTCCGTTGAGTCAGACCGATGCCCTTGTGCCGCCGCACGGTGGTTCACTCGTCAACCTGGTCGCCGGCGCCGATCGCGCCGCCGAGCTGCGCGACGCCTCGCAGGCGTGGCCCTCGTGGGACCTGACGCCGCGCCAGTTGTGCGACCTCGAACTTCTCGCGAACGGCGGCTTCTCACCGCTCACCGGGTTCATGACGCAACGCGACTACGAACCGGTGCGGGACGATATGCGGCTGGCGAGCGGTGCGCTGTGGCCGATGCCGATCACGCTCGACGTGCCGGAGGCGTTCGCGAAGGGACTCGCGGCCGGCACGCAGGTCGCGTTGCGCGATCCCGAGGGCGTGATGCTGGCCGTGCTGCACGTCGAGGACATCTGGACGCCCGATCGCGAGCTCGAGGCGCGGCGTGTGTTCGGATCGAACAACAAGGAACATCCAGGCGTGGCGGCGCTGACGCGCGCCAATCCGCTGTACGTCGGGGGACGCGTCGAAGCGATCCAGTTGCCCGCCCACTACGATTACCTCTCGCTGCGCCAGACGCCCGCCGAGGTCCGCGCCGACTTCGCCGCGCGCGGCTGGCAGCGCGTGGTGGCATTCCAGACGCGCAACCCGATGCATCGCGCGCACCAGGAGCTGACGCTTCGGGCCGCACGCGAGGTCAACGCGCATCTGCTGGTGCACCCCGTGGTTGGCATGACCAAGCCCGGGGATGTCGATCACTACACGCGCGTCCGCTGCTACCAGTCCGTGCTCGCCAGCTACCCGCCGGGAACGGCGAAGCTCGCGTTGCTGCCGCTGGCCATGCGCCTCGGCGGACCCCGCGAAGCGGTGTGGCACGCCATCATCCGCAAGAACTACGGCTGCACCCACTTCATCGTCGGCCGCGATCACGCGGGGCCCGGGAGCGATTCGACGGGGACGCCGTTCTACGGTCCGTACGACGCGCAGGAGCTGTTGCGGAAGCACGAGAAGGAGCTCGGCGTCGAGATGGTGCCGTTCCGCAACATGGTCTACGTGAAGAATCTCGATCAGTACTTCCCGGACGATGAGATTCCGGCGGGGGCGGAGGTGTTGAATCTGTCAGGGACGCAGCTCCGCAAGATCCTGGCGGAAGGCGGAGAGATTCCGGAATGGTTCACGTTCCCGGCGGTGGCCACCGAGCTGCGGCGGACGCATCCGCCTCGCATCGACGGCGGATGCACGGTGTTTTTCACCGGCCTCTCCGGATCGGGCAAATCGACCATCGCGAACGTGCTGCTGGTGAAGTTCCTGGAGATGGGCGGACGGCCGGTCACGCTGCTCGACGGCGACCTCGTCCGCAAGCATCTGTCGTCGGAGCTGGGATTCTCGAAGGAGCACCGCGACATCAACATCCGCCGCATCGGATTCGTCGCGTCGGAGATCACCAAGAACGGCGGCATCGCGATCTGCGCGCCGATTGCGCCGTACGATTCGATTCGCAAAGAAGTCCGAGCCATGGTGGAGCCCGGCGGCGGATTCGTGCTCGTGCACGCGGCGACGCCGATCGAAGTGTGCGAGCAGCGCGACCGCAAGGGTCTCTACGCCAAAGCGCGGGCGGGTCTGGTGCAGAACTTCACCGGCGTGTCCGATCCGTACGAGCCGCCGACCGACGCCGAGATCGTCATCGACACGACCGAGGTCCGGCCTGC
This sequence comes from uncultured Acidobacteriota bacterium, assembly GCA_963731545.1. Taxonomy (GTDB): domain Bacteria; phylum Acidobacteriota; class Vicinamibacteria; order Vicinamibacterales; family CAVVIG01; genus CAVSWN01. Next base: position 324,902 of record CAVSWN010000037.1, on the reverse strand, counting down.
GGAGGCGGCCGATCGGATCATCGCGCACCTGCGCGCGCAGGGATATCTCTCGTAAGACGCGATGAGCGGCCGCTCGCGCCCGGCCGTATCCGCGTAACAGTCCAGCCGACAACGGGCATCGTCGTTGCTGTCCTCCGCGCGAGGAGGAGAATGCCGATGCCATCTGTGAAATCTCTCGCCACGTGTTTGGCAACCGTGGCGATTGTCGCCACGACGACGCTCGCCAGCGCGCAGACTCAGCGGCCGGCCGCATCCGCTCAGCCGAATCCCGCGGCCGAGCATCTCACGGCCGTCGCGCGCCGCGCTGAACAAGGCCCTCAATTCGCCCGCGCCAACCGGCGAGGCCTTTACGAAATTGGCCGAGCTCAAGACCGCGTACATCGCGATGGAGAAAGCCGCGAGCACGGCGTCGCCCGAATGGGGGACGCACTACCAGACGATCACTCGGCTGTTGACGCGACCTCGTTGGCCCGGCACCCACCTCGAACGAACCAGGCGCCGTCGGCACGAGCGGTGGATCGGGCATGCAGCTCAACCCGGCCCTCGCCGCCAATCTGATGGACTTCCGCACGCCATCTGACCGCGTTCAGCGGCGCGATGGCAGCGGTGGCGCCCGCGCCGGGCACGGCGGCGCGCTCCGCCAGCAGCGGCGCCAGCGGCTGCGCCTCCGCGACCGCCGCCGCCGCCTCCGGCGACTGAGCCGCGCCAGCGACTGCTCCGCCTCCAGCGACTGCACCGCCAGCGACTCCGCCTCCAGCGACCGGCCTCCGGCCGACCGCGCCGCCAGCGACCGCGCCGCCGGCAGCCGCGCCGCGCCGGCTCAGCTGATGCCGCGCGGCGCGGCCACTGCGGACACGTTGTGGCGCAGTTGGATTCGGTCCTCGGGATGGTCGAGAGCGTGCTGAAAGCGAATCCCGCGCAGCCGACCGGAACCGTTTCGGTCGATCGCGACGATGCTCGAGCAGATGAAGGCTCAGCTCGAACAGATCAAGGCGAGCTTGAAGAAGCAGTAACTCGATAAGCGGGGCTGAAGTGCTCAACTTCGAGACTTCCCGTCTCTACTGGGCAGCCGGATCTCGGGCAATTCAAAAGCCTGCTGGATTCGCCAGCCATGACGGGCGCACCGAGGTCCGGCACCTCGAAACGGCCGCCGGTGGCTGTGGTGAGCGTGACGGCGTAGCGTTCGCGCAAACGGCGAAGCGGCCGTCCCGTGGAGTCCGTCGTGGTCACCGTCGTTTCAAGAACGCGAAGCCGGAACGTTCCGATGACTTCTTCCGCCTCGCTCCCCGTGACATAGCGGATCACGTCGCCGTTGGGCCGATTGATCGTCAACTCCATGCCGGGCCCGACCGGCCGCTGCGCAACCCACGCGTTTCGCGTTGCGTCCCACCCGTGCAGCATCCCGTTCTCGACACACAGGCGGCTCTCTTCCACCTGCGACTGCGACGGCTGGCGACGGATGCGCACGCGCGCGCAGTCGGCGTTTTCCTTCAGCGAAGCCCCCGCCTCGACAGCCTCGACGGTCCACGGCGGCTGGTTGCCGGCGTCCGATCCATAGACGAGCATCATCCCGGGTTTCAGATCCGCCGCCAGTTTCGGCGAGTCGGCAGCGACAGTCGCAGCCAGCGCACCGATCGACAAGACGATCAGCCTCGTCGTTCGACGCGATGCGCTGGCCGCAAGGCTCAGGCCGAGGCGATCCCTACTGGAGATCCAACTCAACGCCGCCCACCCAGCCGGCCACGAGGTTGTACAGCACGGCGGCGATCATCGTGAACACGAAGCCCAGCGCCCCGTAGAGGATCGGAAAGATCACGATGGCCCCGACGCCGAGCAGCGCGCCAAACCCCGCGCCGCCAGTCGTGTCGGCCATCGCCGACCCTGCCATCGCGATCAGCGAAAAGACGCCGCCGATGAGCAGGCCAATCACCGCATACAGGGTCCCAGCAACTTTACCGACCGACACTGGACCGATTCGTTTCACGACCATTTGCCGACACTCCTTTCAAACGCCAACGCCTACAGCTTGTACGCCTCCGCGATCGGTCGCAGAGGACGGTCGAACCACAGGGGCCGCCGCAGTCCGGCCGGGCCCCGGGGCGGGACGGGTCATCGCGAGCCACTCTTTATAAACCTCGTGCGACTTTTCTGTATCGACAAAGATGTCGCCGTAGCGGTCGTCCGATCCCGCCTTTTCGAGCGTCACCCGCTGGTGCCAGCAGTGCATCCCGCTGACGGGATCGGGCTGGACCGGGAACGTCAGGTTCTGGTGCACGCCGATCTCGCTCCACCAGATCCGCGCGCTGTCGGGATCGTTCGAGGCGAACGGCTGCGCCCCATGCACCTGCGACACCTTGTAGCCGGAGCCCTGCCGATCGATCGTCACCACCGCTGACGCGTTGCGGTTGCCGAGCTCCTCGTCCAGCCGCCATCGGCCGAGATGGTGCGACATGCCGAGCACGCCGGGCCGAATCCCCTCGGTGACCCACGCGCGCGTGACGAAGTACCCGATCCGCGTGCGCACTTTCACCAGGTCGCCGGTGTCGATGCCGTACTGCTTCGCATCGGCGGTGGCAATCCACAGCGGATTGTTGTGCGAGATCTCGTAGAGCCACTTCACCGGCGATCGCGTGTGAATGAGCGTCGGCAGGCGGAAGTTGGGAAGGAGATCGAACTCGCCCTCGTGCCGGCGCAGATCGCGCCAGTGCACATGACCGGGCACGTAGCGCGGCACCGCGTGCTCGGGCCAGCCCCAGTCGACGAGCGTGCGTGAATGAAACTCGAGCCGGCGCGAGGGCGTCGTGAATCCGACGACCGGCTCGCCGTTGACGAGCACGCCGACGGGCGCGCCGTTTTTCAGCACGACTTCGTTCTCCTCGTCTCGCGTCGTGCCGGCGAGCGCGTCGGCGCTCGAGCGGCTGTTCGTACGTCGTGTAGACGTTGTCTTTGACCTTGAACGCGCCGTAGCGCCGCATGTAGGCGAGCGGCGTGAGCCCTTCGGCCGCCGCCGTCTCCGGCAGTCCCGGCACCGAGTTCTCGAACATCCACCCGTAGTACTCATCCATCGTCACCGGTTGACCGGGACGGTAGGGGGACTCGAAATGCTTGCGAATGCCGAGCGATCCGTCCGGATCGATCCGCCAGGTGAGCGCGGCCCAGAACTCGCTCTCTTCCCACACTTCGCCGGGGTTCGCTTCGTACGTCGCATTGATGGTCTCGCCGCGCTTCTCGCGCGCGACCCGCAACACAGGCTGTCGAAATCCGAGCCACTGGGCCGCATGCGTTTCCTGGCTCATCGTGTCGTGGCGCTCGGTGCCGAGACCCATGGGCAGGATGTAGTCGGCGAACCAGGCTGTCTCGCTCCACGTGGGCGTCAGCGCGACGTGGAGCCCGACTTTCGCTTCGTCGGTGAGCATTTCCATCCACGAGAAGCCGTCGGGGTTGGTCCACAGCGGGTTGTACACGCGCGTGAAGTACACGTCGAGGCGGCCGCGGTTTTCCTTGAGCAGGTGCGGCAGCAGAAAGCTCATCTCGAAAAACGCCAGCGGGTACTCGCGCGGAAACAGCAGCTCGTTCCAGTAGTCGGGAGGACTCGGCGGAATCGGGTGCTTCGGCACGAACTTGTTCGACAAGTGCAGCCCGACGCCGCCCTTCGTGCCGACCGACCCGGTCAGGACGACCAGCAGATAGAGACACCGCGTGATCTGCCATCCCCAGAGATTGCCGGAGGCGGCCGATCGCCAGTTGTGCGTGCTGAACCGGCCGCGCGCGCGGCCGATCGCGCGCGCCGCTTCCACGATCTGCGCGGCATCGACACCGGTTTCGCCGGCGGCGAACTCCGGTGTGAACTCGCGCGTACAGCTCCTTCAGCGCGAGGATGAAGTTGTCGAAGGTGACGGCGAGGTCGGGCCGATCGGCGCGCAGATACCCGCGCCAGTCCACCCACGTGCGCACGAACTCGCGATCGTAGAGATCCTCGTCGAGCAGCACGCGCACCATCGCCAGCAGGAGCGCGCCTTCGGTGCCCGAGTACGCGGGCAGCCACATGTTCGCTTTGGCCGACGTGTTCGACAGGCGCGGATCGACGACGATGAGCGTGGCGCCGCTGGCCTGGCCTTCGATGATGCGCTGCGCGTGCGGATTGAAGTAGTGGCCGGTCTCGAGATGCGACGAGAGCAGCAGGATCGTCTGCGCGTTCGCGTAATCGGGCGACGGCCGATCGTTGCCGCACCAGAGAAAGTGTCCGAGCCGGGCGGAGGACGAACAGACGTTGGTGTGGCTGTTGTGGCCGTCGATGCCCCAGGACTGCAGCACGCGATTCGCGAACCCGTCCTCGCCGGGCCGGCCGACGTGGTACATGATTTCGTGGCGCCGGTTCTCGAGGATCGCCGTGCGGATCCGCGCCCCGATCTCCTCGAGCGCTTCGTTCCACGACACCTGCCGCCACTTGCCGGATCCGCGCGCGCCATCGCGCTTGAGCGGATAGAGGATCCGATCGGGATCGTCGAGCTGATTGGGTGTGACGACGCCCTTGGCGCAGGTGCGGCCGCGGCTGCCCGGATGCAGCGGGTTGCCTTCGATCTTGCGGACCGTCAACGCGTCCTTGTCGACGTAGGCGAGGATGCCGCACGCCGACTCGCAGTTGAAGCAGATGCTCGGGATGATCCAGTAGCGCTTGCGATCTTTCTTCGGCCAGCTGGTGGACTCGTAGTCGACGTAGTCGTCCCACTGGCGGGGTCGGATAGGGATATCGCAGTTGCGATGGCAGATGTTCTTCGTGAAGCAACTTCATGAATGAGCGATTGCCGATGCACGCACTGCCCAGCTTCGACCCAGATGTATTCCCACGCGAAGCTGCTGGCGAGGGCGAGCGCGGCCGAGGCCGCGAGCGCGAGGGGCAGGTGCATCGACAGCGTGGTGGCGACGATTGCGGCCGCCGCGGCGACAATCGCGCCGCCCCAGAAGAGGCGCGCAAACGGCCCGCGGCGGATGGCGTGGACGGCGAGCGCATGGTGACGCGTCGGGCTCTTCGCGAGCACGTGCTCGAAGACGATGAGCGCCACGTGGGCGAGCATCGCGCCGGCCAGCGTCCACGCGAGCGCGCGGACGAACGCGGCGTCGGCGAGCCCGGGCGTGAACGCGGCGACGATCAGCAGGACGGCCGCGCCTTCCGCGATGGCTTGCGCGAGCAGGTCCACTGTTGCCAGCCGGCCCTGCCACAAATCGCGCGCGCGGCCCTGGGCGAACAGGAAGCCGGTGTAACAGGTGGTCAACACCGACATGATCGCGAGAGGCCACAGAAGCAGCGGGAGCAGCGAGCCGAACCCGAATGCGACCGCGGCCAGCCACGCGACGGTCAACGCGCCCTGGACGGTCAGGAAATACGCGCCCCAGACCAGCCACGATCGCCAGTTCGGCTTGATCAAGATGTAGTAGAAGCGTTCGGGCCGCTCGAGATCGATCACGAGAATCACGGCGGTGGCGATCAGAAACACGATCGACACCGACGGTCCCGCGACGGTGGCGAGCAGCACGCGATCGCCGGTGAGAAACGGGAGCAGCAGGCTGACGAGCATCGTGCCGGTGGCGATGCCTTTGGCGAGCAGATAGAGCGCCATGTCGAAGCCCCACGGTTTGGCGTGGGGAACGTCGTAGTCGACGCGCGCGTCGCCCGGCTGCGCGGTCTCCGGCGACGGCGATCCGAGCGGCCGCAGCAGCACCTGTCCCTCTTTGTAGATGAACGGCCGCACCGCAATCTCGGGCTGAATGGCGCTCGGCTCGGCGCCGATGTAGAACACCTTCGGGATCGTCTGCTTCTCCGGCTTGCGGACGTCGACTCCCTGTGCGTGTGCGATGTGCGCGACCTCGCTCGTGGGATCGTCGAGGTCGCCGAAGATGCGGCATTCCGTGGGGCACACGCTCACGCACGCCGGCAACAGGTTGTTCTCGACGCGGTTCGCGCAGAAGTTGCACTTTTCGGCCGTATGCGTGCCCGGATCGATGAACAGCTGATCGTACGGGCACGCCACCATGCACCCGCGGCAGCCGATGCACGCGTCGCCGTGGAGATCGACGATGCCGTCGCGGCGTTTGAAGAGCGCGTTGGTCGGACAGATCGCCATGCACGGCGCGTCGTCGCACTGATTGCAGAGGACGGGAAGGAAAAAGCGCTGCGTGAGCGGGAAGGTCCCTTTCTCGACGGTTTTCACCCAGCAGCGGTTCACGCCGATCGGGATCTGATGTTCGGCCTTGCAGGCGATCGTGCACGCGTGGCAGCCGATGCACTTGCGCAGATCGATTGCGAAGCCGTAGTTGGGCACGCGGGAGGGGACTATAGCATGCGGCGTGATTTCGAGCCACCGAGACACAGAGACACGGAGTTTCTTGAACCACAGGGTCACAGGGGCACAGAGAGTTCGGACTGTGTCGCACGACCGACCGGCGGAGCCGGTCGGGAGCGGAGTGGAGCAGCGGCGGGAAAAACACAAGCCTCTCCAAGGAACGACGGGCTTGCGTTTCTCGCGCCGGTGCTCCACTCCGCCCGCCGCTTCGCGGCGTCGTGCGACCGAGATCACAGACGAATCCGTCGAATGCCCGTCTCGCAGGAGACTCGAGTTGAAGTTCATCAAAGTCCGATTCGCTTTTGCATGATGCGCATGTATGTGAGCAGTTGCGCGTCGAACACGGGCAGTCAGCGTTGCGACGCTCTTTATCTCGACGATCGACACGTGTCTTCGACGAGGAAATCGACTTTGTATTCGCCAAGGAGACGGCCCTTGTATATCGCGGGCACCTTCGACCTGGTGAACGTACTGGATGCCTCGTTCATCGAACTCAATGCTCGATGCGCCGTGTCATAGAGCGGTTCGAGCAGCCCCGGCCCGAGGTGCCGATGAACCTCGATTCCAGCCGCAATGATTGATGCGTTCAGTGGTCCGCTGTTCGTTCGAACTCTGTGTCCCTGTGACCCTGTGGTTCATTCATCTCTGTGTCCTCCGTCTGCTCTGTGTCGTCTCTGGTGAACTGCGCGCAGCGCTCGCTTCGCGGTGCTCGATCGGAATCAGCGGAAAAGTCGACAGCACGTGTTCGAACTCTGCGGCGCTCAGTTGATAGAGCTCGGCGACGCGCGCGTTCAGGCGTGCGAAGGCTTCAGCGTCGTCGCGCCGCGCGAGCAGGCGCGCGAGCGCGGCGATCTCGCGGCACGCCGCCGGCGCGGACTCGGCGGCCGGGATCGGCAGCCGCTCGACGGTCGCTGTCGTCACGTGAGTGGTCACGCGGAGGCGGACGAGGAAGTTGACGACCAGGCTGTTGAAGAGACCGCACAGCAAGTGCTGCAGCCGCGGCGGGAGCGGCGTGCGCAGGCAGAAGACGGTGTGCGTGGACACGCAGCCCGCCGGCAGCATCGCCGCGATCAGCGTGAGCCGGTTCGTGGCGCTGGCCACGTCGCGGTAGGCGAGCCGCGGACGCTGGTAGCCGCGGCCGGGCAGCAGCCGCGCGGCGTCGCGCGCGTGAATGCACTGTCGAACGGCATCGCGGTCAACCCGAAACGGTGCCAGATGTTTGCCCTCGATAACCGGCAATCGCGATTGGTGAACTGAGTCGATGTCGACTGGATGAAAAGCCGCGCGGTCGTCGGTCGCATTCAGCTCGCGGCCGAAGCGGGCGGACCAGCCGGCCGCATCACCGAGCGGCCGGAAGAGCGACGCGGCCCGCTCGGCGATCGCCAGATCCATGGCGTTTCGCAGCGACGGGATCGTCAGATCCGGACCCGACAACCGTTCGATCGTCGCGGGACTCAGCCGCACCGGAAACCATTCGGCGCGCGCCGCGGGCTCGTCGCCGAGGCGCTCGAGCTCCGCCGGGTCGTCGAGATCCAGACGGCACGCGACACGATCGGTCGCGCGCCCTGGCGATGCGGTCAGCAGCAGAAACCGCACGCTTCGGTGGATGGGAAAAATCCCGCGACGGTTGTCGATGGCGACGAAGGCGTCGACGTCGCAGGTGGTGAACAGCTTCCGGCGCAGGCCGGCGCTGCCCTGGTCAGTCGCCAGCCCCGACGGAAGGACCAGCCCGAGCCGGCCGCCGGCGCGCGTGAGCGCCAGCGCGCGTTCGACGAACAGCTGATACCGGTTCGCATGGCCATCGGATTGGGCGCTGTAAATGCCCGAGTCGCGGGTGAATCGCACGACGCTGGCCGCCTCTTCTCGTCCGCGCTGGCGCGCTTCGGTCGTTCCGGCGTCGGCGCGAATCATGTCCCAGGGCGGATTGCCGATCACGGCATCGAATCCCGGCCGTGAAAGCCGGCGGCCGTCGCCATCGAAGAAGACCTCCGGATATTCGAGCTCCCAATGGAAGAATCGCCGTGCCGCCGCGACCGCATCCGCCGCATCGAGGTATCGGCTCGCGGTATGCCGCGGCAGATCGCTTCGTCCGCTCAGCACGAAATCGGACAGCGATCCAAACGCCGCCGGCGGCGCGGCATCGTCGCGCGCAGCAAACCACGTCGCGCACCACAGGTCCGCGATCCGCTTCCAGCGCGAGAGCACGCTGTCTCGCGCGGTCATCGCCGCGAACGCCCGTTCCTTGATCCGCACCTGCTCCAGCGAATCGTTCGGCGTCGATTCGAGCGAGAAGCGGACCGGCATCGCCGCGCGCATGGCGTCGCCGACCTTGTCGTCGTCGAAGAGCGGCAGCTCGCGATCGGTGCGCCGCCGCCCCCGCGAGACTGGCGCATGACGAAGGTTCGCGACCCATGCGCCGAGAAGGCTGTCGCCGGTCTGCAGGCGGTGATCGAGAAAGCTGAGCGGCCGATCGGCCGCGAGCGTGGCCAGCCAGAGCGACAGACGCGCCAGTTGGACGGCCATGGGATTCAGATCCACGCCGTACAGGCATCGCTCGGCGACCGCGCGGCGAATGGCGACGCGAGCGCGCTCGTCGAGATCGCCAGGCGAACACGAGCCCTCCCGAACGAGCGCCTGCTCGTACTCGTGAGCGAGATACCGGCAGGCGGCGACGAGAAACGCGCCGCTGCCCATGGCCGGATCGACGATGCGGAGCTGGAGAATCTCCTCCGCGCGCGCTTCGCGCGTGAGCGGCCCGAGCGTCCGGCGGACGAGGTAGTCCGCGATCGGCTGCGGCGTGTAGAACGTGCCGGTGGCCTTGCGGACGCCCGATCCTGATTCGAGCGTGACCACGGGCCGGCTGCCGCGGCCGCGCGATTGGGATTCGGTAGCTGAGGCGTGGCTCGTAGTCGAGCAGCGTTTCGTAGACGGCGCCAAGCTGCTCGACGCCGAGATCGCGGTAGGTAATCCGTTCCCGGCCGGCGCGATCCGGCGCCGCGCGCGTCGATAGCGCCAACACCGCCCTCCGCGCAGCCTCGTCGTCGAGATCGCGACGCTCGGCGAGCGGTGTGCGCGCCGGCGAGAAGAGGCGGCCGTTGAACGGCGTGACGCGCAGATTGCCCGCCTCGCATCCCGCGTGTGCGAGCCGTGTCATCGCGCGCAGGGAGTCCCACAACCCGGGAGCTCGATCGGCGCGTTCGGCAATCTCGCGCAGGGCATCGACGCTGTAGCTGTCTCGATACACCGGGTGCCACAGCGGCACGAGCGCACGCGCCTCCGCGAACAGCAGGAAGAGCAGCCTGTAGACGATCGTCAGCGCCTGTTCGAAGCTGTCGATCACGGGCGGGAGGCGCGAGAGGCGGCGGCTTCCGACGAGCGCGCCGAGCACGTCGCTCGATGCCGTCACGACGCCGTCGCGCAGCGAGCGGCACACGCCGGTGGCGTGGCGATCCGAGGCGAGGACCAGCGCGTGGAGCGATCGCGACTCCGATCGCGTCGCCGTGAGCGCGTCAGCGCTCGCGCTTCGCCACATCGCCGCGCAGCTTGCGGCGTGATCGAGCGCCAGATCGAGATCGAATTCCACGAAGCGGCGCGCGTAGAGCCGGCTGGCATCGACCACGCGCAGGCGCGAGCCGTCGAAGATCAGCGCCCAGTCCGCCGCGCGCCGGAGCGCTTCGGTGACCGCAACCCGCCAGCACGCCTCGAAGCGCGTGCCCCACGGAACGACGAGCAGCGCGACCGCGCCAGCCGTCGCGCCGTCGGCGCTTTGGCGTGGCCGGAGCGTCGCGGCCAGGGCCTGATCAACCGGCTCGAGACTCGATGGCGGATCGAACCCCAGCGACGTCAGGAGCGGTGATGCGCCGGCGTCGAAAATCGACCGGACAGACGAGGCCGGACCGAACACCTGTCCCGCCCGCCACGCGCGCAGGCTGCTGGCTGCGCGGTCGACCGATGCGTCGCCCGCCGTCCGAAGCTGCGCCTCGAGATAAGCGGAGGAGACGAGATGACCGTCGAGCCCAGCCAGCATGATCACGGCAGAACGGCGAGCAGCAGCGCGGGTGGTCCGCTGGAGATCGCGGCCGTACGTTCGACGAGCGCGATGCGGTCGGCTATCTGACGCGTCAGATCGGCGGCCTGCTCACGCAACAGGTGCCTGCGGCGTTCGGCGCGGCGATCGAAGAGGCCGGGTTGAAACCGATTGTCCAGCGCTCCCGGCATGCTGGCGAGGATTGCCCGTTCGCGTGCCAGCCGCGTCGCGACGAGCGCCCGGGTTGCTTCGAGTGCCTTGTCCCGCCAGGTGGAACCCAGAGACTCGATCGCGGAAGCAACCGCTCCGGCGATCTCGCGGACCGTGCATCTGACCTCCGCCCGCGAGGCGGCCTTGGGAACGCCGGCGATCGTGACCGCAACGATCGTCGATTCAACCGCGCCGCCTGCCTGGTTCTCCCATGAGAGGCGCCAGACGAGGAGCGCCTTGGTGCCGAGCGCTGCGCGGAGCCCGGCGCGCGAGGATTGAACGACGAGCGGTCCCGGAGGGTCCACAGGACCCGCCCTCCGATGCTCGGCCACAAGACGGCGTGTCATCGCGCGCGCGTGTTGGAGCCGGTCGACCTCGACGCGGGCCTCGCTGTGAAATTCCGGAGAGACGAGCGGACCCATGGGCGCAGCGTCGAACGGTGGCTCACTCTGATCGGGCTCATCGAAACCGCCGCCTGCCCTGAGCCGAGTCGAAGGGCCGACCGGATCCGGAGCGCCGATGTCCTCGCGAGCGCGCGCCACGCGGTGGCGCAACCTGTCGAGAATGTCCAGCTCGCCTGTTCGATGCGCGACGAGATGGACCGCATGAACCGTGCGCGCCTGACCAATCCGATCGACGCGGCCGATCCGCTGCTCGAGGCGCATGGGGTTCCAGGGAAGCTCGAGGTTGACGACGAGCCGGCAGCCGCGCTGGAGGTTGAGGCCCTCTCCGGCGGCGTCGGTAGCCAACAACACCGTTCGCTGACCCTGTTCGAAGATCGCAAGCGCCGCGACCCGCTCGTCGCGCTTCATCCCGCCATGCAGGACGACCACGGGGGCCACGCTTTCGAGCGCCTCCCGCACGTGCATCAGCGTGTCTCGATACTCGGTGAACACAATCGCCGGCTCCTTCACGCGAGTGAGCAGCCGCCTGAGCGCGGCAATCTTTCGTTCCGACCGGGCGGCTGCCCGGCATGTGTCCGTCAGTGCTCCGAGCAGGCGTCGATCCCTGGTCCTGTCGTTCAGCGCGAGCTCGCTGGGCCACTCGGGCGGCTCGTCCGCCGGCGTCAGCTCCCCGTCGGGATCGCCGAGCGGCAATGCCATCTGCTCGACGTCGGCTGCGGTTGCGTCTTGCTCGAGCATCGCCAGCCGCCGCGGTGACGGACTGCAGCAGCGACCACGGGCTCGAGAATGCACGTTTGTGCAACACCGATAAGGCCAGGCGAATCCCGTCTCCTCGTTCCGCGCGCACGGCGTCCGCGTACCGATCGAGCGCCGCGTGCATGGTGCGTTCGGCGGGGCTCAATCGAATCCGCATCGTGTGAACCCGGCGGCGGCTGTTGACGCGCACTTCGGCACGCCGCCTCCGGAAGACGAGCAGCGCGTCGTTGTTGACCGCGCCGAGGCCACACAACGAGGCGAACGCGCTCCGATCGCCGCTGTGAGGCGTTGCCGTGAGGAGCACGACGTAGGAAGCCCGCGACGCCAGCGCCTGCACCGCCGCGCGCCGATCGGAGTCGCCCACCGCGCCGTGGACTTCGTCCACGACGACGGCGTCCCAGCGGCAGGACGCGAGGGCGGGCAGGACCTCCGTGCGCTTGACGTAGTCGGTTGACACGACCGCAATCGTCAGCGCCGACCACGGATTCATCCCAAGCGGCAGCGCCGCCGTGAGATGTCGCAGGACCCGGCCATCGACGTTCGTCGCGTCCAGGCCAAAGCGGCTGGAGAGCTCGTGCGTCCACTGATCGCGAAGACCGGCAGGCGTCAGCACCAGCACGCGTTCGATCCATCCCCGACCGAGCAACTCGGAGAGGATGAGGCCGGCCTGGATCGTCTTGCCGAGTCCGACTTCGTCGGCGAGGAGCACGCGCGTGCCTCGGCCGGCCAGGATTGCCAGCGCCGGCTCGAGTTGATGCGCCATGAGATCGATGCGTGCCGAACGGCCCTGCCGCAGCGATCCCGGCGGCGTATCAGAGGCGATCAGCGCGCGACACGCCGTTCGCCATCGGGCGGCGCTCACGAGGCGCGGCGTGGACGGCTTCTCGATTGACGCGATCGTGTCGAACGGTTCGAGCAGCCGCCGCTCGACGCCGAGGTTGGGCGGCGCGAGCCCCGACAGCGTGACGAGCCGGCAGTTGTCGTATGGACGGACGTCGACGACGACCCAGCGGGCGCCGCGAGCTTTGACAACAGATGATGGCGAAAACTGCATCGCGCCTCGGCCGGTCGCGTGCAGAAACTGCCGCGTGTGCTAGACGCGGTCTCGTGGAATCAATGATTTACGTTGGGCGAACCGGCCGACGGATCCGCCGGAGGCAACGACGATGCCACGTGCGTAATTTCATCGAGCTTGGCCAGCAGCGCAGAGAAGCCGCACTGGGCCGGATCGAAGAACCCCCACTCGTCCTGAAGCGGCTTGCGATCCGGAAACGGCTTCGACGCCGCCGGCGCGTCGGCGGGCCGTTGGCCACCGGGCCTGTCGCCAGGCGCGAAGTTCATGGCGGGCCACACGGCCGCGGAGCCGAGTGAGCTTGGGGTCCACGCCTCGATGCCGGGCGTCGGTGGGGCCGGCAACCGCGCCGAATCGCGGCTCACGGTTTCGATCGCCTCGCTCAACTGCCGGAACACCGATTCGTCGAGCATCGCCGACAAGTCGATCTCGACGCTCTCCTCGATCGCCTGAACTGCCGGCTGCGGCTGCGGCTGCTGGTGGCGGCGGCGGTGGAGGCGGCGGCGGTGCCGCCGCGATCGGCTCTTCAGCGGGCATCGGCGGCGGCGGAGGCGGCGGCTCGATGACTGGCTCGGGTGCCTCGGGCAGCGCGAACGGAACGTCGACGTGTTCACCGGTGCGTTCGGACGCGGCGCGTTCGAGGTAGGCGGCGCACTGCTCGGCGAAGACCGCCGGGTCGCAGCCGTCCGGCGCGGCGGGCGACGAGACCCGGTCGAGGAGCGCGAACAGGACGTTCCGTCCCGGCATCGATCGCGGCATCGGCGTGTCGAGGACTGGAATCGTCAGCGTCTGCACGTGCGCCGCGGCGTCGTCCAGCAGCCGCAGTCGCTCCGCGAGCACGGCTTCGTCTTTCGTCGACAGGAGCGCCGAGGTCAGGATCAAGTCGGGCACGCGATCGCCGAGCGCTTCGAGCGCCGGCTCCGCGGAGTCCGCGAGGATGAGTTCCGCGCGCAGGCGTCCGCGCACGATGGCGGTCAGCTGACTCGCCTGTTGTTTGTCGGGTTCGATTGCGAGGATCAGAGCCATCTATACTCGCAACATGAAGACGACGAGGACGAGCGCCGCGCCGACGAACAGCACGAGCGACGCGTAGCCGATCGTCTGGCTGCGCGCGGTGCGAACCATCCCGTTGGCGGCGCTCCGCGTCTCCGACGTGACCGACGTGATCGCCCGCCCGGTCGACACGCGCCGGGTGACCTCACGCCGCAATTCCGGGTTGATGGCCATGAGGATGGCGAACAGCACGGACAACGCCGTCAGCGCCATCATGCCATTCAGGAGTGCTCGATAGATGCGGACCACAACTCCCAGCCTTCCCCTAACGTGAAATGAGTCCGTACACCCCTATGGCAAATGCCGTTCCTTCGGGGCGGATCGGGCCGCCGGCGCCGATATCGGCTTGAAACGATTGGCTTTTTCCGATTTGCCCCGCACTGCCTGACGCCCGTGTTCCGTTTTGTCACGGGGCGATCCGCACGAAATTCGGCGTCGACGTTACGAATGTGCGGGATTGCGCGGCGTTGCCGCCACGCGAGGCGGGACCGCCATTCCGCACGTCGCTCGCACCGCTAACCGCCTCTCCGCCATTCGCTTTACGAGCATCACGCACCCGCCGCGCGCGGCCGTGGCATGGCCGTTGCCCCTTCATGGTGCGTCATGCGATCGAGCAAAAACGCGTGGTCGCATTTCGCACACAACGTATTGCGCGTCGGAAGGACGCGCGGGAGGAATGTCATGGATCTGATGGCTCGTATGCGCGCGTTCGTTGCTGATGACTCTGGTCAGGACCTGCTCGAGTACGCACTGCTCGTCGGCCTCATCGCGCTCGTCGCGGTGCTCGCCGTGACCTCGACCGGCACCAGCGTCAACAACATCTTCCAGGCCATCTCGAACTCGTTGGCCGCCGTCGCGTAAGTCAACCTGAACAGAGTGGGGAGCCTCTCGGCGCTCGACGTCGAGAGGCTCCCGACTCGAGGGGCCTGCCATGACATCTCTGGTCAACTTCATCGTCGACATCGCGCGGAAGGACGAGGGGCAGGATCTGCTCGAGTACGCGTTGCTCATGGCGCTGATTGCCGTGGGCGCGATCCTGACGGTGACGCAACTCGGCCAGACCGTCACCAACATCCTCTGGGCACCCATTGTTTCCTCAGGTATCTAACGCGGTCGTCGTGTCCGTCGTCGCGGCCTGTGGCGTGACGAGCGCCATCGTGGATCTGCGATGCCGGCGCGTGCCGAATCCCTTGACTCTTTCCATCGCCGCGCTCGGTGTCGCGCTCGCCGCCACGAATACGACTGGCGTCGGCGTCGGCCAGGCGTTCGGCGGACTGGCGATTGGGCTGCTGCTGATGTTGCCCGGCTTCGTGATCGGGGCGACCGGCGGCGGCGACGTGAAGCTGTTCGCGGCGCTCGGCACGGTGCTCGGGCCGTCGCGAATCGGCTGGGCCTTTTTGTATACGGCGCTCGTGGGTGCGGCGCTGGCGCTTGCCATTGCATGGCGACGGAAGCGTCTGGCGACGACCATCGAGCGCGCGATCGCGCTGGCCAGCGCCGATGGCGCGGCCGTGCGCGAGATCGAACATCCGACTCGACACAACCGTTTTGCCTACGCGCCGGCGATTGCCCTGGGCGCGCTGGCAGCAGCGCTCGGCCTGTGACGCACAGGCGAGGAGGGAGCCATGAGAAAGCAGACCAACGAACGCGGTGCGGCCCTCCTCGAGGTCGCGCTGACCCTTCCGCTGTTGCTGCTCGTCGCGGCCGGCATCTTCGAATTCGGCCGCGCCTACATGACGCAGCAGGTCCTGACCAACGCGGTGCGCGAGGGCGCGCGCGTGGCCGTGCTGCCGAATCAACCGTCGGGCGCAGCCCAGACGCGGGTCACCGACTACATGACCAATGGGCAGCTGCCCAACGCGGGGATCGCCACCGTCAGCGTCACCCCGACCACGATTTCTCTTGGCGGCACGACGACGCCGGGATCGCGCGTCACCGTGAACTACCCGTTCTCGTTCATGGTGCTGCAGCCGGTGGCCAGGCTGGTCGTCGGCAGCGCCACGCGTCGGCACGGCGCTGACGATGTCGGCGACGGCCGAGATGCGCAACGAGCAATAACCCGTCGAAGGACGAAGGACCAAACAGATGGCTCGCATGAAGGTGTTCATCGTGTTCGCGCTCGCGATCGGCGTCGGCACCGTCTTCGCGTTCGCGACCTACAACTACGTGCAGAACGCGCCGGGGCGCACGGTCACGATCCCGACCACGGCGGTCGTGGTCGCGACCTCGAACCTCGACATCGGCGACGAGCTCGATCGCGACGACGTGCACACGGTTGAGTGGCCGTCGAACGCGGTGCCCGAGGGCACGTTCAGCAGCGTCGACGACGTCGTCGGCCGCGGCGTGATCATGCCGGTCGTCGCCAACGAGCTGATTCTGCCGATGAAGCTCGCGTCGAAGGATGCGGGCGCCGGGCTGCCACCGGCGATTCCGCCGGGCTTCCGCGCCCTGTCCGTGCGCGTGAACGAGGTCATCGGCGTGGCGGGGTACGTGCTGCCGGGCACGCATGTCGACGTCGTCGTCACCCTGAATCCGACGACGGAACAGCAGAACATCACGTCGAAAGTCATTCTGACCAACGTGCTGGTGCTGGCGGCGGGCACGAAGATCGACCGCGAAACCGACAAGGACAAGCCGACGCCGGTGAGCGTGGTGACGCTGCTGGTGGATCCCGATCAATCGGAGCGGCTCACGCTGGCGGCGAGCGAAGGAAAGATTCAGCTCGCGCTGCGCAATCCGCTCGATCGCGCGACGCCGGCCACGCCGGGCGTGCGACCGGCGGCGCTCCTCGGTCCGCCGCCCGCGCCGCGTGCGTCGTCGAGGCCGCGGGCCCCGCAGGCCGTGAAGGCCGAGGCCGCGGCGCCAGTCGAGCCAATCACCGTCGAGATCATCCGAGGCGACAAGCGCGCGCGCGAAATCGTGCGCCAGGAGCAGCAGTAATGGGTAGCAAACACGTAGTCGTGCACCGTGCACTGCGCACCGAGCAGCCGAGCACGTTCTATGCCGTCCTCGTTCTTCTGATCGCCGTGTTCGGCGCCGCGATCATCTATTCCGCCGAGGGCGAGAACGTCACGCTGACGGTCGGACGGTCGATGGTGCTGGATACGGGGCATCCGATCGCACGCGTGTCCCTCACCAGCGCGGACATCGCCGACGCGCTCGTCACGTCGAGCCAGCGAGCTCCTGATCAACGGCAAGACGCCGGGCACGATCTCGATGTTCGTCTGGGATCGGTCCGGCGCGATCCGGCGCTACGAAGTGATCGTGCAGCGCGATCTGACGCGGCTGTCGACGCAGCTGCAGGAGCTGTTCCCCGGCGAGTCCATTTCCGCCCAGAACAACGGGCGGTCGATCGTGCTCTCGGGCACCGTCTCGAGCAAGGAGATGATCGACCGCGCGGTCATGGTGGCGGCCGGCTACGTCGAGAAGAAAGAAGACGTGGTGCCGCTGCTGCAGGTGCAGCCGGGCCGCAGCAACCAGGTGCTGCTGCACGTGCGCTTCGCCGAAGTGAGCCGCAGCGCGCTGACCGAGCTCGGCGTCGGCCTTCGCGCCCGAACGGCTACAAGGACGGCCGCTGGTTCGGCGCGCAGCACCGACGCAGCAGTTCCCGGCGCCGCAGTGGGACAGGCGACGGCAAGTTCATCTTCAGTGATTTCCTCAACCTGTTCCTGTTCGACTCGAAGGAAGGCGATCGCCGGCGTCATGCGCGCGCTGCAGGACAGCGGGTTGTTCCAGAGCCTCGCCGAGCCGAACCTGGTCGCCGAAAGCGGCAAGGAAGCCAGCTTCCTGGCCGGCGGCGAGATTCCCGATTCCGATCGCGCAGCCTCGAGCGGGACGGTGGCGCATCAGCGATCACCGTACAAGGAGTTCGGCATCCGCCTGAACTTCACGCCGGTCGTCAACGGCAACCGCGTTCACCTGAAGGTGCGGCCGGAAGTCAGCACGCTCGACTACGCCAACGCCGTCACGCTGCAGGGGTTCCGGATCCCCGCACTGAGCACGCGCCGCACGGAAACCGAAATCGAGCTCGAGAACGGCCAGACGTTCGCCATCGCGGGGCTGCTCAACAACACGATGAACTCGTCGCTGCAGAAGATCCCCGGCATCGGCGACATCCCGATCCTCGGCCTGCTGTTCAAGAGCAAGGCGGCTCAGAAGAACCAGACCGAACTGGTTGTGATGATCACGCCGGAGATCCTGCCGAACGGATCGAGCGGCGTGACGCCGAACCTGCCGCGCATGAACGAGCCGTTCATGGCGCCGGCTCGCCGGACCATCGATCCGCCGCCGGCCGCGTTTCCCGTGACCGCGCCCGCGCCGCGCGGGGCCGGCGACGCCGCGGCCCCGGCCGCACGACGCCGGCGCCCACGGTCGTGGAGCCTCCCGCACCGCGCGCCGAACAGACGGCGATGCCGGACCCCAAGGTCCAGGCCGCGGAGATGAAGCGCGCGGCGAAGGCCGCCGAAGAGGAGCGTCGCAAGGCCGAGCAGCTCCAGCGTGAGGCCGACGAGCAGAAGAAGCGCGACGACAAAGCCGCCGTCGAACAGGCCAAGCGCGACCAGGAGACCGCGCAGGAGCAGGCGAAGCGCGACGAAAGGCGGCGCGAGAGAAGGCCAAGCAGGACGAGAAGGCCGCCCGCGAACAACTGAAGCGCGACGCGGCTGCCTCGAAGAAGCAGGTCGAGATCAACAAGATCGAGAGCGACGTGGCCGCCAAGCGTGCGGCCGAAGACGCCAGACAGCAGGCCGAAATCGAGAAGCGCAAGCAGAAGGCGCTCGACGAAGCCCAGGCCCGGCTGAGGGCCGCCGAGGCCGCCTATCAGGCGGAGCTGGCGAAACGGGGCACTCGCAACTAGCAGAGGTGGCCATGTTCACACGCATCCATCACCTCACCCGGAACGAGCGCGGCATGTCGCTCGTGTTCGTCAGCATCGGCATCGCCAGCTTCATCGCGGCGAGCACGCTCGCCATCGATGTCGGCATGCTGCTCAACGCGCGGGCGCAGGCCCAGAACTCCGCCGACGCCGGGGCGCTCGCCGGCGCCACCGCGCTCGCGTTCAACGATTTCAACAACCGCTCGTCGTCCGGCCCGGCGGTGCAGGGCGCGATCAACGCCGCCCTCGCCAACCCCGTGGCGGGACACCCGGTCGCGGTGGGCACCGGCGACGTGACGTTCCCGGTCGCGCCGAGCGGCGCGTCGGATCGCGTGCAGGTTCGCGTGTACCGGACGGCCGGCCGCGGCACGCCCGTGTCCACGATGATCGCCAGCATCTTCGGCGTGACGAGCGCGAACATCGGCGCCACGGCGACCGCCGAAGCCATGCTCGCGAACTCGGAAACGCTGCGTCAAGCCGTTTGCGATCCCTGACAAGTGGATCGAGAAGCAGACGCCAGGCTGGGACTGACCGATACGTTCAATGCCTTCACCGGCAACCCCTCGGTGCTGCCGGATATCTTCCGCCAGGTCACGCTGACGACCTACACCGGCTACGGCCCGGGGCAGATCGGCCAGTTGATGCAGCGATCGCCAAGGACGACGCCTTCACGCTCGAGGGCGACCTGTTCCTGTCGATCCGCATGCCGGGCTCCTTGGGCGACCGCTCGACTTCCTGAACAACATCGAGCACTGCGCGGGCTGCGAGATGACCATTGGCGACTCGATGACCATCGAAGGCGCCGCGTCCGCGCAGACATCATCGACGGCGCGAACTACCTGATCGGCACGATCCGTCGCGCGTCGTGGAATGCCGCGACGCACACCGGTGATCAGCTCCGTCAATCCGAGCCCGCGGATACTCGTCCTGCCGCTCTACGAGCCGCTCTATTTCCATCAGGGCGTGCGGACCGGCAACTACACGCAGGTTCGCATCACCAACTTCATCGGCTTCTTCATCGATCACCTGGAAGCCAGCATAGTCGTCGGCTACGTGATGCCGACGCTCGGCACGGCGCCGACGAATGGAACCGCCGCGCCGGTCGGCGCGTTTCGCGCGCGCCATCCGCCTGGTTCAGTAGCCGACAGCAGATGCAGCGACACCAGATCAGCGAGAGAGGGCGACTGTGAGCAGCAGACCATTGACCAGCAAACGCACGTGGCTCGGCGCAACGCTCGCCGCAACTCTCACAGGCGTGGTCTGGCTCGCCGCCCAGGGACCTCAGGACGGCAACGGTCTCTCGTTCACGACCGTTTCCAATCCGAGCTCTTCCCGCAGACCCTGATGGCTTCGACGGGCAACATCGTCGATCCGCGACTACGGGATTCTGGCGGCATCGCCTTCGCGCCTGACGGCGACATCTGGTCAGCCGAGTGCGTCTTCTCCGGGACGCCGCTGCACCGGTTCGACATGCAGCAATGGGTCGCCGTCGAGCCAACGCCAGCCCCGTCACCTACGTGCATCCCGAAATCGCGATGCTCAACTACGGGCCTTCTATGTCCCTGGGGTCGATCCGGCGCCGACCGGCAAAGGCGGCTGCGGACTCGTGAACCACCCCGACGGCTACATGTACAGCAACTCCGCGGCGGGCATCTGGCGGTTCGACCCGGCGACGGGACTGCCGGTCCCCCTCCAGGGCCAGCCGCAGCGACGCGGGCCTCGTCAACACTCGCCCGGGCAGCGGGCTTGGTATTGCGGTCGATCCGAAGGCCGATGCGGGCTATCACGTCGTCTACGTCGGGTCCGACTGTCATTACCAAACCAATTCGGCGAGGACACCTGCACGATCTGACGACTTCGATCCGCCGACTGACGCGATCCGCAAGAAGTTCGACCAAGGTGTTCGCGCGGGATACCGACACTCCAGCATGCGTCGACCTCCTTATCGACGGGCATCGACTTCGATTCGACTCGGCAACTTTCTGTTCGGCGCGCATCGCCAGGAAGACCTCTTTTCACAACCGACGATCATGAGCTCGACATCTCGTGAAACCGGGTGCGCTGCAATTATTCCGCGTCCATGCGCAGACCGATAGACTATCAAATCGTGCAGGCGGATCGACGATGACCTCGGAGCCCGATGGTGTGGGCGTTTCATGCGGGCACTGGCTTCGCCGTTAACTAACGAATGGCCCGACTTCGTCGTCACGCTCGAACAACGTTGTGTGACCCGAATCGGCCATGTCCCCGAGGAAGCCGGAAATCAGCGGAACCATGACGCGCTTCGACTTTCCGGACAACGGCGACGCAGGTGCCCAACCAGTCGACGTTTGCAGCCGGCGGCTTCCGCGGCGACCTCTTGCACCGTTGGCGGAGACGGCTGCATCTACGGGACTCAGGGCCGCTGTCCACACGGTCTTCGGCACGACGCTACGCTTCAACGACGGAACGAAATCTGCGAACAAAGCATCGTAACATCTGCGGCGGTTTCGCACCGCCGCCCGGCGTCAGCGCGCCGAACGTCGGCAGTCTCTCGGGTTATGCCTACGTCGACGTCGATCGCGACGGCACGAAACAGGCCGGTGAGCCCGGGATTCCTGGCGTCACGATTACGGTCGCCAACGGCGGCACGCAGGTCACCGACAGCAACGGCCACTACAGCTTCGAGAATCTCCAGGCGAACACCTACAGCGTGTCTGCGCCCGATCCCGCGGCCAACAAACATCTGTTTACGACGAGTCCCCTCGACGCGGCTGTCGCCGTAGGCGCTGATACGCCCAACGTCAACTTCGGGTAAGTGCCCGGCCATATTTCCGGCTTCGCCTTCGTCGACTTCAATCGCGACCAGGTGCGTCAGGTCAATGAGACCGGCATCGGCGGCGTGACGATCACCTTGAGCAACGGCGGCACGCCGGTCACGTCATCACGGCGAACGACGGAGGCTACAGCTTCCCCGATCTCGACGCGAACAACTACAACGTGAGCGCGCCGGCCACGGCCGCCGGCAAGTGATCGACACCGACCCGGCAATCCCCATTGGGTTGCAGCCCGGCGAGAACAAACCGGACGTCAACTTCGGCTACGTGCCGGGTGGTCTCTCGGGCTTTGCCTATGTCGATGCGAACCGCAACGGCGTGAAGGATGCGGGCGAAGCGGGCCTTGGCAACGTGACGATCACGGGTCCGGCGGTGACACAGCGACGACGGCGGCGGACGGCAGCTACAGCTTCGACAACCTCGACGGCGGGCATCGTACAGGTGTCGGCGCCGGCGGCGGCGAGCGGCAAGGCGCTGTTCACGGCCAGCCCGTTGAGCGTGACGCTCGCGGCGGGCGCGACGTCCACCGACAACAACTTCGGCTACGTCCCCGGTGGCCTCTCGGGCTTCGCCTACGTCGACGCGAACCGCAACAGCATCAAGGACGCGGGCGAAGCCGGGCATCGGCGGCGTGACGATCACGGGCCGGGCGGCACGACAGACGACGCGGCCGACGGCAGCTACAGCTTCAGCAATCTCGACGCCGGGCACCTATCCGGTGACGCGCGCCGGCGACGGCGAGCGGCAAGGCGCTGTTCACGGCGAGCCCGCTGAGCGTGACGATCGCGGCGGGCGCAGACCTCGCCGAACATCAACTTCGGCTACGTGCCGGGTGGGCTCTCGGGCTTCGCCTACGTCGATGCGAACCGCAACAGCGTCAAGGATGCGGGCGAGGCGGGCATCGGCGGCGTGACGATCACGGGCCGGCGGCGGCACGACGCACGACCGCGGCCGACGGCAGCTACAGCTTCACCAATCTCGACGCGGGCACCTATCCGGTGTCGCGCGCCGGCGACGGCCGCGGGCAAGGCGCTGTCACGGCGAGCCCGCTGAACGTGACGCTACCGCGGGGGAGCCTCGCCGAACAACAACTTCGGGTACGTGCCGGGTGGTCTGTCGGGCTTCGCCTACGTCGACGCGAACCGTAACGGCGTCAAGGATGCGAGCGAAGCCGGCATCGGCGGCGTGACGATCACCGGCCCGGCGGCGTGACGACCACGACCTGGCCGACGGCAGCTACAGCTTCACCAATCTCGACGCGGGCACGCTACCGGTGTCGGCGCCGGCAGCGCGAGCGGGAAGGCGCTGTTCACGGCGAGCCCGTTGAGCGTGACGCTCGCGGCGGGTGCAGACCTCGCCGAACAACAACTTCGGCTACGTGCCGGGCGGCCTGGCCGGCTTCGCCTATGTGGATGCGAACGGCAACGGCGCGAAGGACGCGGGCGAAGCCGGCATCGGTGGTGTGGTGATCACGGGCCGGGCGGCGCCACGACGCACGACTGCAGCGGACGGCAGCTACAGCTTCAGCAATCTCGACGCGGGCAGCTACAACGTGTCGGCGCCTTCAACGGCGAGCGGCAAAGCGCGCTCGACGCCCAGCCCGCTGAGCGTGGCGCTGACGGCCGGCCAGAATTCGCCGAACAACAACTTTGGCTACATCCAGGGCGGGCTCTCGGGCTTTGCCTACGTCGATGCGAACGGCAACGGCGCCAAGGACGCGGGCGAAGCCGGCATCGGTAGTGTCATGATTACGGGCCCGAGCGGCGCCACAGCACGACCGCGGCGGACGGCAGCTACAGCTTCAGCAATCTGGACGCGGGCAGCTACACCGTGTCGGCGCCTTCAACGGCGAGCGGCAAAGCGCTGCTCGACGCCCAGCCCGCTGAACGTGGCGCTCACGGCGGGCCAGAATTCGCCGAACAACAACTTCGGCTACGTCCCGGGCGGGCTCTCGGGCTTTGCCTACGTCGATGCGAACGGCAACGGCGCCAAGGACGCGGGCGAAGCCGGCATCGGTAGTGTGATGATTACGGGCCCGAGCGGCGCGACGGCAACGACCGCAGCGGACGGCAGCTACAGCTTCAGCAATCTCGACGCGGGCAGCTACTCGTGTCGGCGCCTTCAACGGCGAGCGGCAAAGCGCGCTCGACACCCAGCCCGCTGACCGTGACGCTCACGGCCGGCCAGAATTCGCCGAACAACAACTTCGGCTACGTGACCGGCAGCGTGAGCGGCTTTGCGTATGTGGATGCGAACCGCAACGGCGTCAAGGACGTGGGTGAAGCGGGCATCGGTGGTGTGGTGATCACGGCCCGACCGGCGCCGACCACGACCGCGGCGGACGGCAGCTACTCGTTCAGCAGTCTCGACGCGGGGACGTACTCGGTGAGCGCCCCGTCGACGGCGAGCGGGAAGGCGCGGTTCACGGCGAGCCCGTTGAGCGTGACGTATCGCCGCCGGCGCCACGTCGGCCAACAACAACTTCGGCTACGTGACCGGCGGCCTGAGCGGGTTCGCGTATGTGGACGCCAACCGCAACAGCGTCAAGGACGCGGGTGAAGCCGGCATCGGCGGCGTGGTGATTACCGGACCGAGCGGCGCGACCACGACCACGGCCGCGGACGGCAGCTACACCTTCAGCACTCTCGACGCGGGCACGTATGCGGTGAGCGCACCGGCAACCGCGAGCGGGAAAGCGCTGTTCACGGCGAGCCCGCTGAGCGTGACGATTGCGGCCGGTGCGACCTCCACGAATAACAACTTCGGCTACGTGACCGGCGGGCTGCTCGCGGCTTCGCGTATGAGGACGCGAATCGCAACAGCGTCAAGGACGCGGGTGAAGCCGGCATCGGCGGCGTGGTGATCACCGGGCCGAGCGGCGCCACGGCGACGACGGCGGCGGACGGCAGCTACTCGTTCAGCGCTCTGAACGCGGGGACCTATTCGGTGAGCGCCCCGTCGACGGCGAGCGGGAAGGGCCTCTTCACGCCGAGCCCGCTGAGCGTGACCATCGCCGCCGGGGCGACCTCTGCGAACAACAACTTCGGCTACGTGACCGGTCTGATCAGCGGCTTCGCACTATGTCGATGCGAACCGCAACAGCGTCAAGGATGCGGGTGAAGCCGGCATCAGCGGCGTCGTGATCACCGGGCCGAGCGGCGCGACGACGACCACGGCTGCCGACGGCAGCTACTCGTTCAGCAACCTGAACGCGGGGACTTACTCGGTGAGCGCCCCGGCGACCGCGAGCGGAAAAGCGCGGTTCACGCCGAGCCCGCTCAGCGTAACGATCGCGGCTGGTGCGACGTCGGCGAACAACAACTTCGGCTACGTGACCGGCACGATCTCGGGCTTCACCTACGTGGACGCGAACCGCAACAGCGTCAAGGACGCGGGCGAAGCCGGCCTCGGTGGCGTCACCGTGACGCTGTCGGGCGCGGCGAGTGCGACGACCACGACGGCGGCCGACGGCAGCTACTCGTTCACGGGCCTCAACTCGGGCAGCTACTCGGTGAGCGCGCCGGCGACGGCGGCGGGCCTGGCCCGCTTCACGACGAGCCCACTCAACATCACGCTCGCGGCCGGTGCGACCTCTGCGAACAACAACTTCGGCTACGTCACGGGGACCATCTCGGGCTACACCTACTTCGACGCGAACCGCAACGGCGTCAAGGACGCGGGTGAGGCCGCCGTCCCCAATGTGCCTGTGACCCTCGCCGGCGTCGGCACGGTGACCAGCAATGCGAGCGGCTTCTATTCCTTTAGCGGTCTGAGCGCCGCGACCTACTCCGATTCCGCGCGCGACGACGGCGAACGGTCTGACGCTCATCACGCCGAGCCCGCTCAGCGTCGTGCTCGCGGCCGGGGCGACCTCGGCGAACAACAACTTCGGGTACCTCAACGTCGTGACCGATGGGAGCACCGGCAGCGTTGGATTCTGGGGCAACTCGAACGGCCAGGCGGTCATCAAGTCTATGAACGGCAGACCGACGGCCAAGAACTTCGCGACGTGGCTGGCGACGAACTTCCCGTATCTCTACGGCGCCAACGCGGGCAGCAAGAATCTGACGGACAAGACGAACATTGACGTCGCGAACCTGTTCCGACGCTCTTCGCCAGCAGCAGCACCAAGCCGGAGGCGCAGGTGATGAGCGTCGCCATGGCGATGTACGTCACCAGTTCGAACCTGGCCGGCGGCAATTACGCCGCGGCGTACGGGTTCATCGTGACGCCTGCGGGCGTCGCCGGCAGTTACTTCAACGTCGGCTCCAACGGAACGGCGATCGGACTGTCGAACAACACCTACTACACGCTCGATGCAGATCGTCGCAGCAGGCCAACCTGCGCAAGCAGCAGGGCCTGTTCGATGCGACCGCCTTCACCACGATTTGCAGCGCCATCAATTTGGCGGGACACGTCTGATGCTGATTGCGAACCTGAATATGAACGTCGCCAACGGCAACCAGGTGTCCGACACGTGGGCGACGCCTGGCGGAGATGAGGGGCTCGCCAATTTTGTAATTGCAGGTGCGGGTCTTGGTGGCCCGACAACAACGGCGATCGCCGTTCGCTGCACGACGCCGTTTGCCGGCGTGCAGCCGCTCCAGGCCTCCGGATTGCAGATGCTGTTGGCGGTGATCCCTAACACGCCGTCCGACCCACTAACGAGACACCCATGGCTCAACTCGCCGGACTGATCGTCAGCGAAGACGACGACTTCAAGAAGCAGACCGGGCGGCTGCTGCGCTCGGGATCGATCCCCGTCAGCGTCATCGACGACCGGCGTGGCGCGCGACGGCACGCCGCCGGACATCGTCATCGTCGACACGCGCGGCGACGCGACGTGGGCGATGTCCACGATCGAACGGCTCCGCGCTTCGTCGCCGAACGCCGGCATCTTCGCCGTGGCGATGGCCGCCGATCCGGACTTGATCCTGCAGTCCATGCGCGCGGGCGCGAACGAATTCTTCACCTGGCCGCTGGCCGACGAACCGCTGCACAGCGCCGTTCGCCGGACCGCGGCGCGGCGGGAGTCGGCGCAAGGCGCGAAACCGCCGGCGACGACGCTGGTGTTCTTTGGGGCGAAAGGCGGAGCCGGAACGACCACGCTGGCAGTCAACTGCGCGGTCGAGCTGGCGAGGCTGAGCAAACGAGCCACGGTCATTCGTCGATCTGAAACCGGGGCTGGGCGAGGTCGCACTGTTCCTCGGCGTCCGGCCCCGTTTCAGCGTGATCGACGCCATCGACAACCTGCATCGGCTGGATCGCGAGTTCCTGCGCGAACTGGTGGCGAAGCACAAGTCGGGGCTGGAGATCCTGGCTGGATCGGATCAGTTCGATCGTCCCGGCGGCGCCGACGGCGGCGCCATCGAGGAACTGCTCCGGCTGCTGACGCGGCAGTACGACTACATCGTCGTGGACGGCGGCAGCCAGGTGAATTCGTGCACCGTGTCGGCGCTCTACACGGCGGATCAGCTGTTCCTCGTCGCGAACCCGGATGTGCCGTCGGTCCGCAACGCGCAGCGGCTGCTGGATCGCGTGCGTCAGCTCGGCGCGTCCGGCGAGCGCGTCCGCCTGCTGCTCAATCGCGCCGCCGAGCCGTTCCCGATTCCGCCCAAGCAGATCGAAGGCGCGCTCGGGCATCCGATTCACCACACGTTCCCGAGCGACTACAAGACCGTGTCGAGCGCGCTGAACTCCGGCGTGCCGCTGGCGCTGAACGGCGACAACACCGATCTGGCGCAGGCAGTTCGACAGCTTCACGCGGCAGATTCTGGGGCCGGGCGCCGACGTGTCCACGTCCACGGGCAACCGGAAGAGCCTGCTCAATCTCGAGCGCATCGCGTCGCTCTGGTAAACATTCATGAACGCCGTCCAGCCGAATCCATCGTCCGCGGCGCGCCCGCTGCCGGGCCGCGACCGACCGCAGCCCACGGGCGGCGATTTTGGCCGTCCGCCGCGCCCGTCGTGGCAGTCCAATCCGCCGCGGCAGCAGTACATGCAGCTGCGAGCGGGCGTGCACCGCAAGCTGCTCAATCGCCTGAATCTCGAATCGCTCGCGCAGGCCGATCGCGCCCGGGCCGAGAGCGAGATTCGCACGCTGCTGCTCGAGCTGCTGGCGGAAGAGGCGACGCCGCTCAGCCTGGCCGAACGCGAGACGCTCTTTGGCGAGATCCTGGACGACGTGTTCGGCCTCGGGCCGCTGGAGCCGCTGCTTCGCGACCCGACGATCAGCGACATTCTGGTGAACACGTGCAAGAACGTGTTCGTCGAGCGCTCGGGCGTGCTCGAGCGCATCGAAGCGAACTTCCAGGACGACAAACACCTGCTGCGCGTGATCGACCGCATCGTGAGCGCGGTCGGCCGCCGCATCGACGACAGCTCGCCGCTCGTGGACGCGCGGCTTCCGGATGGCTCGCGCGTCAACGCCATCATTCCGCCGCTCGCCGTCGACGGTCCGCTGCTGTCGATTCGCCGTTTTCCGGCAGAACGTCTGAAGGCCGACGACCTCGTGACGCTTCGTGCGTTGACCAAGCCGATGCTCGATTTCCTGGCGCATTCCGTGCGCGCCAAACTGAACATCCTGGTCAGCGGCGGCACCGGCGCCGGCAAGACGACGCTCCTGAACATCCTGTCGGGCTACATCGGCGAAAAAGAACGCATCGTGACGATCGAGGACGCGGCGGAATTGCAGCTCCATCAGGAACACGTGGCGCGGCTCGAAACGCGTCCGCCCAACGTGGAAGGGAAGGGCGCCATCCGGCAGCGGCAGCTCGTGATCAACGCCCTCCGTATGCGTCCCGATCGCATCATCGTCGGCGAGGTGCGCGGCGACGAGGCGCTGGACATGCTGCAGGCGATGAACACCGGTCATGACGGCTCGTTGACGACCGTGCACGCCAACACCCCGCGCGACGCCCTGAGCCGTATCGAAACGATGATCGCCATGGGCGCGACGAACCTGCCGGAGCGCGCGATGCGCCAGCAGATGTCGGCGGCGCTCCAGGTGGTGGTTCAGCAGACGCGCTTGAGCGACGGAACCAGAAAAGTGACGAGCATCTCGGAGATCACCGGCATGGAGGGCGGCATCATCACCATGCAGGAGATCTTCACGTTCGAAAAGCTCGGCATCACGCAGGACGGAAAGGTCATCGGCCGGTTCCGCGCCACCGGTGTCCGCCCGAAAGTCTGCGAGCGCCTCAAGACGTCCGGCATTCACCTGGCCGCGGACATGTTCGACGGCGTGACGGAGATTCGCTAATGGGCATCGCCCTCTCTGCGTTCTTCATCGTGACCTGCACCATCCTCGGCGGCTACTGGGCCGTCACGGTGCTGCCCGGAAAGTGGGCGAGCCGGCGGCTGGATCAGCGGCTGCGCGATGTCTCGATGTCGAGCTTCGGCGTGGAGGAAGAACTCGAGGAGACGGTCATCAAGCGCAAGCTCGTGGGTCCGGTGCCGGCATTCGATCGCCTGGTGGCCGACTCGCGGCTCCAGCGCCTGATCGAGCAGTCGGGTGTCAACATCACGCCGAGCGGGATGCATGCTGATCAGCGTCGGCGTCGCCGCGGTGTCGGCGCTCGTGGCCTACCTGATGACGAGCCGCGCGCTCATCCCGATGTTGACGGGCGGGCTGGGCCTGGCGGCGCCGACGGTCTGGCTCATCCGCCGCCGCGTGACGCGGTTGCGAAAATTCGAAGAGCAGTTCCCCGAAGCGCTGGATCT
The DNA here is from genome assembly GCA_963731545.1 of uncultured Acidobacteriota bacterium. Classification (GTDB taxonomy): domain Bacteria; phylum Acidobacteriota; class Vicinamibacteria; order Vicinamibacterales; family CAVVIG01; genus CAVSWN01. The sequence goes on along the minus strand of CAVSWN010000037.1, from coordinate 295,628 downwards.
GCTCTCGCGCGCCATTCGCGCGGGCCACGCGTTTCAAACGGCGATGGGCATGGTGGCCGACGAGCTGCCGCAGCCCGTGGGACCCGAGTTCAGAAAGACGTTCGATCGCCAGAACTTCGGGCTGCCGCTTCGCGATGCGCTCAACGAGATGATGGAGCGCGTCAGCCTCCTCGACGTCCGGTTCTTCGTCACGGCCGTGCTGATCCAGCGGGAAACCGGCGGCAACCTGGCCGAGATTCTCGACAACCTCGCCGGGCGTCGTGCGCGAGCGCTTCAAGATCCTGCGCCAGGTGCGCGTGCACACGGCTCACGGGCGGTTCACCGGCTACGTCCTGCTGGCGCTGCCGGCTGCGCTCGGCGTGGCGCTCGTCATCATCAATCCCGAACTGATGCGGCTGCTGTTCCAGGAGCGCATGGGCCACATGCTCCTGGCCGGAGCGATGGTGCTGCAAACCGTGGGGTTCTTCTGGATCCGCCACGTGATCAAGATCGAGGTGTGACGCCGTGATTCTGCTGACCCTGTGCATTCTCGCCTTCGCCTTCGGGTGGCTGCTCGTCGCGGGCACCGCGATGGCGCTCACATCCGGCAACGCCGCGGCGATCGAGCGCCGGCTCGGCGAACTGGCCGGCGCGTCGCCCCGCTCGGAAGCGGACCCCGACCGCGAAAGCCGGTTCGTCCAGCTGATGAAGCGTCTCGGCCAGGCGGCGCCGAAGCTGCGGTCTGAAACGAGCAAGCTGCGGCAGCGGCTCGTCGCGGCCGGCTACCGCCGCAACGAAGCCCTCGTGGTGTTCTACGGTCTCCGGCTGACGCTGGCGGTCGCGCTGTTCAGCCTGTTGGCCACGCCGGTGATCAGCCTGCTGGCGCCGGTAGACATCAAGCCGAACCTGCCCGGCGCGCTCACGCTGTGCCTCGTCGGATACGTCCTCCCCGGCATGATCCTCGCGCGGCTCGCGAAGAAGCGTCAGCATCTGATCCGCCTCGGCCTGCCCGACGTGCTCGACCTGCTGGTGGTCAGCGTCGAAGCGGGACTCGGCATCGACCAGGCCATTCAGCGCGTCGGCGAGGAACTGGCGTTTGCGCATCCCGACCTGTCCGACGAGCTGCGGCTGGTGAACCTCCAGCTGCGCGCCGGCAAGGGGCGCACCGAAGCGCTGCACAACCTTGGCGAACGGACCGGCGTCGACGACGTGAAGTCGCTGGTGGCGATGCTGGTTCAGACCGATAAATTCGGCACGAGCATCGCCCAGTCGCTGCGAGTGCACTCCGACGTGCTGCGAACGAAGCGGCGTCAGCGTGCCGAGGAAGCAGCCGCGAAGACCGGCGTCAAGATGGTGTTCCCGCTTGTGTTCTGCATTTTCCCGGCGGTGTGGGTCGTGACGATTGGCCCGGCGGCGGTCAAGTTCGTCCAGATCCTGTTTCCGCTGGCGGAGGGGATGAAGTGACGCCCGCAGCAGCCGTCGCCGAAATGCCCGTCGCCGCGGCGATCCCGGCGCTGCCGCGGACGCTCGAGGACACCGGCCTTCAAGCCGATCTGCGTCGAACAGATCCTGATCAAGACACTCTACGGCGGCGAGCTGACGGGTCACGCGCTCGTCGAACGGATGAAGCTGCCGTACGGAATTCTGGAGCCGCTCATCGAACGCGTGCGTGCGGAGCGCCAGATCGAGGTGCGCGGCGCCACCGGATCGGGGACGGCCGGCTATCGCTATGCGCTCACGGATGCGGGCCGCGATCGAGCGCTGCAGTTCCTCGCGCTCAACCACTACATCGGACCGGCGCCGGTGCCGCTCGCGGCGTACGTCGAAGAAATGCGCGCGCTGTCCGGATCGCGCGGCTACATCGATCCCGACCGCCTGCGAAAGGGATTCGGACACCTCGTCGTCAATGAAGACGTGCTGGAACAGCTGGGCCCGGCGATGAATGCCGCCAAGGCCGTGTTCCTGTACGGCTCGCCCGGCAACGGCAAGACCGTGATCGCCGAAGGCATGGGACGCGCGCTCGGCGGCGACATGTACATGCCGTACGCGATCGAAGTGGACGGCAGCATCATCACCATGTTCGATCCGGTCAATCACGAAGCGCTGGAGACCAACGACGTGTCCGACAGCGTCGTGACCGCGCGCGGCCGCGACCGGCGGTGGGTGCGGATTCGACGACCGGTGGTCACCGTCGGCGGCGAGCTCACGCTCGACATGATGGAGCTCACGTTCAACCCGCTGACCAAGTTCTACGAAGCGCCGCTGCAGCTCAAATCCAACGGCGGCGTCTTCGTCGTGGACGATTTCGGCCGCCAGCGCATCCGCCCGCAGGACCTGCTGAACCGCTGGATCGTGCCGCTCGAAAGCCGTGTCGACTATCTCACGCTGCACACGGGGAAGAAATTTCAGGTGCCGTTCGAGGTGCTGATCGTCTTCGCGACGAACCTCGATCCGAAGTCGCTGGCCGACGAGGCGTTTCTGCGCCGGATTCCCTACAAGATTCCCATCCAGGATCCGTCGATCGAAGAGTACTCGCGGATTTTCGAGCTGAACTGCATTCGGCGCCGCCTGCATTTCCACCCGGTGATCGTGGCGTATCTGCACCGGCGGCACTACAAGCCGGCGGGACGGCCGATGCGGTCGTGTCACCCGCGCGATTTGCTCGATCAGGTGACGGCGCTGTGCCGGTATCGCGGCATGCAGCCGACCATCACGCGCGAACTGCTCGACAAGGTCTGCGCATCGTACTTCGTTGAGGCCGAACCGGAGGTGACGAGTGTTTCCTAGTGTTGCTGCCCGAGTCGAGTCACGCGATTTCGAGCAGGTCTCCTTTCCGACGCCCGCGGTGGACGTGGTCCGCGACTTCGTCGCGCGCGCGTTCGTGGCCGGCTTGTTCGCGTTGATGTCGGTCAACCTGTTCGGCGATTTCATGCGAACCGGGCACGTCACCGGTCTCCTGCTCCTGGCGAGCGAGTCGCTCGTCGTCGTCCTGACCATCACACGGCGGCGCGCCAACATCCTGGATCGATCGACTGCGGCCATGGTGGCGACGACGCTGTCGCTGGCGGGGCCGCCGCTCGTGCGATCGGCCGACGGGATCGCGCTCGCGCCGGACGTGGTCACGGCGCTGATCTCGGGAGTCGGCCTGCTCGTGGTCATCGCCGGCAAGGTGGCGCTGGGCCGAAGCTTCGGCATCGCGCCCGCCAACCGCGGCATCGTCGCGCGCGGGCCCTATGCGTTCGTCCGCCACCCCATCTACTCGGGCTACCTCGTGACGCACATCGCGTTTGCCATGGCGCACCCGAGCCCGTGGAACCTCACGATCCTCGTCATCGCCGACAGCGCGCTCATCGTGCGCGCGCTCATCGAGGAGCGGTTGCTGCGGACGGACGCGCAGTACGAAGAGTATTGCGGCCGCGTCTCCTGGCACATCGTTCCTGGACTGTTCTGAACCGTAGAACTCAGAAGTCGGCAGTCGAGAGGTCAGACAGATCCGAGCTGTGGGAACGACACATGCTCTGGACCCTCGGACTTCGACCTTCTCACTTCTCACTCCGCGGCGCCTCATGCGTGTGGGGCGTCGCGCTGTGCGCCCTCAGCTGGTTCATCCACCTCCACACGACGCTGACGCCAGGGCTGGTCGATCGCGTCGGCCGGTTCAAGGGATCCGACTACATCCAGTTCTACGTCATGGGGTCGCTCGTCAGCGAGGGGCGGAGCGACGCGTTGTACGACGCGCACGCACACCTCAGCTGAGGGCCGCCGGCGGATTCAACCGGATCTCAGGCTGTATGCCGCGCACCCGAACTACGGGCCGCAGGTCGCGCTCGCATTCGTGCCGCTGGCCATGCTGCCGTACGGATGGTCGCTCGCCGTCTTCCTCGCCTTCTCGCTGCTGTGTTACGCGTTCAGCGTCTGGATCATCTGGCGCGACTGCGACGCGCTTCGCGGGCACGGGCGCCTTGTCGCGGTGCTGGCGGCGGGATCGCCGCTGCTGCTGACCGTGGTGCGATACGGTCAGGCCAGCGCGTTGGCGCTGCTGGCGCTGTCGCTCGCGTTCGCGGCATTCCGGCGGCAGCGTCTGTTTCTGGCGGGCGTCGCGATTGGGTGTCTCGCGTACAAGCCGCAGCTCGGCGTCCTCTTCGCCATCGTCCTGATCGCGGCGCGGCAGTGGCGCGTGGTGGGCGGCGCGGCGGCCGCGGTTGCGGCGCAGCTGGGCATCGCCTGGATCACCGCAGGGTCGCAGACGATGATGCGGTATGCGGCCGAGCTGTGGCTGCTCGCGCGCAACCCGCAGCTGATTGCGAGGCATGCGTCGGAGCTGCACTCGGTGCGCGGGTTCGTGAATCTGCTCGTGCCGAACGCGACGGTCGTCACCGTCTGCGGGGCGATCGCCCTCGTCGCCGCGATGGCGCTGGCGATCCGGACCTGGTCGTCGAACGGGCCGTTGCCGGCGCGTTTCGGCGCGCTGATCGTGCTCACGATTCTCGCGTCACCGCATTTGATCAGCTACGACCTGCTGCTGTTGACGATTCCGCTGCTGCTGTTCGCCGACTGGGCGGCGCGGCATCCGGAGCACCGCTACCGGGCTGTCGTCAGTCTGTCGCTGGTGCTGCTGTACTTCGCGCCGTTCAGCGGCATGATCGTGGCGCGGCTGACCGGCGTGCAGGTTTCGGTGCCGGTGATGATGCTGCTGGCGTGGTGGATGTATCAGGTGTCGGTCGACAGCCGCGCGATCGTCGCGCCGAGATGGGAGCCGGCATCGTCCCAGAACTCGACGACCCGCGAATGGCGCTCGAGCGCCGCCTGAACGATTCCCCGCTGTACGCCTCGCCCGCGCCCGTGCACGAGCCGCACTTCCCGCCACCCGGCGGCCGCCGCCGCGTCGACGTAATCCTCGACGACCCCTGGAATATCCCGCGGCGCGAACGCGTGCAGATCCAGCTCGCGCTCGATCGGAATGCGGACGGCGCTCGTCGTTCAGCCATCAGTGCAAAGGCAACCACGAAAACACGAAGACACGAAGAAGAAATCTGGTTTTCTTCGTGTCTTCGTGTCTTCGTGGTTGCATCTGTTCTACGTGACCCGGGCCTGCGGTACTCGACGGAACGATGGTCTTGATCCCGCCGCGCACCGAGAAGTCGCCGACCACGGTCATCCGGCGCGGCTGCAGCAGGGCGACGAGGTCGTCGAGGATCTCGTTGGTGACGGCCTCGTAGAAGATGCCGCGGTTCCGGAACTCGATGAAGTAGTACTTGAGGGACTTCAGCTCGACGCACAGCGCGTCGGGTACGTAGGTGATGCGAATCTCGCCGAAGTCGGGCAGCCCGGTCTTCGGACAGAGCGACGTGAACTCGGGACACTGAATCGCGATCTCGTACTCGCGTTCGGGCCTCGGGTTCGGAAACGTCTCGAGCGTTGAGCTGGGCATACCACAAAAAGTCTAGCACCTGGGCTCGTGCTCACATTGACACTGGCGAGAGCGGCAGGCTAGGATACGGCGGTTTTCGGGAACAAAACCGCGATTGTCGATGCGCGCGCGGCGAATACCGGTCGTAAACAGCGCGTCGTGACTGTCGCAGGCAGGCGCAAGCCGTCTGCCGGAGGCAGACACGAAGAAGGGAAACTCCGATGGCTGAGGGCCGCAGAATGGGGAAGTCCGAGCTCTTCTCGCACTTCGCCGACCACTTCAACGTCAAGCGGACGCAGGCCCGCGAGTTCTTCGATGAGCTGACGCAGCTGGCCGAGAAGGAATTGAAGGGCGCGGGCGAATTCGTGCTGCCGGGAATGGTGAAGCTCGTCGTGCAGAAGCGCAAGGCGCGCATGGGCCGCAACCCCGCCACCGGCGAGGCCATCAAGATTCCGGCCAAGACGGTCGTGAAGGCGCGGATTGCCAAGCAGTTGAAGGACGCGGTTCTCCCCAAGAAGTAACCACGACCGCGTTACACCACGGAACGCGCCCTAGGCCGCGGGCGCGCGCGAGAGCAGCCGGCTGTACAGCGTCGCCGGCACCAGCCGCGCCGTCCGCGCCTCCAGCGTCGTCATCGAGTCATCGTCCAGAATGATGCGGTCTTCCGGCCCGAGCACGATCTCGGCGCTGTAGCGGCGCGCCCCCCGTGCCGTCCGGAGCTCGAAGTACCGTACCGCCACTCGATGCGAGTCGACGTCGATCGCCTCGGTCTTGACGAGTGTCCGAATCATGCGATCCTCCCGTTTCAGCTTGCAGCGGCTTGCGCCGATTGATCGTCGCGCGCCGGGAACCGCAGCGTGAACGCGGTGCCGCGGCCGACTTCGCTCTCGACGGCGATCGTGCCGTCGAGCTGCTCGACGATCCGCTTGGTGATGGCCAGCCCGAGGCCGAGACCCCGGCGCTTGGTGGTGACGAACTCCTCGAAAATCGATGACAGCCGATCGGCGGGAATCCCTGAGCCCGTATCGGCGACGTTCACCTGCACGTCCGCGCCCACGCGCGACGTGGTGATGGTGACGCCGCCGCCCGACTCGGTCGCCTGAATCGCGTTGGTGATCAGGTTGCGGAACACGCGGCCCAGCGCGAAGCGGTCGCCGTTGACGATCAGCGTGCCGGGCGCGAAGGCGGCATCCACGGCCACGCCGGTGCGCTCGCCCTCGGTCCGCATCGAGTCGGTGATTTCCTTCACGACGACGTTCAAGTCCATCGCAAACCGCTCGAGCGGCTTCGGCTTCACGATGCTGTGCAGGTCGTCGAGGAACCGTTTGATCGTCGTCATCTCGCGTTCGATGACGCGCCCGCACTCATGCCGCGCTTCCGAATCGAGATCCTCCCGCACGAGCAGCCGCATGTTGTTGCCGACGTTCTGAATCGGATGCAGCAGGTCGTGCACCAGGCCGGCGGCGACCCGCCCGAACATCGCCTGGCGCTCCTGCTTCTTGACGTTCTCCGTCAGCTCGATCAGCTGGTGCGCCATCGTGTTGAACGATTCGCCGAGATCGGAGAATTCGTCGCCCGTGTCGATGTCGACGCGGGTATTGAGCTGGCCCGAGGCGACGCCGTGCGTGGCGCGCTGCAACAGCAGAATCGGATTGATGAACGACCGGCCGAACAGGTAGCCGATGGCGATCATCACGAGCAGCGCCGCCGAGATCGCGATGACCAGTTGCCGCTGCAGCTGCTGCCCGCTCGCGTACGCCTCGTTGCGTCGGCTGCTCGACGATCAGCGTCCACCCGAGCTGCGGGATTCGTGCCGCGACGCCGAGCTGCGCGCTGCCGCTCTCGTCCGTGTATTCCAGCGCGGAAGGGTTGCCGTCGCGTTGTGCCGTGGCGCTCGCCACGAGCTGATGCGCGCTCATGTTGCGCGACTGGGCCACGAGCGCCTTCTTGTCGGGATCGCCGTGCGCGATGAGCTGACCGTCCGGGGCGACGACCAGCGCGAAGCCGTGCTCGCCGATGCGGATCTGATCGACCATCCGCCACATCTCTTCGAGATTGATTTCGCCGACGAGCCAGCCCGTCGGCTGGCTGAGACGCGTGAGATGGATGGCGAACACCGACGTCGGCAGCAGATCGTCGTCCACCTTGATCGGGGACATCGAGACAGTGTCGATGGTGAGCCGGGAATCCTTCGGGATCGTCGCGCGCGGTGTGCCGACGCGGCTCGTGGCCACGACTCCGCCGTTCTCGTCGAACAGGCTGATTTCGCGGAACTCGCGAAAGCCGAGCACGTAGTTCTTGAGAATCTGATCCTGTTGCCGCTGGTCGAGGCCCGTGTCCTGCAGGTCGGCCGCGAGCGCCTTCAGCAGCGCCGCGTTCGTGACCACGTAGCGCCGAATTTCTTCAGCGGCGCGCGTGGCGACGTTCTGGTTGCCGGCGACGATCGAATCGCGCGTGCCGCGCTGGAGCGACCACAGAGAGACAAAGCCATAGGCGAGCAGCGGCACGATGGCGGCTACGCCGAGCAGCAGGGCGAAGCGCGTGGCGATGTGCCGGATCTTGAACGCCATCGGCTAGTTTCGGCTGGCGCGAAGATCGCCGGTCGCCGGCTTCCAGAGGCGCAGCGTGCTCATCACGTCGCGGCCGGGTTCGGCTTCGGGCACGACGAAGCGCTTGCTCACGGCACGGGCGCGCACTGACCAGGCCAGGAAAATCGCCGGCGGATCGTCGACGAACGTCTGCTGCAGCGCGCCGACGGCCTGCACGTAGTCCTTTTCGGATGTGCGCCTGGCGCGCGCGGTCGAGGGCGGCATCGACCGCCGGGCTGCCCCACCCGCCGCTGTTGAACGGCGTGTTCGAGTGCCAGAAATAGTACGCGCGCAGCAGCGTCGGCCCGCTGACGCCCTCCATCAGCGCGGCGTCGTATTGCCGCCGCGCCATCCGTTCGAAGCATCTGTTCCAGCGGCGCCTGTTCGAGCTGCATGTCGACGCCCAGCTGCTGGAGTTGCCGCTTCAGCGTCAGCGCGACGCGTTCATTCACCGCGTCCGGAGGCACGAGCAGCGTGAATCGGACGTCTGGCCGCTCGCGCGGCTGTGCCGGAGCGAGCGTCGACCAGACGCATCGCCTCGGCCGGGCTGTATTCGAAGCCCGGAGCGTCCTGCGGCAGCGCCCAGTACCGCGGGGAAACCGGCCCCCTCGACGCGATGCCGTGGTCGTTCAATGCATCCTTGACGATCGCCGCCCTGTCGATCGCGAGGTTCATGGCCCGGCGAATGTCCGGCGATCGCAGCGCCGGCGCCTGCGTGTTCAAGAGCACGACGTGCTGATAAGGCCTCGTGAACGTGAACGTGGAGATGTTGTTGGAGGCCTCCATGGAATCGAGCGCGTCGGTTCCGACCTCGTACAGCACGTCCAACCGATTGCGCAGAAGCTCGGCCCACGCCGCGCGCACGGTCGGGTAGTTCGACAGGACGACTCGATTGATCTGCGGCCGGCCCAGGTAATAGTCGTCGTTGGCCTGCAGCTCGTTCGTCGAGCCGGGCACCGCCGCGTACGGGCCCGTTCCTGCCGCCGACGGCCCGGGCTTTCGGATGGTGACCTCGAGCGCTTCGTAGAGGAACGGGGAGGGCTTGCGAAAGCGCACGACGACGCGCTCGGCGCCTTCGACGCTCACACTCTCGACGTCTTCGAACACGGGTCCCATCAGCGAGCGCAGCGCATCGGGCAAGACGGCGGCGAGAGAAGCGGGATCGAGCGGAGATCCGTCGTGAAACTTCACTCCGCTTCGGACGTGGATCGCGACCGACAACCCGTCGTTGGACACCGACCAGCTGTCCGCGAGCAGCGGTTGCAGGCGGCCATCCGCCCCAGGCCGGAGCAGGCTCTCCACGGAGAGGTTCTGGCTCAGCGGCCGGAGCCCGGCTGTCGGATTCGTCGACGAAAGCTGCGCGACACCGACCCGCAAGATGACCGGGATCGAAGACGCCGAGTCCTCGGCAGCACGGCCCGCGCAGGAAACAGCCGCGATGGACGTCGCGAGAAAGCCGATCGCGACGACCCGGCGGAGCCGAATGCGGCTGTTGCCGCCTCGCGGCTGGGGCATCCTACTTCTTGGTCATCGGCGGCTCATCGACGAACGCCCCGCAGAATCCGCTGGGTTTGACGTTCGTCGCCTTCTTCACAATCTTGATCTTCATTCTAGTCTCCTACGCAACGGCGCCGGCCGCTTCGTGCGCCAGCGCCACAACCGCCGATTCCATGCTCCGCTTGTGACACGTCGGCTTGTTCATGTCGCCAAGCTGTGAATACGAGGCTGCCACGCATCCCCCGGCACACACGGGGATGAACGCGCAGTCGCCGCATTCGGTCCAGGGACTCAACCGCAAGAACCGTTCACGTGCGCTCTCCCGCCACGAGTCGACTCGATCGTCGACATGGCCGGTGGACAGCGCGAGCTGGCCCGTGAACCCGGGACACGGATAGAGGGATCCGTCCGGGCCGATGGTGTGGGCGTGCTGCATGTGGACGTGGCACGGGCCGTTGTGCACGCCATCATGTGTGGGGAAGCCGTGACGCTTGGTTTCCTGTCTGAGGAAGGTCTGTTTATCGTCGAGCACGCCGCACGAGTCGCAGGCCGTGCCGCCGCCCGCGCCCGCCGCCGTGAAACATGATCCGTTCAGCGATTTCGCGCTCGCGCCCACGGGCGTCAAAGGAATCAACTTTCGTCCCTCGGCTCCAGGGACGGAGTTTACGCCCGATGGGACGGCATCTTCGCGGAAGATCGGCTTGAAGTTGACCTTGACCAGCTTGTCCGAGAACTCCTGCGCTTTCAGGTACTCCAGCAGCGCCGGGTAGCTCTCCACCGAGCTCTCGTCGAAATTCCCGCCGATGGCAATGTTGCACTTGTGGGCCACCCGGCGGATGTTCTCGACGATGCGATCGAAGGTGCCCTGGCCGCCGCGCAGCGGCCGCATGCGGTTGTGCGTGTCGCGATCGCCGTCGAGCGTGATCTTGACCCCGTTCAGCCCGAACGGCAGCATCCGATCCACGACGTCGGATGTGAGCAGCAGGCCGTTGGTGATGATGTTGACGGCCATCGTCACGTTCCGCCGCTGCGTCGCCTGCCACATCCGCTCGGCCACCAGGTACATGACCGGCAGGTTCAGCAGCGGCTCGCCGCCGAAGAACGTGAGGAGGAGGCGCTCCGGGCGTACGCGATCCAGCTCGCGCTCCATCCACTCGATGGTCCGTTCCGCCATGGCGGGCGACATCTTGTCCGCGTACTTGTTGTAGTCCCCGTGGTCGCCCTGAAAGCAGTAGTCGCACGCGAAGTTGCACTGCAGGGTCGTCAGCAGCGTGACATTCAGCTCGGTCGTGTCGCTCTTGACGCCCGCGAGGAAGGTGTCCAGCGCCAGCTGGTCGGCATCGCGGCTCTCGACCAGAAACCCGTTTTCCGCGAGCAGGTCGAGGGCCTCGACCTCTTCGGCGGTCGCCCGCACCCCGATGAACTCGCCGGCCGCGGCGCGATCGAGCAGCGCGGCGACGTCCGACGAGACGACAAACTGCGCGTCCGTCAGCGTGTTCAGCAGAAACTCTTCGTTCCGCTCGGCGATCGGCACCCGAAGCGTGAACTGAGACGGACGCATGTGGGTGCCACTCCTGGGGGTGATTGGCATCGCAAACTCGTTCCGGACGCTTGTTCTGGATTTGCCGGCAGACCCGGCCAGTGACAGAATTGCAACGCGTGTTCCAACACGCGCGACCGATGCGAATGCTGAAAATCCTTCGACAATCCGGCGGTTTTCGATTCAGTGCCCTGGATTGCCAGTCCTCGAGCGGCGCGGGCAAAGAATTGCCCGTGGCCTGCATTCGAGCCGGAGCGCGTAAACGCTAGTCGTGTTGAATCAGTAAATTAGCCGGAGTGGCCAATCGATTGGCCGCTCGGGTCAACTAGTTGTCGGGGATTTACTACGCGCCGCGCAGGCGTTTCGCGATTTCGCGGACGTCGAGTTTGTCCATCTTGTATTTCAACGTACTCAATGGAATTCCAAGATACTCGGCCGTGCCAGTGACGTTCCAGCCGCATTTTTCGAGCGCTCGAACAATGAAGTTTCGCTCGAACGTGTTGGTCGCGTCTTCGAACAGGTTGGGGCTCTGCGTCCCTCGTGGCTCGAGCTGGGCGAAATGGAATTCGAGCGGGAGATCTTCCTCGGCGATGAAGTCCTTGTCGCTGACGGCGACGAGCCGCTCGATCAGGTTCTCGAGCTCGCGAATGTTGCCCGGCCACCAGTACTTCGTGAGCATCGCCATCGTGCCGTCGGTGACGCCCTGGATCCGCTTTCGGAAGCGCGAGTTGTAGCGGCGCAGGAAGAACTCCGCGAGCAGCGGGATATCTTCCGTGCGGTCGCGCAGCGGCGGGAGCTTGATCGGGATGACGTTGATCCGATAGTAGAGATCCTCGCGGAACCGGCCGTCCTTCACCGCCTTCTCGAGGTCCACGTTGGTGGCGGCGATCAGGCGGAACTCGGTCTTGATGGGCTTGGTCCCACCCACACGCTCGATTTCGCCTTCCTGGATTGCCCGCAGGAGCTTGGCCTGGAGGTCGAGCCGCAGGTCGCCGATTTCGTCCAGGAACAGCGTCCCGTTCGAGGCAAGCTCGAACTTCCCGAGCTGCTGCCGATGCGCGCCGGTGAACGCTCCCCGCTCGTGGCCGAACAGCGCGCTTTCGGTCAGCTCGCGCGGGATGGCCGCCAGGTTGACCGCGATGAACGGCGCCTCGCCGTCCCCGGCCTCCCGGTGGATCAGCCGGCGAGCAGCTCTTTGCCCGTGCCGCTCTCGCCCAGAATCAGCACCGTGGCCGACAGCTTCGCGATCTTGTGGACCAGGTCCACGATGTCGCGCGTCATCTTGCTGGGCCCGACGATGAATTCGCGCTCGGTCTGATCGGCGACCTGCGCCGACAGTGTCAGCACCTGTCGATTCAAGTCCTGTCGCTCGCTCGCGTTGCGCACGAGGGACCGCAGCTGGTCGTAATCGAAATCCTTGGTGATGTAGTGGTAGGCCCCGTGCTTCATCGCCTGCACGGCGGTCTCGATCTCGGTGATGGCCGAGATCATCAGCACCTCGATCAGGCTGTAGTTCTCCTTGACGATGCGCAGGACCTCGAAGCCGCTGATGCCGGGCAGCCGGACGTCGAGCAGCATCAGGTCCACGTCTTCGCGATTCAGAATGGGAAGGGCGGCCTCGCCGCTCGAGACGCGCAGCACGCGATACTCCCGCTTCAGGATCGCGGTGAGCGTATCGCGCATCCCCTCATCGTCGTCGACGATGAGGAGGGTCTTCGGCTTCTGGCTCATGGCCTCGGTATGTAGTGTCCGGCTTTAGCCGGACCCAACCCGGTCCGCCTACACGCGGACACGACACTACACTACACGTGAACTGTGGGAAACGCCGGTATTGTGTCAGGCGGTTGACACTGTTGCAAGCCGTTCGATAAGGTACGAGGTTTGTTGACCCTTCAGTGGCTGCTCGCGGGCGCGGCGGTCATCGTGGCGCTGGCGGCGTGGATCAAGGCTCGCCGGCTCGCAAAGCGGCTGGAACGCCTCAGCGAGTCGTACTGGGAGCTTCGATACGAACACGGACAGCTGCGCGCGCGAGTCAATCGCCTGGATCCTGATGCGCTGCCGGCGTCCGACGCCGCGCCGGCCGGCAGTCCGGGGACGGCGTTCGTGCCGCTGTCTTCGTTGAAAACCCGCGAGCCGGCGCAAAAGTAGCCGACCCTCACCCGCCCGTTCTTATGGCCAACGAGTACGACCTCATCGTCATCGGCGCCGGGACCGGCGGCTATGTCGCCGCGATCCGGGCGGCGCAGCTCGGGCTGAAAACCGCCGTCGTCGAAAAACAGAAGGCGCTGGGCGGGACGTGCCTGCTGTGGGGCTGCATTCCCACCAAGGCGCTGCTGGAGCACGCCCATGCCCTCAAGGTCGTCCAGCACGCCAAGGATTGGGGCGTCACGATCGGCGCGCCGGGAGGCGAGCGCCCGGCTGTGTCGATCGACATGACCCAGGTGCACGCGCGCAAGGACCGTGTCGTGTCGGGCCTCACGAAAGGCGTCGAGTTCCTGTTCAAGAAGAACAAGATCGACTGGATCAAAGGCACGGCGCGGTTGACCGGCAACGGCGGCGTGGACGTGTTCGAGGGCGACAAACAGACACTTCGCGCGCGCAAGGAGATCGTCGTCGCGACCGGTTCGGCGCCGCGCAGCGTCCCGGGCGTGGAGATCGATCGCACGCGCATCATCACGAGCGACGAAGCGATCCACTTGCGCGAGGTGCCGAAGACGATCGTGATCATCGGCAGCGGCGCGGTCGGCGTCGAGTTCGCGTCGATCTTCAATCGGTTCGGCAGCGACGTGACGATCGTCGAACTGCTGCCGCGGCTCGTGCCGGTGGAAGACGAGGCGGTGTCGGCGGAGCTCGAAAAAGTGTTCCGCAAGCAGGGCATCACCAGCCACACGAGCGCGAAAGTGACGCGCGCCGCGGCGAGCGCCGACGGCGTGGACGTGCAGATTCAGCTCGGCGACGGCACGTCGAAGGATGTGCGGGCCGACTACCTGCTGGTCGCGGCGGGTCGCGGCCCGGTGACGACCGGGTTGAACGCCGAGGGAGTCGGCTTGCGGCTCGAGAAGGGCTTCGTGGTTGTCGATCCGCAGTACCGCACGAACGTGCAGGGCGTGTCGGCGATCGGCGACGTGATCACGCTGGGCAGCGGTCCGCATCCGCAGCTCGCGCATGTGTCATCGGCCGAAGGCATCATCGTGGCGGAGCGCGTGGCCGGGCAGGAGACGCGCCCGCTCAACTACGATCACGTCCCCGGCTGCACGTATTGCGATCCGGAGATCGGCAGCGTCGGGTTGACGGAAGCGGAAGCCGAAGCAGCGCGGCTTCGACGTGCGCATCGGGACGTTTCCGTTTGGCGTGCTCGGCCGGGCGAAGATGGCGGGCGAGCCGGACGGCTTCGTCAAGATCGTCGCCGACAAGAAATACGACGAGCTGCTGGGCGTCCACATGATCGGCGCCCGCTCGACCGAGCTCGTCGCGGAAGCCACGGTGGCGCTGCGCCTCGAGTCGACGGTCGAGGATCTGATTCGCACGATTCACGCGCACCCGACCATGGCGGAGGCAATCGGAGAGGCCGCCCACGCGGTTCATGGGGCGGCTATTCATTTGCTGATCGCAACATCTGTAAACTCTCGACTGTTGAAATCTGAAATCTATGGCTACTGATGTCGTGATGCCCCAGATGGGCGAGTCGATTGCCGAGGGCACGATCGTCCGCTGGATCAAGAAGGTAGGCGAGACGGTCGACCGCGACGAGCCGCTGTTCGAGATCTCGACCGACAAGGTGGATGCGGAGATTCCGTCGCCGGCGGCGGGCGTCGTGTCGGAGATTCGCGCCAAGGAAGGCGAGACCGTCGCGGTGAATAGCGTGGTCGCCGTGATCGGCGGCGCGGTGGCAAAGGTGTCTGACACGTCTGACACCGCGGCCGCGCCTGCGGCAGAGGCGAAAACGCCGCCGGTACCGACCGCGAAGGCGCAGGAGCCGCCGAAGCCACGAGCCGCAGGCGGATGGCGCTGCGGCGGCGGCAGGTCCGGCTAGAAGCCGGACCCCACGAAGAGAGCGGACGCAACGAAGAGCGCGGACGCCACGAAGAGCGCGCACCGGCGCAGACCGAGACCTTCAACCACCGAAGAGGCGATTCGCCAGCGGTCCTCGCCGCTCGTCCGCAAGATCGCGAAGGAGCACAACGTCGACATCTCGCAGCTCCACGGGTCGGGCATCGCGGGGCGTGTCACGAAGAACGACATTCTCGGTTTCCTCGGGCGGGAAGGGCGGGAAGGGCAGGAAGGGCAGGAAAGGCAGGAAGGGCCAGGAAGGAGAACGGCACACCCAGGGAAGAGCAGAGCCGCGACCGGCCGCCGATCGCACGGAAAAAATGTCGCCGATGCGGAAGCGCATCGCCGAGCACATGATTCTGAGCAAGCGCACCTCGGCGCACGTGCACTCGGTGTTCGAGGTGAACTTCTCGCGTGTGGCGCAGGTTCGCGAGGCCAGGAAAGCCGAGTTCGAGCGGGCCGGCGCGAAGCTCACCTACCTGTCGTTCATCATCAAGGCCGCTGTCGACGCGCTGCACGCCGTGCCGATCGTCAACGCATCGGTCGACGGCGAGTCGGTGATCTACCACAAGGACGTCAACATCGGGATTGCCGTCGCGCTCGACTGGGGCCTGATCGTGCCGGTCATCAAGGCGGCCGACGAGAAGAATCTGCTCGGCATCAGCCGCGCGGTCGCCGACCTCGCGGCGCGCGCGCGCAGCAAGCACCTCAAACCCGAGGAAGTCGCCGGCGGCACCTTCACGATCACGAACCCGGGCGTGTTCGGTGCGCTGTTCGGGATGCCGATCATCAACCAGCCGCAGGTCGCCATTCTCGGCGTCGGCAACATCGAGAAGCGGCCCGTGGTGATCGACGATGCGATTGCGATCCGGCCGATGGCGTACTTGTCGATCGGCTACGACCATCGGGTCATCGACGGCGCGGTCGCCGACGAGTTCATGTCGCAGGTGAAGCGGTCGATCGAGAATTGGGACCCTGCCACTGTGTAATTCAGAGTTCAGAGTTCAGATTTCAGATTGATTTCAGATTTTGGGAATCTGAATTCAACGAATCGAAAATGAATCTGAAGTCTGAAATCTGAATTCTGAAATGCCGCGAGCCATCGAAGTCCGGCGACTGGGCCTGATTCCCTACGCTGACGCGCTCGCGCTGCAGCGTTCGCTCGTTGACGATCGTCGCGCGGGTCGCGTCGGCGATCTCCTCCTCTTCGCCGAACACCCGCACGTGCTCACCCTCGGCGTGCGCGGCGACGGCGGCCGCTCCCACATTCTGGCCACCCCGGACGCGCTCGCGGCCCGCGGCATCGAGGTCCACGAGGCCGGGCGCGGTGGCGACATCACCTATCACGGGCCGGGCCAGGTCGTCGGCTACCCCATCCTCGATCTGAAGCCGGATCGATGCGACGTCCATCGGTATGTCCGCGACCTCGAGGAGGTGCTGATTCGAACGGCGGCCGACTACGGTCTGGATGCCGGACGAGTTGAAGGCCTGACCGGCGTCTGGGTCGGCCGCGACAAGCTGGCGGCGATCGGCGTCCGCATTGCCCGATGGATCACCAGTCATGGCTTCGCCTTCAACGTGACCACCCAGCTCGACCATTTCGACCTCATCGTGCCGTGCGGGATCCCCGACCGGGGGGTGACGTCGCTCGCCCGGCTTCTGGATCGGCCGGTCCTGACCACCGAAGTCGAGGATCGCATCGCCGAACACTTCCGTAATGTCTTCTCGTAAGTACGTAGCAAATAAAGCACTTATTTCACTGAACACCGCTTAGTTCACGTGTGGAATATTTCGGTCGGTTCGGGTGTTTAGATCCGCGACTACGAGGAAAACCCATGCGGGAACCTGAACAGCAAACACTCCTGGCGCGGTTGCAGGCTGGCGACGAGCAGGCGCTGGCTGAGCTTTCCGACGCCTATCGGACGAAAATCTTTCAGCTCGCCTTTCGCTACCTGCGCAGCCGCGAAGACGCGGAGGAAGTGACGCAGGACGTGTTGTTCAAGGTGTATCGGAAGGTCGGCGAATTCCGCGGCGACGCCGCGCTTTCGTCGTGGATCTACCGAATCACGTTCAACGCGTCGATGTCGCGACTGCGGACCGCGCGGTATCAGCGCTCGCTGGCCGAGCGTCAGGCGGCCGATTCGGCGTACGAGCGCGACGGTGCGGGCGCACGAACGACTCCGCGCGCGCCGACGTCGCCGACTGGAGCCAGATGGCCGACGAACGCGTCCTGCGCTCGCAGCTCCGCACGCGCGTGTTCGGCGCCATCCTGTCGCTGCCGGCCATCTACCGCGCGCCGGTCATGCTGCGCGACATCCAGGGCATGACCACCGAAGAAGCGAGCGCGATGCTGAACGTGAAGGATCAAACGTTGAAGTCGCGCCTGCACCGCGGCCGTTTGATTCTGCGCAAACAGCTCGCCGACTTCGCCGGCGGGCTCACGATGCACCGGCCGATCTACGGTACGTAGACCGCTCTGGCAGGAAGGCTGGAGGGGCAGGACAGGCAGGAGGGGAGAACCGGTTTTCCGCCAGCGCTTTTCCCTTCCTGCCCTTCCTGCCTTTCCCGCCTTTCCTGCCCCTACAGCGTCATCGCGTCCTCTAGCTCGACGCGCTCCCTCGCACTCAACTCAGGCAGCATGACGTCGGCAATCCCGTCCGCGCTCAAGCGGACGGGGAGCGCCGCCGTCCGCGTCCGCGTGCCGCTCGAGGTGTCGGGACCGACGAAGCAAGTGACCGTGTGCCGGGAGCGGCCCGCCATCGCGTCGATTGCGGCAACGGCCGCGCAGGCGAGCGCGTAGGGCCCTGGCGGCCACGACGCCGCAATCCGCGCCGCCAGCCGCCGTCGCACCGGCTCGGCCAGGATGGACGTCAGCGCGATGCCGCCGATCGTCGCGTGCTCCCACAGGAAGACCGTCTGCGCCGGCGGATTGCCGAGGACCGACAACGCCACGTCCTGCGGCGACCCGTTCGCCGCCAGCGCGCACAGCGCACGAGCGCCCGAACACAGCGCTTCCGGCGCGGACCCGAAGATGCGCCGCCGATCGAGGTGCAGCTCGCGGACCGCGCGGTCCACGACCTCCTGCTGCGCGGCGCCGGCGCACAGGAGAACCGCGCGCGGCGCCATTCGCGCCAGCCGCCTGGCGAGCTGCGCGCCCTCCTCGCCTCCCCATTCACCAGCGCCGACGCGATCGGCGATCACGATCACCGAAGCGCCCGCGGCGCTCGCGATGTCGGTCGAACCCGTCAGCTGCGTCGCGAACTGTTCGATCGGCGCGGCCTGCGCGATGTCGAGCGCCTTGCCGGCGGCGATCGACCCCGTCTCGTCGACGAGCCGAATCGTGCGCGCGACGTCGCGCCGCGCGAGCACGTGCGCGGTGGCGCCGCCGAGCTCACCCGCGCCGAGGATGGCAACTTCCCGCATGCGGTGGACTATTGTAAGAGCGCCATGCAGACTCTCAAGGGAAAGGTTGCCATCGTCACGGGCGGATCGCGCGGCATCGGGCTGGCGATCGCGCGTGCGCTCGTGGGCGACGCGGCCAACGTCACGGTCACCGGGCGCAGCGACGCGCATCTGTCGGCGGCGCGCCCGCGCATCGAAGCCGCCGGCCCTGGCGCCGTCGAAACGCTTCAGGCCGACGTGCGCAAGTTTGATGACATGCGCCGCGTCGTGGACGCGACCGTGGCCCGATTCGGCGGCCTCGACATCCTGATCAACAACGCCGGCGTCGGTGTCTTCGCCGGCGTCGCCTCGATGTCGCCGGAGCAGTGGTCCGAGGTCATCGACACGAACCTGACCGGCGTGTTCTACGCCACGCACGCCGCGCTGCCGCACATGCAGCGCCGCGGCGGAGGCTTCATCATCAACATCAGCAGCCTGGCGGGGAAGAATCCGTTCGCGGACGGGGCGGCGTACTGTGCCTCGAAAGCCGGCCTGAACGCCTTCAGCGAAGCGCTCATGCAGGAAGTCCGGTACGACAATATCCGGGTCAGCTACGTGCTGCCGGGCTCGGTGGCGACGGCCTTCTCGAGCGGCGACGAATCGAAAGGCGCCGACTGGAAGATCGCGCCCGATGAAGTCGCCGACGTCGTCCTCGACCTGCTGCGCCACAATCCGCGCAGCCTCCCGAGCCGCGTCGAGTTGCGACCGTCGAAACCCGAAAAAGAACCTACCACTGAGGACACAGACACTAACGGAGGACACGGTTTTTCTCGAACGCGAATCGTGTCCTCCTGAGTGTCTATGTCCTCCGTTCTAGGCTTTAGCCGACGCGTCCCTCGAGAACCTCCTCCTCACCGGATGCGGAGGACAGCGGCTCGGCAAGCGTGGCGGGCGCTTCCCGCCAGCGCCACAGAATGATTTGCCACAACACGCCGGGGACGAAGAACAGCACACCGAGCACGAACGACAACGTGCGCGGTGAGCGGCCCACACGATCGAGCTCGTAGCCGGTCCAGTATCCCGACACTGACGTGACGAGCATCACGAGCGCGAGCTCCGCCGCAAAGACGCGTCCTCGAAATCGGTCGGGCACCTCGAGCTGCAACAGCACGGTGCTGAAGACCCAGAGAATCGAGCCGCCGAAGTGCGCGCACAGCACGCACAGCGCGGCAACGGTCAGCGACGGCGCGCCGGCCAGCGCGATGTAAAACACGCCGACGATGAAGAAGGCGGGCCCGATCGTCTGCCGAAGGCGCCGCGGGCTCTGACCGAGAATCCAGCGCAGGGCGATCGGACCGAGCCCGGCGCCGACTCCGCGCGCGCCGTACAGCACGCCGATGCCCGCCGCGGCTCCGGCGCCCACCGGGAACACGCGCTCGCCGAAGATGGTCAGGAGCAGCAGGACCCCGCCGGCGAGTCCCCATCCGGCCTTCACGCTCATCAGCGCCGCGACATGCGAGTGATGTCGAACGTAGCGCAGCCCCTCGATGAGATCGGTCAGCCCAACCAGCGCGGCGAGCCCCTCGGGCCGCGGCACGGCCGGCGGTGTGGCGTCGTACCGCGTTCGGGCAATGAACCACGCTGATGCGAAAAACGAGAGCGCGTTGACGATGAAGGCCACATCGCGGCCGGCTGCGGCGGTGACCAGGCCTCCGATGGAGGCGCCCACCGCGAGCATCGCCGCCCAGGTGGCGGCCGCCAGCGCGTTGGCCGGCATCAGCTCCGCGGCCGACGTGATGTTGGGAATCGTGGCGGTGCGCGCCGGTTCGAAAAAGGCGGACGCCGCGATCGTGCACGCCATCACGACATAGGCGATCCAGATCTCCTCCGGCCGGCGCACCAGGAGCAAGCCGAGGATCACGCATCCGCGCAGCACGTCGGTCACGATCATCAAACGCCGCCGATCGACGCGATCGACGACGACGCCGGCGACCGGTCCGACGATCGCCATCGGCAGGAACTGGACGATCAGCATCCACGCGACCGCTGTCGCGGAGCCGGTCAGATCGAGCAACAACGCGTACACGGCGACGGCGTTGAACCAGTCACCGAGTTGCGAGACGGTCTGGCCGATGAACAGCAGGCGGAAGTTTCGATTGGATCGGAGCAGCGTGAGGTAGACGTTCACGAGCGCGTCACGGTCCTGTCAGTATAATCGTCGCCGTTCGATGATCGAGTCGCTGGGACACTACAAGATCCTGGCTCGCATCGGCGCGGGCGGTCTCGGCGACCTGTACCGAGGGCGCGATGCGCCGCGCGGCCGCACGGTGACGATCGAGGTGCTGCCCGACTCGATCAGCGCCGACCCCGATCGGCGTCCCGGCTTCATGCGCGAAGCGGAGTCGAGCAAGGCGCTGTCGCACCCGAACATCGCCGCGCTCCACGAAGTGGCCGACGATCGCGGGCCGTCTGTTCCTCGTCTTCGACGTCGTGCCGGCGCAGACGCTGCAGGCGGCGATTGGTGGGCAGCCGATGAACGTCCGCGCGCGCGCTCGACCTCGGCCTCCAGATCGCCGATGCCCTGGCCGAGGCGCACGCGCGGCAGATCTTCCATCGGTATCTGAAGCCGGCGTCGGTGATCATCACTCCGCAGGGAAACGCGAAGGTGCTCGATTTCGCGCTGGCGGCGTGGCTCGATGAGCCAGGGTCTGACGCGCGAACATATCGCCTACCTGTCGCCGGAGCAGCTTCAGTGGCGATCTGCTCGACGAGCGCACCGACGTCTTCTCGCTGGGCGTTGTCCTGTTCGAGATGATCACCGGCACGGCGCCGCCTGCCAGCCGGCCGCTGCCACGTGAGCTGGACGGAATTCTGACCAAGGCGATGGCGCGCGATCGCGCCGATCGCTATCAATCCATCGCGGGCCTTGCCGGCGATCTCAGGCGCGTCGCCGGCCAACTCGAAGCCCGACGCGCCGCTGGCGAACGGAACTCTCGGGTGTAGCGCGGCCCTTTCAGGGCCGCGAGCTCAATACAGCTGCGAGTCGCGCCGAATCGATATTCGATCCCGACACGACGGCCGCCACGCGCCGCCCTGTGAGGTCAATCTTTTTTCCCAGGACCGCGGCCGTGGCCGCGGCGCCGGCGCCTTCGGCGATGACGTGTTCGTGCGCGACCAGGCCCGCGACGGCGGCGGCGAGATCCGCTTCGCTGACCGTTTCGAGGCGATCGACATACTGCTGCACGAGCTCGAACGTGATCGTCTCGGGATCCGGGTTTCCGCCAAGGCCATCCGCAAGCGTCGGACCCGGCACGATTTCCACGAGCTTCCCGGCGCGGACGCTCGTCTGAAACGCGCACGATACCTCGAGCTCGATGCCGATGACCGTGCACGCGGGCGAAATCGCCTTGGCCACAATCGCCATCCCGCTGACGAGCCCGCCCCCTCCGATTGGAACGAGGAGCACGTCGGTCGCCGGCGCATCTTCGAAAATCTCGAGCGCGACCGTGGCCGCGCCCGCGATGACGTCGGGATCGCTGTACGGAGAGATGAATTCGGCGCCGTTCTCGGCGGCGAACGCTTTCGCCATGCGCTCGGCCGCGTCGTAATCGGGCGCCTCGGCGCGAAGCGTTGCGCCGTGCCGCTCGATGGCCGACAGCTTGGTCCGCGGCGCATCCGCCGGCGTGAACACGACGAGCGGCACGCGAAACGTCTCGGCGGCGGCCGCCAGGCCGCGTCCGTGATTCCCCGCCGACGCGGTGACGAGACGCGCGGGCGCGCCGCTGCCGCGCTCGAGACGCGATATCACGGCGTTGAACGCGCCACGGGCTTTGAACGCGTTCGATACCTGCTGCGACTCGAGCTTGAGCGCGACGTCCGCCCCGGCCAGATCCGACAGCCATGGCGAGGCCGCGAGCGGCGTTCGACGCACGTACGGCGCAATCCGCTGCCGTGCGCGAAAAACGTCAACGAGCCGCAAGGATGTCCGCCAGATGATGCGTGAAGGTCGATCGCGCCATGACTTCGCCGACGCCTGCCTTTCTCGCGGCATCGATCAGATCGGTCATGACGTGCGAGGCATATCCCACGGTGCGGATGGACGCCAGCGCTTCGTCCTGCTTCATGGCGGCGACAATGCCGAGTGGGTTGATGCGGGCGTTGTTCAAATCGAAAATCACCAACTGCGGCGTCTCCTTGCGCATCTCCGCGAGCGCGCCGTCCGCCGAGCGCGCGAACGTGACGGCGACGCCGAGACCGCTTGCCGTCGTTTTGATCTTCGAGGTGAACATCAGGTCATCGAGAACGGCGAGTATCATGGAGTCATCATGATAATTGAGAGCCAGGCCGTGGGCCCGTTCTTCAAGAATGGTTTCGTCGTGGCGTGCGAGGAGACCCGCGAGGCCGTGCTCATCGATCCCGGCGACGAGGTCGAGACGCTGCTGTCATTCGCCGAAGGCCAGAACCTGGCGATCCGGCACATCCTGCTGACTCATGCGCACGTGGATCACGTCACGGGTGTCGCCGCCGCCAAGCGCGCGCTGAACGTGCCGGTGTACCTGCACCGCGACGACTTGTTCCTCTACGAACAGGCGGTCGAGTCGGGTGCGAAGTTCGGGCTCAGCGTGGAGCCGCAGCCTCCGATCGACGAGTACTACACGGCGGGCCAGGTGATCGGGTTCGGCCGGTACGAAGTGCGTGTGCACCACACGCCGGGACACTGTCCCGGCGGCGTGTGTCTGCAAATCGGCAAAGCCGGCAATCCCGGGAAGGACCTCTTCGTGGGGGACACGCTCTTCGCCAGCTCGATCGGACGCGTGGATCTGCCCGGCGGCGACTTCGACACGCTCATCGCGTCGATCAGGAACGTCCTCTTCGCGTTCGGCGACGATGCCATCGTGCATCCCGGCCATGGACCGGACACGACAATCGGCCGCGAGCGGCGCACGAACCCTTATCTGATAGCGAGCTGACCGCGCGAGGCGGGATGGGAAGTGTATTCCCCTCCTGCCCTTCCTGCCTTTCCTGCCCTTCCCGCCCTCTTAGTTCTTGTGCTTCGCGATCTTCAGCTCGACGCGTCCCACCCGGAGGCGATCGCCTGCGCCGAGCGTCGCTTTCTTCACCCGCTTGTCGTTGACGAAGGTGCCGTTCGTGCTCGAGAGGTCGATCACCTCGAGCCCTTCGTCCGACGCCGTAAGCCGGCAGTGCAGGCGTGAGACGAGCGCGGCGTCGAGCACGAAATCGGCGCGCGGTGCGCGCCCCACCGTCTTGACGGCGCCGATGCGCAGCCGAAAGGTCTTGGCGTCGTCGCTCGGTTCCTCGCGGTGCAGAATCCACATGCCTGCGTATCTTACGGGGATTGCTGCTGAGGTACAAGCGGTCAGCTGACAGCGCTCTCAGCCGTCAGCTATCAGCTCTCAGTGGATCCTGTGAGCCTTGCCAGCAGGTCGCGGATGCGTGTGAACGCACGCTCCGCTGTGGGTCGACGATTGGCTGACTCGTCGAGCAATTCGCCGACGAAGGATGCGGTCGCCGCCGTGACCTCGGACGCCGGACCGTAGCGCGGCGGCTGCTGGAAGAGCTCCGGCGCCATGTACGGAATCGTGCCGGCGGTCTCCCTCGCGATGTCGGCGCTGGAGGTCACTTCGATCGCCAGGCCGAGATCGGCGAGCTTGATGCGATCGTCGGTTCGGGTGAGGCAGTTGTGCGGTTTGATGTCTCGATGCAGAATGCGCGCCCCGTGAAGCGCCTGCAGCCCCGACAGCAGCTGCACGGAATGTCCGCCGCGCGCTGCGCCGCCATGTTGTGCAGAGCGGCGCACGATCCGCCGTCCATGAACTCGCAGACGAGATGTACAAGACACGCGGTGTCACTCCTCGCGTCCACGACGTCACCTCCGTGCGACAAGGGTTCGCAGAACCCGCAAGAAATTGGTCGACCGCGCTGGTGCGAGATTTGAAAGCGCTCGCCGCACCAGCCTCGCGCCAAGCCAGCTGCCTGCCGGTAAGGTCGCCTCATGGTTCCCAAAACCGCGTCTCGCTCGTGGTGTCGCTTGGGCTCGGCGCCGGCAGCGCGTCAGCCTCCGACGCCGTCGATTTTGCTGCAAGTCTCATTGGACGTCCGTACGAATGGGGCGCGGAAGGTCCCAGGACGTTCGACTGTTCCGGCCTGACGCAGTACGTGTTTCAACGATTCGGCGTCGACCTGCCGCGCCGGGCCGTCAACCAATCCGAGGTCGGCGATCCCACCCGGCGTCTGCAGCGCGGCGACCTCGTCTTTTTCGCGTCGGATTCGAAGAAGAGAGAGGTGACGCACGTCGGCATCTACGAAGGCGGCGGCAGGATGATCGACGCGAGCAAGCGATACGGACGAGTTCGTCGCGACGACTTGAACGATTCGTACTGGAAAGCGACCTTCATGTTCGCGCGCCGGGTCACGGACAACATCGCGCGCCGGGACGACACGCGGGACGACTGGCCCAGAAGCGAGCCAAGCCGCCCTCGCGAGCGGCGGCCCGATGGACGCGGCGAAGCGGTCCGCGCCTTGGGCCGGCTCGCCGACGTGCTGCTTCGACGGGCCGGAGGGCGCTGAAACGTCTGTTATTGCGTTGCCAGACCCTCTTTCAGGAACGCGAGCAGCGGCGGATACGTCTTGTCCGGCGCTTCCATGTGCGGCACGTGGCCGAGGCCTGGAATCAGGTGCAGCCGCCCCTTGCCGCCGGGAATCGTGTCGGCGATGAACTTCATGCGGTCCTGGAAGTTCTTCGCGGTGCCCGCCAGGCTGTCCTCGGCGCCGCCGAACACGAGTGTGGGCGCCTTGATGTGCGCCCAGTCGTGGACCACCGGGTCGAGATACGTCACTTGTCCGATCAGCGCCTGCACCATTGCCAGGCGTGGCCATTCGGCGCCCAGCGTCCACGAGTAGCGAATCTTCGCGTAGCTCTCGAACTCCGGTGTCCATGCGGCCGGATTGTGCGAGACGTAACGCATGAGGGAGTTTCGAATCGACTGAAACGTCGCGCTGAGTGTCCGTTTATATCCCTCATCCGTGCTGTCCCAGGGCCGGTCGAATCGGCCGTCGGACAAGCCGATCGGGTTGTAGATCACGAGGCGCTCGACCAGGGCCGGGTACTGGGTCGCAAAACGCGTGGCCAGCATGCCACCCATCGAGTGGCCGATCACCATCACTCGTTCGATCCTCAACGCCTGCAGGATCGCCCGCGTGTTGCGCGCCATGTCGTGAAAGTTGTACGGAATGATCGGCTTCGACGATCGCCCGTACCCGATCTGATCGGGGACGACGACGCGAAATCCGGCGTTCCGCAGCACATTGATCGGCCCGCCGAAATAGAACCCGGCGAAGTTGTTGCCGTGCAGGAGCACAACCGTGTGGCCGTTGGGCGTGCCGTTGGGTGGAACGTCCATGTACGCGATTCGCACGTCCTGACCGTAGAGCGTGAGCGGCAAGTACGCGCTCGGGTACGGATACGGACATTCCTCGCAGGTGATGCTCCCCGGTTTGACATCTGGCGGCGGTGCCGGCGGCGCCTGATTCTGAGCCGCTACGAAGCTGGGACTTGCAAGAAGGGCGGCAACCGACATCGCAAGAATGATTCTCTTCATGGTCTCTCCACCGCCTCGCCGGGCAGCGCCGGAGTATGAACCGGCCGCCGGCGCGCTTTTGTCGCCTGCTCGAAGCTGTACCCGATCGACAAGAGTTTCGCCTCGCTGAACGCGCGGCCGAGGAACGACAAGCCCACAGGCAGGCTGTCGCCGGTGAAGCCTGCCGGCACGATCAGATCCGGAAATCCAGTCAGGTTCGCGATGTTCGACGCCGCCAGTCCCGACGCCGACAATGCCGAGCCGACTGACGTGCCCGTGCCGGCCGTCGCGGTGATGAGACTCGGCCGGCGCGACGTGGTCGGATATGCGATCGCGTCCAGTTGCTGCGCATCCAACATCCCGTCGACGACAGCGCGCATCATCGGCAAAGCGTGGTCGCGCACGGCCTTGTAGCGGTAATCGTCCATTGGATTCGACTCGAGCTCGCGCTTGAAGAGCGTCCAGCGGCTCGGATTCGGCCGCGCGCCATCGCCGCGGGTGCCGGTGAACTGATTCGCCCGCTCGATCAACTCAGCGAGCGTTTTCGGATACTTCGGCCCCGTGCCCTTGAGGTACTCCGCGATCTGTACGACGAACTCCGGATATCGTATCGTCGAGTAGAAGTCCTCCTTCGCGTCGAGCAGCCACTTCGGGTACTTGACGTCGACGAGCGTTGCGCCGGCACGCTTCATGGCGGCAAACGCCGCCTCCATCACCCAGTCCACGTCCGGATCGGCACCCATGAAGTCGCGCGCGATGCCGATCCGCGCGCCCTTCAACGCGTCGGCGCTCAGGCTCTTCGCGTAGTCCGTCCGAAACTTGCCATCGCTTTTGGCGGTCGCCGAATCTGCCGCATCGATGCCGGTCATGACGCCGAGCGCGGCAGCCACGTCGTACACGCTGCGCGCCATCGGGCCACCGGTGTCGAAGCTGAGCGCCAGTGGAATGATGCCGGAGCGGCTGAGCAGTCCGTGGGTCGGCTTCAACGCAGCGATCCCGTTCGTCGTCGCCGGCCCGCGAATGGATCCGCCGGTATCAGTCCCCAGGCCGATCGGCGCGTACGCGGCGGCGACCGCGACGCCGGTGCCGCCCGACGATCCCGACGGACCTCGCAGCAGGTCGTGCGGATTCAGTGACTGCCCGCCGAGCGAGCTGTACGTGCCACCCGACGCGAACTCCGACATGTTCACTTTCGCGAGGATGATGGCGCCGGCGTCGCGCAGTTTCTTGACGATGAATGCATCCTTCGACGGAATCGATCCTTCGAGCAGGATCGATCCGCCGGTGGTCGGCATGTCGAACGTGTCGTAGTTGTCTTTGAGGACGATCGGGATGCCGTGCAGGGGAGACCGGGGTCCCTTCGCTTTCCGCTCGGCGTCGAGCGCTCGTGCCTGCTCGATCGCTTTGGGATTGAGCGCGATTACTGCGTGCAGCGACGGGCCCTTGCGGTCGAAGGCCTCGATGCGCGCGAGGCACATCCGGGTCAGTGACTCCGAGGTCAGCGTGCCGGCATCGAACGCGGCGTTGATGTCGGCGATGGTCGCCGCGTCGAACTCGATCGTGCGCGCGCGGGCCGAACCGAGCGTGACGAGAATCGCGACCGCGATCGCGACACACACTCGACGAATCCGTGCCATAGCACCTCCCGAAGGCGAAGCGGTTTCAAACCGACGTGGTGTCCGCCTTTAGGCGGACCTGAGGTCCGGCTGAAGCCGGACGCCACAGGTTTGAAACCTCCTGAAGCGACGCTACTCTATCGCAGGGCGGGAAAGTCCGGTTTCGTGTCTTGGAGAATCTCGAGGACGGCGCGCCGATCGTCGGGGGAGAGGCGCGTGTACTTTGCCTGCCCGTCGGTGCCAGACAGAATCTCGAACATGCGCCGGTACACCGCGCTCTTCACAGCAGGCGGCAGACCGTCGAACGCCTCGGAATACACCATGTAGCTGCACGGGTAGCGCATCAACCGCCGGTCCACGTCGAGTTGACCGAGGGATCGCCCTTTCCGGTCCTTGGGCGCCTTCAATTCGAGGTGCGTCGCAAAACCTGGCAGGGGAACCAGCGGCACAAGCGGCGGCGCTTCGTCGACGAACAGGAGATAGTCGGCCAGCTCGTTCACCAAACGCGTCGTGCTCGTGGCCCCGATACGCGACTCCCAGTTGAGCCTCGTCAGCAGATTGATCGCGTGCATCTGGTGGTCGAAGACCAGGAGCGTCACGATGTCGGAGGACCCTGACAGATAGCCACGAGTTTCCGGTGCGCTGTCGAGCCAGTCCACGAAGATCTGGTTCGAGGTGTTGCCGCGCGCCGTGAACGTGATGTTGCCCTCGTGCGCGCGCTGCGCATAGGGGATCGACGCTTTTTCGGTCGTCACGAACCATCCACCCCAGCGATCGGGATGCGGCGTGTGATGCGTGACGCTGTTGCTGCCAAGCTGCGGCATCATGTTGCCGTCGTTGTCGACGACGTTGCTGCGCGCGATGATGCCCGGCACGTCGAGCGTGCTGGCGGACACGTGACAGGTGAGGCAACTGGTTCGCCGAACCGGAACCGCCGCGTCCACGGTCTGGTCCAGCGTGTAGAACACGACGCCCTGCTGCGGGTCGTGCGCGGCCAGCTCGATGACCGGCGCGCCGGGCACGTAGCCGATGGCGACCGATTCGTCGAAGAAGAGCGCGCGTGGATTTCGTGGGCTCGTGTAGGCGCGCTGCACGCCGGTCTTCGAAAACACCAGCAGCTGCGATTCCTCGGAGATGCCGAGGGCCTGCAGCAGCGGACGCAGGTAGCCGGTTCGAGCGTCGCGCTGGAACGATCGCGTGCGCGCGCCGAGAGCCTGACCCAGCTTCGCCACGCGATCGGTTGTCGCGCGCGTCGCGTACTGGATGGCCGGATGTTCGTCCAGGACTCCGGCCCATTTGTCGGGAGCCTGCCCGGCGATCAGCGCGCCCGTGATGAATGCGGTGGCCAGCACCGCCGCGCCCGCGATCGAACGCCGGCCTGCCCTGAGCGAGCGCAGACGCAGGCGAGTCGAAGGGCCTCCTGTTCGGCGCATCGATTCATCTTACACAGGGCAGGTGATACTGTCATAGCCCGCACATTCCTTATGGCCACAGTTGGACACGTCGCGGCCGGCCTGGCCGTGGCCCGCGCGTATCAACATGGACGTCCCCCTCGATTGCCGGCTGCGGCGTTCTGGTCGGCGCTGGCCGTGCTGCCCGATGCCGACATCATCGGGTTCGCGCTCGGCGTCGATTACGCCGCCCCGTTGGGGCACCGCGGCGCCAGCCACTCACTGACGTTCGCCGCCGCGGTTGGTGCGATCGTTGGACTCGTCCGGGCGCGGTTCAAGTTGCCGGTGGCGCGAACGGCGCTGTTTTCAAGCATCGCTGTCGCAAGTCACGGTCTTCTCGACACACTGACGGACGGCGGCCTGGGTTGCGCGCTGCTGTGGCCGTTCGATCTCACGCGCTACTTCGCGCCGTGGCAGCCTGTCCTGGTCGCGCCGATCGGCGCTGGCATGCTGTCGCCCTACGGCGTGATCGTGGTTCTGGCGGAGCTCGTGTTCTTCGGCCCACTCCTCGTTCTTGCGCTGCGCCCGTCAGGCACTCGTGTGAAGCCTGCCGTGAGCGCCGCGCTGACAGGAGTCTGGGTTCTCTCGGTCTGGCTGCTCACCTCAGGCGATCCAGTTCGCGAGTCCATCGTGGGATTCGTCCTTCGCGATCGGACGGTCTATACGACTGGTTTCTCGGAACAGGCCTTCCGGACGATTGAGCGCGGCGTGTCCGATCAGGACGTGCGGAGGTTGCTGGGCCCGCCGCACGGCGAAGGCTGGTTCTACCCGCCGAGGTTAGGGCCGCCCCAACGGGCAAGCGAAACGTCCGTTGCCTCGCGTCGCGAGTGCCGGGCGATCCGTTCCGAGAACAGCGTCGTCGTGATGGCAGACGAACCGGCCGCGTGCCGCGCGCTCGGCATTCAACCTGGGACGCCGCTCGATGAGGTCCGTCGTCTGCTCGGCCCGCCCAAGGAAATGTGCTGGCAATACAGCTGGACTCCCGGACTCGTGCTTCGTCTGCGTCTGGTGTGCTTCGAACGCGGCCGCGTGGACGATGTGATCGGCGGATGGGCGCCTGCGGAATGAACTATCGATACCAGGTACTCGTGCGTCTGCTCCATTCGCTGGTGGGAAAGAGTTTGTGGAGCGTCTGAAACGCGCGCTGCGGAAGCCGCGAGTCGCGGTCGGCGCAGTTGCTCCAGCGCCAGCCTTCCACGGCGAGCGCGAGCGCTTCGGCCGCTTCAGGATCGTTCGGCAGTGACTGCCCCCACTGGATGGCTTCGGATGTGAGATAGCTTCGCGCGCTGCCGGTCGCCGCGATGGCTCGTCAGCTCCTCGTCGAGTTGCGTGCGTTCCGTGTCGCTGATGAACGCGGGAAACGGCAAGCGTTTCCCGGGATAGAGCAGCCCAATCCAGTCGCCGCCGGCGATTCCACGCTGATCGGGAGCGAGACGATCGTTGAAGCCGCACCACCAATTGTTCCGGAACAGGTGATCGAATCTGCGCGGCGGTGCCACCACGTCATACGTCACATCGTTTTCGCTCAGTGCCACCGTCGCATGCATGCCAGGCGTCCGCAGCAGCAGGAGTACGGCAGCGCGATGACGGTCTCCTGCGTTTGGCGCATTCACGAAGCGATCGGCATCTGCGCGAATCGTCGGCGCAAGAACCCGAAGGATGCGGGCGGCAGCCAGGGCGGCGTCGTCGCGCCGCAGGAGCGCGGCCCTCGAGAACGCGACCATGGCGATCCGCACTCTGAGGTGGTTCGGCAGCGAACGAGAGCCGGCCGCGTCCACCAGGCGATTCAATGGCAACCGATCGTTCAGCGTCGCGGCGGCATCCTCGCCGAAGATCGGCCGATCGAATTTCGGCGAATCGGAGCCCGGTTCCGCTCGCAATCGTGTCGATATTCCTCGCGCCGACGATCGCACGCGGGGCGGCGGCAAGAAACTCCTCGAGCGTGCGCGCGAGCATCAGCCGTTCAGCCCTCAACAGGTTCACGGTTTCGGCCTGGAATCCCGGGGCGGGAGCGTCGGGAAGGCTCGCGAGCGCGGCGCGAGCATCCTCGAGACGGCCGGCGGCGGCGAGGAGTCGCACGCGCAGGAATGCGACCGTTTGAAAGGCCGGCGACGAGCGGTCGATGGCCTGAGCGGCATCCAGCACGGCACCCGCCGAGGCGTGGTCGGGCGGCAGCGTCCAGAGGGCCGCGACCAGCCACGGCGTCGATTTGGTCTCCTGCCACCTGGCGAGCGCGCGCGGGGCCGCGGCGTCGCGGCCGTCCTGCATCGCGAGCACCCAGTCGGTCAGGTCGTCGCCGGCGATCAGCGCGTCGCGATCCTTCACGCGGTCGTAGTCGTAGGCGACTGTGTCGCCGATCGCGCGGTCCATCAGCCGGCGGTACTCATCGAGATCGGCACCGTCGATCGCCGGCGCTGTCGCCAAGCGAGCCGAAATCTCGTGCACGCGCGCGACCAGATGCAGCCGAAAATCGACGAAGCCGATCAAGCCGCGCGCCGATCGATGCAGCGAGGCTGCGGCCGGATCCGCCAGCACCGCCTCGAGCTCGCGCTTCGCGCCTTCGAGCCGCGCGTTGGCCTCAGCTCCGGAGACCTCGGGAACGGTCGCGCTCCGGATCGTGGCGCGCGCCGCCAGATATCGCCCGTACGGCCGCCATGGCGACGAGCGGTCGTCGCCGATCGCGCGAAAGCGGCGCGCGGCCTCGTCGTACTGCAACGCGTAAAAGTAGGCCGCCGCCGTCTGATACGCGCGATCGGCGCGGAGCAGCGGATCCGCCGTGTCAGCGAGTACTGCCGGCAGAACCAACGTCTCGCTCGAGCAGTTCGCGAAAACCGCCTCCTGAGCAGCTGCCCACTCGCGCAGCGCGGCGCTCTGCGCGCCGAAGCGATCGCTGCGGGCGCGCGCTGTTCGTACCGCATTGGCGAAGGCGTCGTCGGCGCAATTCGCAAATGATCTGGTAGGTGGCCGGCAGGAGGCGAGACACGTTGGACACAAACGGCGACGGGTTGATTCGTGGATCCGAAGGCAGAATCTCATTGCGCACCGCCGCCCACTCCACCATCGCCGAGCCTTGACGTTCGACGGCCGGTGAGGAATGTCAGCAGCCTCTCGGACGGACGCCGGACGACCCGACAATGTGCGATACGCGTGCACCAGATATCGGCGCGCGAGGTGCGGGCGTACGACGCCGATCTCGCCTCTTGTGAATGCGATCTCGTTGGCCGGCCTGACGGCCGTCACGGTATCGAGATCGGTCAGGAAGGGGCCGCACGCGATCGGCCACGCCGCGAATCCGCCCATCAGCGTGGCGACAATTCCAGCGCCCGCTGCGAAACGGTGTGAGCGCGCCGCTTGCAACATGCTCGTCACCGGCGGAATCTCGTTTGCGCTTCGTGAACGCTGGCCGCCGTCCACGAGCGCGGGTTGAACGCATACACGCGACGATGGTCGCGAGCGAGATCGAGCGGCTCGTCGAGCGACGTGCCCACAGCCTGCCGGCACTCGGGCTGGGCCGTCCGCGACGAACGCGCGAGGTCACGAAACGCTTCGTTGGCCGGACCCATGCGGAACAGCATCGGCACAATTTCATCGACCGGCAGTCCGGACAACCAGCGATCGTCGGCGCACCACGACGCCAGCGCGGTCATCGACAGCGGCACGACCGGATCGAGCGTTTGACGCACGCGTCTGAGCAATGCTGGCGTACAGCTCGCGCTCCGACTGGACGGCATCGAAATCGATTTGAATGCCCGACACGCGTGGAAGACTCGCAGTGCGAACGATGGCCGACGCGAGACCGTCGACATCCATGGTGTCCGGCGTCTGCTGAGCTGGCCCGACTTCTATTCGCGTGACCGCGACGAGCGTGGTTTCGGGCGATACGCGCAGTGGTTGGCGTCGCGGTTCGATGCGAACGTCCGGCGAGATCCGGATCGTCTGCGCGAGAAACGCGACGCCGACTCGCGCGTCGAGACCTCTGAGATCCTCGGGACGCTCCCACGCCCACAACATGAGGCGCGGCTGCGTATTCAGGTCAGGGCTGAGCGGGGTGGCGAAGGACGGTGTGAGCGCGGCCACGGCGGCGACCGCGATGGCGAGAGCGACCGGTCGAAAACCGGCTGCGAACCAGCTCAGAAAATCTTGCCGAGCCATGCCACAAGCGCTTGTGTGACACGTGGGCTGACGTGGCGATCGGTCAGGCGGCCGTACTCTTCGACCTCGCCGGTTGTGGCCGGCACGAGCAGGTGGTTGACGCCCGGCACCTTCACCGTCTCGACCGGCGGCGCGTTCTTGCGCTGGCGCGCGAGGGCCTCCAGCTTGTCCGCGTTCGCCGGCTCGACCTGCGTATCCAGCTCACCCTGCACGATGAGCACCGGCTTCTTGACGTTCGCCATCAGCTTGGCTGGATCGGCGACGAGCAGGCTGCGATATTCCGCGTTGTCGACCGCGCGCCTCACGTCCGGCGGAAACTGCTCGAGACCTTTTCCGCTGATGACAGCTTCGTGAATTCGCTTCTGCTGATCGATCTTCGACTGCTTTTCATCGGCGGACATGGTCGAGTGATCGAGCAGGCGTTTCTGCTGCGCCAGCACGATCTCGGCGCCGGTCACGCCGGGCGTGGCGACAAGCCCGACGGCGGCAATCCGCTTGTCCTTCGCGGCGGCAATCAGCGCGACCGATCCGCCCTCGCTATGCCCGATGACGGCGATCCGTTTCGGATCGACGTCCTTGCGATCGGCGAGCAGCTTCACCGCCGCGCTGACGTCCTCGGCGTAGTCGATGAGCGTGGCGGATTCGGGCCGCCCCCCGCTTTGGCCGATGCCGCGTTTGTCGTAGCGGACGACGAGGTAGCCGGCGTCGGCGAGGGCACCCGCGACCTCGCCGAGTACCGGGATGCCGTACGCCAGACCGTCGCGATCGGTCGGGCCGCTGCCACCGACCAGCACGACGGCGGGCATCTTGCCGGCCGGTGCCTGCGCCGGCTGCGAAATGGTGCCGGCGAGCGAAAAGCCGTTGCTCGGAATCTGCGCCGGCACATCGTTCGGGACGCGAGATCGGGCACGCTGCGCGACGACACGGCCGCGACATCGTCGCGAACGACTTCGAGCGATTGCGCCGGGACGCTGAAGCGAATCATCCGGCCGGTCTCGTCCGTCCAGATATCGGCGTCGAGCGGCGCGCCGGGCGTCATCAGCGTCACGCGGGTACGCTTGGCCGCGATCATGCGGCCTGTGGTTTGAATCTGCTGCGACGAGGTGTCGCCGACGCGCACGCCGAACGACATGATCGGCGCGGTGTAGACCGGAATGTCGCTCCCGGCGCTCGTCGTTTTCAACCGCTGGGCCAGTGCTTCGTAGGGCGCGAAGAACGCGCTGGGAACGAGGAGGACGGCGCTGGGATCGATCGCGTCCGTCTTCTGCGTCGGCTGACCGTTGGTCGTGACATCCGTTTTCGCGTTCGTCCCATCGATGACCGTGTGGAGCGTTTGGGCCTGGCCGCGGACCGTGGCGTCGATGGTCATGTCGCGCGGCCGCCAGTCCGGCGTGTAGCGGACCTCCACGCGGCGCGCGATCGTATCGAGCGGCGCGCCGATGCGTCCCGAGCTGACGATCGACCAGCCGTCCGCGCTCCGCGTGAGCGCGATGTGCTCGTTGCCGATCGGCAGCGATCGCACGAAGATGGTGAAGGCCGCGGCGCCGTCAGGCGCGGTTGGCAGCGGCGGCGGCTGGGCGGACGCCACCATGGGCGCGGCAAGCATCAGCGCCGCGAGCGCCGCGTGGATAGAATGGGGCGAGCGCATGCCTCAGCATAGCACCATGGTTCCGGCGGCTTTCGCCGGGTACGAGTCCGCGCGCCGTCACGCGGCCCTGATCGATCGCGCCAATCGCGGCCGCATCGTCGTCTCCGGCGCCGACCGCGCCACGTACCTCCAGGGCCTGCTCACCAACGATATTGCCGCGCTGAGAGCGGGCCAGGGCTGCTATTCCGCGTATCTCACCCCGCAGGGCCGGATGATTGCGGACATGCACGTGTACGAGCTCGGCGACGTCATTCTTCTCACGACGACGGGTGACGTGAAAGACGCCGTGCTGTCGAGAGCTCGATCAGTTTGTGTTCGCGGAAGATGTTCAGCTCGGCGACGTCACGGCCACGTTCGCGCAGTGGGCGGTCGTCGGTCCGCGGGCGGCGGCGGTTCTCGCGCCGTTGCTTGGCGTCAGCGAGTCCGCGTTGAGCGCGATGGCCGAGCATGGCAATACACGCACCGATTGGCGCGGCACGCCGGCGATTGTCACGCGCACGAGCGATGCGGGCGAATCCGGTTTCGACGTCTACGTCGAGGCCGCTCAGTCCGAGGCGTTCAGAAGTGCGCTTGTCGACGCCGGTGTGCCTCTCGTCGACGACGTCGTCGCCGAGGCGATTCGGATCGAGTCCGGCGTGCCTGCGTTTGGCCGCGACATGGACGCTGAGACGATCCCGCTCGAAGCCGGGATCGAGAATCGCGCAATCAGTTTCACCAAAGGCTGCTACGTCGGCCAGGAAGTGATCGTGCGCGTGCTGCATCGCGGGCACGGACGCGTGGCGCGGAAGCTGGTTGGTCTGCGGTTGGATGGCGATCGCGTGCCGGCCGTGGACACGGCAGTCCAGTCAGGCGACAAGCCAGTCGGGGAGATCACGAGCAGCACCTGGTCGCCCGCGCTCGGCCGACCGATCGCGCTCGCGTACGTGCATCGAGATTTCGTTGAGCCTGGAACCAGTCTCAGCGTGGACGGTGCGGCTGCGGAGGTTGCGGCGCTGCCATTCGTGCCAGAACCGCGCTGAAGGCCCGGCACGACCCATCGCTGATCGTAGCCCGTGGGCGGAGTTTCGCGGGTCCGCCACCCTGACGTCATCGTCTGCGAGCATCCGAATCAACTCTGCGTCGGCGGGCGGAAACTCCAGCGCCGCCAATTCCTCGCGCGCGACCCAGCGCAGCTCCTGACCGAGCTGCGGCGTCGGGGTGCCGCGCAGCTCGCATCTCAGGAAGTGCAGCTCCACCGATCGGTCCGGGTAGTCATGTGTCGTGGTGAAGATTTCGTCGCCCGGATGCGCATCGACGTCGAGCTCTTCGCGCAGCTCACGGATCATGCAGTCCGCCAGCGACTCACCGGCAGCACATTTACCGCCGGGAAATTCCCAATAGCCTTCGAGGTGGACGCCTTTCTGACGGCGTGCGACGAGAAACGTACCCTCGCGTTCGATCACCGCCGCCGTGACCACGATGCGCGGCGTCACGCCTTCTCCCGCCTGAGCCACTCGCAATCCTTCGCCATCGGGCACACCAGACACCGCGGATTGCGGGCGACGCACACCATCGCGCCCAGGTCCATGAGCGCCTGGTTGAAGTCGAACACATGCCGCGACGGGACGAGCGTTTCCGACACGGCCCAGAGATGCCGTTTCATCGCGTGGCTCTTCGGATCGCCCTTCGCGACGAAGGTTCGGAACAGCACGCGGGCGACGTTGGTGTCGAGGATGGCGGCGCGCTCGCCGAACGCGAAGCTCCGGATGGCGCCGGCCGTGTACGCCCCGATGCCTTTGAACGACAGCAGCGTCTCTTCGTCTGACGGCAGCTCGCCGCCGTAGTTCGCCACGGCCTCGCGCGCGATCGACTGGAGCCGGCGCGGCCGGATGTTGTAGCCGAGCGGCCGCCACGTGTCGTTGACGTCCTGCTCGGGCGCGGCGGCGAGCGCGTGGAGCGAGGGATACTTCGCGAGCCACTCCGCGTACTTGGGCAGCACGCGATCCACCTGCGTCTGCTGCAGCATGATCTCGGACACGAGGATGTGATACGGATCGTCGGTCTTGCGCCACGGCAGATCGCGTCCGTGGCGGCGGTACCACGTCAGCAATCGCTGCCGGAAGCGGCGGCGATCGGGCGGGGGAGGCATCGGTAACTTGCGCGGCATATACTCGGGACCTTGGCTTTCAGCTATTCAGCTTCCGGCTGACAGCTGATAGCTGACAGCTGACAGCTTGAAGATGAAAATCTACACGCGAACCGGCGATTCCGGCGAGACCTCACTCTTCGGCGGCACCCGCGTCCGCAAGGACGACGGGCGGGTCGAGGCGTACGGCGAGGTGGACGAAGTGAACGCGTGGCTCGGCTTGGTACGCGCCAACGGGCTCGACGCCGATCTCGACGCCGAGATCGTGCAGATCCAGCGCGACCTGTTCGCGCTCGGCGCCCAGCTCGCGGATCCCTCGGACAAGCTCGCGCCCGCGATGGCCAAGGCGATCGTCGGCGAGGGAGACGTGGCGAGGCTCGAGGCGGCGATCGACCGCTTCGAGGAGTCGCTGCCATCGCTGCGCAAGTTCATTCTGGCCGGCGGTTCGAAGACCGGCGCCGCGCTCCACGTGGCGCGCACCGTCTGCCGCCGCGCCGAGCGCCGCATCGTCGCCCTCGATCCCCCGGTCGATCCGGTTCTGCTGCGATACGTCAATCGTCTGTCCGATCTGCTGTTCGTGATGGCGCGCGTCGTCAATCAGCGCGCCGGTGTTGCTGAAACCGAGTGGTGAGCGTAGAGCCTCGGAGATCCGGATCGATAAACCGGAACAGGACTGAGGACGCGCCAGGCATTCCAGCCGTTCGCCTTGTCACTTGCGCGCCGCGAACTGCGGGGACCTGTGCCCCGGTGACCCTGTGGTTCAAAACTCGTGTCTTTGTGTCTCTGTGGCTGAATTCCGTGTCCTCTCACTTCTCCGCGTCCCGTCGCTCCAAGTCCCGCTTGATCGCATCGAACACCGATCGCGCCAGCTCCTGCGAGACGCGCTCCCGGATCGCTCCGCATTCGACGAGCGTCGTGCCGGTCAGCGTCTCGATCGCCACGTCCCACCGATCGCGCGCGATGCCTTCCGGGCGATCGTCGAAGCTGGTCGGCTGCCGCGCCGCGGCTCGGACGTGACGGGTCGATTCGTACGCGGCGATCGGCGCGCCGTTGATCAGCACGCGCACCGCGGTGATCAGATCCTTGTCGATGGACTGCTCGCCGTAGTGAAATCGCACGTCGTCTTCGCTGAAAAGCCGCAGATCCGCGTCGCCGGGAATTTCCGCGATGATCGTCCGCCCGAGCGCGGCCTCGGTGTCGCGCGATCGCTGCCGCCGGCGCCGGTAGGTCTTCAACGTGGTCGCGAGGCTCAGCGCGACGAGCACGAGCAGGATCGCGACGATGGCGGCGGCGAGGTCACGCATCAAAGAAGGCGCTGAGACTACAATGCCACGGTGCCGCCGCTTTGGCCGGAGCCGCTCCCGCGCGCCTATGCGGCCTGCGAGGCACTCGCCCGATCGCACTACGAGAATTTTCCCGTGGCGTCGCGCCTCCTGCCGGGTCGCATGCGGCCGCACGTGGCCGCCATCTACGCGTTTGCGCGCGTGGCCGATGACATCGCCGACGAAGGGACGCTGCCAGCCGGCGAGCGGCGGGTCCGGCTCGACGCCTGGCGCCGCCGCCTGCACGGCGCCCTCGCCGTCGAACGATCGCCGGACGCGCCGGCGGATCACGAGGATCTGATCCTCGTCGCTCTCGCACACTCGATTCGAACGTGCGATCTCCCGATCGAGTTGTTCGATGATCTGCTGAGCGCGTTCGAGCAGGATACCATGACGACCCGGTACGCCTCGTGGGCCGACGTGTTCGACTACTGCCGGCGATCCGCCAACCCGATCGGACGGCTCGTGCTGCGCGTGGCCGGCCCTCGCGGGAAGAACGATAGGAGACCGCGCGGTCGTCCGATGCATTGTGTACTGCGCTCCAGTTGACGAACTTCTGGCAGGACTTCGGCCGCGATTGGCGCGCCGGGCGGCTGTACGTGCCGCTCGATGTGCAGGCCGAGTGTGGCGCAAGCGAAAGCGAGCTCGAAATGGTCCGCCTGAAGGCGGACACCACGTACGCAGAGGATTTGAGTGCCGCTTGGATTGCCGCGCTCGGGGAATGCGTGCGCATGACGCGCGAGCGCTTCGAGGCCGGACGCGCCGTGTGCGACCGCGTGCGCGGGAGGCTCCGCTACGAGCTGCGGTGCACGTGGCTGGGCGGCCGCCGCATCCTCGACCGCACCGACCGCGCGCGACGAAGTCTTCTTTCGTATCGGCCCACGCTTGGTCTGGCCGATGTGCCCGCCGTCCTGTGGGGCGCCGCCGTCTGGCCACCAGCGTAATGGCGCGCAATACCAGCTTCTACTACTCGTTCCTCGTGCTCCCCGCCGATCAGCGGCGTGCCATGCTCGCGGTCTGGGATTTCTGTCGCGCCGTCGACGATGCGGTGGATGAAGCGGACGGGGGCGCGGATGGCGCGGTCACGGGCCGTGCGGCCGTGACGTTCTGGCGCGAAGAGCTCGCCCGGTGCTTCGACGGCGGCGCACCGCAAACGCCGCAGGGCCGGCAATTGCAGCCGCTCATTCCGGCGTTTGGTTTGCCGCGGCCGGCGTTCGACGACGTGATCGACGGCGTGGCGATGGACCTCGACACGACGCGCTATGCGACCTTCGATCACCTGTTCGAATACTGCCGCCGCGTGGCGTCGGCCGTCGGGTTGATCTGCATTCGCATCTTCGGCTGCCGCGACGCGCGCGCCACGGAATATGCCCTGAACCTCGGCGTCGCGCTGCAGCTGACCAACATCCTGCGGGACGTGAAAGGCGATCTCGACCGCGGGCGCGTGTATCTTCCGCTCGACGATTTGGCCGCGTGCGGCTGCACCGTGGCCGATCTCGAAGCTCGCGTCACGACCGATGCCGTCCGCCGCGTGATCGAGTTCGAGTGCCGCCGGGCCCGCGAGTTCTACGGGCGGGCCAGAAGCGCCTTGCCGCCCGACGATCGCCAGCGCCTCGTGGCGGCTGAAATCATGCGCGCCGTCTATTTCGAGACGCTTCGCCGGATCGAGCGCAGCGATTACGATGTCTTCAACGCGCGGCTGCGCGTGCCTCGCCCGTGGCAGGCCGTGATTGCGCTCCGCCAATGGTTATGGCCGGTATGAGTCGATTCGATGTCGTCGTCGTAGGTGCCGGGTTTGCCGGGTTGAGCGCCGCCGCGCGGCTTTCCGCCCGGGGCGCCCGGGTGTTGGTGCTCGAGGCCAAGGCGCGGTTGGGTGGTCGCGCCACGTCGTTTGCCGATCGCGATAGCGGCGAGGTGGTGGACAACGGCCAGCACCTCCTGCTGGGTTGTTATCGAAGTACGTTCGAGTTTCTGGGCGAGATCGGCGCTGCCGGCAACGTGCGCCAGCAGCCCCAGTTGGCGGCGACGATGATCGACGAGCGCGGCCGGAAGTCGCGGCTCGCCTGTCCCGCGCTGCCGTCGCCCTTGCATCTGGTCGCCGGCGTGCTCGACTGGGACGGCATCTCCTGGCGCGATCGGCTGTCGGTGTTCGCGATGGCCGCGCCGCTGAAGCTCGCGCGCCGCTCGTTGGCGCCGGGGTCGACGCTGCAGGCGGCGTCGCCGGGCGAGACGGTCGAGAACTTTCTGCTGCATCACGGCCAGTCGGCGCGGATGTGCCAGATGCTGTGGAACCCGCTCGCGCTCGCGGCGCTCAATCAGCGGCCGGAGCAGGCCGCGGCGCCCACGTTCGTCCGCGTGCTCGCGGAAATGTTCGGGAGCGACGCGAAGGCCGCGGCGATCGCCTTTCCGGCGCGGCCGCTGCAGGAGATGTACGCGGAACCCGCGCGCGACTATCTCACCGCGCGAGGCAGCGAGGTGCGCACCGGCACGACGGCCAAAGTCAAGACAGACGGCGATCGCGTCGTCGGCGTCGAGGCGAACGGCGAGAGCTGGGATGTCGATCGCGTGATTTCGGCGGTGCCGTGGTTTGCGCTCCCGGGTCTGTTCGACGCCGTCCCGCCGCCGCTTGCGGACATCGTCGATCGGGCGGGCCGCATGGCATCGTCTCCCATCGTGACGGTCAACCTGTGGCTGGATCGTCGCGTCATCGACGAGCCGTTCATCGGGTTGCCCGGCCGTGCGATGCAATGGGTGTTCGACAAGGGCGCCTTGTTCGGCGGCGGAACCTCCCATCTGTCGACGGTGTCGAGCGGGGCTTCGTCAATGGTCGGTCTGACCAACGAGGAGATCATTTCGCTGGCGATGTCGGAGTTGTCGGCCGCGCTGCCGGCGATGCGATCGGCGCGCCTCGTCCGCGCGAGCGTCGTCCGCGAACCGCACGCGACGTTTTCGTTGGAGCCCGGACAACCCGCGCGGCCCGGCACGGAGACGCCGGTGCGCGGGTTCTATCTCGCCGGCGATTGGATCGAGACGAAGCTGCCCGCGACCATCGAGTCGGCCGTCCGCGCCGGCCATCGCGCGGCGGATCTCTGCGCTTCATGACGACGATCGTCGTTCACTACAAGGAACTGGCGCTCAAGGGACGGAACCGGCCGTGGTTCATCCAGATCCTCGTGCGCAATCTCAAGACCGCGCTCGCCGGCCTGCCGGTTCGCGCGGTGCGATCGATCATGGGACGCATCGAGATCGAGCTTGCGGCGACTCCCGATTCCCAGCGGTCCCGAAGCCCAAGTCCCGATCACGTCTGGGAGGAGGCGCGCGATCGCGTGCGCCGCGTGTTCGGCATCGCGAACTTTTCGTTCGCCAACCGCGGCCCGCACGACTTCGACGCGCTCGCCGCGGCCATTCTTCGCGATCTCGGCGATCGGCAGGCGGATTCCTTTCGCGTCGCCGCGACGCGCGCCGACAAGCGGCTGCCGTTCACGTCGCCCGAGGTCGAGCGCGAGGTTGGCGGGAGGATCAAGGATGCGAAGGGCTGGCCCGTCAACCTCGACCATCCCGCGCTGACGATCCAGATCGAAATGCTGCCCGACGAAGCGTTCTACTACTTCGGCAAGGAGCGTGGCGCGGGCGGAATGCCGACCGGAACGGGCGGACGCGTCTCATGTCTCCTGTCCGGTGGCATCGATTCGCCGGTTGCCGCGTATCGCCTGATGCGGCGCGGCTGCCTGGTGCAGTTGATTCACTTTCACAGCTATCCGATCCTGTCGCGCGCGTCGCAGGAAAAGGTGCGGCAGATCGCGGCGCTGCTGACCGGCTATCAGCTGCGATCGCGGCTCGTGCTGGTGGCGTTCGGCGAGATCCAGCAGCAGGTCGTGCTGGCTGTTCCGCCCGAGTATCGGGTTGTCGTGTACCGCCGGTTGATGCTGCGGATCGCCGATCGCTTCGCGCGCAAATGGCACGCGCGCGCGCTGGTGACCGGGGAGGTGATCGGCCAGGTGGCGTCGCAGACGCTCGAGAACATGACCGCGATTGCGAGCGCGACGGACATGGAGATTCTGCGGCCGCTCGTGGGGATGGACAAGGACGAGATTTGCGCCGAAGCCGAGCGCCTCGGCACGTTCCCGATCTCGATCATCCCGGATCAGGACTGCTGCACGCTGTTCACGCCGAAGCACCCGGCCACGCGCGCGCGGCTCGCCGATGTGGTCGCCGTCGAGCAGACCCTGCCGCTGGACGACATGGTCCAAACCGCGGTGGCGACGGCCGCAGTCGAGGACTTCCTTTCTCCGGCGCCGAAACTGCTATCAGGCTGATAAAATACAGAGGTTTTGAACCCGCCATACTGTCGAGGAGCGCATGCTGGGCACAATTTCACAGCTGTCTGAAATCGAAGCGATTCTGGGAGACGACGCGTCCGCGCTGTTGCAGCATGAGTGCAAGACGATTCCGAAGGGGTCGCTGCACCTGCCGGGACCGGATTTCGTCGATCGTTCGCTCGTCGGATCCGATCGACCAACCCGCGTGTTGACCAGTTTGCAGGCGCTCCTCAACAACGGGCGTCTGGCGGGAACCGGCTACGTCTCGATCCTGCCGGTCGATCAGGGCATCGAGCATTCGGCCGGGGCGTCGTTCGCGCCGAACCCGGCGTATTTCGATCCCGAGAACATCGTGAAGCTCGCGATCGACGGCGGCTGCAACGGCGTCGCGTCGACGCTCGGCGTGCTCGGAGCGGTGGCGCGCAAGTACGCGCACAAGATTCCGTTCCTGCTGAAATTCAACCACAACGAATTCCTGTCCTATCCGAACAGCTTCGATCAGATCCGCTTCGCCAACATCAAGCAGGCGTTCGACATGGGCGCGATGGGCGTGGGCGCCACGATCTACTTCGGGTCCGAGGAATCCAAGCGCCAGTTGCAGGAAGTGACCGAGATGTTCCACCAGGCGCACGATCTCGGGATGTTTACCGTCCTGTGGTGCTACCTGCGGAATTCGGCGTTCAAGACGAAGGAGACCGACTATCACCTGGCGGCGGATCTGACGGGCCAGGCGAATCATCTCGGCGTGACGATCGAAGCGGACATCATCAAGCAGAAGCTGCCGGAAACCAACTCCGGCTTCTCGACGCTGAACTTCGGGAAAACGCACAAGAAGGTCTATTCCGATCTCACGAGCGCGCACCCGATCGATCTGACGCGCTACCAGGTCGCGAACTGCTTCATGGGCCGCGCCGGTTTGATCAACTCGGGCGGCGCGTCCGCGGGCGAGAGCGATCTGAAGGAAGCCGTGAAGACCGCCGTGATCAACAAGCGCGCGGGCGGCATGGGCCTCATCTCGGGCCGCAAGGCGTTCCAGCGGCCGGTGGCCGAGGGCGTGCGGCTGCTGAACGCGATCCAGGACGTCTACCTGAGCAAGGACATCACGATCGCGTGAGCGCACGGAATTGCAACGCACGAAGCCACGAAGGCACGAAGAAAACCTTTCTATTTCTTCTTCGTGTCTTCGTGTTTTCGTGGTTGCCTTTGCTCTAGGTGCTGGGGCCTGCGCCAGGCACTACACGACGACCGGCCTCGTCCTCAAGGTCGACCGTCCGGGCGCGACGGTCACGATTTCCCACGACGCCTTTCCCGGCTTCATGGACGCGATGGCCATGCCGTTCGATCTGCAGGGCGGCGCGCGCAATGTGAAGGTCACGGCGGGCGATCGCGTGCGCCTTCGCCTGTCGGTCAAGAGCAGTCGCTCGTGGGTCGATCGGCTGGAAGTGCTGTCGGCCACGCCCGTCGATGCCGGCTTGCAGCAGTCACCAGCCGTCCCGCAGTTGGTGCCCGTCGGCGCGCAGATTCCCGACTTCGATCTCGTCGATCAGCACGGCGGCGCGCTCAGCCTGGCGTCGCTCAAGGGCAAAGTGGTGGCGGTCACGTTCATCTACACGCGGTGTCCGCTGCCCGATTACTGTCCCCGGATGGTCGAAAACTTTCGCGCCATTCGCAGCCGTTTCGCGGCGCGCATGGATCGCGATCTCGTGTTCCTGACGATCAGCTTCGACCCGAAGTACGACACGCCGCAGATGATGGCCTCGTACGCCGCAGCGAATCGCGCCGGCGGCCCCGGCTGGTTCTTCCTGACCGGCGACTCCGCGAAGATCGAGCGCGTCTGCAACGCGTTCGGGATTCAGTATTGGGCGGAAGAGGGATTGATCACGCACTCGCTGCAGACGGCCGT
Organism: uncultured Acidobacteriota bacterium; assembly: GCA_963731545.1. Classification (GTDB taxonomy): domain Bacteria; phylum Acidobacteriota; class Vicinamibacteria; order Vicinamibacterales; family CAVVIG01; genus CAVSWN01. Next base: position 251,049 of record CAVSWN010000037.1, on the reverse strand, counting down.
CATCGATCGCGACGGCCGTCTCGCGGCGACGGTCGAGGGGAAGGACTTCACGCCCCAGCAGCTGGGCGACCTGGTTGGAGCGGTGCTGGACAGATAAGAGGTACGACGACAGAGCACGCAGAGCGCAGAACACGCAGAACTCTGCTGCTTTCGTCGCTTTGCGTTCTGCGCGCAGATCGGGCTCTATTGCTGTCCGGCCGCGGCCGTTGTCGCCTTCAGCGCCTTCATCTGCGGCAGATCGGCGTCCGCCGCGGCCCACGCCTTGGCCGCGCGCTGACGCGCGGAGCTCGCGTCCGACGTGTTGCCGAGACCCTCGAGCGCCGCAGCCAGACCGAAGTAGGCACGACCGCTGCCCGGCTCACGCGCCAGCGCTTCGCGATACGCCTTCTCGGCGGTCGCGTGGTCGCCGAGTGCGAGCGCGACGTTCGCGAAGCCCTCGACGGCCGGACGCGGATAGGACGGCGGCTCCGTATAGAGCAGCGCCGCTTCGCGATCCGCGGCCTTGCGGAACAGTTCGTACCCCTTCTTGCGATCGCCGCCGCGCGCCGCGATCGTCGCTTCGAGCTCCTGCACACCGATGCCGATCGGTTCCTTGGATGAGGTCGCGGCTTCGAGATCCTTGCGCATGTCGGCGAGCGTCGCTTTCGCCTGATCCATCTGACCCTGCGCCGCGTACGCCAGCCCCATCGCCCAGTGCCGCCACGCGTTCTGCTCCGGCTTGTCGTAGACCGGGATGGTCTTGCCGTCGAGGATCTCGTTCCACTTCTCGAACCGCACGACGGTCTTGATCAGCCCGAAGTAGCCCTGGCGCCACGGCGCCGGTCTGCTGGTTGCCGCTGCGCTCGCGCGGGTTTTCCTTGAACGTCAGCAGGTGATGCACTTTCTCCATCGACTGCGTATAGCGGCCGCCGAGATTCAGCGCGTGAATCAGGAAGTGCACGTTGTGCGCGTGGTGACCGGTGGGATAGAGCGAATCCGACTCGATCCATTTCAGCTCGATCGCGGCCGCCGCCGAAAACGCCGAGATCGCTTCGGTGATCTTGTCGCTCTGCGCGTAGATGTGACCCGGCATGTGGGCCGCGTGCGGAATGTCCATGACGGATCCGCCGTAGCGCGCGTTCGAGTGCCACGCCTTCTCGGGCGTCTTGCTGCCTTCCCACGCGTGAATCAGATAGTGATGCGCGCCGAACCGCGAATCGTCCTTCTTGACGACTTCTTCGAGCAGCCCGATCGCTTCCATCGTGTGCGCGCGCGGTTCCTTGGTGACCGAGTCGAAGCCGTCGTCGAGCGCGAGACCGAGCATCGACTTGGCTTCGAGATCGTCCGGATACGCGGCGACCAGCTTGCGAAGGCCGGCAATGTAGGCGGCGTCGCCGGCGTCACGGTTCGCTGCCGTGCGGCGTGCCGCCTGCGCTTCGATATACAGCCGCTCCCGCTCGGTCACTTTGTCGCGCAGCGCCATCGCCTTGGCGATCGCTTCGCGCGCGCGAATCTGCGGGTTGACCGCGGCGCCGTTGTTCGTCCGCACGACCGTGTCGCCCGAGGCGTCGGCTGCGGCCGCGCCCGCTCCGCGTCCCGCGGCGTTGCCCGTGCGCAGCAACTGGAAGGCGGGCCGGTAGTCGCCGGCGGCGCTCAACGCGATGCACCAGTGCGCCATCGCCATGTTCGGGTCGTACTGCAGCGCCTGCAGGCACGAGCGTTCCGATTCGATGAACCAGAAGGAATGAATCTGCGAGATGCCCTGCAGCAAGAACTTCCGCGCCTCCTCGGACGTCGTCGTCACGGGAAACGTCTTCGTCGTGCCCATCCCCGGCAGCAGCCTGGCCGGGAGCAGCGGCTGCGCTCCGGGAGGCGGCGCGCACATGTCGGGTTCGCGAGTCTGTTGCTTCTTGCCCGCGGCGATGGCATCGGAAGAAAGAGCGAACGCCAGCAGGAATAGCGCGGTGGCGAAGGTCGGTCGTTTCATGCGGGACAGTATAGGGCAGGAGGGCAGGAAGGGCGGGAAGGGACAGCCGGTGTGAAGAGCGTTTCTGCCTATCCTGCCCTTCCTGCCTTTCCTGCCCGCGCGATCACGGGATGCCTCAACCCATCCAGGTAGTCCCGCAGTCCTTCGTGCGTGCTGCGAAACGCGAGCTCGTCCCAGGGAATCGCGGCCGCCTCGAACTCCGCCGTCTCGAGGCACTCATCGTCCACGCACAGCGTCCCGCCCAGCACCGTGGCGGCGTAGACGACGATGATCGGCGCGCGGCCGAGATACGAATAGATGTTGACCAGTGCGTCGAGGCGGACGTCGAGGCCGCATTCCTCGCGCGCCTCGCGGATCGCCGCGTCGGTGAGCGGCTCGCCGCGGTCGACGTAGCCGCCCGGGAAGACCCATTTGCCGTATCCGGGTTCGATCGCCCGGCGGACGAGAACGAGGCGGTGGTCGGCGGTTTCGATGATGGTGCCGACGGCGATCTTCGGGTCGAGATAGAACACGAACCCGCAGCGCGCGCACACCGGACGCTCGGGTTCAGTCGGCTTGAGGCGCCGCGGCTCGAGGACGCCGCCGCAGCGCGGGCAGAAGCGGTACGCCGCCGAGTCGTCGTGCGGGTGCGCGTCCACGCGTGTCAGTATAATTTACGCAGATCATGTCGATTCTGAAGGTCGCGCGCATGGGGCATCCGGTGCTCCGCGCGAAGGCGCGGCCTCTCGAGAAAACCGAGATTCGCAGCGCGTCGATTCAAAAGCTCATCGACGACATGCTCGACACGATGATCGAGTATCACGGCGTCGGTCTCGCCGCGCCGCAGGTGCACGAAGGCCTGCGGCTGTTCGTCGCGTCGCTCGACATGGGCGACGTGGATGACGATGGGGAGCGCGAGCCTCCTGAACCGATCGCGATCATCAATCCGGAAATCACCGTCGTGGATCCCGCGATCATCGAGGACTGGGAAGGGTGTCTGAGCATCCCGGATATCCGCGGCCGCGTGCCGCGCCCGTGGGAGATCACGCTGCGGGCATTCGATCGCAAGGGCGGGCGGCTCGAGCTGCGCGCGAAGGGCTTTCCGGCGAGGGTGATCCTGCACGAGACCGATCATCTCGACGGCGTCCTGTTCTTCGACCGGATGGCGTCGTTCGGATCGCTGACGTTCCTGGACGAATACTCGCGCTTCCACCGCGAAGAGAAATAGAGAGAGTCATGACCTGTCAGCGCTGCGCAGCTCGTTTCTTTTCGAGCTGCCGCTCAGACTGGAGCCGTTCGAGCTCCACTTCGGAGTGATCCACGAACTGCATCGCCGCGGCGATGGCGCGATGTCCGGCGACGTCGGCGATCGCGCGGTGCATCAGCTGGCAGACGCGCCGATACGACGGGTGACCCTGCGGGCTGGTGCGCAGCTCGATCACGTGCATCGCTTCGCGCGCGTTCATGTCCATGTAGAAGCGGACGCGATACGCCATGACCACGGCGTAGGATGCCACGTCGCGCAGATCGTGCGCGAGCAGCTGCTCGTACAGCTCCGCTGATTGATCCATCACCGCGCGCCAGTCGGCGAGCGCGCCGGCTTCCTCGATCGCGTTCGGCTCCACGTAGCCGTGGCGGGCGCTGAGCGGCTGCCAGTCGAGCGTCAGCAGGCGATGACGCTGGAGATCGCGGAAGGCGCCGTAGTCGGCGAGCACGTCGAATCGATAGTGCGTCCGTTCGAAGGCGCGGCCGGGTTTGTGCCGGCGATTGGCGCGTGTGCCGACGTAGGCGCGGAGCACCGCGGCGCGGTCGTCGGCGCTGAGCGATCGCGCGAGAGCGAGGAGCTGATCGTCCGGCAGCGCTGACGCGGAGTACAGCGCCGACGCCACGACTTTGATTTCGCCATCCGGATCGAATTCGGTCAGCGCGACTTCACCGCGGGGTTCAACGGGCGTCTGGTCGAGGATGTCATCGGCGACGCCGGCGAACGCACGTCGTGTCTCGGCGAAGTATTCGATCCACCGTCCGCCGCGATCGGGTTGATCGAGCCGCGCGAGAAACGCCGGGATCACCTGGCGCAGCTCGATCAGCATCTGCTGCCCGCAGGCGCGCGCTTCTTCGAGCGGGTGCGCGTAGAGGCGGAGCAGCAGCGCCTCGAACGCCTGGCCCGTTCCGAAGAGGCCGACGTTGGAGGTCGTGGCGGCGGGCAGGAGGCCGCGCAGCGTGTCGAGCGCTTTCGCGCGAATCACCGACTTGTAGACGCCCTCCGAATCCGCCGGCGATTTCGGATACTTCGCGCGGAAGTGCGCCTCCATCGCGGGAATCCAGCGCGCGTAGGTCTCGAACGCGGTGTCGAGCGTGCGGACGAACGCGTCGCGCAGCGGAGAACGGTCCACTTCGAGCGGCACGTGGTATTTCCAGCGGCCGTCGGGGCGGTCGGTGTAGGGGACGTAGCGCGTGGATTGCTCGAGGTACGCCATCAGGCGTCCCCACTCGAGCACTTTCGTCAGCACGTTCGAGACGCCTTCGCAGGCGATGTGTGCGCCGCCGAGCTGCGCGACCGAGTCGTCGCCGTACTCGCTCAGCACCCGCGCGTACAGCTTGGCCGCGCGCGCGAGGCCGACCGTGCTGGTTTGCGGCGTGGCGCCGTCCGAGACCTGTTCAAGGAATTCGTCGAGGAAGAGCCGACGGACCGATTTCGCGGAGCGCGAGTAGCGGGCGAAGAGCGCGCCTTTGACCGTTTCAGGAAGATTCGTGAGCGCGACGATCGGTTTGTCGGTGTTGGTGAAGTACGGCGCGAGCGCGCGGGCTTCCTCCGGTGTGAAGGTCTCCACGGTGGTCGGGTATTCTACCTCCCATGCCGGACGCCTGGGCGTATCGGCATCGCCTGTCGGTGCGCTTCCGCGACTGCGATGCCATGGGACATGTCAATCACGCGGTGTACTTCACGTATCTGGAGCAGTGCCGCCTGACGTTCTGGCGCGAGCTGACCGGGTGGCCGTCGCCGCACACGCGGGTCATCCTCGCGAGAGCGGAGTGCGACTACCGCGCGCCGGCGCATTTCGGCGACGAGCTGGAGGTCCGGTTGAATGTCGGCGAGATCGGGCGGTCGAGTTTTGTCCTCGTGTACGAGATCGTCGCCGCCGCGAACGAGCGCGTGATTGCGGTCGGGAAGACGGTGATGGTCAGCTACGACTACGAGGCGGCGAAGGCCGTGCCGCTCCCCGCCGAGACGCGGGCGCTCCTCGAAGGGGTCAGACCCCCATCTGCTGAAGGCCAGGCGTCGCAATGAGCCGGCCCGCCCCGGTGCCCGTCGGCCGAGCCTGATTGGGGTCAGCCCCCGTTTCGACGTCGGGTAGCATTTTCGACAAGCGCTCGATACGCCGCGCTGTCGCTCCCGGAGATGTCTTGCCGAGCGCCACATACAGCGGGTGTGGGACAAGCCAACTCGACGGCTCACCGTGGCGCGTGGACGCGATAGCTGGACCACCGGTATGCCTCTGGCCGGCTCACCATTTGAGCTTTCACCGGATTGTGTTCGATGTAGCGAAGACACGTGAAGAAGTACGCGGTCATCCGCAACGATCGGGATCTCGGTAGCGCCCATCCCACAGCGTTCCGGTTCGCTTGTGTCGTCCGGTTGAAGCGCTTGAACGTAGTCGCGCGCCAAAATGCTGCATCGTTCGAGGTAGAGCCATCTTGTGCTGCGGCGTGACGATCAGATGGTAATGCGTCGATCATCAGCGATGAAGCCATGAACCGAGGTCCCATCGGGAGCGCGAGGACGTCGCTCAGGAAAGCGAGAAACGTTTCGTAAGTCCGCGATCATCGGTGAAGATGGGTCCGCGATTGATTCCCGCGCTGGATGACGTGGAGCCGCCGCACCTGGAACATAGACTCGCAACGTCGTCGCGCCATATCTGCATGCGCAAAGCAACAATCGATCTCAGCTGAAACTCTCGGCCAATCGAAGATCTCGCCCGAAAAACGTTGCAAGCGTTGCGACGCTTTCACCCGGCCAGTACGCAAGACTTGCGACCTCGCAGAATGCCCGCGCGTTGCGAGCCGGCCTGCGGGGTCTGACCCCGACTTGTCGAATCCCGCTCTCAGCGCAAGATGCTGGGGTCAGACCCCGATTACAATGGCGCCATGGTCACCATCTTCGGCAAGGACACTTGACCCTACACGCAAGCCGCCCGGGAGGACTTTGATCGGCGGCACGTCGCGTTCGAATACGTCAACGTCAAGAAGAACGCCGCCGATCTGCAGCGCATGCTCGGCTACAGCAAGGGCCGCCGCGCGGTGCCGGTGATCGTCGACGGCGAGCAGGTGACGATCGGCTTCGGCGGCACCTGAGGTGTCTGACCACGCCCGCCGTGCGCGGGCGTCGTAACCTGGGGTCTGACCCCAGTCCTCAAAATCTCCTGGCATCGGGTGGTCGTGGGGTCAGACCCCGTGGCGCACTGACTCAGCGTCTGACCCCGAGGGTGTTGTGACGAAGCCGCCGATTCTCATCCCTGCCCACAATCCGAGCGCGATGACCGGGCTCGGCAACAACACGTATCTCGTCGCCGGATCAGACGGGAGCGCGGCGCTCATCGACGCGGGCGTGGGCCACGCGCAACATCTGGCCGATCTCGCCGGCGAGCTCGCGGCGACCGGATGCCGCCTGGATCACGTGCTCGTGACGCACGGCCACGCGGATCACGCCTCGGGTGCGCCGGCGATTGCGTCGCAGCATCCCTCCGCCGTGTTCGCGAAGCATCCGTGGCCGGACGAAGACTCGCGGTACGAGGTCGCCTGGCGCTCGCTGGCAGACGGCGACGCGGTGTCCGTCGGCGACGATCGGCTGACGGCGCTCTACACACCCGGGCACTCGCCGGATCACGTCGCGTTCTGGCACGAGCCGACGCGGACGATTTTCACGGGCGACCTGGTGATCCTCGGCGGCAGCGTCATGATTCACTCGAGCCGGGGCGGCGATCTCGGGCAGTACCTCGCATCGCTCGAGCGGCTGCTCGCGCTCGAGCCCCGCACGCTGCTGCCCGCGCACGGCGGGCGCATCGACGACCCGGCGGCGGTCCTCACGGCCCAACTGGCTCACCGCCGCATGCGCGAGCGTCAGGTGCTGGATGCCCTGCATGCCGGCCGCGCGACGGTGGAGGCGATTGCCGAATCCATCTATGATGGACTCGACCCGGCGCTGATGCCGGCCGCGCGCGAAAACGTGCGCGCGCATCTCGCGAAGCTGGAATCCGACGGCGTCATCGCTGCGGACGAGCCCGGCCGTTGGAGTCGCCAGAACCTGATCAGCCACGAAACTACGAAAGCACGAACAAGAAACATTGCCGTTTTGATTTCGTGTTTTCGTGTTTTCGTGGCAGATTCTCACGTGGACACAGCTATGGACAACGTCATCGATTTCATCAACGTCAACCGCGACCGCTATCTGGAAGAGCTGAAAGCGCTGCTCGCGATCCCCAGCATCAGCGCGCTCCCCGAGCACGCCGCCGACGTGACGCGCTGCGCCGAATGGTGCGCCGACGAAATGCGGCCGCATCGGGCTGGAAAACGTCCGGCTGATTCCGACGCCGGGCAACCCGGTGGTCTACGGCGATTGGCTGCACGCCGAGGGCGCGCCGACGATTCTGTTTTACGGCCACTACGACGTGCAGCCGGTCGATCCGCTGAATCTCTGGACGTCGCCGCCGTTCGAGGCGACGATTCGCGACGGCGAGATCTACGCGCGCGGCTCGGCCGACGACAAGGGCCAGGTGTTCATGCACCTGAAGGCGGTCGAGGCTCACCTGAAACAGAACGGCAAGCTGCCGGTGAACATCAAGTTCATCCTCGAAGGCGAAGAGGAAGTCGGCAGCGCGCATCTCGACGACTTCATCCGCGAGCACAAGAGACGAGCTCGGCGCCGACGTCGTCGTCATCTCCGACTCGGCGATGTTCGCGCGCGGCGTGCCGTCGATCTGCTACGGACTGCGCGGGCTCGTCTACTTCCAGATCGATCTGCGCGGCAGCAGCACCGACCTGCATTCCGGGTTCGTTCGGCGGCGCGGTCGCCAATCCGGCGCATGGTGCTGGCGCAGCTGCTCGCGCAGATGAAAGACCGCGGCGGCCGCATCAAGATCCCGGGCTTCTACGACGATGTGGTGCCGCTGCAGGAGGAGGAGCGGCAGGCGTGGGCGACGCTGCCGTTCAACGAGAAGCAGTACAAGAAGGACTTCGGCGTGCCGAAGCTGTTCGGCGAAACCGGCTACACGACGCTCGAACGGACGTGGGCGCGGCCGACGTTCGAGGTCAACGGCCTGCTCTCGGGCTTCACCGGCGAGGGCGCGAAGACCGTGCTGCCGGCCGTGGCGATGGCGAAGGTGAGCATGCGGCTCGTGCCGAATCAGGATCCGGACAAGATTGCGGCGCTGTTCGAGGACTACGTCCGGAAGATCGCGCCGAAGACCGTCGAGCTCAAGGTGACGCGCATGCACGGCGGCAAGCCGTGGATGACCGTCGTACGACAACCCGTTCGTGCAGGCCGCCGGCCGCGCGATCGAGAAGGGCTTCGGCGCGCAAGCCGGTGTTCACGCGCGAAGGCGGCTCGATTCCCGTGGTGTCGACGTTCCAGGAGGAGCTCGGGCTGCCGTCGGTGCTGTTCGGCGTCGGCCTCCCGGACGAGAACGCGCACGCGCCGAACGAGAAGCTCGACGTCGGGAACTTCCACAACGGCATCATCGCGTCCGCGATCCTGTACCAGGAGATCGCGTCGATCGGCGCCGGCGTAACCGCACGGCGTACTGACAGCAGCGTCGCGCTCGAGGCGCTCGTCGCATCGCTGCAGAAGTTCTACGGCGCGCTGCCGCCGCCGCCGCGCGATCCGTTCACGCTGTTCGTCTGGGAAGTGCTGTCGGCCACTCCACGCCGCGGAAGCGCGACGCGGCGCTGGCGGCGCTGAAGACGCATTCCCGCGCTGACGCCGGACGCGATGTGGCGGGCGCCGCAGAAAAGGCTGGAAGAGGCGGTCGCTCTGGCCGGACCGTACCTCGAGTCAGCGGCTGCACGCGCTGCGCACAGGCGTCGACCTCTTTCGGCGCTCGCCGGACCTGCCCACAGACGATCCGCGGTCCGCTGCCGCCGGCGCGGCGCGCGCTCAAGCGCCTGCCGCAGCTGCGGCGAAGCCGGCGCGCATCGCATGCTGCTGTTCGCCGCCGACCATCCGGTCCTGCCGGTGGACGCGCGCGTCAGCCGCGTGGCTCGCCGCCTCGGCTACGGCGACGGAGAACAGCACACGTCGTGTCGCAGCAGGCGCGCTCGGTCCAGGAGGCGGCATCGCGCGAGCTGCCGCGGCGGTCGACGTCTACCGCCGCGCTTTCGTCTACCTCTCACACCACGGCGGCGCGACCTGCACCGAAGCCGACCCGCACTGTCGCGTCTGTCCGCTGCTGAGGATTGCCCGGAAGGCAGAGTCGATTGAGAGCGGGACTTAGCTCAGTTGCTCAATTCAATCAGCTCTGAAATCTGGCATCAGTCTGAGCCATCAGCGCTCAGCCGCAACGAGCGCGAGCTCAATTCAGCGAAGCCACCCTTCGTCGTGAGCGTCTTCACGTGCTCCCAGATCTGCTCGTGTTCCTCGCGCTCGTCCTCGTCGGGATTCGTCTTGGCGGAGAGCTGCAGGTAGGCCTGCAGATCGCGGAGCGCCGCCGGAAAATCCTTCAGCTGGTAGGCGAGCAGGCCGCGGTCGCGCAGCTCGTCGATCGCCGACGGGTTCGACCGCCAGCAGCAGCTCGGTGACGTCGCGCGCCTGCGGGATACGAGTGCATCTGCACGTAGACGCGCTTCAGGTTCAGCAGCATCCGCGCGAGGATCTGCGGCTTGGTCGCGTGCGCGCAGCAGCCGCGACGCGCATCTCCGACGTCGTCGTCGCCCGTGCCCGCTAGCGCCGCAGCAGGTCGCGCTCGGACAGCAGCGCGCCGCCGTGGAAGGCGTCGATGATCAGGTCTTCCGCGTTCGGCAGCCTCGCGGCGCGCCGGGCAGCGCAGCAGGAAGTGCCCGGGAAAGTTGATGCCTTCGACGTCGGCAGCCCGGCCCGCCGCGCGACTTCCATGTAGAGCAGCGCCAGCGTGATCGGAATGCCGGTGCGCCGGTCGAGCACCTCGTTCAGGAAGCTGTTGCGCGGGTCCTCGTAGTGCGACTCGTTGCCCGACGAAGCGCAGCTCGCCGAACAGGTACTCGTTCAGCGCCATGACGCGCGCGTAGCGCATCGGGTCCACGCCGCGCCGGCGCATCGCTCCGGCGCATCGACGCATCGGCCACGCGCCGCCTGGCCTCCTGCGCCGAGCGCGTCGAGCTGGTCGAGGTACGGGCCGGCGTCGAGCTTCGGGTACTCGACGCGCGCGATCATCAGCGCGGCGACGGCGAGATCCGGGTCGGGACTGAGCGCGGCGTGCGTGAAGCTCTGGACGAGCTGCGAGGCAATCACTGCGTTCGACAGGATAGCGCAAAAAAAGAGGGCGGGGCCAGCGGCCCCGCCCTCGACGGAGTGCCAGACTCGCAACCGACGGTCTTACCAGTTGAACGCGAACGCCGAACCGCAGCGACGCGCGGCGCCAGGATCGCCTGGATCTGGTTGGCGTTCGCCGCGTTCTGCGTGCCGCGGATCGCCTGAATCGTGTTGTAGTTCGCCGACGTTGAAGACGTCCAGCGACGGGATGAACCGGGCGGTCCCGACCTTGACCGGACGCTCGACGTGGAAGTCGAGGTTCTGGTAGTTCGGCAGCCGGCTCTCGCCGACCGGATCGAGCAGGATGTCGATCTGCGCGGCGCCGTTGATCGCGCGACGGCGCCTGGATGAAGCGCTCGAACGGATAGCCCTGGCGCGCGTTGAAGAACGCCGACACGTTGACGCCGCCCGGCAGCTGATACATGCCGCTGACCTTGAACAGCCACTTGGCGTTGACGTAGATGTTGCCGATGCCGCTGCCGGCCGTCGGGTAGTCGTACTGGAAGCCGTCGCGCGTGTCGCGGTTCGTCGGATCCTCTATCAGCGTCGCGAGTCGCCGTCGCTCGGCTGGCTGCCGGTGAACTCGTTGAAGTTCACGATCGTGCTGTTGTAGGCGAAGCTGGTGTTCATCAGCCAGTGGTTCGACAGCCGCTTGCGCGCCGGTCATCTCGAGGCCGTTGTAGCACGCGGTTGAACGCCCTCGGCGATGGCCAGCGTGATGATCGTCGGCAGCTGGAATGTCGGCTGGAAGTACGTGACCGTCGGGCAGTTCGCCGCGCTGATGCGGTTGCCGCGCGCCCGGGCAGGCGCTGGCGGCCGGCGTGAACGTACTCGGCACCCAGTCGGCCGTCGCGATGCCGTCGCGGTCGTTCCACTGGAAGTCGCCGTACTTGCGCCAGACGTAGTTGACGCCCACCGCGAACCCGAGACCGATTTCCCGATCGAACCCGAGGATGAACTCGTCGGTGAAGTCGTTCTTCATGTTCGGATCGACCGAGTTGGCCGACTGCGTGTTGGCCGGGTTGGTCGCCGACCAGTTGCCGGCCAGCCAAGGCGATCGGGTTCGCGCTGGCGGCGATTTCGTTCGGCCTGGGCGAACTTGTCGCCGTTCGCGTCGATCCACGGGATAGCGGAGACCGTCTGCGCCACCGGGTTGATGGTGCGACGCGATGCCGCCGTGCCGACCTGTCCGTAGTAGCGCGCGTAGTTCGCCTGCGCCAGCGTCTTGCCGTTGCCCGTCACGTCGTAGGTGAGGCCGAGACGCGGCGAGAAGTTGTTGAACGTCACGCCCGGATCGGCGCCGGGGAAGCTGATCGCCGGCAGCCACTGCGGGAGCCATTGCCCATGCCGAGCGGGTTCGCGCCGATCGATGCCGGCCAGCGCCTCGTCGTGGTTCTGGTCGCAGCGGATGCCGAGCTGCGCCGTCAGGCGGCCGCGCGTGAACGTGTCCTGCACGAACGCGCGAGTATGTTCTTCAGGTCGTACAGCGCTGTAGCCGTCGCGGTGCAGCTCCGACCTGGCAGCCGGTCGCCGGCGAGCGAGCAGTCGTTCGTCGACGCGCGGTCGGGAAGCGGACCGTGCGCGAAGCCGCCGGTGTGAGTGATCGACGTGCTGTTGGCGTCCTTCCAGTAGCCGCCGAACTTGAACGCGTGGTCGCCGCCCCAGCGGCCCGGGCAGGAAGTAGTTCGCGTTGACGTTGATGCTGTTGGCCGGGCGGATGAACACGCTTTCGTTGGCCCGAGCGGCCGTTCAGGCCGGTCGAGATGATGACGTCGGCTGCACGTCGCGCAGCTCCGGCTTGTGGAAGCCGAGGATGAAGTTGTTGCCGACGTGCGTGTATGCACGTCGAGCGAGCAGCCGGTCGCTGACGCACCCACTGATCGCCGAACTTGTAGGTCGGCTTCGGGCCGGTGTTCCACAGGTACTTGCCGAACGACTTCGGCACCGCGCCCTGCGGCGTCGTCGTCTCGATCGGGTTCAGGTCGGACGGCGCCGCGCGCGTTGCGCTCCTTCTTGGCGAAGTTGTTGAACAGGCTCAGCTTGTTGCCCTTGAACAACTGGACTTCCGCCTTCAGGTTGGTGGTCTGCAGCAGCGTGAGGTCGGTGTTCAGGCAGGCGTTGATCGTCCTCGATCGACGCGGCGAGCGCCACCGACGCCGTCTTGAACGCCTGGCACGCCGCCTCGGCTTGTAGAAGCCGAGCACGCCGACGCTCGATGTTCTGCTTGCCGAAGCTGCCCCAGATCCAGGCCCTGCCCTTCTTGATCGGGCCGCCCACTTCGACGCCGTAGTCCTTGATGTCCTGGATCGGGTTGCCCGACGTGGCGCCCTGCGACGCGCAGCGTCGGTCGAGGTTCTGCGCTTCGAACCTCTCGTGGTGTCTGGTAGAAGCGCGACGAGCCCTTGAAGCGATCCGTGCCGCTCTTGGTGACGAGGTTGATGCCGACGCCGCCGGTCTGCTGCGTCACGTCGACGCCGCCGGTGTTGATCGTCATTTCCTCGAACGCGTCGAAGTCGAAGTAGGCGGGCGACGCGCCGGTCGCCGCCATGTCGGTGATGTCGACGCCGTCGAGCGACCACTTGTTGTTGATCGGGTTGCCGCCGCGCGACACGTAGTTGGACTGCTGGCCCGACATGTTGCCGCCGATGTTCTCGCGGTCCATGGCGATGCCGGCCGTCTGCTGGAGGATGACCCACGGGTCGCGCGCCGACGGGATGCGTCTGGAGCAGCTCGTTGGTGAACGTCTGCTTCGTCCCGGTGTTCCTCGTGTCGACGATCGGGCTCTCGCCGGTGACGGTGATCGTCTCCTGCACGGTCGAGACGCCCAGCTGCGCGTTGACCTGCGCGCTGAAGCCGACGGTGACGTAGATGTCCTGGTTGACCACCGTCTTGAAGCCGGTCAGCTCGAACTTCACTTCGTACGTGCCGATCGGCAGACGCGGGAACTGATAGGTGCCCGTTTCGCTCGTGATCGCGGTCAGCGGCTGCAGCAGGATGCGGCGCCGACAGCGTCACCGTCACGCCAGGCAGCACGGCGCCCGAACTGTCGGTGACCTTGCCGAAAATCTCACCCGTCTGCTGCTGCGCGCTGGCCAGCGTGCTCGCCGCGAATAGCGCGACGAACGCCAGGACCATTGCTCGAACTCTCATCGTGCCTCCTCAGAATCAACGGGAATTACAAAAGCGCCCGGATCGCGCACTGTGTCTGAAACGCACGCTGTCCGGTACCGACCAGTATCGCCAACCCTACCGATAGCGGTAAAGGCGAAACCAGTCAGTAAAACAGGGCAGGATTGCGCTAGAATCCAACTTCTTGAATCAACGTTCGAATTTCGAGATCGGCGGGATTTCCTGCGAGATCGGCCAGTAGGTCGAGTGTCAGCTCATGAAGCGACGCGATCACTCGATCCGCACCAGCGCAGCTCGGACGCGGAATAGCTGGTCGTGACCGCCACCGTGCGAAGCCCGGCGGCGCGCGCCGATTCCAGGCCCCAGCCCGAGTCCTCGACGGCGACGCAGTCGCGCGGCGGCACCGGTGCCCCTCGCGCGGCGCCGATGCTCGCAACGGCCCGCAGGTACGGATCGGGGGCCGGCTTGCAGGCCGGCGTGTCTTCGGCGGCGACGATCGCGGCGAACAGCGGTGTGAGTTGCTCGCGATCCAGCAGCGCGCCGGATTTCCTCGCCGCGCGCGCCCGACGCGATCGCGATCGGCACAGCCGCCGCGATCCGGCGGATCGCGTCGGCGGCGCCGGGAAACAAGAGCGACGTGTGCTGTTCCAGCGCCTCGAGCCGCACGGCCTTGCGCGCCACGAGGTCGTCGATGTCCGTCGCCGTCCATCGCGCGCCGCGCGCGCCGATCGACCGCTCGAAACACGCCGACATCGTCGAAGCCGAGGTAGTGCGCGTAGTAGTCGGCGTCGGTCAGCGTGACGCCTGCGTCGGACAGCACGTCCTGAAACGCCTGCAGGTGGAGCGGCTCGCTGTTGGCGATGACGCCGTCGAAGTCGAACACTACGGCGCGCAAGCGGCACTTAACTCTTCGACTGCCGCTTCGCCGGCGCGAACCGGAATCTTGAGCCGATTCTCGCGCGGCGGGTACGGGCACTCGTAGGTGGGGTTGTAGTAGCAGTACGGGATGTAGGCGCGGTTGAAGTCGATGTTGTAGAAGCCGGTCGGCGTGCGATCGAGATCGAGGTAGCGGCCGGCGGAATACGTTTCCGTTCCCGTCGTGAGATCGGTGAAGGGGACGAACAGCCGATCGATGGTCCTGGCGCTGGCGGCGACGAACGCGCTCAGCGTGTAGGACTGGCTCTTGAGCACGAACTCCAGCGTGCCGACGCGGCGGAACTTGTCGATGCCGCCGACCGAGGTCGGCATCTCGATGATCGTCGGGTCGTTGATCTCCTTGAGCGACGCCGGCGACGTTGTAGTCGGGATCGATGGGGAAGTACGCGAGCGGCAGAAACGTCGCGTGATTCGCCCGCGGGATCGGGTCGTCGCCGGCCGCGAACGCCGCGTCCTTCGTCGCCCGATCCGCCGCGACCTTGGACGCGTAGTCCTTCTCTTCGCGGCGGCTGGTTCGTGCACGCGATCGCGAGCACGAGAGCCGCAGAGGGCAGGAAGGGCGGAAGGGCAGGAAGGGCAGGAAGGGAAAGCTGAGCCTGTTCGATCATGCCTGTCCGCCCTCCTGCCCGTCCTGCCCATCCAGCCCCCTGCCACGCGAACGGATACGCTCCCCGCGACACGGCTTCATCCGCGAGGCGACGCCGGAGCGCCACGGTGTTGATCGGCGTCACCTTGAGCAGCCGCCGGAGTCCGGCGAGCACCGTGCGGAGCGTATCGCCGTCGGCCGTCGCGGCCAGGGCCTGGCGCGCGGCGGCGTCGATGCGCAGCGCGGCGTCGTTGACGAACACGCGCGCGGCGTCCACGTGCAGGTCGGCACGCGGCGCCTTGCGCTGCGACGCGGCGCGCCGCACGCAGCACCGCGCTCTCGGCGCTGAACACATCGATGGCGATGTCGGCGACGTGCATCAGCACTTCCTGCTCGTCGGTGAGCTTTTCGCCGTAGGTCTGCATCGCCAGACCGAGCACCATCAGCGCGACCTTCTTGAACGACTCGATCGCGCGCCGTTCGTCGGCGAGCAGCGAGTCGTCGTCCGACGCCATCGACGGCGGTCCGAGCAGCTCGTCCTGCAGCGCCTTGGCGGCCGGAATGAGCGCCAGGTCGCCCTTGAGCGCGCGGCGCACCAGCATGCCGGGAATCAGCAGGCGGTTGATCTCGTTGGTGCCCTCGAAGATCCGGTTGACGCGCGCGTCGCGGAAGTGCCGTTCGGCCGGGTAGTCCTTCACGTAGCCGTTGCCGCCGTGAATCTGGATGTTCTCGTCGAGGACGAAATCGAGCGCTTCGCTGCCGGCGACCTTGGCGATCGACGCTTCGACGGCGTACTCCTCGAACGCCGCGAGCGCGGCCGATCCCTCCGGGCCCTGCGGCGCCGCCGCCATGCGCGCATCGACGAGGCCGGCGGTCCGGTACAACAGGCTCTCGACGGCGTACGTGCGAACGACCATCTCGCCGATCTTGTGTTTGATCGCGCCGAAGGTCGCGATCGGCTGGCTGAACTGCCGCCTGGTGGCGGCGTATCTCGCCGCTTCGCCGATCGCGCCGTATGCGCCGCCGGCGCACGCCGCGCCCAGCTTGAACCGCGCGAAGTTGAGCACGTTGAAGGCGACCTTGTGTCCCTTGCCGATCTCGCCGAGCACGTTGTCCGCGGGCACCGGCACGTCCTGGAAGATCAGCGCGGTCGTGGACGAGCCGTGCAGGCCCATCTTGTGCTCTTCCTTGCCGCTCTTGACGCCGTAGGGACGCTCGACGAGAAACGCGGTGAACTGCTCGCCGTCGAGTTTCGCGAAGACGACCATCAGATCGGCGAACCCGCCGTTGGTGATCCACATCTTCTCGCCGTTCAGCAGGAAGCTGCCGTCCGGCTGCTTCGTCGCGCGCGTGCGCGCGCCGAGCGCGTCGGATCCCGATCCGGTTTCACTGAGCCCGTACGCGCCGACGAGTTCGCCCGACAACAGTCTCGGAAGGTAGGTCCGCTTCTGGGCTTCCGTGCCGAACAGATAGATCGGGATGACGGTGAGATTCGCCGACGCGCCCCACGTCGCGCCGAACGATGCCGACGGCGCCATCCGCTCGCTGACGATGAGCGAGCTGACCTTGTCGAGGCCGACCCCGCCGTAGGTTTCGGGGACGTCGACGCCCATCAGGCCGAGCGCGGCGGCGCGCTTGACGAGGTCGCGGTTGAGCGCCCAGTCTTTCTGCTCGAGCCGATCGAGCACCGGCAGGACTTCGTTGTCCACGAACTGTTTCGCCGTTTGCGCGATCAGCCGGTGTTCCTCGGTCGATCCGTTCGGGAGTGAACACGGCGTCGGCGTCGGACGGCTGGAGCAGCCATTCGCCGCCGCGCAGCAGTGCGGGAGCGGTTGTTGTAGGCATAGTCAGAGTCTCTCAAAGATACCAGCAGCGCCCATCCCTCCACCAACGCACATCGTCACCATGCCGTATCGGGCCTGGCGGCGTCGCAGTTCGTAGAGAAGGGTCGTCGTCAGCTTCGCCCCGGTGCAACCCAGGGGGTGTCCGAGCGCGATGGCGCCGCCGTTCACGTTCAGCTTGTCGGGGTCGATTGGCAGTTCTTTCAAACAGGCCAGCACCTGCGCGGCAAACGCTTCGTTCAGCTCCACGAGGTCGATCTGATCGAGGGTGAGGCCGGCGAGCTTCAAGGCTTTCTTTATTGCCGGCACGGGTCCGACGCCGAAGCGCTCGGGTTCGACGCCGGCGGTGGCGAAGGTGATGAACCGCCCAAGTGGGGTCAGACCCCGATCGCGGGCGTAGTCGGCGGAGGTCACAATTACTGCCGCGGCCCCGTCGCTCATTTGTGAAGAATTGCCAGCCGTGACAGATCCTGCGACGTGAAAAGCCGGCCGCAGTTTCAAAAGTGCATCGAGGGAGGTGTCGCGGCGGGGTCCTTCGTCCGTCGCGAAAGGGACCGACTGGATCTTGGGGTCTGACCCCCTTCCCCGGGGAGCGGGGTCAGACCCCACTTGGCGTCAAGCTTTGGGTTTTGAGGAGTCGAAACGAACGCCGCGGTGATCGGCACGATCTCTTCCTCGAACCGCCCGGCATCGAGCGCCGCGACGGCGCGCTGATGGCTCCGGAGCGCGAACGCGTCCTGCTCCTCGCGCGTGATCTTCGACTCGCGCGCGTGATTCTCGGCGACCAGACCGGTGCTCAAGTACACGTCGGGGTAGCTGTCCATCAGCGTCGGATTCGGCGCGACCTTGTGCCCGCCCATCGGGATCAGACTCATGGACTCGGTGCCGCCGGCGACGATGGCGGAGCTGAAGCCGCACATGATGCGTTCCGCCGCGAACGCGATCGCTTGCAGACCCGACGAGCAGAAGCGATTGATCGTGGTGGCTGACGCGCTGACGGGGATCCCCGCTCGCAGGCTCGCGATGCGCGCCACGTTCATGCCTTGCTCCGCCTCCGGCATGGCGCACCCAAGAATCACATCGTCGATCTCGCCGGGATCGACGCCCGGCGCGCGGCGCAGCGCCTCGCCGATTGACACCGCGGCGAGCTCGTCGGGTCGCGTGCCGCGCAGCGTGCCGTTCGGCGCCTTGCCGACCGCCGTGCGAACCGCGGAGACGATCACAGCTTCGTTCATAACAACCTCAAGGTCCGGCTAAAGCCGGACGCCACGTACGATGAGTGGGAGAGTAGCGTGGGGTCCGCCTTCAGGCGGACCAATCGCCCAACAGATCCTCAATCGCGTCAGCAACCTCGCTGACCTTTCCGTCGAACACATGATCGGCTGCGTCGATGACCGCGAGTTCCTTCGGCTCGGCCGCGCGGGCGTAAAAGGCTCGCACGTCCTTCAGCGAACACACCTCGTCGCGCTCGCCGTGGACGATGAACTTCGCTTTCGAGCTGCGCGCGATCGGCTCGAAGTCGTAGCGGCAGACCGGCGGCGCAATCGCGATGAGCGTGGACACGCGCGCATCCTCGACGCCGACGCTCAGCGCGATCCACGATCCGAAGGACATGCCGCCCGTCCAGAGCGGCGCATCCGGGTACTTCGCTGCCATGACGTCGATCGCCGCGCGGAAGTCGTCCATCTCGCCCGGTCCGTTCGAGAACTGTCCCATGCTCGCGCCGGCGCCGCGAAAGTTGAAGCGGAGAACGGCGCACCCAATGCGACTGAGCGCTTTCGCCGCTTGAAACACGGCCTTCGTGTGCATCGTGCCGCCGAGCGTCGTGAGCGGGTGTCCCAGAATCACCGCGGCGCGCACGCCGGCGTCGGCTCCCGTTTTCAGCAGACCGTCGGCGCCGACGCCGCGATCCGCGGCGGGTTCTTCGAGCAGGGCTTCGAGCCGGCCGGCCGGCCCGGCGATTTCACGCAGCGGCATCCGGCCACCTCACCCGCGCGTCCGTCGCGACGAAGTCGCGAACCATCGCCGCAAACGTGTCCGGCCGCGTGACGCTGCCCAGATGGCCGGTGCGTTCAAGGATCGCGCTGCGCGCATTGGGAATGAGGCGCACATACTCCGAACTGCCGCTCACCGGCACGACGTAATCGCGGCCCGGCTCGCCGGTCACGACGAGCGTGGGCGCCGCGACGCGCTCGCAGTCCGGCCGCAGATCGCTTTGCGTGAGCAGACGCGCTCTGACCGCCATTCGCCCCGGCGACACGGGCGTCGTGACGAACATCTTCAGCGCGCGTTCGCGAAAACTTGCGGCGCTCGACCGGATCCGGCAGCGCCAGGTGCACTTCGGGACGCAGACGCCAGGGCGATTCCGCGAGCAGGAGCGGACCGAGGATCCACGGCGCGCGCAGGTACAGCTGATGGCGCCGTCGCAGCCGCAAGCCCGGCGGCGGCGTCGAGACGAGGACCAGCGCGGCGGTCGATGCTGGATGCGTCGCGGCAAAGCGAAGCGCAATCAAGCCGCCGAACGAGATCCCGCACACCACCACGCGCCGCAGCCGCTTCTCCTCGAGGACAGCCTGGATGTGATCGACGTAGGCGTCGAGCCCGCGCGTGCGATCGCACGCGGCGTGAGACGAAGGCTCGTCGCAGAGCGAAAACGTGATGACGCGAAAGTACGCCGACAGCGCGTCGATGGCCGGACCGACGTACTCCCATCGGCCGTGCAGCGTCGGAATGACCACGAGCGGCGGACCGCTTCCGCGGTCGATGATCGTCACTAGTTCCTCAGCGGCTTGCCCGTCTTCAACGTGTGCTGCATCCGCTCGAGCGTCTTGCGCTCGCCGCACAGCTTCAGGAACGCTTCGCGCTCGAGATCCAGAAGGTACTGTTCGCTGACCGTCGCCTGGTGGGGCAGCGATCCGCCCGCGAGGACGTTCGCGAGCGCGCGGCCGACTGTGGCGTCGTGATCGGTGATCCGCCCCGCGCGCCAGGCCAGATGGACGCCGAGCTTCAGCGCCGCGAGCACGCTGTCGCCGCCGACCGGGATTGCCGCTCGCGGAGGTTTTCGCTCGTGCCCTTCGCGCACGCGCTCCAGCGCGTACGCCTTCGCGTCGGCCATCAGACGCTCGCGGTTCATCGTGATCGCGATCGGCGTCGTTCAGGAACCCGAGCCGTCGCGCGTCCGCGGCGCTCGTGGACACCTTCGCGAACCCGATCGTTTCGAAGACCCGCTGCACGAACGGCAGCAGATCGGTACCGGACGAGGGCAGGTCGCTCACCGCCCGCGCCAGCATCTCCTTCGTGCCGCCGCCGCCCGGAATCAAGCCGACGCCCACTTCCACCAGCCCGATGTAGCTCTCGGCCGCCGCCTGCACGCGGTCGCCGTGCAGCGCGATCTCGCAGCCGCCGCCGAACGTCATGCCCGCGGTCGCGACGATCACCGGCACGTCGGCCGATCGAAGCGCCTGCGTACAGTTTTGAAACGTCCGGATCATCAGGTCGATCTCGTCCCAGTTGCCTTCCTGCGCTTCGAGCAGCAGAAGCATCAGGTTGGCGCCCGCGGAAAAATTGACGGCGTCGTTGCCGACGACGAGCGCCGAGAAGTTCGCGGCGGCTTCCTTGAGTCCGGCGTGCAACATCTGCACCGTATCGCCGCCGATCGAGTTCATCTTCGAGTGGAACTCGACCGCAAGGACACCGTCACCGAGATCGACCAGGCTCGCGCCCGCGTTCCGGCGCACGACGCCCTGCCGCTCCTTGGCGGACTTGAGAATCTGCAAATCCGGCGCAGCCGGCGGCACACCATCGTCTCGAAACCGCGTCCGGCCAGGTGGGAAGACGTCTCCCAGCGCTTCGTGGGGCCCGATGGCGTCCATGATCTCGAACGGCCCGAGCTCCCAGCCGAATCCCCACTGCATGACGCGATCGACGTCGTCGATCGAATGCGCGATGTCGGGCGCCACTTTCGCGGTGTAGCGAAGCGTCGGCCCGAGCGTGTCGCGCAGAAATCGTCCGACCTTGTCGCTGCCGTTGAACAGCGTCTTGATGCGCGCGCGCGGATCGTCGATCGATCGCGTGGCGTCGAGCGCCGGCAGCTTCGGGGACTGACGCGGCCGGTACGACATCGTGGCCGGATCGAGCGTGAGGATCTCGCTGCCGGACGCGCTCTTCACTCGTTTGTAGAACCCCTGGCCTGCCTTTTCTCCGATCCAGCCGCGCTCGATGAGCGACGCCACGATTGGCGGCAGCTCGAGATTGAGATTTTTCGCGACGTGTCCCAGGACGTCGATGCCGGCGATATCCATCGTGCGGAACGTGGCGCTTTTCGGACGGCCGATCGCCGGGCCCGTGATCGCGTCGATTTCTTCGATCGTGTACTCGCCGGACTCCAGCGCGCGCAGCACCTGCAGCACACCGTAGACGCCGATGTGATTGGCGATGAAATTCGGCGTGTCCTTGGCGACGACGACGCCTTTGCCGAGCCGGTGATCCGCAAACGCCAGGATCCGATCGACAACCGCCGGATCGGTGTCGGGCGTCGGGATGACTTCGAGCAGCCGCAGATAGCGCGGCGGATTGAAAAAGTGCGTGCCCAGCCAGTGGCGGCGGAAGTTGTCGCTGCGTCCCTGAGCCAGCGAGGCGATCGGAATGCCGGAGGTATTCGACGTGACGATTGTGCCCGGGCGAAGGAGTGCATCCACGCGCTCGAGCAGCGCCTGTTTCACGTCCATCCGTTCGACGACCGCTTCGATGACCCAATCGACGTTCGACACGCGGCCCAGGTCGGCGTCGAAGCCCCCGGTGTCGATCAGTTGCGCGGCAGCGGGTGTGAAGAACGGGTCAGGTTTGAGCGCGCGGGCGCGCTTCAGTCCCTCGCGGGCGACGTCAGCCGTAAGGTCCAGCAGCAGGGCCGGCACGCCGGCGTTGGCTACGTGCGCGGCAATTTGGGCGCCCATCGTGCCCGCGCCCAGAACGGCAACCGATCGCATGACGACACGGTCCCCTGAAGTCCCTCCCTGTACACCTCGAGAACGAACCGTAGCACCACCAATCCAGCGATCGCGCGGAACTCGCGTCCGGTTCGCAGCCGTCGCACGTCGAGCTCGAGTCGTGCCGCAAGATGGCGTTTCAGCGTCATGTCGAGGCCAAGGCCGGCTTGTACCGCGACGAACGTGTCGCTGCTCGCGAGACCGAACACCGTGCCGCGTGTGTAGGCGGGCCCGGCCAGAATCTGGGCGAACTCGACGAAGCGGCCGATCGCGAGCGACGCTCTGCCGCCGGCCATCAGCGTGTGCGCCGTCAGCCTCGCGTCGCCTCCAACGAGCGGCAGTGTCTTGTAGTTGCCGCCGGCATCGACGACGACCGAGAGCCAGCGATTGAGATGCGTGGACGCGCCGGCGGCCCATCCGGCCGGGAGACTGACTTCCTCATTCTGATCGCGCAGGTACGCGTACCCGCCGAACACGTCCCACGTCGGCGACGACTGCGCCGGCGCCGACCGCGGGAACGCGAGGCACATCGCGATCGCGACGAGCACTGCAGCCGTTCTCATATTCAGGGTGTGGCGCAGCCCTTTAGGGCTGCGGAACATCGCAGGGCTAAAGCCCTGCGCCACTTTCTGTGAAAAAAGGGGATAGTGTACGTCATGGTCAGGAGCTGCGGTCTGCGTCGCGTGCATCGCCGCGTGCCTGTGCGGCGACGTGCGCGCGCAGAACCGCCACTACGGCGCGAACGCGCACGACGTCGGCGCGCCGATCGCCGACAAGATGTCCGAGCTCGGCGCGGGTCTCGTCCGCGTCGTGTTCGGATGGGACGTGCTCGAGCCGAGCTGCAAGGGCTGCTACAACTGGTCGTTCACCGACGTGTGGCGCAGGGAAGCGCGCCGCGCGAACATCTCGATCTTCGGCACGCTGGCCTACACGCCCGGTTGGGCGAACGGCGGCCAGCCGTACAGCCACCCGCCGCGCAACATGCAGGATTGGTACGACTTCGTGTTCGCCGCGGCCGACCGCTACAAGGACGACATCTTCATCTGGGGCATCTGGAACGAACCGAACCTTGATCACTATCTGCAGGGCTCCGATCTCGCGACCTACGAAACGATCGCGCGCACGGCGCGCGACGCGATCCGCAAGGCCAATCCCTCGGCACTGATCCTGGGTCCCGAAGTGAGCCCGCACGGCGTCACCAACGGCTGGTACGCGGCGGCGATGAAAAAATTCGGCGACGTATTCGACATCGTCACGGTCCATTGGTATCGCGACTTTCCCGGCGATCGACCTGTTCATGGACGAGGGCGTGCGGCCGCACTCGCTGTTCAAGAGTGTGTGGCTGACTGAAACGGGGATCAGGCCGTGCGATTCGACGTTCGGCGAGACCGGGCCAGGCGATGTTCTATCAGAACGTGTTGCGGGCGTTCGAGCCTCGCCGGAAGTGGTGGACGGCGGTGCTGTTCTACAGCCTGTACGATCCGCCGTCGCCGCTCGACTGCGGATCGGGCATGGTGCGTCCGGACTGGTCGAACCGGCCGGCGTTCCTCGCTCTATCAAGGCCTTCATCAAAGCGAATCCGTGAGCGGCGCGCTCACTTCGCTGATTCGAAGCGGCGCCGGAGCTCGTCGGAAAAGTTCAGCAGGAGAGTCACCTGGCTCTGCGTTCTTTGTTCTGAGGGCACATCGACGGGCATCATCGTCACGAATCGTTTGCCGTCGGGGGCGATATCAAGATTTCGCGCGCCTGATTGCGCCAGGCGCGTGTCGGACCATTGCCGTGGCTTGTCCGGGACGAACACGTCCCCTTTCACGGTGTACGTGACCGCCATGATGTGCTGATCCTCGCTCCGGTAAAAGAGCTCTCGTCCGTTCGGCGACCACATAGGGAAGGCGCCGCCGCCGTTCGAGATCAACCACTTGCCGCCCTTGTCTGGAAACGCTCGCACCTGAATCTCGCCGGTTCCGGATTCGGCCGTTCGATAGGCGATCCAACGGCCGTCCGGCGAGAAGGCCGGCAAGGCCTCGTCCGCAGGAGTCTGCAGGAACCGTTCGGGCGTGCCGGCTCTGAGTACGCTCCCATCGTCCTCGAGAGGTATGGTCCAGATGTCCCCACCGGTCATACGCATTTCCGCAAAGGCCAGCCGCTTGCCGTCCGGCGAAAAGGACCACGGATACTGTGGATCCGTGCTTTCGGTCAACTTCTGCGGCCTGGTCGCACCATCCGCGCGTGTCCAATGCATGCCGCCGGGACTGCTCGCAAACACAAGGAAGCGGCCGTCAGGACTCCACACCGGATTCGAGTAGGTCGCGCCGCCGAACGTCAGGCGCGACATGGCGTCTCGCTGCAAGTCATAAACCCAGATGTCCTGGCCGCCTGCGGCGGCAATCGCCACGGCCAGGAGCTTGCCGTCCGGGGACAGGCGAGGTTGCCCATAGACGGCCGGCTTGGGTGGAAGTGCCTGCGTTTTTCCCATGGCGTCCAGCCACTGCAGGGAAACCAGCGTGGCCGGCGCCGGCGCTGCGGTACACGACCGTTCCGGTTCGCGACAGGTCAAATTGCGCGGCGCCATTTATATTGTTGTATCCAAGTTCCTCCAACACCGGCGATGGCGTGCCACGCATCTCCAACCGGCTCGCATCGAACGGCACGGCGAAGAGCGTGCTCTTGCTGACGTACACGAAATGACCATCACCATTCGACGCAGTCACGTAGCGCCCGAATGTTCCGCCGCGCTGGAGTGTCTTCCTGCGCCGATCCGATAGGCTCAGCACGTCGATATTGGCATCGTCGAACGAGGCGGTGCTCCGTAGGACCGTGAACATCACGGCTCGGCCACCCGGCAGAACGTGAGGCCAGCGGTGCGAAGAGTCGCCCTGAACCGCCTCGGTCAACGGCGACGGCGCGCCGCCGCCATCGGAAATCGTCGAGAGGACGACTCCGTCGAGCGAGGCAATGATTCGGCCATCCTCGGTCCACGTACCGCCGCGACCCTGTGGCGCATCGCACAACGTGATCGCCGCGCCGCCTTCCACGGAGACTTTTTTCAGTTTTCCTCCGGCGAAGAATGCCACCCATTGGCCGTCGGGCGAGATGAATGGCGCAGCGGCCCCCTCAGTTCCCGCCAACTCGAGCGCTTTGGGTTGATCGAGCCGGCGCGTAAACAGCCGGCCGCGCGACGCCCATACGAGGCGGCGGCCATCGGGAGAGAGAATCACGCTCGGCGCCTTGGGGAGAGCCGAGCGAGACATCAGATCCGAGATCGACGTCGAGGCGGACCAGCGGGCGGTCCTCAGGTCGAGTCACGCGCCAGGGCGCCCACGCGGCCACGGCCGCGACGACCGCCAGCGTTCCTGCGGCGATCCACGGCAGGCGGGACGCACGAGGCCGAACGCCGACCCCT
The DNA here is from genome assembly GCA_963731545.1 of uncultured Acidobacteriota bacterium. Lineage (GTDB taxonomy): Bacteria > Acidobacteriota > Vicinamibacteria > Vicinamibacterales > CAVVIG01 > CAVSWN01. The sequence continues at coordinate 225,721 of CAVSWN010000037.1, read as the reverse complement.
GGTTCCTCGAGCAACAACGCCACGCCGCTGATATCGCGAAGCCGTTTCTTCGGATCTTTCTGAAGGCATCGCTGCAGCAGCCGGCGCAGGTGTGCCGGCACGCGGTCCCACGAGGGCTCGTCCTTGATCACCGCCGCGAGCACTTCACCGACATCGTCGCCGCGGAACGGCTTCTGCCCGGTCACCATCTCGTACAGGACGACGCCAAACGCCCAGATGTCGGCGCGCTTGTCGACGGGCTTGCCCCGCGCCTGCTCGGGGCTCATGTACGCCGCCGTGCCGAGAATGATCCCCGCTTGCGTGGCATGAACCGACAACGTCGGCGACATCGACGCGTTGGCGCTCGACGCCGCGGTCGCGTCGATCGCCTTTGCCAGGCCGAAATCCAACACCTTCACGGTGCCATCCGCTGTGATCTTGATATTCGCCGGCTTGAGGTCGCGGTGGACGATGCCCCGTTCGTGCGCTACTTCGAGCGCGTCGGCGATCTGCGCCGCGATGGGCATCGCCTCGTCGAGCGGAATCGCTCCGCGCGCAATGCGCTGCGCGAGCTCCTCGCCGTCGACGAGCTCCATGACGATGAAGGCCGCCCCGTCCTGCCCTTCCTGCCGCTCCCGCCTCTCCAGCCCGTAGACGTGCGCGATGTTCGGATGATTGAGTGCCGCCAGGGCCTGCGCCTCGCGCTCGAAGCGCGCGAGGCGATCGGGATCGGTGGCGAAGAGATCCGGCAGGACCTTGATCGCGACGTCGCGATTCAGCGTCGTGTCGCGCGCTCGATACACTTCGCCCATGCCGCCGGCGCCGATCGCGGCGACGATCTGATACGGACCGAGACGCGTGCCGGCCTGCATCGGCGGACCTGATTTTAGCGCCAGCGGGTCAGAATCGTTTCGCGCTCGAACAGCGCGACGCTCAGCAGCGTCAGCAGCACCCAGATGCCGAACAATCCGAGCCCGATGAACGCGAGCAGCGCGACCGACATCCACATCCGCCCGACGAACTGGGCGATGAGCGCGATCGCGAGCGGCGTGATGAGCAGAACCGAAAACTGCTGCGCCGTGCGCGCGTCGTTGACGCGGGACGAGATCACGAGCGCTCCCTGCAGAGCCACGAGCGCCGCCGCCGGCCCGAGGACAAACACCAGAATCGCCGACCGCGCGCTCACCATCGCCTGAAACACGCCTCGATCTCCGAACGCCGCGATGAGCGCGAAATAGACGGCGAGGCCGGCCACCGAGATGGCCAGGGTCGGAAGGAGCGCGCCGAGCACTTTGGCGACGAGAATCTCCAGCGTCGTCACGGGCGTGGCCAGCATGGGCTCGAGCGTGCGCGTCTGCTTCTCGCCGATCACGGCATGCGCGGCGAGCGACATGGCGCCGGTGATCGGCGTCAGGATGAACAGCATCAGGAACTGTTGAAACAGGAACAGCTCGATGCGCCCGTTCGGCGACAGGTCGTAGTCCGATCCGACCACGGCGCTCAGGCGCTGGAGACCCGGATCGTCGCCGAGCGGTTGTGCGGTGGCGAGTGGTACGCCGATGATCACAGCGAACGGGATCGCGAGTGACAGGACCGTGATCATCGCCACGGGCACGAGCGCCGCGCGATTGCGGCGCAGATCGAGGAACTCCTTGGCGAGGAGCGCGCGCACGCGTCTCATGTGGGCCCTCGTTCGTTGACCAGGTGCAAATACACGTCCTCGAGCGCCGGCATTTCCTGACGAACCTCGAGAATCTCGGCGTTCGCCGCGACCAGCGCCGACACGAGCGCGGGCGTCCGCACACCATCCTCGGGAAGGCGAATCGCCAGCGCCGGGCCGTCGACCGTCGCGTCGGGGTCGAAGCGACGCGCCACTTTCAGCAGCTTCGACGGATCGCCGACGACGCGAACGAGCACGCGACCGGTCGTCATGCGCTGCCGCAGCGTCGGCCGGAGGTCCAACCGCGATCAACCGCCCGTGCAGCACCGCGACGCGATCCGCGATCCGCTCGGCCTCGTCGAGGTTGTGCGTCGACACCAGAATCGCGCAGCCGGCGGCGCGCCGATCGGCGAGCAGCTGACGGACCGTCCGCGTGATTTCGGGATCGAGTCCCGAGGTCGGCTCGTCGAGCAGCAGGACGGGCGGATTGTGGAGCAGTGCGCGCGCCAGCGTCACCTTCTGCCGCATGCCCTTCGAGAGTTCCGCCGCGCGGGTCGTCGCGCGATCCTGCAGTTCCAGCACGTCCAGCATGTGGTCGATGACCCGCTCAGGGTTGGCGAGCGCGTACAGGTCGGCGTACACCGCCAGGTTCTCGCGAACGGTCAGACGGTCCCACAAGCCGGGCGCTTCGGTGAGGAATCCAATCCGTGCGCGGAGCATGCTCCCGGTGGCGCGCGTCAGCTCGACGCCTTCGATCGTCACCGTGCCGCTCGACGGCGCAATCAATCCCGCCAGCATCCGCAGCGTCGTCGTCTTGCCGGCGCCGTTCGGGCCGAGCAGCGCCACGATTTCGGACTTCCCGATCTGCAGGCTCAGATCGTTGACGGCGATGCGCGGCCCGAACCGGCGAATCAGGTGGCTGGCGGCGATCATCGAGAGGCCGGCCTCTCGAGGCGGCGTGCGTGTTTCTCGAACAACGTGTTGGTCGGGAATTCCCTGGACAGCTCCGCCAACAGCGCCTGTGCCGCCACCCGGTTCTTGCTGCGCAGGTTGGTGACGACGAGCAGGATCTTCGCGTAGGGTTTCAACAGCCGGCCTTTCTCGGCGGTCAGCTGCAGATTGGCGATGCCGCGCTCCTTGTCGCCGGGGAACCCGCGCAGTTTGGCGAGCCAGCGAAGCGGAAACGCCAGCGATCCGACGACGTAGTTGGCCACGCCGGGCCAGATGTAGGCGTCGTAGAACGCAGGATTCAGTCGCAGCAGCGTAGTCGCATCGTCGAGCGCGACTCTCCCGAGCTTGGAGGACGCGAGGTACTTCTTCTCGATCAACGCGCCGTAGTCGGCCATCAACCCATTCGCCATCGCGCGCGCAAAGAGCGCCGGCTGGCTTTGGGCATTCTGACCCAACATGACATTCGCGAGCTCGAGTGATCGGTCCGTCGACGAGACGAGACGGCGCTTGACCTCGGGGTCCGGCGCGATTTTCCGATCGCCGAACAGCTTCTTGTCGTCAGTGTAGAATTCGGCGTCGAGCACTTCGACGCGGTGAAATTCCTTGAACAGGATGCAGGCGGCCAGCGCGGCGTCGCCGAAGGGATCGGCCGGTTGGGCGCGTTTGTATTCGGCGAATCGCGATTCGCAGCCGGCGAAGTTCAGTCCATACATGTCGCGGAACCCGGCCTCGAGCGCCGGATCGACGACAAACTCTTGCGCGCTCGGGATTGCTGACATCGCGAACGCCAAGACGAGGGCCAGCATCGTTCAACTCGATCTTACCCGGCGCTGGAGCACGCGATGCCACGCAGACTCATTTCCGATGACCTGGTCGTGCAGTACGCCGCGAGCCACCAGCATCGGGCCAACCAGGTCTGCCACCTGATTGGCATCCCGATGATCCTCGGAGCCCTTGCGTTGGCGGTGGCGGGGCTGTGGCGAATCGCGATTGGGGCGTGGGTCGGCGGATGGGCGCTTCAGTTCGTCGGGCACGCGATTGAACGGAAGCCGCCGGAGTTTTTCAAGGACTGGCGTTTTCTTTTCGTGGGGTTGCGTTGGTGGCTGGCCAAAGTGCGCGGCAGCTCGCTGTGAGGTCTGTCGATCGCTCTCGCGTGTATCTGATCAGCCGATCGCTGATCTGCATCATCAATGTGAGCGCGATCGGCACGCTCCTCCTGCAACCGTCGCACCCGTTGACCTACGTCCTCGACGTCTTGCTGCGCGCGTATCTCGTGTTCCTCGGCACGGTGATGGCGCATGAAGGCGTGCATGGACACCTCGGCGCCAGCCGGCGCGCGAACATGTGGTGGGGCCGGCTCGCGCTCCTGCCGTCGATGGTGCCGTTCACGAATTTCCGGAAGACGCATCGTCTGCACCATGCGCACACCAACGTCCCCGACAAAGACCCCGACTATTTCCTGCGCGCCCGGCATCCGCTCGAGATTCCGCTGCGGGCCGTCGCGATGCCGCACCATTGGTTCTTCTGGCTGCGGTCGCGAGGATTGATGACGTCGAAGGACGTCGTCGAGCTGGTCCTGAACTACCTGGGCATCGTGGCCGTGTATGGATGCGTCTGGCTCGCGACCGGGACGGATCGCTTGATCGCGGGCATGGCGCCCACGCTGGTCATCACCTCACTTCTGCTCTGGTACCCCTTCGCCATTCGAACGCACGAGGGCTACTCGACCGGCACGGAACAATCGCGCTCGCACAACTACTATGGCCGGTTCATGTACTGGTTTTCGCTCGGCCTGTCGATGCACCGCGTCCATCACATCAAGCCGTGGCTGTCATGGCTCGAGGTGAAGGCGTACGTGGAAGATGCGCCAGGCGGCGGCCGGTTGTTGCCTCGACGCGATATCCGCTTCGATTCCGCCTCGTCGTAGGGCGCACGCGCGATGTCGCGAAGTCCTCTGTCCACGCTGGACGTCGTCTCGTGGGTGATGGATCGGCCGGATCGCCCGTTGGACTTCACGCTCATCCTGCACTCGTCGCAGATTCCGGACGCCGAGGCGCTGAGAGCCGGAGCCAGGAGTGCGATGAACCGTTACCCGGTCACGGCCTCGACGACTGACGGTGCCAGCTGGATTCGCCGCGCGGACACCGCTCCAGATTTCGTGCAGAAGTCGGCCTCGTCTGAGACGGCCGCGCGCGAGATGGTCGAGGAATGGATCGACGCCCCACTGGACCTCCGAACCAACACTCCAGCGCGTCAACTCCTGATCGCGCAGCAGGACAGCCGCTCGACCATCCTCGCGACGCGATTTCACCATGCGGCGGCCGATGGACGGAGCGCGGCGCTGTGGCTCACGCATCAATTCGACGTCGCGGCTGGACATGAGCGGCCGATCACCGAATCGCGTCCGTTCGAGTTGCCGTCGCTGCGGCGTTCACTGAAGCCGAACGGCGCGGCGCACGACCGGCGCTCCAGGGAGGCGTTGTGGCACCGGCCGGGTTCGCGCTCGCGCAGCCGCAAGTGGCACACGATTCAGTTTGGGTGCGGCGATCTCCGCAGGCGAATCCGCAAGAACTCGGCCTTCACCTACAACGATGCGCTCGCGGCCATTGCGCTCGAGACCTGCGTGCGCTGGAACCGCGCCCATTCGCGCGACGGCGCGCACGTCGCGCTCTGGCTGCCGGTCGAGATTCGACGGGCGCCGCGTTCCGGCTTTGGCAACGGGACGAGCCGGGTCCGCGTGCACGCGCCCTTCGACATCGACGATCCGTTTCCTGCGAAATGCAGCCGTGTCCACGCTGTGATCTCCGCGGCGATGCGATCGGGGGAGTGGAACGTACCGGACGACGTCGCGATCTTGCGGTTGCCGCCGTTGCTCATGGGCCCGCTGCTGCGCGGTTATCTCAACCGCCCGTGGGCGGACGTGGGCTCCGCCGCTTTTTCGCATGTCGAGCACACCAGCGGCCGGCTTCACGGGATTGCCGTCGACCGCATCGAATGCGTGGGGCCGCTGCACCGGCGCCATGCATGCGCGATCTATGGCGTGACGCGACATGACTCGACCTGGCTGACCTTCACGTACGATCCCGCGCTGCTCTCGCAGACCGACGTCGACGCGCTTTCCGGCATGTATCTGGATCAGATTCGGTCTGCGGAGCGGGAGCTGACATGCGCGGTGGCCTGAACGACGCCCTGCGCTGGCTGATCGCCTGCGGCATCGGCGTGATGGGCCCGCTGTTCGAAGGCGTGCATCGGCTGAGAATCGCGGTGGCGCCGATGCAGCAACGCCGGTTGCGTCGCCAATACGGACTTGCCGCGGACACTCCGATCCAGCAGTGGAACGATCGCGACATCGCGGCAAATCGGCAGCGCACGGTTCGACCGGGCGAAGGGCGGTTCGCCGTCACGTCGGGCTCGACGTCCGTCCCCAAACGCGTCTTCTACACGAGAAGGCGGCTGCGGGCGGCGAAGTGGGTCGTACACGGACATGTTCATCCGCTGCTGCCGGGCGCTGCGCATTCGGCGTCCGAGCTTGTACGTCTTCAGCTCGCTGAGCCGCGACGAATCGCTGACGGCGCTGCTACTCGAGGAACGCTCGTCCGCCTTCGTATTTCGCCACGCTGCAGGCGCCGTACAGATTGCATTCCGACCCGGCCGTGCAACACCTCGTCTCGCGCTACGGACCGACGGCGGTCCGGTTGTGGATCCTCGCGCTGTCCAACCCAGGCGTGCTGTACAGCACGAATCCCTCGACGCTGGCGGCGTTCTTCGACGACCTGGCGATCGGCTGGGAGGATCACCGCAGGCTCGTGCGTGACTACTGTGAGCGGCCGGATGATTTTCCAGCGGCGATCCACGGAATTGCTCGACGGCTTGCCTCGCGCGGAAGTCGCACGCGGCTGGAGCGCATCGCCGCCAGCGTCGTGCCGCTTGCCGATCGCGGAATTCGCGCCGTCAGTGGAAGCGTTCATCTGCTGGAGCGGCGGCTATGTGCGGCCGTTCCTGGAGCGCCTGGCCATCCACCTGCCGCCTGCGCGCTATCGCCACATCCCGATGTTCTCGATGTCAACCGAGACCATCGCGACCGTCACGCATTTCCGAGGAGCATCCATTGCGTTCCTGCCTCTCGCGGCCGGCGTCTGCTACGAGTTCCTCGAGGAAGGCGCGGACGATCGCGTCGAACTGCTTCGCAGGGCCGAAGACCTCGAGATTGGCGCGGCGTACACGATGGTGGTGAGCGACGGGTACGGGCTGAGGCGCTATCAGACCGGCGATCTCTTCGTGTGCCGGGGGAAGGTTGCCGGGCTGCCGGATCTGGAATTCCTGCGGCGGCGAGGCGTCGAGTACTCATTCACCGGCGAGAAGATCACGTCCGAACAGCTGACGCTCGTCTATGCACAGCTGCGCGAAGAGTGTCCGTGGCTGCGCAGTGACGATTTTCTCACCTGCGTCCCGTCGTACCCGCCCGAGGAACCGATCCCGCACTACAAGGTGGTGCTCGTTCGCGGCGCCGCCGGCGATGACGACATCAGAACCGACGAAATTGCCGGCCGCGCCGATCGACTGCTCGCGGCCGTCAATCCGGAGTACCACGACAAACGGAGCAGCCGCCGGCTCGGTCCAGTTCGCGCTGTCCGCATGACGCAGGCGTCGTTCGCTGCCCGCGTCGGCGGCGGCCGTCACCAGGCGACGTGGGAAACCCAGTTCAAATTCCTGCCGCTCTACGTCGACACGTGGGAGTCGCGCGCGAGCACGTAGAAGCCTTTGTCGTCCACCCGCTGGACGAACGGCGTGCGCCAGAGCCAGGCGAGATAACCGATCGAGAAGGCACGTTCCTGATAGTAGTCGGCGTACCGCTCGCGGATAGCCAGGCTCGCCTTTTTGAGGTGGTACCACGGAATCGCCGGCGCGACGTGATGGGGAATGTGAATGTTCCCGTAACACCACAGAGATTCCAGCCACGCGGGAAATCGGACGTCGAACGTGGACACCAGCTGTCCGCGAAGCGGCGTCCACGCCTCGAGCTCGTACCACAGGCTGTCCTCGTTGGCGTGCTGGATGGTGATGATGACCCAGCTCGTGACCATCGCGATGGTGGCGGGGATGCCGTGGTACTTGAACATGCCCCAGAATCCGGAGACGTACCACAGGGCGCCGTAGACTCCGACGAGCGACAGGCCCATCAGCATGTTGGAGCGGAGCAGGTGTCCCCACTCGCGCGAGAGCCGTCCGTTCGTGAACATCGTGTGCATCATGGCGCCGCGCCGCACGGTGTTCCACGCGATCCAGAGAAAAATGCCGCACGGAAGACTGTAGCCGACGCGTGTCATCCAGGACGGCGGTGCGGCGGCCGACTCGAACTCGTCTTTGGTCACGAGGTGCGCGGCCCAGTCGACGTCGTGCCCGCGAAGCTGGGTGAAGGCGTGGTGACGGTCGTGAGTCACGCGCCACGCGTAGAAACTGTTGGCCAGCGGCGCCATGCACAGCCAACCGACGACGGTGTTCACCCATCGCGTCGACGAGAACGATCCGTGCCCGCAATCGTGTCCGATGAGAAACACGCCGACGAGCACCCAGCCGTGCAGGATCCATATGGCCGCCAGCACCGGCACTTCCCAGAGCAGCGGCCAGCCCGGGGTGAGCGGGACGCGCGCGAGCAGCCACACACAGAGCGCGATGCAGACGGCCGCACGCACGAGCGACCACGCGGATTGGAGCGGATTGGGTGTGAACAGTTCGCGCGGGATCGCGCGCCGTACGTCGTCGAGGGTCAACGAGTCCACCCGCGTCCGCGCATCGACGTCACGCGGACGAGGCGTCATCACGCCTGCACTTCGACCCGCTTGCGCCAGTCGAGATACCACTTGGCGATCTTCAGCCATTCGCTTGCGCGCCTGCGCTTGAGCGCCGGACCCATCACCCGCTGCAACTCGAGCACGTCCGGCACGGTCAGCCGAAACACGCGCTCGGGCGTTCCATGATGTCCCGGCACGAGCAGCGACTGCTTGCTGACGTGAATCAGCGAGAAGAGCGCATTGGGTTCCTGCGCGGGATCGGGAGAAACGAGATGGATGTGAACCAGATTCCTGGCGCGGATGAGGCGCCGCAGGTTCGGATTCGACGACAGCGGATTGGCCGCGCTTCTTCCGTCCCGCGGCGACGAACACCTCGCGCGCGATCCGGAAGCGCTCGAGCTCGTCGATCTCGCCGCTCGCAATCTGCGCCGCCAGACGCTCCGCCTGAAACGCCTGAATCTCGACGACGAAGTCGACGGCGGCGGGGTCGAGGCCGGGCGTGATCTCGATGCGATCGCCGTGATGCACGCAGGTGAGGGCTTCCGCCGTGTCGACGATCTTCACGCCGATACGGTCGAAGACGCCGTCCAGCATCTTGACGAACGTCGCCGGGATGACGAGGGATTTCCAGCGGGCGAGGACCGACCCTTGCGCGCTCATCGCGGCATTATGGATCGAACTCATAGAGGCCCGGCGTGACCAGCAGCCGTCCGTTCTTTGCGAAAAACAAGCTGCTCGGCGCAAAGATGCCGGCCGCGCGGAACTGCACGGTCCGCGTCTTGTCGCCGTCGCGATCGTAGACGTAGGTGAACGGGACGACGAACGAAATCCACAGCTGACCGTCGCGATCGACCGCCGCCGCGCGGATGGTCGGCAGCACCAGCGGCAGATCGCCGGCTCTCGGTCCGGCGCTTCGGCCAGGTCGTCGGCAGGTTCGCCACGACCGCGTCGATTTCGCGGCCCTCGACGTGACGCTCGAAGACCAGACGTCCGCTGCGATCGTACTTGCGGAACGCGGGCTCGCCCGTTTGGAAGACGAAGAAGAAGCCGCCAGTCGGATCGACCAGTGGAATGCCGCTGTTCAGCGCCAGGTGCAGGTCGCGGTCGTCCTCATGACCCGTGCGGCGAAGCGTCCCGATCGTGCGGGCTGATGCCGCCCTTCACATCGAACTCGGCGAACAGCGCGCCGGTCTCGGGCTGCGACATCAGCATCGACGTGCCGGTGAACTGCAGCGATCCGATGCCGCTGAGGACGGTCTGCTCGAGCACGACCCGCGCGGTCAGGCGGCCGGGCAGGAAGAAGCCGCCGCTGCGCGTTCCCGCCGGCGAAAACATCTGGATGCGTTCCCGGCCATTCGGCGCGTCGGCGACGGCGAAGGAACCGTTGGGCGCGACGGCGAATGCGGTGGGGTCGATGATGCGGCCGGACTCGCCGCCGATTTGCACGATCTCCCACGAGTTGGATTGGGCGGCGTCGATGCCGAACACGGTATGCCCGCGCCGATCGAAGACGAAATACTGGCCCGCGTCGGATTGCTGAAAGCCGGCGGCGTTTCTGAAGCGTCCGGCGACATGAGCAGGAATGGCGCCGATGGATTGCAGCACCTCGGGCTGAGCGCGCGCTCGACGACAGCACGACCGCAGAAGGACGCGAGACGAACGTCGCACGATGCCGACGCTCGCGAACTGACCTGCGCCGCTTTCGGCGGTAACTCAAGCAGTACCGTGCCGTTTCCTTGATTGCTTTCAGGATGTCCGAGGACTGGGGAAGGATCACTTCCTCGAGGTCGGGGTAGTAGGCCACGTGGACGTTCTTGGCGCCCACCCGGCGGACCGGCGCGTCGAGATGTTCGAAGAGCTCGCCGGCAATCCGCGCCGCGATCTCCGCGCCGAAGCCGCAGAACACCTGATCCTCGTGCGCGATCACCACGCGGTTCGTCCGCTTGACATGCGCCGCGACCGTCTCCCAGTCGTAGGGCGAGATCGTGCGCAGATCGATGACGCTGACGCTGATGTGATCTTTCTCCGCTTGCTGCGCCGCCAGCAGCGAGCGCTGGACCAATGCGCCCCAGGTCACGACCGTGACGTGATCGCCTTCGCGCCGGACGCTCGCGCGTCCGAACGGGATCATGTAGTTGTTGCCGGGATATTCGCCCTTGTTGTAGGTCTGGCGATACAGATGTTTGTGTTCGAGGAACAGGACAGGATCGTCGCAGCGAATCGACGTCCGTAGCAGGCCGGCGGCGTCCACCGCGTTGGACGGATAGACGATGCGAATGCCGGGACAGTGGGCGAAGATGCTCTCGCCCGACTGACTGTGATACGGCCCGCCGCCGCGCAGATAGCCGCCGATCGGCACGCGGATCACGACCGGGCAGGTCCAGTTGTTCCCCGAGCGGTACCGCATCATCGTCAGCTCGTCGCGAATCTGCATCATCGCCGGCCAGATGTAGTCGAAGAACTGAATCTCGACGACCGGCTTGAGCTTCCGCGCCGCCATCCCGATGGCGCGTCCGACGATGCTGGCTTCGGCGAGCGGAGAATTGAAGACACGATCGTCGCCGTACAAGCGCTGCAAGCCGTGCGTGAGCTTGAACACGCCGCCTTTGCCGGACACTACCGGCAACGCCTCGCGGCGGCTGGCGTCCGCCACGTCCTCGCCGAAGACGACGATCCGCGCGTCGCGCGCCATCTCGTCTTTCAGCGTGCGATTGATCAAGCCGACCATCGTGTCGGGCTTGCCCTCGTGGCCGGCCGGCGTGTCGAACGCCGACGAGCAGGGATCGACGTCGGGCGAATACAGCCACAGCTCGGCGGTGTTCTTCGGCGGCTTCGGGGCCGCCAGCGCCTTGGCCGCGGCCTCGTCGAGTTCCTTGTCCACGTCGCGGAGGATCGCGGCGAGATCCTCGTCGGTCGCGAGTCCGTTCTGTTTGAGGAACTCGCGAAAGCGCGCGATCGGATCGCGTTTGGCCTCGGCCTCGCGCTCCGCCGGCGTCTTGTACAGCTTCTCGTCGTCGGACAGCGAATGTGAGTACGGTCGAGTGACGCGCGCGTGGACGAACGCGGGACCCTTGCGCGCGCGGACGTAGTCGGTCGCGGTGCGCATCGCGTCGAGGCTGGCGAAGAAATCGGTGCCGTCGATCGAATCCACGTGCAGTCCGGGAAACGATCGGACGAGCCGGGAAATGTCGCCGCCGGCGGTTTGCGCCTCGACCGGCACCGAGATCGCGTAGCCGTTGTCTTCGACGAGGAACAGCACGGGCAGCTGCTTGATGCACGTGACGTTGAGCGATTCCCAGAACTCGCCTTCACTCGTGGCGCCCTCGCCGAGGGACACGTAGGTGATCTCGTCGGGATGCTGCCGCGACGCGCGGTCGGGAATCTGCGAGACGCGGCTGTAGATCACGCCCGCTTCCGCGGCGCCGACCGCGTGCAGCACCTGCGTCCCGGTCGGGCTCGACCCCGAGACGATGTTCAGGCGCGTGTGGCCCCAGTGCGACGGCATCTGCCGTCCGCCGGACGTCGGATCGTCTTTCGATCCGACCGCGGCGAGCAGCATGTCGAGCGGCGTGAGGCCGAGATGCAGGCACAGCGCGCGATCGCGATAGTAGGGGAAGAACCAGTCGTAGCCGCTCTTGAGCGTGAGGCCCGCGGCGACGAGCACCGCCTCGTGGCCGGCGCCGCTGATCTGAAAGAAGATCTGGCTCTGGGCTTTGAGCTGTATTTCTTTGTCGTCGAGCCGGCGCGACAGGAGCATCGTCCGGTAAACGGCGAGGAGCGCGGCGCGATCCAGACCGTGGAAAAGCTGCGCCTCCTGTCCGTTGAGGACGGCCTTCATCCGTGCGCAATTATACCGCTATCAGCTGTCAGCTCTCAGCTGTCAGCAGTCCGACCGAAAGCTGAGAGCTGAAAGCCGACAGCTTGATATATGCTCCACCACCATGAGCACTCAGACGGTTCGACTGCATCGGTGGGACGAAATCGCGCTCGAAAAAGTGACCGAAATGCTGTCGCGGAAACTCGTGACCGGCGAGCGCGAGATGATCGCGCAGATCTACTTGAAGCGCGGCTGCGTCGTGCCGATGCATTCCCACGAGAGCGAGCAGATGACCTACATCCTGCAGGGCGCGCTCAAGTTTCTGATCGGCGGCGAAGAGATTACCGTGCGCGAGGGCGAGGTGCTGCACATCCCGTCGTGGATCGAGCACCAGGCCGAGGCGCTCGAGGACACGTTCGAGCTCGACGTCTTCAGCCCGATCCGGCAGGACTGGCTGGATCACACCGACGACTACTTTCACAAGTAGATTGCAGGATTGCAGGATGGCGGATTGCAGGATGGCAACATGACAACTTTGATCGTCGTTGGCATCGTCGCGCTCCTCGTCATCTGGGTGATTGCCAGTTACAACCGGCTGGTGGGCTTGCGCAACCAGGTAGCGAACGGGTGGCGCCAGATCGACGTGCAACTCAAGCGGCGCCACGATCTCATTCCGAACCTCGTGAACACGGTCCGCGGCGCGATGGATTTCGAGCGCGATACGTTGACCGCGGTCATGGACGCGCGCGCGAAGGCGCTCACCGCGACAGGCCCTGCGGACGCGGCGCAGAAAGAGGGTCAGCTGACGCAGGCGCTGGGCCGGCTGCTCGCCGTCGCCGAGAACTATCCCAACCTGAAATCCAACGAGAACGTGAAGATGCTGCAGGAAGAGCTGTCCGCCACGGAAAACAAGGTGGGGTTCGCGCGGCAGTTCTACAACGACATCGCGACGAAGTTCAACACCGCGCAGCAGGTGTTTCCCAGCAACATTTTCGCGAGCATGTTCGGCTTCAAGCCGTCGGAGCTTTTCGAGATTACCGACGCCGCGGAGCGCGCGGTGCCCGTCGTCGATCTGTCACGCAGGTAGCGTGAACGCGCTAGCGAGAAGTCGGACCCGCAACGGGGTCTGACCCCAGGTCGCGAAAAATGGCCGTATTTTGACCCTGTGGGGTCAGACCCCGGTGACAAGCGGTGACATCTATGCGCCAATTCGTCGCGGTGATCGCAGCGTCGGCGGCGTTTGCGGGCGTGGTTCTCTTGTCCGCGCAGGGCGGGACCTCGTCGCCGAACCGCGTGCGCGGCTTTTCGGCGAAAAGCAGCGAGGCCCAGCTCGCTCGCGAGCGCGCGTTCATGGCGATGCCCTCCGCCAAAGAGGCGGAAGCGGACTTCGACATCATGACCGCGGAGCCGCATCACACCGGGTCGCCGTACGAGATCAAGCTCGCCGACTACGTGTCCGAGCAGTTCACACGCTTCGGTCTCGAGGCCGCAAAGTACGAGTACAGCGTGCTTGCTCCCCTGGCCGGGCGAACGGCGCATCGAGCTGATTGCGCCCGATCGGGTGACGCTCGACGTCGAAGAAGAAACGCTGCCGGACGATCGCTGGGCGGGCATGCCCGGCATCCTCCCGGCCTACAACGCGTACTCACCATCCGGAGACGTCACGGGCGAGATCGTGTACGTCAACTTCGGCATCCCCGCGGACTACGAGACGCTGAAGAAGCTGGGGATCGACGTGAAGGGCAAGATCGTGCTCGCGCGGTACGGCGGGAGCTGGCGGGGCATCAAGCCGAAGGTCGCCGCCGAGCACGGCGCGATCGGCTGCATCATCTACTCCGATCCGCACGAGGACGGCTACTTCCAGGGCGACAGCTATCCGCACGGTCCGTTTCGCGCAGCGGGGATGATCCAGCGCGGCAGCGTGATGGACATGCCGCGCTATCCCGGCGACCCGTCGACGCCGAATCGCCCGTCGAAGCCCGGCGTCGATCGGCTGCCGATGACCGACATCAAAACGTTCGCGCCGATTCCGGTGCAGCCGATCTCGTATCGCGACGGCCAGAAGCTGCTCGAGCGCCTCAAAGGTCAGATCGCGCCCGAAGCGTGGCGCGGATCGCTGCCGATCACGTATCACATCGGGCCGGGCCCGGCGCGCGTCCACATGACGCTGCGGATGGACTACGGCCAGCGGCGCCTGATCAACGTGGTCGGCAAGATCGCGGGCACCGACGCCGCCGACGAATGGGTCATCGTCGGATCGCATCGCGACGCGTGGACGTTCGGCGCGTCCGATTCGGTGAGCGGACACGTGTCGATGATGAGCGCCGCCCGGGCGATGGGCGAGATGGTGAAGGCCGGCTGGAAGCCGCGACGCACCATCCTGTTCATCAGCTGGGACGGCGAGGAGCAGGGGCTGCTGGGATCAACCGAGTGGGTGGAGGATCTGCAGAACGAGCTGCGCGCGAAGACCGCGGTGTACGTCAACCGCGACGCCGGCGCGGCCGGCCTCAACTTCAGCGCGAGCGCCGTGCATTCGCTGACGCCGTTCGTCTACGACCTCGCGCGAGCCATTCGGCCCGAGCACGCGGCGAAGAACCTGTTCGACGCCTGGCTCGATCGCGCCCGGGATGAGCCGCCGCCAAACGGCGGCCCGATGCTCAAAGCGCCGCCGGTCGGAGCGCTCGGATCCGGCTCGGACTACACGGCGTTTCTGGATCACCTGGGCATTGCGTCGCTCGACTTCGGTCTCAACGGCCGCGGCGCCGACGGCACGTATCACTCGACCTACGACCACCCGGGATGGTTCAAGAAGTTCATCGATCCGCAGTTCACGCACAGCGTGCTGGCCGCGCGTGTCACCGGCGTCGCGATGCTGCGTCTCGCCGACGCGGAGCTGCTGCCGTTCGACTACGAGGCGTACGGCCGCCAGATCCTCGAGTACGCGCGCGAGATCGAACGACAAGCCGCGAAGGCCTCATCCTCAGATGCTGCGGCGATCGACTTTGCCGGTCTGAGGGGCGCCGCGAGCGCCTTCATGAAAGCGGGCGCCGACGTTCGCGCGCGCGGCGAAGCACTCCTCGCGGGCGCGCCGGGCCGCGCCGCGCTGACCGAGATGAACCGCCGTTTGATGATGGCGGAACGCGATCTGATCGAGCCCGCCGGCCTGCCGGATCGCCCGTGGTATCGACACGTGATCTACGCGCCGGGCTTGTACACCGGCTACGGCGTCAAAACGATTCCGGGCGTGCGCGAAGCCGTGGACGCGGGCAACTATGCGCGCGCGGCCGAGCAGGCGAGAATCGTGATCCGCGCGCTTGCAGCGCGCCACGACGCTCGCGGCAATCGCCTTCGCCGACGCGACCGGCGAGAGGGTGATATGGCGCTCGACAGGCAAGGCACCGGACTCCTCGTCCTGAGACTCGCGATCGGAGTCTTCTTCGTGTTCGAGGGCCTGGGCAAGGTGCGATGGTTCACCGACACGTCCATGCTCGCGGCGCGTTTCACGGACTGGAGCCAGGCGGCGCCCGCCGGTTCGGTGAGCGCGTGGTATCTGTCTCACATCGCCGTGCCGGGTCTGTCGATCTTCGCCCGGCTCGTGCCGCTCGGGGAGATTCTCGGCGGCATCGCGTTGCTGATCGGCGTCTGGACGCCGCTCGTCGCGTTCCTCGCGTTCTTCATGGTGCTCAACATCCACGTCGCGTCCGGCGCGATCTTCAAGTACAGCTTTCTCACGAACGGCTATGGGCTGCCCGTTCTGGGAAGCACGTTGGCGCTGGCGATTGGCGGAGTGCGGCTGCGGTGGAGCCTTCGTTAACTTGGTTAGAACTTAGAAGTAAGAAGGACAACGAGCCTAGTGGACGCGGCGATCGTAATCGTTCGCGCGGCCGCCCGAGTAGACGTCGAACTTCTTGCGCACCCGGTTGATCTTCCACTTCAGATAGCGGTACTTGATCTCGGCGATCGGATGCATCCGCCCGCTCTTGAGGTAGACGTACCCGATGACGAGCCCGCCGACGTGCGTAATTGCCGCGACGCCGCCTGAGTCGCCGAGCGACGAGAGAACCGAAATCGCGCCGATGATCGCGACGAACACTCGCGCCGGAATCGGGAACACCAGATACATGTAGATCTGGCGCTCGGGAAAATAGAGCGCGTAGGCGAGCAGCAGGCCGAAGATCGCTCCTGACGCACCGATGACGTTCGCGAAATACAGCTGTTGCGCCGCCGCGATCGGCAGCAGTGAGAACAGCACCGTCAACACGCCCGCGCCGACGCCGGTCACTGCGTAGAACTTCACGAAAAACCGCGTGCCCCACCGGTGTTCCAGCTCGGTTCCGAACATCCACAGCGCCAGCATGTTGAAGACGATGTGGAAGACGCCGCCGTGGAGAAACATGTAGGTGGCGAGCTGCCACAGCCAGAGGTTCCGCACCACGAACACGGGATGCAGCCCCAGATAGTCCGTTACTGGCGCATAGAAGAACTGGAGCAGGAACGCCGCGACGTTGGCGCCGATCAGATATTTGACCGCGGTCGAGATTCGGCCTGGCCCGAAGGAGTAGGACGAGACGTAGGGTGATGGATAGCGGGGCATGTCGCGAAGTCTCGAATCGTACTATATCCGGACGGAACAGCCCGTGCCGCTCCGGCCGCCAAGAGTCGAGCAACTTCCGTACCCACCCGCCTGAGCGCGCCGCGCTTCGGCGCGCACGAAAAAAAGAGGCCCTCGACACTTTCGCGGCGAGGGCCTCAAGGAGGATGGATGAGAGGGCTGTATTTGCCGTCTCATCGGGTTAGACGGTTGACTTCGCGAAAAAGTTTAGCTCGTCCCTGAAAGTCTGGCGCGCACGAGCTCGCTGACCATTTTCCCGTCAACGGTCAGTCCGGTCAGTTTCGCCATGGCCGCCTTCATCACGCGCCCCATGTCCTTCGGCGACGTCGCGCCCGTTTCCTGAATCGCGTCGGCGATCGCCTGCTCGACGACCGCGGGATCCGCCGCCGCCGGCAAATAGGCTTCCAGGACGCCGATCTCGGCGGTCTCCTTGTCGACCAGATCCTGACGGCCGCCCTTCGCGAATTGCTCGATCGAGTCCTTGCGCTGCTTGACGAGTGCGGCGACCACCTGCTGCGACTCCGCGGCGTCCAGCGCGCGTCCACGTTCGACTTCGCGATTCATCAGCGCCGCTTTCAACATCCGGAGCGCGCTGAGGCGGACGGGATTGTGCTGCCGCATCGCGTCCGCGATGGCCGCAGTGATCTCCTCGATCAGCGCCACGGCTTAGAGTCCGCCGGGCCGTCGAACGGTTGCGGGGTTCTGTTGGGTGCGCCAGGCTGCGCAGGCACCGGCACCGGCATGCCCGGGATGGCGACGCCAACGGGCGCAGTCGGAACGGCGGACGGCACTGTCGGCTGCGGCGGCGTGTTCGCGCCCGGCAGGTTCATGCCTGGCGGCGGCACGAATGGCTGTCCGCCTCCGGGCACAGCGTTCGGATTCACCACCTGCGGCTGCGGAAACGCGGTGAAGACCGGTCCCCGCCCGGGCGGATTCTGCGCCGGTGGCTCGTCGTTGTCGTCCGGCTGCGGGGCGATCGGCGGCTGGAACGTCGGCGTCGCTTGGAATACCGGGGCCGGCGGTGCGCTGGCCGCGGTGGCGGGCTGGCGCGCGGCCGCGACGGTCGGCATCACGAGAATTCGATCGAACCGCGACAGCGTCGGCGACTGCAAGGCCCGCGGCGCCGCGAGGTATCCGCTCAACGAACGCATCAGAATATCGAGCGCCTTGTCCTCGGGCACGTCCTTCAGCTCGAGCGTCATCGGTCCGCCGGGAATCCGCTCGACGTTGACCACTTTGGTCTGACCGACGCGGGCCCACTCGGACATGATCTGCCGCAGCGTCGCGTCTTTGGCGACGATCGACACGAGGCCATCATGCATCGTGACCTGCACCTCGGCCGACGCGGTGGAGGCGGCCAACAGCGACAACGCGCCGGCGGTGAGGAACGCTCCAAGCTTCATAGCGCCCACTATTCTACTTCTTCCGGAAGTAGTCGATGACCTGGATCAGGATGTCGTCCAGCCCGTGTTTCGGCGCGTAACCGATGAGCCCTTCGACCTTCTGGAGCGCCGGAACACGCCTGGGCATGTCTTCGAACCCCGACTCGTAGGCCTCTTCGTAGGGGACGAACTTGATGACGGATTTCGACCCGCTCAGCTCGCGCACGCGTTCCGCGAGTTGCAGAATCGTCACTTCCTGAATGTTGCCGATGTTGATGACCTCGCCGATGGATTTGGGCTCGGCGACCAGCTTCATCAGGGCGTCCACGACGTCGTGGACGTGGGTGAAGGACCGGGACTGCGTCCCATCGCCGAACACCGTAATCGGTTCGCCGGCCAGGGCCTGCCGGACGAAATTCGGGATGACCATGCCGTACTGGCCGGTCTGCCGCGGCCCCACCGTGTTGAAGAAGCGGACGATGATCACCGGCAGCTTGCGCTCTTTCCAGTACGCCAGCGCCAGGAATTCATCGATCGCCTTGCTGCACGCGTACGCCCACCGGTGTTTCGGCGTCGGGCCCATCACGAGATCGGAATCCTCCCGGAACGGGAAGTCGTCGCTCTTGCCGTAGACCTCGGACGTCGAGGCAATCACGACGAGCTTCTTCTTCTTGTTCGCGTGCTTCAGCACGACTTCCGTGCCGTGCACGTTGGTCTCGATGGTGTACACCGGCTGCTCGACGATCAGCTTGACGCCCACGGCCGCGGCGAAATGAAACACGACGTCGCTGCGATCGATGAGCTCGGCGAGCAGCGGCTCGTTGTTCACGGTGTCGATGAAGTATTCGAAGCCGGGCCGGCCCTTGAGATGGCTGATGTTGTCGATCGATCCGGTCGAGAGGTTGTCGAGGATCAGCACCTCGTGACCGCGATCGAGCATCATTTCGGACAGGTGGGAACCGATGAACCCGGCGCCGCCGGTAATCAGAGCACGCACGGAATCTCCTTGACTGCCGCCGCGACCTCGTCGGCCTCGTCGTCACGCAGCCGATGATGAAGAGGCAGAGACACAACTTCGTCGCAGGCGCGCGCCGCGACCGGACAGTCCGCCGGAAGCATCTCGCGCATCGCGGGCTGGCGAGGAATGGCCATCGGATAGTGCACCAGCGTCTCGATGCCGCGATCGAGCAGCGCATGTTGCAGTTCCGATCGCTGTTGGCTTCGCACGACGAACAGATGGTACACGTGTCCGCTGTCGCATTCCGGCAGAACGACGACCGGAGCGCCGGCCAGCCGGTCGCGATACCGCGCCGCCAATGCGCGCCGGCGTTCGGTCCACGTGCGCAAACGCGGCAGCCGCGCGCGCAGAATGGCCGCCTGCATCTCGTCCAGCCGGGAATTGATGCCCGGCGTCTCGTGACGGTAGCGATCGGACTGCCCGCCGTTGCGCAGGCGCTTGAGCGAATCGGCGAGCGCGCGATCGTTGGTCACGATGGCGCCGCCATCGCCGAGGGCGCCCAGGTTCTTCGTCGGATAGAAGCTGAAGGCGCCAGCGACGCCGATCGTACCGAGCGGCCGTCCGTTGGCCGTCCCGAGGTGCGCCTGACAGCAATCTTCGACGACGGCGAGATGATGATCGGCGGCGATTCGCTCGATCGCCGCCATGTCCGCCGCCTGCCCGTAGAGATGAACCGGCAGGATCGCGCGCGTTCGCGGGCCGATCGCCGCGCGGATGCGCTCGGGATCGATCGTCAATCGCTCCGGATCGACGTCCGCGAACACCGGACGCGCGCCAGTCATCATGATCGCCAGCGCGGAGTATGCGGCCGAGAGCGGCGTCGTGATCACCTCGTCGCCGGCGCCGATGCCGAGGGCGCGCAGCGCCAGCGCGATCGCGTCAGTCCCGGTCCCTACGCCGACTGCGTAGGCGGCGCCGGAGGCCGCGGCGAACTCCTGCTCGAACGCCTCGACCTCGGGACCGAGCACGAACCAGCCGCGCGCGACGACGCGGTCGATCGCCGCTCGAACGTCGGCCGCGTCCTCGCCGGGGACCAGCGCCAGAAAGGGAATCCGCGCCTGCGCTGAGCCTGTCAGGGCGCTCATGCCGGCGCCATGCCTTCGCCGGGTCGACGTACTGGTGCAGGTGCTGCCGGTAGAACGCCACGGTCCGCGTCAGGCCGTCCGCCAGCGGCACGGTCGGCGTCCAGCCCGTCGTGCGCGTGAACTTGCTCGAGTTGGCGTAGAAGCTGCCGATGTCGATCGACTTTTTCTCGCTGGGCCATTCGACGTACTGCACGGCGCCGGATCCGGCGCGGTCGATGAGCAGCGTGGTCAGATCGCGGTGGCTGATCGGCTGATCGCCGCCGATGTTGAAGACTTCGCCGTTGCACGCATCCAGCGCGCCCGCGCGCAGGAACGCGTCTGCGGCATCGTCCACGTAGACGAAGTCGCGGAGCTGCGATCCGTCGCCGTAGATCTGAATCGTCTTGTTCTCGACCGCCAGCCGGATGAACCAGCCGATGAATCCCTGACGGTTGTGGCGTATCAGCTGACGCGGACCGTACACGTTCGTCAGTCGCAGCGAGCACGCGCGAATGCCGTAGACGTTGTTGTAGACCAGGTGGTAGATACTCGCCGGCGGCCTTGTTGATGCCGTTGACGTCCGTCGGCTGGACGAGATGCGTCTCGTCCACCGGGAGCGATTGCGGACGTCCGTACACCTGCCGCGTCCCCGCGAACACGACTTTCACGCCGGGGTTGTGGTTGCGGCAGGCCTCGAGCACGGTGAGCTGGCTGCGGCAGTTGATCTCGAGATCGGTGTACGGATCGCGAATGCTGTCGATGTGGCTGACCTGTCCCGCCAGGTTGAAGATCACGTCGCGGTCGCGCACGAGGTAGTTCATCGTGGACTGCTGACGGATGTCCGCAACGTTGACGCGGACGCGATCCGCGATGCCGTCGATGTTGAACAGATTGCCGCCGTAGTCCGGGATGAGCGAATCCACGAGGAGCACGTCGGCGCCGGCCTCCACCAGCTGACGCGCCAGGTTGCTGCCGATGAACCCGAGGCCGCCGGTAATCATCACCGCGCGGCCGCGATAGAACTCGCGATGGTTCACGGTCACGATCGCGGAGGCGCGGGGTAGACGCGGTTCGTCGGATCCGCGGCGCGCTCGGTCAGCGGCGTCACGTCCGCGCGCTGGTGCGTGCGGCGTACCACCAGCGCGTACCACAGCAACAGCAGATCGCGGGCGACGCGGACGAGACGGCGGAAGTTGAAGAATTGCGACGTGCCGTGCGTGCGATGGAAGTGATGGACCGGCACTTCGACGATGCGGAAGCCGGCGTCCTGGATTTTCTTCATCATCTCGACGCAGATGATGCCGCTCGTCTTTTCGAGGTTGATCCGCTCGAAGATCGTGCGCCGCATCAGCCGGAAGTCGCAGTCGACGTCGCGCAGCTTCAGGCCGAACATCAGGCTGACGATGTAGTGGTAGACGCGGCCGATGATGATGCGGTGCAGCGGATCGGCGCGGCTGATCTTGTAGCCGTTCACCAGATCGGCGTTGGCGATCTGGTCCCACAACAACGCGAGCTCGGTGGGGTCGTACTGCGCGTCGCCGTCGGTGTAGAAGATCAGCTCCTTGGTCGCGGATCGAAAGCCGGTTTGCAGCGCGGCGCCGTAGTCGCGGTTGATCGGATGGTGCACCGCGCGCACCTGCGGATAGGTTCGCGCGAGCTCGTCGGCGATGTCCGCCGTCCCGTCAGCGCTCCCATCGTCCACGACAATCACTTCGAAATCCGGCGTCAGCTTCGAGGCGGTCTGTACCGTGCGAATCACCATGCTCGCGATGGTGCCGCTGTCGTTGTACGCCGGGAAGAAGACACTCAGGCCCGCGGGTCTGGCGGGAGCTGCGGCTGGCATGTAAAAAGTCTCTCAACCATAACATGTTCTATCGCTTCAGGAATTGCGATCGGCTGGCGACCACGCGCCACGGTGTGGCGGCCGATTCGAGGAGCACGCCGCCTGACAACTTCGACTCACCCAGCCGCCGCTCCACGAATGTGATCGGCACCTCGGCGATGCGACAGCCGTTCGCGGACGCCGCGTACAGCATCTCGACGAGAAACGAGTAGCCATTGGAGCCGAAGCGGTCGAGGGGCAGCGCGGCGATCGTCTCGCGCCTCCAGCAGCGGTAGCCGCTCGTGCAGTCCCTGGCGGCGAGCCGCGTGATCGCGTGGATGTAGACGTTCGCGAATCGGCTGAGGAAGCGCCGGCGCAGCGGCCAGTTGACGACCCGTCCGCCGGGAACGTATCGCGAGCCGATCACGACGTCCGCGCGTTCGATTGCCGCGAGCAGATCCGGCAGCTGCTTTGGATCGTGCGACAGGTCGCAATCCATCTGGCAGATCACGTCCGGCGGATTCGGCCGCGCGAGCGCCAGGCGAATGCCGTCGATGTACGAGCGCCCGAGGCCGGGACGCTCGGTGCGATGCAGCACGTCGATGCGGCCCGGATACCGCCGCGCGAGTTCGTCGGCCAGGTCGCCGGTTCCATCAGGTGAACGATCGTCCACGACAAGAAGGCTGACGTTGGGGAACGCCATCAACGCCTCGGCGAGCACCGGCAGGTTGTCGCGTTCGTTGAAGGTCGGCACGATGACCAGCGCACGAGGCGCCGTCATGAGCGGCGGCCCTCGAAGCGCAGGGAAGAGATCTGCTCGGAGATCAGACCCACGAGAAAAATCACCACGCTCAGGAGGATCAGCAGCACCGACGAGTTCGTGACGTGTGCTTGCGTGGCGATCGTCCAGACGCCGTACCCGGCGCCCAGCGCGAACATGCCGGCGCTGATCGGGAGGAAGATGCGCAGCGGGCTGAAGATCGTGATGACCTTCAGCAGAATCAGGAAGAACCCGAGTCCATCCGATCCCAGACGGATTTTCGACGACCCCTCGCGCCGCGCGGCGTCGACGGGCTCGAATCGCACGCTGTAGCCCGCCTTCAGGAACGCCAGCGTCGTCGTGGTCGGCGTCGAGAATCCGTTGGGGATCAAATGCAGGAACTGGACGAGGCACTCGCGCCGCGCCGCGCGGAAGCCTGACGTGAGATCGGGGATCGGCTGTTCCGTCAAATAGCTCGCCAGCGCGTTGAGCAGCGCGTTGCCCAGCCGTCGCGCGAGGCTCGATTGTGTCCGGCCGGACCTGGCGCCGACCACGAGATCGTACTCGTGCAGGTGGCTGACGAGCCGCTCCGCGTCGCTCGCCTGGTGCTGGCCGTCGCCGTCCACGATCAGCACGAACGTGCCGGACGTGTGCCGGATGCCGGTTTTGACGGCCGCGCCGTTGCCGATGTTGTAGGGATGGCGGTGCACGTCGGCGCCGGCTGCGGCCGCTCGTGCCGCCGTGTCGTCGGTCGATCCATCATCCACCACGAGGATGTCGTGCCATGAAGCGGCCGAGCGGAGCGCGGTGACGACGGCGCCAATCGAGGGCGCTTCGTTGTACGCCGGAATGACGATCGACGTCTGCGCCGGCGAGGCGACGGGCGCCGTGATCGTCATGTGGCGAAGCGGAAGTTGATCACGTCGCCGTCCGCCACGATGTACTCCTTGCCTTCCAGGCGCACTTCGCCGTGGTCGCGGCACGCGTTCATCGATCCCCGCGCGACGAGCTGATCGTACCCGACGACTTCCGCGCGGATGAACCCGCGCGCGATGTCGCTGTGAATTTCGGCGGCCGCGATCTGCGCCGGCGTGTGACGCGGAATCGACCAGGCGCGGCACTCGTCCTCGCCGACGGTGAAGAACGAAATGTAGCCGAGGAGCTCGTAGCTCGCGCGGATCACGCGGTCGAGGCCGGACTCGGAGAGGCCGAGATCGGCGAGGAACGCGGTGGCGTCCGCCGGCTCGAGCTGCGCGATCTCGAGCTCGATCTTCGCGCACACGGCGGCGGCGGCCGTCGCCGCGCGCGAGAGGAACGGCGTCAGGCCGGCGGCGTCGGCGGCGCGATCGATCCGCGACGTGCCGTCGCCGTCCGCGGAGAGCTCGGCTTCGTCGAGATTGACGACGATGAGGAGCGGTTTGGCGGACAGAAACTGAAACCCGCGCACGCGCTTGAGATCCTCGCCTTGCAGGTCGAGCGCGCGCAGCGGTTTTCCGTTTTCGAGCGCGGTCTTGCAGATCGTGATGACGTCGCGCTCTTTTTCGAGTTCCGGTGTCCGCGCTTTCTTGAGGTCCTTCTCGAGCCGCTCGAGCCGCCGCTCCGCGACTCCGAGGTCCGCGAGCATCAACTCGTCGTCCATGGCTTGCGCGTCGCGCGCGGGATCGATGGAGCCTGAAGGATGCGCGACGGCGGGATCGCGAAATGCGCGCACGACGTGGACGAGCGCGTCAGCGTTGCGGTACGCGACGACGTCGACGAGCGCTTTTGCGGCGGACGGCCCCGTCATCGCGAGATCGGTGAACTCCACCGTCGCCGGCACGCGCTTGCGCGGGTTGTACATCGCCGTCAGCCGATCGAGCCGCGCGTCGGGCACTTTCGAGATCCCGACCGAGATGTCCACCTTGCCATGGCCCCGCGCGCGGGTTCGCGGCCGCTGGTCATGAGCTGAAAAAGCGTGGTTTTGCCGCTGGATCCAAAGCCGATGAGTGCCGCCCGAAGCATGAGGGTCCCGAATCCTAACAAATTGTCACCGGGGTCTGACCCCAAGGGGGGCACCAGTCGGCCCCTTGGGGTCAGACCCCGGTGACAGTTGGTGACATTTGGTCAGGCGATGGAAAGGCGAAAATTTGGCGTAACTTACTGACGGGGTGGATTTTGCGTTGACTTAGCCGGGGAGCTCTTCTACTATCTGCGTGGAAATTTATGGAAGAAAGTGGCCGATAAGGGATCTAGTCGAGGTGTCCGTTGTTCAGGGGTAACGCTCCAGCCAGCGTGGATGACAAAGGCCGACTCAAGGTGCCGAACATGTTTCGTTCGCTCCTCGAGTCGAAGTACGGCCGCGAGTTGTTCCTGACGAGTCTGTCGGGTGAATACGTGCGCATCTACCCCATGCCGGTCTGGCTCGAGCTCGAACAGAAACTCGCGCAGGTACCGTCGAGCCATCCGTCGAAGCTCCGCTATCTGGATCGTATCAATTATTACGGCCAGACGACAGAGCTCGACGCCCAGGGTCGCGTGCTGATTCCCGTGCGCCTGCGTGAGTCGGCGACGATGACCGGCGAAGTCGACGTCCTCGGACAGGTCAACTGCCTCGACATCTGGAACCACGATCGCTTCCTCAACCGGCTGCAGCGCGATCCGTTTACCGACGACGATGCCCGCGCATTGTCGGGGTTCGGCGTGTGATGACGCACGTCCCTGTGATGACCGCCGAGGTGCTCGAGCATCTTCGTCCCGAGCGGGGCGGCGTGTTCGTGGACTGCACGCTTGGTCTGGGCGGCCACGCGCGCGCACTCCTCGAGGCTGGCGCCACTCGCGTGATCGGCTTCGACCGCGATCACGCACGCGCTCGCCCTCGCGCGCGAGACGCTTGTCCGCGTGGCGCGATCGCGTGGATCTCGTCCACGCCGACTATCGCGCGCTCGAGGAAGTGCTCGACGCGCGCCAGTTGGCGGTCGTCGACGGCACGCTGGCGGATCTCGGCATCTCGTCGATGCAGCTCGATGCGCCGGGCCGCGGATTCAGCTTTCAGCGCGACGAGCCGCTCGACATGCGGATGGATCAGAGCTCGGGCGAAACGGCCGCGGATCTGGTGGCCCGCTCGACCGAGCGTGAGCTCGCCGACGCCATCTATCAGTACGGCGAAGAACGTTTCTCGCGCCGGATCGCGCGCGCGATCGTGGACGCGCGGCGCGAGACGCCGGTCGCCACGACCGGCCGGCTGGCATCGATCGTCCGCCGCGCGATTCCGCGGCGAGGCGCGCGCATCGATCCGGCGACGCGGACGTTTCAGGCGCTGCGCATCTGGGTGAACCGCGAGCTCGACGGCCTGGATCGGTTTCTCGAAGCCGCGGTGCGCCGCCTGCGCGCGGGCGCGCGGCTGGTCGTCATCACGTTTCATTCGCTCGAGGATCGGATCGTGAAGCACACGCTGCGCGGCCTCGAAACGCGCGGCGCGGGCGTGAAGGTGCTGACCAAGAAGCCGATCGTCCCGAGCGACGAAGAAGTGTCACGAAATCCGCGGGCGCGAAGCGCCAAGCTGCGCGCGGCGGAACGGATCGTCGAGGCAGGGTCTTGACCAGGGAGGGCGCCATGGAAGCATTCGAGTACGCGATCAAGAAGGATGTTCGGAACAATCCGATCGTTCGCGAAGTCGACGAGACGCGCCAGCGGGAGCTTTCGAAGTCGGTGGGCATCGCGGGCTTCCTGGTGCTCGCCTTGCTGTTTTCCGCCTGGCAGCATTTCGAGCTCCTTCGTCACGGGTACGAGACGGAATCATTGCAGCGGCAGCGCGCCGCCGAGGAGGAGACCGGCCATCGGCTCCGCCTCGAGATCGAAACGCTGAAGTCGCCCAGACGAATCGAAGCGCTCGCGATCGATCAGCTGCATCTCGTCAGCCCGTCGCGTGACGAGGCCATCGTCATCCAGCGGGTGCTGCCGGCCGAACCGCCGGCCAAGTCGGTCGTCGCGCGGCGGTAATGGCGCCTCCGGTTCCTCTCGACTGGCGCGGCACGCTCAGGAAGCGCGTCGCCATCGTCGCCGTGACGACGGCGGCGTGGGTGGCCTGCATCGAGGTGCGTCTCGTCTGGCTGCAACTGGTGCAGCGCGCCGATCTGGTGGCGCGCGCCGAGCGCCAGCAGATGCGGACGCAGACCGTGCCGCCCAAGCGCGGCGACATCCTCGATCGCCGCGGCCGGGTCCTCGCCACCAGCGTGGACGCGGACTCGATCTACGCGGTGCCGACCGAAATCGCCAACGCCGCGGAGGCCGTCCAGAAACTGTGCGCGGCGCTCGAGGACTGCACGACCCGCGAGCGGCAAACGCTCGTCGAGAAGCTCGGCCAGCAGAAGGCGTTCGCGTACGTGCGGCGGCAGATTGCGCCGGATCAGGCGCGGCGCGTCGCCGCGCTCAATCTCGACGGCATCGGCTTCATCAAGGAAAGCAAACGCTTCTATCCGAACAAGGAGCTGGCCGCGCACCTGCTCGGATACGTCGGCATCGACAACACCGGCCTGAACGGGCTCGAGTCCACCTACGACTCGCGCATCCGCGGCAAGCCGGGCACCATGCTCGTGCAGACCGACGCGCGCCGCCACGTGTTCAGCCGGTTCGAACGTCCGCCGACGTACGGGTCCACGGTCGAGCTGACGATTGACGAATACCTGCAGCACGTCGCCGAGCGCGAGCTGCATCACGGCGTGATCGAAAACCAGGCGGCCGGCGGCACCGCGATCGTCATGAACCCGCGCACGGGCGAGATTCTGGCGATGGCGAACGAGCCGACGTTCAATCCCAATACCTACCGGGAATTCGACGAGGCCGCGCGCCGCAACCGCGCCGTTCAGGATCTGTACGAACCGGGGTCCACGTTCAAGGTCGTCACCGCGTCGGCGGCGATCGAAGAAAAGGTGATGACGCCCGAGACGCTGATCGATACCAACCCCGGCCGGCTGGTCATCGATCGATCGCGCGTGATCATCGACGACAACGGCCGCAACAGCGGCGTGCTCTCGTTCAGCAACGTGCTCGTCAAGTCGAGCAACATCGGCGCGGTCAAGATTGGATTCAAGGTCGGCACCGAGCGTCTCAGCCGGTTCGTGTCGCTCTTCGGCTTCGGCCGCCAGGTCTCGCCGGACTTTCCCGCCGAGAACGCCGGCATCGTGTGGAGCCCGGAGAAGTGGACCGACAGCGCGCTCGCGTCGGTGTCGATGGGCTACCAGGTCGCGATCACGCCACTGCAGATGGTGGCGGCCGTCAGCGCGGTGGCCAACGGCGGGCAGTACGTCCAGCCGCGGGTCGTGCGCGCGATCTATCGAAACGGCGTGCGATACCAGACGCCCTCCAAGGTGACGGGCCGCACGATCAGCGCGGACACGGCGGCGACCCTGACGCAGATCATGGAAGGCGTCGTCACCGACGGCACCGCGAAGCTGGCGGCGATCGACGGCTACACGATCGCCGGCAAAACCG
The DNA here is from genome assembly GCA_963731545.1 of uncultured Acidobacteriota bacterium. Classification (GTDB taxonomy): domain Bacteria; phylum Acidobacteriota; class Vicinamibacteria; order Vicinamibacterales; family CAVVIG01; genus CAVSWN01. Next base: position 197,395 of record CAVSWN010000037.1, on the reverse strand, counting down.
GAACGGCGCAGAAACTCGTCGGGGGCCGCTACTCGTCCTCGGATCACTACGCGTCGTTCGTCGGGTTTCTGCCGTCGCAGGATCCGGTGCTGGCGATGATCGTCGTGCTCGACGCGCCGCACGGACCCAACGGCGATCACGGCGGCCGCGTGGCGGCGCCCATTTTCAAGCGCATCGCCGAGCCGGCGCTTCGCTATCTCGGGATCGCGCCGACGATCAATCCCGCGCCGCCGGTTCTGGTCGCGCGGCGTGACGCGCCCGATCAAGCACCGGTCACCGGGATCGCCGCGACCGAGTCCACGCTCAAGCTGATCGTCGACGAGCCGGAAGGCATCGTGCCCGATCTTCGCGGCCTGAGCGCGCGGGAAGCGGTGAGGAAGCTGGTGCGGCTGGGCATGACCGCGCGCGTCTCGGGCCATGGGTTTGTCGTCTCGCAGGACCCGCAGCCCGGAACGCCGCTCCAGTCCGAAGGCGTCTGCACCATTGTTCTCGATCGAATGCCGCCGAAGCGCGTCGTGGACGAGAGTCACCAATGACGTGGGCCGGCCTGATGGCCACGCTGCGCGAACACGGACTCGTTGTCGACGGTTCGGCGCCGACGACCGGCGAGACGTCTGTCGTCGCAGGAGTCGCGTACGACTCGCGCACGGTAAAACGAGGCGATGTCTTCGTCGCTCTGAAAGGCCGGCTCGCGGACGGCACCTCGTTCGCGCGCCAGGCGATCGACCGCGGCGCGCTCGCGGTCGTGGCCGAACAAGCGGCGCCGGGCGACGTCCAGGTTCCCTGGGTGGGGGTCACCGACGCGCGGCTCGCGCTCGCGCTGCTCGCGACGGAGTTCTACCGCCACCCCAGCGCGCGAGATGCGCGTCGTCGGGATCACGGGCACCAACGGCAAGACGACGACGGCGTACCTGCTCGCGTCGATTTTCGAAGCCGCCGGCATCCGATGCGGAATTCTCGGAACGGTCGCGTATCGCCTGGGTCCGGGAAAGGCCGACGAGCGCGACGCGGCGCGGACGACGCCCGAGGCGCCGGATCTGCAGGCGCTGCTGCGAGAGATGGTGGATCGCGGATGCGGCGCATGCGCGATGGAAGTGTCGTCGCACGCGCTGGCGCTGCAGCGCGTGGCCGGCATGCGATTCGCGGCGGCCATCTTCACCAACCTCACGCGCGATCACCTGGATTTCCACGCGGACATGGACGACTACTTCCGCGCGAAGCGCCGGTTGTTCGAGATGCTGTCGCCCGATGCGCCGGCCCTGATCAATGCCGACGATCCGCGGGCCGCCGCGCTCGTCGAAGCAGGCGGACGGCCGGTGACCTACGGCCTTCAGCGGCCAGCCGACATCACGACCGGTCCGCTGTCGTTTTCGCTGGCGGGCTTGACCTTCGATGTGCGGACGCCGCGTGGCACGGTGAGCGTGCGCTCCGCCCTGGTGGGCCGGCCGAACGTCTACAACATCCTCGCGGCGGTTGCGACGGCCACGGCGCTCGACATCCCGTTCGACGCGATCGAGCGCGGCGTCGCCGCCCTTCCCGGAGTGCCCGGGCGGTTTCAGCTCGTATCGGGCCCCGGCGACGAAGTCACTGTCGTCGTCGACTACGCGCACACGGACGATGCGCTGCGCAACCTGCTCGAGACGGCGCGGCCACTGGCCACGGGCCGGTTGATCACGGTGTTCGGTTGCGGCGGCGATCGCGATCGCACGAAGCGTCCGCTGATGGGCGCCGTCGCGGGACGTCTGAGCGATCTCATCGTGATCACGTCGGACAACCCGCGCAGCGAGGATCCGGCTCGGATCATCGAGGAGGTTCAGCGCGGCATTACGTCGGATACGCGGCGCGACAGCGCGCAGAGCGTGCTGACCATCGTCGATCGCCGCGCGGCCATTGCCAAGGCGATCGAGCAGGCACGTCCCGGCGACCTGGTGCTGATCGCCGGCAAGGGACACGAGAAGTACCAGGTGATCGGCGATCGCACGCTGCCGTTCGACGACGTCGAGGTGGCGCGCGAGGCGCTGGCGCGGCGCCGGACGGGCGTGTTGTAAGGCGCGGCGTGGGTGAGATCCCGCTGACGGCGGCGTGGGTCGCCGAACAGATGGCGGGAACCCTGGTGGCGGGTGCGGGTGGATTGGAGTTCGCGGGCGTGTCCATCGATACACGCACGCTCGCGCGCGGCGAGTTGTTCATCGCGATTCGGGGCGAACACTTTGACGGTACGGATTTCGCTGATGCGGCCATCGAACGCGGCGCGACGGGTGTCGTCGTCCCGCGCGGCGCGTGCGCTGCGCGGAACCCGACGCCGCGCCACGACGGCGGTCATCGAAGTCGACGACACGATCGTCGGCGCTGCAAGGTCTCGGGCAACGCGATTCGACGCGCCTCGGGCGCCAAGGTGGTGGCTATAACCGGCAGCGCGGGCAAGACCACGACGAAGGAAATCACGGCCGAGTTCCTGGGCCTGCGGTATCGCGTGATCCGCAACAAGGGGAATTTCAACAACCACATCGGTCTGCCGCTCTCGCTGGTGGAGTTGCGGCAGCGGCCGGAGATGGCGGTCGTCGAGCTCGGGATGAATCACGCCGGAGAAATCAGCACGCTCGTCCGCGTCGCGGAACCTGACGTCCGGGTGTGGACCAACGTCGGAGAAGCCCACGTCGGGTTCTTCGGATCGGTGGATGCCATCGCCGATGCGAAGGCGGAGATTCTCGAGCGTGCGACACCGGCGACGTTGCTCGTCGCCAATGCGGACGACGCGCGGATCGCGGGCCGGATTGGATCGTTCGAAGGGCGTGTGCGGACGTTCGGCATCGACCGTGACGCCGACGTGCGCGCCACCGAGGTTGTGGATCGCGGGATCGAGGGGACGAGCGCACAGGTCACGACCTGGCGCGGTACGGCCGCGATGACGACGCCCCTCGTGGGTCGAGGCAATCTCGCCAACGTCCTCGCGGCGACGGCCGTCGCGCTCGAGTCCGACGTGCCGCTGCCGGAGATCGTCGAGAAAGCCGCGCGCCTGCGGCCGGCGACGCATCGCGGCGAAGTGCTTCGGCTCGCGAGCGGCGTGGTCGTGATCGACGACAGCTATAACGCGAGCCCGACGGCGATGAAGCGCGCGCTGGATGTGCTGGCCGCGACGAACGCCACGAGGCGCGTGGCGGTGCTGGGCGAAATGCTGGAGCTGGGCGATCAGGCGTCCAGTCTGCACGCCGAGATTGGGCGGGCGGCTGCCGCGGCGCACGTCGATGCGCTGTTCGCCGTCGGCGGCGCGGCCGCCGAAGCGCTCGCGGCGGCGGCGGTCGCCGCGGGCATGGATCGACGTGATGTGCGCCATTACGGCGACAGCGTGGAAGCCGGCGCGGCGGTCGTCGAGTTCGTGAAGTCCGGCGACGTGGTCCTGGTGAAGGGATCGCGAGGGGTGAAAACGGATCGTGTGGTGGATCGCCTCCGTGCGGAACAGGTCTGATGCTCTATTACCTGCTCGTTCAGGAAATCCTCCCGGCAACGCAGTTGTCTGCGCTGAACGTGTTTCGCTACATCACGTTCCGCACGGCGGCGGCGAGCTTGTCGGCGCTGGCGATCAGCCTGACGCTCGGCCCCTGGATGATCCGCAAGCTGCGCGAGTTCCAAATCGGCCAGGTGATTCGCACGGAGGGACCGCAGACCCATCGTCCCAAGGCGGGCACGCCGACGATGGGCGGGCTGTTGATCCTCACGGCCGCGCTCGTGCCGACCTTGCTGTGGGCGGACCTGACCAACGTCTACGTGTGGATCGCGGTGCTCACGACGGCCGGCTTCGGCGCCATCGGGTTTGCCGACGACTACATGAAGATCGCGGGCCGGTCGCATCACGGGCTCAGTCCGCGCGGAAAAATTCTCGGCCAGGTGCTGATCGCGACAGCGGTCGGCATCGTGCTCCTCGTGCTGGCGCAGCAGGGCGCCTACAACACGCGGCTCGTGTTTCCGTTCTTCAAGCGGCTCGTCCCGGATCTCGGCTGGTGGTACCTGGCGTTCGCGGTGTTCGTGCTGGTGGCGGAATCGAATGCGGTCAACCTCACCGACGGCCTCGACGGACTGGCGATCAGCATCTTCGCGATTGCCGCGGCCGCGTACACCGCGCTCGCGTACGTGACGGGGCACCGCGTGTTTGCCGACTATCTGCTGCTGGTGCGGTTTCCGCTGGCCGCGGAGCTGACCGTCTTCTGCGGGGCGCTGGTCGGCGCCTCGCTCGGGTTCCTTTGGTACAACTCGTATCCCGCCGACATTTTCATGGGCGACGTGGGATCGCTGGCGCTCGGCGCCGCGCTTGGGACGGTCGCCATCCTCATCAAACAGGAACTTCTACTGGTCATGGTCGGCGGCGTGTTCGTGCTCGAAGCGCTGTCGGTTGTCATTCAGGTGACGTACTTCCGGCTGACCGGGGGGCAGCGCGTCTTTCGGATGGCGCCGCTGCATCACCACTTCGAGCTGATCGGGTGGAGCGAGCCGAAGGTGATTACACGGTTCGTGATTCTCGCGGTGATTTTCGCGTTGGGTAGTTTGGCGACTCTCAAGCTGCGCTGATGGGATTCGACGTCAACGGCAAACGCGTGACCGTCGCTGGAGCGGCGCGAAGCGGCCTCGCGGCCGCCGAACTGCTCGCGCGCCGCGGCGCGGCGGTGACGCTGTCGGACACGCGCGCCGAGATTCCCGGCGCCGACGTACTGGTTCGGCTCGGCGTGGCGCTCGAGCTCGGAGGGCATCAGCTGGCGACGTTTACCGAGGCCGATCTCGTCGTGCTGAGTCCCGGCGTGCCGCCGGAACAGCCTGCCGTCGCCGCTGCGCGCGAGCGGGGCGTGCCGGTGATTGCCGAAATCGAGCTCGCGTCGCGCTGGCTGCAGGGCCGGGTGATCGCGATTACCGGGACGAAGGGCAAATCGACGACGACCGCGCTGACGGGGCGGATGCTCGAGACCGCGGGCTTCCGCGTCGCGGTCGGCGGCAACATCGGCGTCCCGCTGAGCGCGCAGGTGGCCGAATCGACGCCCGACACGTTCCACGTCGTCGAGACGAGCAGCTTTCAGCTCGAGCAGATCGACACGTTCCACCCGTGGATCGCCGTGATGCTGAATTTCTCGCCCGATCACCTCGATCGGCATCCGTCGGCCGACGCGTACGGCGCGGCGAAGGCGCGCGTGTTCGAGAACCAGGATGCGGACGACTGGGCGGTGATCAACGCCGACGATCCGTCAGTCCTCGAGCTGGCGCGTCGCGGCCGCGCGCGGCGGCGTTTGTTCGCGCGGCGGTCGGAGATTCCCGTCGGCACGGTGATCGACGACGGCTGGATCGTCGATCGGACGGCCGACCGAGCCGAGCGGCTCGTCCCGATCGACGCGATTCACCTGCTCGGGCCGCATCTCGTGAACGACGTGATGGCCGCGGCAACGGTTGGCGCGATTGCCGGTGTCTCGCCGGTCGCGATGACGGCGGCAGTCGAGACCTTTCCCGGCCTCGAGCACGCGATGGAGCTCGTCGCCGAGATCGGCGGCGTCCGGTTCGTCAACGATTCGAAAGCAACCAACGTCGAGTCGGCGCTGCGATCGATCGAGAGCTTCGATCGCGGACTCGTGCCGATCATCGGCGGCCGCTTCAAGGGCGGCGATCTCCGCCTGCTGCGGGAACCGCTCGCCGCGCGAGCGAAGGCCGTGGTGGCGATCGGCGAGGCGCGGCCGCTCGTGCGAGAGGCACTCACTGACGTGGTGCCTGTGCATGAAGCTGAGGCATTGGACGAGGCGGTCGCGCGCGCGTACGCGCTGGCTCAACCGTCCGGAGTGGTGCTGCTGGCGCCCGCGTGCGCGAGCTTCGACATGTTTCGGGATTACGCGGAGCGCGGCAGGCGATTTAAAGAGGAGGTGAGGCGGATGAAGCAGGTCAGCATCAGTCCGTAGACAGGCAGTGATGTGTGTGAGCTGTGAGCAGTCGTCAGTCGGTCCATGCGGCGGAGGACTGGCTGCTGGGAACCCTGGCTGCCCCGGCCAGGGAAGCTGGTGCCTCGGCCCAGGGCCGACTGATGACTGCTGACCGCTCACGGCGATCCTAATCCCGTACTCGGGAAGTGTTTCGGAAGAATGTCGTTCGGGCTATAGGGGGCAACACAGGCGAACAATGGCGCGCAAACTCAAGTCAGACAAGGCCCTGTTCATCGCGACGATCCTGCTGGTCGGCCTCAGCGTCGTCATGGTCTACAGCGCATCGGCGCCGATCGCGCTGCAGAAGTACGGCAAAGCGTCCATGTTCCTGGTCCGGCAAAGCATGTGGGCGATGCTCGGCCTCTCGCTGCTGTACCTGGTCATGCGCATCGACTACCGGAACTACCGCAAGCCGGCATTCATCTGGATCTGCCTGGGCGTCGCGGTGGCTGCGCTCGTCGCGGTCCTCTTCATGCCGCCCGTGAACGGCGCGCGGCGGTGGTTCGGCGTCGGCGGCATCGGCATCCAGCCGTCGGAGCTCGCGAAGCTGGCCGCGATCTTCTTCATCGCCGCGATTCTCGAGCGGCGCATGCATCGCATCGACGAAGTCGGATACGCACTGCTGCCGATCGGGATCGTCGTCGTCGGGCTGGTGGCGCTGATTCTCGCGGAACCGGATTTTGGGACGTCGATGGCGCTGCTGCTGATCACCGGCGTCATGGTGTGCGCCGCCGGTCTTCACTACCGCTATATCGTCGGCGTCGCGCTGGCCTCGATACCGGCGATCTACGTGATCGTGATGGGCTCCGCGTATCGGCGCCGCCGCACGCTGGCGTTTCTCAACCCGTGGCAAGACCCGCTCGGCGACGGCTTCCAGATCATCCAATCGATGATCGCCGTCGGCACCGGCGGCCTGTGGGGCCGCGGGCTCATGAACGGCGTGCAGAAGCTGTTCTACCTGCCGGAGCCGCACACCGATTTCATCTACGCGGTCATCTCGGAGGAGCTCGGTCTGGTCGGCGCGACCGCCGTGCTGGTGTGCTTCGCCATCATCGCGTGGCGCGGCCTGCGCGTGGCGCTGAACGCGCCGGACGCCTTCGGCTCGTTTCTCGCGCTCGGCTTGACGACGATGGTGGCGATTCAGGCGTTCGTGAACATCAGCGTCGTGCTCGGGCTGATGCCGACGAAGGGAACGCCGCTGCCGTTCGTCAGCTCGGGGGGATCGTCGCTCGTGATCAATCTCATGGGGATGGGCATCTTGTTGAACGTGTCGCAGCACGCGGCATCCGGGGCGTCGGCGCACCCGCTGCGCGTGGACGGCACGGCGTCCAGCGAAGCATGAGGCATGGGTCTGCGCGTGGTCATCGCCGGCGGCGGTACCGGCGGGCATCTGTATCCGGGCATTGCGGTCGCGCGCGAACTGCAAGCGCGCCGGCCGGATGCCACCGTGTCGTTTGCCGGCACGGCGCGGGGGATCGAGACGCGCGTCGTGCCGCGCGAGGGGTTCGCACTGGATCTGATTCGCAGCGCGGGGATCAAGGGCAAGTCGGTCGTCGATCGACTGCGCGGGGCATCGCTCCTGCCCGCCGGCGTGATCGACGCCTGGCGCATCATTTCGCGGCGGCGCCCGAACCTCGTGATCGGCGTCGGCGGGTACAGCTCCGGTCCGGTCGTGTTGATGGCGGCGCTGCGCCGCGTCCCGACCATGGTGCTGGAGCAGAACGCGGTGCCTGGATTGACCAATCGGCTCCTGGCGCGATGGGTGCGCGCCGCAGCAGTGACGTACGAGTCGACGCGATCGTTTTTCGGCCCGAAGGCCTTCGTCAGCGGCAACCCGGTGCGGCCGGAGTTTCTTGCGACGGCCGGACCCCAACAGGAATGGGCGAGCGATGAACAGACGTCCGTTGCACGGGTCCTAGTTTTTGGCGGCTCTCAGGGCGCGCACGCAATCAACATGGCCATGGTGGAGGCAGCGCCGAGGTTGGCGGCCGATGCTTCGCATCTTCGTGTCACCCATCAGACGGGAGAGCGAGATGTGGAGATGGTGCGCACCGCGTACCGGCAGGCCGGGTTTTCGGCCGACGTCGAGCCGTTCCTCTACGACATGGGCCGGCACCTCCGGCAGGCAGACGTAATCGTCTGCCGGGCCGGCGCGACGACGCTGGCGGAACTGACGGCGGCGGGGAAGGCGGCGATTCTGATTCCGCTGCCGACCGCGACCGACGATCACCAGCGGAAGAACGCGGAGGCGCTCGCCGGCGCGGGCGGCGCCGAGGTGCTGCTGCAGCAGGAACTGTCGGGCGCCGTGCTGGCGGATCGGCTGCTCGCGCTCGTGAACGATCGCGCGCGCCGGACGCGATTGGCGACGACGGCGTTCGCCCTCGCGCGGCCGGACGCGGCGAAGGTGATCGTCGATCGGGCGCTGGAGTTGGTTGGACGGTGATCGAGCGGCTGTAGGTCCGGCGAAAGCCGGACACGAAGCGCAGAGGCTCGTGATAGGTCCCGACGCGCGATGCAGTGATCGTCGTGGGATCCGGCTTTAGCCGGACCGATGTTAGGCAAGACCAGGCGGGTGCACTTCGTCGGGATTGGCGGCATCGGCATGAGCGGGATCGCCGAGCTGTTGGCCAATCTCGGGTACTCGGTCTCGGGATCGGACGAGAAGCGGTCGTCCGTCACGGACCGGCTGGGGACGCTGGGGATTCGCGTCGCGTACGGACACGACGCGGCGCACGTCGGCGACGCAGACGTGGTGGTGACGTCGTCGGCGGTGCGGCCGACGAATCCCGAAGTGCGCGAAGCGGGCGCGCGGCAGATTCCGGTGATTCCGCGGGCGGAGATGCTCGCGGAGCTGATGCGCCTTCGCTTCGCCATCGCGGTGGCGGGGGCGCACGGCAAGACGACGACGACCTCGATGATCGCGCTGGTGCTCGAACGCGCCGGCCTCGATCCGACGGCGGTGATTGGCGGGCGGCTGAGCGCGTTCGGCAGCAACGCGCGACTCGGCCGCGGCGAGCTGATGGTGGTGGAAGCGGACGAAAGCGACCGATCGTTTCTCAAACTGTTTCCGTCGATGGCGGTGATTACGAACATCGATCGCGAGCATCTCGAAAACTACGGCGGGTTCGACGACCTGCAGCAGGCGTTCGTCGACTTCGCCAACAAGGTGCCGTTCTACGGCGGCGTCGTCGCCTGTCTCGACGACCCGAATCTGGCCGCGATCGTCCCGCGCATGACGCGGCGCGTGACGACGTACGGCCTCGATGCGCCCGCCGCGCATCTCACCGCGTCTGATATCGAGCTGGGACCGCTGAGCGCGAAAGCAACTGTCGCTCGTAGCGCGGGCCTTTCAGGCCCGCGCACGGCGGCCACCCCGCGAAGGGCCGCCCTACGACAGAGAACCGCTCGGCACAATCCAACTCTCGGTCCCCGGCCGGCACAACCTGCAGAACGCGCTCGCGACGGTTGCGGTCGGGCTCGAGCTCGGGCTGCCATTCGATCGGATCGCATCGGGCCTGCGCCGATTTCCGCGGCGCCGAACGCCGCTTCGACATCCGCGGCGAGCCGAACGGCATCCTTGTCGTTGACGACTACGGCCATCACCCGACGGAAATTGCCGCCGTGCTGGCGGCGGCCCGGCAGCTCAATCGTCGAATCGTCGTGGCGTTCCAGCCGCATCGCTTCACGCGGACGGCGGCGCTCCTCGCCGATTTCGGCCCGGCGCTCGCGCAGGCCGATCACGTCGTGCTCACCGACATCTACTCGGCCGGCGAGGAACCGATCCCCGGGATCACGCTCGACGCGCTCGCGGCCGAAGTCCGGCGCGGCGTCGCGGCGCCGGTGGACGTCGCGCCCCGGCTCGACGACGTCGTCGCCGCCATCCAACGGATCGCGCGAACCGGCGACGTCGTGATCACGCTGGGCGCCGGATCGATTGGCACGCTGGCCGATCGCCTGGTCGAGGCTTTGCGATGAGCGCCGTATCCGCGCCGTCCGATCGCCGCTTCCGCCGCGCGCACGTGAAGCCGGGACGCCGGCGCCGCGCGTGGCGTGCGCTCGTGCAGCCGGTGCTGAAGTACGGCGTGCTTGGCGCGGTGCTCGCGTACGGCATCTATCGCGTGTCGGCGGTCGCGGCCTACGCCAACGTGCTCCGCATCGGCAACATCGACGTCGCCGGCACCGAGCGGCTCTCGAAGGGCGAGGTCCTTGCCGTGCTGAACGGGCTGCGCGGCGAAAGCATCTTGTGGGCCGACCTCGACGCGTGGCGTCAGCGTCTGCTGGCCTCGCCGTGGGTGCGCGACGCCGCGCTGCGGCGATCGCTGCCGTCGACGGTCGAAGTCGTCATTACGGAGCGTCAGCCGATCGGCATCGGCCGGATCGGCGGCGAGATGTATCTCGTAGATGGACGCGGCGTCGTCATCGACGCGTACGGCCCGCAGTACGCGGACCTCGACCTGCCCATCGTGGACGGCCTGGGCGCCTCGTCGGGGCCGCATGCGAAACCGAACGTGGCGCCCGAGACGATGGCGGACGAACCGCGCGCGGATCTGGCGGCGCGGGTGATCGCCGCGCTGAAGGCCAAGCCGGCCGTCGCGCGCAGGCTGTCGCAGGTCGACGTCAGCGACGTCCACAACGCGTCGGTCATTCTCACCGGCGACCCGGCTGTCATCCATATTGGCGAGGATCAATTCCTCCCCCGGATCGAGTCGTATCTCGAGCTGGCCGCGGCCGTGCACGAGCGAGTCGCCGAGATCGACTACGTCGACCTCCGCTTCGACGATCGGATCTACGTACGGCCGGCGCGGACGGCGCCGGAAACGCCCGTCAAAGTGGCCCGCGCGGAACGCTCGCCCGCCTTCGCCAAGGCTCCGGCGGGCAGGCGCGACGGCCTCGTGCGTGCACGCCAGCCCCGGGCGGGCCGGCAGGAGCAAAAAAGATAGTGGCGCGCAAAGAACGGTACCTGGTCGGGCTCGATGTCGGCACGTCGAAGGTGACGGCGGTCGTCGGCGAGATGCTGGACAGCGGCAGCGTCGAAATCGTCGGCCTCGGCGTCGCGGAGTCGCGCGGCATCCGGCGCGGCGTGGTCGTCAACCTGGAGGCGGCGGTCGAATCGATCAAGAAAGCCATCGACGAGGCCGAGCTGATGGCCGGCGTCGAAATCGACACCGTGCACCTCGGGTTGTCCGGGCCGCACATCAAAGGGTTCAACAGCCGCGGCGTGATTGCCGTCGCCGGCAAGAACCGCGAGATCACGCGCGACGACGTGCGGCGGGCGATCGACGCGGCCAAGGCGGTGTCGCTGCCGACCGGCCGGGAGATCCTGCACGTCCTCCCGCAGGACTTCGTCGTCGACGAGCAGGACGGGATTGGCGCGCCGGTCGGGATGACGGGCGCGCGGCTCGAAGTCAACGTGCACATCGTGACCGGCAGCCAGAGCGCGACGCAGAACATCGTCGCCTGCGTGAACCGCGCGGGCGTCGGCGTTGCCGAGACGGTGGTCGAGCAGCTCGCGGCGAGCGAGTCGGTGCTGACCGAAGACGAGCGGGAGCTTGGCGTCGCGCTGGTGGACATCGGCGGCGGCACCACCGACATCGCGATCTACGAGCGCGGCAGCCTCTGGCACACCTCGGTGGTCAACGTCGGCGGCGATCACTTCACGAACGACATCGCCGTCGGCCTGCGCACGCCGGTGCCCGACGCGGAAAAGATCAAGCGCAAGTGCGGCTGCGCGCTGTCCGGCATGGTGGACGAAGACGACACGATGGAAGTGGCGAGCGTCGGCGGACGCAAGCCGCGGGTCATGGCGCGCCGGATTCTGTCGGAGATCCTGCAGCCGCGCGCAGAGGAGATTTTCCATCTCGTGTGGGACGACATCCGCCGCGGGGGATACGAGAAGAGCTTGAACTCGGGCATCGTGCTCACGGGCGGCGGCGCCATCCTCGACGGCATGCCCGAGATCGCCGAGCAGATTTTCGATCTGCCGATCCGGCGCGGCTGTCCGAGCGGCGTCGGCGGGCTGGCCGATCACGTCAACAGTCCGACGTTCGCGACCGGCGTCGGGCTCGTGCTCTACGGCAGTCGACATCACATGGGAGAGTCGGCGCGAGCGCCTGTCGGCGCGGGCGCTTTCGTGCGCGTGGCAGGGCGGCTGCGCGGATTGTTCCGGGAATTTTTCTGACCTGGTCGTAGCGCGGCCCTTTCAGGCCGCGATTCGCGGGCCTAAAAGGCCCGCGCTACATGGGAGACAACGGATGAGTGACTACACCGACGACCTGCGCGACGCCAACCGACTGCGGCTGCGGCTCGACGAGGAGAAAAGCGCCGGTGCGCGGATCAAAGTCGTCGGCGTCGGCGGCGGCGGCAGCAATGCCGTCAACCGCATGGTCCAGGTCGGACTCGACGGCGTCGAGTTCATCATCGCGAACACCGACCTGCAGGCGCTGCGCACGAGTCCGGCGCCGGTGAAGCTGCAGATCGGCAGCAAGCTCACCAAAGGCCTTGGCGCCGGCGCGGATCCGAACGTCGGACGCCAGGCGGCGCTCGAAGACACCGAGACGATCCTCCAGGCCCTCGACGGCGCCGACATGATCTTCGTGACGACCGGCCTGGGCGGCGGCACCGGCACCGGCGCGGCGCCGGTCATCGCCAGCCTCGCCAGCGAGCTCGGCGCGCTCACCGTCGCCGTGGTCACCAAGCCGTTCCGCTTCGAGGGGCGCAAGCGCCAGATCCAGGCCGAGCGCGGCCTCGAAGCGCTCCGCGACTGCGTGGACACCACGATCACGATTCCCAACGAGCGCCTGCTGACGATCATCGATCGCACGACGCCGCATGATGGACGCGTTCGCGACCGCCGACGATGTGCTGCGGCAGGCGATCCAGGGCATCTCGGATCTGATTCTCGTGCCGGGATTGATCAATCTCGACTTCGCCGACGTGAAAACGATCATGGCCGGCATGGGCATGGCGATGATGGGCACCGGCATCGCCGAGGGCCAGGACCGCGCCATCGAAGCGGCGCGCCGCGCGATATCGAGCCCGCTGCTCGAAGACGCGTCCGTAAACGGCGCACGGGGCGTGATCATCAACGTGACCGGCGGACCGGACCTGTCGCTGATCGAGGTGAGCGAGGCCTCGTGCATCGTGCAGGAGGCGGCCGACGAGGACGCGAACATCATTTTCGGCGCGGTCGTCGATCCGGCGCTGAAGGGCCGGGTGAAGATCACCGTCATCGCCACCGGCTTCGAACCGCACGGGTCCAGACGGTCGGTTGGGGCGCCGGCGCAGACGCCCGTCGACATGACGCCGTACACCGAGCAGATACGCGTCGCGGCGACGTGCCTCCGGCGGCGCCGCCGCTGTCGGTGTCCTCGCAGCGGATGTCGATCGCCCGGCGGTCGCTGCTCGATCTCCCGATGGCCGCGGCCGCCGGCGCCGGCGGCGGCGCAGCGCCGATGGGATCGTTCAGCATGAGCGGACCGCCCGCGGATCCGGGCGACATCGACGCCGACACGCTGCACCCGCAGCAGGAGTCGGACGCGGATCTCGACACGGGCACGTTCGACGTGCCGGCGTTCCTGCGACGCCAGGAGAGCTGAGCTCAGCGGGTGAGACCTCAGTCCAGGCCGGGCGGCTGCGGAACGCGGTGATACAGTAGGTAGATCCACGGCACCCGCGAGCGCCGGCGCCGCAGCGTCAATCGGCGCACGCTGCTGTCTTGCTCCGGGCCGCGCGAAGGACTCGCGTCCCGGTTGCCGTTGACGCCCCCGACCGACAATGAGCTCCTGGACCCAGCGCGAACGCGCACGGCAAACCCTCGCGAAAGAAGTCGGCTACACCAAAAAGCCGCACGGCGATCGTCTGCGCATCGCGCTCGCCTTTCCGAACACGTACTGGGTCGGCATGTCGAACCTCGGTTTCCAGACGGTCTACCGCCTGTTCAACGCCGAGGACGACATCGTGTGCGAGCGATTCTTCCTGCCGCCGCGGCAGGAGCTCGCGGAGCTGACCGCCGCCAGGGCCCCACTGCTCACACTCGAATCCCAGACACCGGTCGGCGATTTCGACGTCGTGGCCTTTTCGGTGTCGTTCGAATGGGACTACGTGAACGTGCTCACGCTCCTCCGTCTCGCCGGCATTCCCGCGTACGCCGCCGAGCGCACCGCGCGCCACCCGCTGATCGTCGTTGGCGGCGCCGTGACCTTCGTGAACCCGGAGCCGCTCGCGCCGTTCGCGGACGTGATCGCCGCCGGCGAAGGCGAGGCGCTCGTCCCCTGGCTGCGATCGGCCTTCAGCGAGGCGGCGGATCGCGCGGACCTGCTCCGGCGCCTGTCACGGGCGCGCGGGTTCTACGTGCCGTCGTTTTACGAGCCGCAGTACGCCGCCGACAATACGCTCGCCGGGTTTCGCGTGCGCCCGGATTCCGCGTCCGCAGACGAAGGGCCGCCGATGCCGGTGCGCAAGGCCGCCCTGCGCACGACAGAGGCCGTCGACCCGCCGGCGACGGGCATTTTCACGCCCGACACCGAGTTCGGCTCCCGCTTCCTCGTCGAAATCGTCCGCGGCTGCGCGAACCTGTGCCGGTTCTGCTGGGCGGGCTACAACTATCTGCCCGTCCGCGCGTTTCCAACCGACCGCATCCTCGAGCTCGCGGCCGCCGCGCGCGCCCACTCGAGCCGTGTCGGGCTCGTGTCGATCGCGCTGTGCGACCACCCCGACATCGAGCGCATCCTGACGCGCCTCAAGGAAATGGGCTACGCCATCAGCCCGGCATCGCTGCGCCTCGACGACCTGACCCCGACGATCGTCCAGCTCCTGCGCGAGAGCGGCGAGCGCACGATCACCGTGGCGCCCGAAACCGGATCCGATCGCCTGCGTCGCGTCATCAACAAGACGGTGACCAACGACGAGATCCTCGATCGCGTGGAGCTCATTTTCGCGAGCGGCATCGAGAACCTGAAGCTCTACTACATGATCGGCCTCCCGACCGAGACGGATGACGACCTGGTGGCGATTCGAGATCTGACGCTGCAGATGAAGGAACGCATGCTGCGGCACGCCCGGTCGAAAGGCCAGATCGGCCGGATCGTCGGCAGCGTGAACCCCCTGATTCCGAAACCGAGTACCGCATATCAATGGCTCCCCATGTCGGACCCCGCCGACGTGGAACGCAAGATCAAGCGCCTGCGGAGTCTGACGGCCGGCATCGACAACGTCTACTTCAACATCAAGTCGGAGCGACACTCCTACTATCAGGCCCTGCTCTCGCTCGGCGACCGCCGCGTCGCCCCCGTCATCGCCGCCGCCGAGCGAAACGGCCAGAACTGGCGCGCCGCCGTCGCCGAGGCCGGCGTAGACGATGACTTCTTTGTGTTTCGCGATCGGACGAACGACACGATGCTGCCGTGGGACATCATCGACGGCGGCATGAAGGCGTCGTTCTTCCAGACGGAGTTCGCGAAGGGCCTCCGCGAGGAGTGGACGCTCCCGCCGAAGCGGGCGCAGGAAAACGCCCGCCTGCTGCCGGTGCTCCAATAGCGAGATCTGGTAATCGGGTAATTTGGTAATCGGGTAATTGATTGAGCGGATTGAAGGCAATGACCCAATTCAATTACCCGATTACCCGATTATCCAATTCCCCGATTCACGTGGTGATCGCCGCGCGCTCTTCGAATTCCTGGAACGCCTCGAGAATCAGCTCGCGCAGCTTGTTTTGCGCCGTGGTGTCCGTGATCGGGCGCAACAGCGAGTAGCTGCGGCGCTCGCCGTTGATGGCGTACGAGCGCGCCGGAAACGTGACGTTGCGGCCGGACCCGCCGCGCCGTTCCCAGACCGAAAACCCAATGAGCTTCAACCCGTCGAGCGGGCCCTCCACGAAATGCAGTTCGGCTTCGGCCAGCTTGCCGGGCGGGTTGCCCTTGTCGTTCGGCGTAATCTTGATCGTCATGGCGACTCCTTCCAGCCGTCCGCAACGGACGGCCTCTCGTGACGTGTTCGTCACGGGTGGGTATCAAGCGGAGTGCCGGGTGACGCGATCCGCGCGCGTGCCCGTAACGCACGCAGCGAATACAGTTAGTGGCGGCAGTCTTCGGCGGCGCCGGGAAGCGGTCAGGCCGCGCGGTTGAAAATGACGCCGGAAGTTGCGGCCGCTCTAGTCGCCGAGGATGAGAACCTGTGCGAGCGCGAGGGATTCGGAGTGCGTGATGGTGAGCAGAGAGGATCGGCCGCCAATCTTGGCGAAGCGACGGCCGGCGCCGCCGTGCAGGTGGAGCTGCGGCGGACCGCCGCGCCGCACGACCTCGACGTCGCGCCACAGCACGCCCTGCGAGTGCCCCGTGCCGAGCGCCTTCATCGCCGCTTCCTTGGCGGCGAACCGGCCGGCAAAATGAATTGCCGGGACGCGCCGCCGTCGACAGTACGCGACTTCACCCTCGGTGAAGATGCGGTGCACGAATCGGTCGCCGTAGCGTTCGATGGTCTGCGCAATGCGGTCGATGTCGGTCGCGTCGATCCCCAACCCGATGATCTTCGGCATGACAGTTCAGAGTTCAGAGTTCAGATTGATTTCAGATTCTGAGATTACGTGATTCCACAGCCTAATGACGGTTTCGCATGGGTGCAAGCGAGCGGCGGCGCGGCACTTCGGTGCCGTCGCGCTGGCAGCCCTCGCGGATCACTTCTTCACCACGCGCCCCTGGCGCCTGGGATCCCCGGCGCCGGACGCCAACGGCCAAGGATGGGCCGAGGTGGCCTCGGCGCTTGGCGTCGATCCGGCAGACCTGGCGCGCCTCCACCAGGTTCACGGCGCGACCTTCGTCTTGGCCGCGCGCGGGGCCCGGGCGCCGTTGCCACCGGCCGACATTCAGGTGACACGCGACCCTGCCATCGCGATGGCGGTGCAGACGGCGGACTGCTTGCCGATCCTCTTCGCCGATGCGCGCACAGGCGCCGTGTGCGCCGCGCATGCCGGGTGGCGTGGTCTGGCTGCGCGCGTGCCGGAGGTCGCCGTGGGCGCGCTCGCTGCAGCAGTTCGGCACGCGTCCGGCCGATCTCATCGTGGCGATCGGCCCATCGATTGGCGCGTGCTGCTATGAAGTCGGTGTCGACGTGCGCGAGGCGCTTCGAGCCGCCGGGTTCGGCGATGGCGAGCTCGCGCGCTGGTTCTTCGATGCGCCGCAGCCGACGGCCGTCAACCCTTCGATGTCCTCAGTGTCGAGCGCGCGGAGGCCGAACCACTGGTTTTTCGACGGGTGGGCGGCGGCGCGCCATCAGCTTGAACGCGCCGGCGTGCCGCCGGATCGCATTCACGTCGCCTCGCTCTGCACCGGGAGCCATCCGGATCTCTTCTGCTCGTATCGGCGGGATGGGAAGCCGGCGGGGCGGATGGCCGGGGCGATCCGAAGCGCAAAGAACGCAAAGGAACGCGAAGACCGCTGAGGGAATCTAGTCCCGGCACGCGCCAGAAGTCTCCGGTCAGCCCCGCGTCCGCGAACAACTGCTCGATCACTTCGGGCGTTCGTGGACGCCAGTCTTCGTCCAACCGATTCGCGTACCACGGACCGCGACGAGCCGCCACACCTGTTCGAGCGGCACCGTCGCTCCGCGACCGCACGCCGTGCGACTCTCCGCACACCAGCGATCGACGTGCTCTTCTCGACCGGAAGAGCAGCATCGTCGCTCACGTGTAGGCAACGTTGTCCCAGAACCGGCGCGGCGGCACGGCGTAATGGACGACGCCGTCGCCGATCATCGCGCCGTCGCTGGACGGCATGGTGAGGGCTCTCCGCAATCGGCGCACGCGTCCTCGTTTGGCCGTCGGCGCCGGCGAGCGACAGAATGCCGGCCGCATCCCACGCGCAATTCGCCCAATATCGTCGCCCGTTCGGGTCGACGGGATATCGGTCGGCACGGCGGAGAACGGATGCGCCATCCAGATCGCACGTGGACGCGGGCGCGAGGACGATCGCGTGCGGGTCAGCGAGCGTGCGGAGCGCAGCGGCGACGTCCTTCTCGGCGGCCTTGGTCGCGCGGGCGATGGCCGCGAGATCCGGAGCGCCCGCAGTCTGCGAGGAAATGGCGATAGATGAAGAGCCGGACCGCGCGCTCGAATTCGGTGTGAAGGATGCGTCGCTTCCGCAGACTGAAGTCCTGCGCCACTGTCTGATCCGCGCCCGGCGCCATTTTTCCGGGGCCGTCGCGCATTCAGCGCTTTGACGCGCCAGTCCATGGCGGCATTGGCCAGGCGATCGGCGTGCGCGTTCTTCGCGCGCTCGATGTGTTCGAAGGTGACGCGCCCGATCTCCAGCGTCAGGAGCCGGGCCCGCGTGTAGAGCGGCTGCAGTCCCGGATTCTTGACCTTGTAGTTCCCGAGCATCTGCTGCACGAGCAGCAGCGAATCCGATCGCACGTGCACACGCGAACAGTCATGCGCGCGCGCCCACTCGAGCGCGGCGAGCAGCCCGCGATACTCGGCGACGTTGTTCGTCGCGACGCCGATCGCTCCGCCGAACTCCTCGACGAGCGTGCCGTCCGGCTGCTCCACGCGAACACCGTAGCCGGCCGGGCCCGGGTTCCCGCGTGCGCCGCCGTCGATGTAGGCGACGATGCTGTCGGGGTTCAAGTCTGCGCGGCGTCTTGAGGAGCCGCCTTGGGCACGAAATAGAGGAAACGCTGGCAGCTGTCGCACTGGAGGATCTGCTCGTTTCGCCGCACGGTGTTGAACACCTGCGGGCGCAGCCGGACGTGACAGATGGTGCAGATGCCGTCCTGTGCCTCGCGCCACCGCGATGCCGTTCCGCCGCTTCGCCACCTGCTCGAAGATGCGGAGCAGCGCCTCGTCGAGCGCCGAGACGAGCGACGTTCGTTCGCCGGCGATCCGCGCCAGCGACGCCTCGAGCTGCGCGTGTTCGGCGGTCATCGCTTTGCGGGCGGCGGCGATCGCCGTCTGCTCGGCCGCCAGATCCGCTTCGGCCGCTTTCAGGGATGACGTGATGTCGTCGGCTTCGAGCATCCGCTCGAGAATCTTGTCTTCGAGCGCCTTGATCTCGGTCTGGGCGAAGCTGATCTCCTTCTGGACGGCGTGGTACTCGATGTTGGTCTTCACCGCCATCGCCGTCTCGCGGAACTTCGACAGGCGGCCCTGGTGCACGGCGACGTCCTTTTCAATCAGGCGCCGCGCGTTCTGGTTGTCCGCGAGCTGGCTTTTGGCGGTCGCCACGCGCTCGCGGGCGGTTTCGAGCCGGGTCTCGAACCCGCGTTCCGCGTTCGGGCTCTTCGGCCAGCGTGCGGCGCGCGGCCTCGGCGGTCGTGTCGAGTTGTTGCAGGGCGATGAGACGTTCGAGATCGGCGAGCATCAGGCCTCAAAAACAAAAAAGCCCCGGCGCTCTTCAGCACCGGGGCTAGGCGGTTCCGCCTTCGCGCTATGCGCTTCGGCGGACGAGCGCGCGCGCTCGCTCGACGTGACGGCTCATGTCGGCTGGTCCGTGCTGAGGTCCATCGGGTCATAAGGTGTGCTCATCAGCGATCTACTGAAGTCGTGGGCCCACCAGGATTTGAACCTGGAACCAGCCGATTATGAGCCGGCGGCTCTAACCATTGAGCTATGGGCCCGAAACAGTCTACGACGTTCTGCCTTCCAAAAACGCACGAAGCTTGCGACTGCGCGACGGATGGCGCAGCTTGCGAAGCGCTTTCGCTTCGATCTGGCGAATCCGCTCGCGCGTGACCGCGAAGCTCTGGCCGACTTCTTCGAGCGTGTGCTCGCTGCCGTCGCCGACGCCGAACCGCATCTTGATCACCTTCTCCTCGCGCGGCGTGAGCGTCTTCAGCACCGACTCGGTCTGCTCCTTGAGATTCAGGTTGATCACCGCTTCGGCCGGCGACACGACCTGCCGATCCTCGATGAAGTCGCCCAGATGCGAATCTTCCTCTTCCCCGATCGGCGTCTCGAGGGAGATCGGCTCCTGCGCGATCTTGAGCACCTTGCGGACCTTCGACACCGGAATGTCCATCCGCTTGGCGATCTCTTCCGAGGTCGGCTCGCGGCCAAGCTCCTGCACCAGCGCGCGCGAGGTGCGAATCAGCTTGTTGATCGTCTCGATCATGTGCACCGGGATGCGGATCGTCCGCGCCTGGTCGGCAATCGCGCGCGTGATGGCCTGGCGGATCCACCACGTCGCGTAGGTCGAGAACTTGTAGCCGCGCCGGTACTCGAACTTGTCGACGGCCTTCATCAGGCCGATGTTGCCCTCCTGAATCAGGTCCAGGAACTGCAGGCCGCGGTTGGTGTATTTCTTGGCGATCGACACGACCAGTCGCAGGTTCGCCTCGACCAGTTCCTTCTTCGCCTGTTCCGCCTGCCATTCGCCGCGGATGATGGTATCCAGCGTCTGTTTGAGCTCCTCGGGCGACTGCTCGAGGCTGTCGGTCATCGCCTTGATCTTGGTGCGCAGCTCCTTGATCTGGCGCAGGATGTTCTTCTTGTCCTCTTCCTTCAGCTTCGCCTTGCGGTTCTTCGGATTGAGCTGCCGGTCGTACGACTCGACCTCGCGCTGCACGATGCGGACGCTCTCGACGGCTTCTTTCATGTCGTCGATCAGGCGGCGCTTGACCGATTCGGTGAACTCGATGCGGCGGATGAGCTGCGACAGCTCCACCTGCGCTCGCATCGTGGCCCACAAGGCCCGCCGATACTTCCGCTTCTCCCGCGTCATCGTGCCCTTGGGCGTTTCCCGGAGCTTCTCGTCGAGCTTCTCGTAGGCGGCTCGCGCTTTGCGGACGGCGTCGATCTGCTTCTGCACCTGCCGCGAGCGTTCGGCGATGCGCTCGTCGGTGATTTCTTCGTCGTTGAAGATCACCAGCTCGCGGATGGTGCGCTCGCCGGCATGCAGCTGGTCACCCAGGAGGATGACCTTCTTGGCGACCAGCGGTGTGCGCGAGATCGACTTGATCACGGCCAGCTTCCCGCGCTCGATGCGGCGCGCGATCTCGACCTCGCCCTCGCGCGTGAGGAGCGGGACGGTGCCCATCTCGCGCAGGTACATGCGGACCGGATCGTTGGTCTTGTCGAGCGCACCGGGCGTGAGATCGAGCTCCAGCTCCTCGGCGCCTTCGCCCGTGCGATCGATGACCTTGTCGTCCCGGAGGTATTTCTGATCCGAGTCGATGACCTCGATGCCGGCGCTGCCGAACGTGTTGAAGAGATCGTCGAGCTCGTCGGAGGAGGTGATCTCCGACGGCAGCAGCTCGTTGACCTCGTCGTAGAGCAGGTAGCCTTTCTCTTTGCCGATGTTGATCAGCTGTCGAACTTCGTCGTACTTCTCCTCGATCG
Source organism: uncultured Acidobacteriota bacterium (assembly GCA_963731545.1). Taxonomy (GTDB): domain Bacteria; phylum Acidobacteriota; class Vicinamibacteria; order Vicinamibacterales; family CAVVIG01; genus CAVSWN01. Next base: position 176,122 of record CAVSWN010000037.1, on the reverse strand, counting down.
ACAGGTGCTCACCACCTACCTCAGTTCCTCGATGCGGTGCAGTAGGTCTTTTTTCCGCTGCCATAAGCTCTCAATCTCGTCTCCGTGTTGCGGAGCGCCTAGTTGTTGAAGTCGGTCGATTTCACGCTGAATCGCCGCGCGTTCGCGGTCGAACCGCAGAGCTTTCAGCGCCCGGACACAATTGCTGACGATGGTTGCCGGTGGGGCCTTTCCGGTCGCGATGCGGGTCACCAACTGCGCATTCATCGTACTTAGACGCTGGATGAGCGTCGAGGGTAAGAGATCGGGTGCCTGATCGTGCAGGGTCCGGGCCACCTGGAAGACCTCCCGGGCCGCCAGATCCTCGAGATCGGCATCATCAATGTCGTCCAGTGCCTCCATGGCCTCGTCGGGCCGGTTGATCAGCCACCAAATCAGCGCTTTTTCCGCCTCTTTTACTGGTCCCAAGCGAGGCCACCTCGGCCGGTGCGAACGTCGTCCGCCGGCCCACGGCTGCCTTGCGGATCTCGTCCCGGACGACGTCTTCTGCGATACGCGCCTTGTGGGCGATTCTGTCGCCAAACTGGTCACGGGCGGCGGCATCGGGAATGCGGGCAGCCACCGCCAGCATCCGGCTCAGGAACAGCCGCCGGCTGTCGGCCTGCCCGAGATCGAGGCCGGCGGCGGCCTGGTCGATCAGGTACTCCAAATACGGCCGCGACCCCGCAGTCTTTCACGATACCGGTCCGCGCCCTGGCGGCGGATGAACGTGTCGGGATCCTCGCCCTTGTCCAGCACCACGACGTTGACGTCAAAGCCTTCGGCGACGAGCATTTCGCAGGACCGTGTCGCGGCGCCTTGCCCGGCCGCGTCGGGATCGAAGCTCAGCACCGTTCTTGGTCGTGAATCGGCGCAGGAGCTGCGCCTGCTGCGGCGTCAACGCCGTGCCGCACGTGCGACGGGCGGCGCCGCCTGCGACTGAAACACCTGCGCGAAATCGAAATAGCCCTCGACCAGCACCGCGAAGCCGCTGTCGCGAATCTGGCCTTGGACAGGTTCAGCCGTAGAGCGTCCGGCCCTTCGAGTAGATCGGCGTTTCCGGCGAATTCAAGTACTTCGGGCATTTGATCGGAGTCCATCGCCCGGCCGCCAAACGCGATGATCGAGCCGGTGTCGCGGCAAATCGGCACCATCAGCCGATTGCGGAACCGATCGACGATTTCACCGGAGTCGCGACGGACGATGAGGCCGCTCTGGAGCAACAGGTTGTCCGCGAACCCCTGCTTCCGCAGCCGCTGAGCAGCGCGTCGCGCGAAGACCGGCGCGAACCCCAGGCCGAGCTGCTCGATCGTCGCCGCGGCCACGTCGCGGTCGGCGAGTTGCTGCCGCGCACGGGCGCCGGCGGCGACGAGCTGTTCCCGAAAGAACGCAGCGGCGATCTCGTGCAGCTTCAGCAGCCCTTCGCGCAGCGCGGAATCGCGCCGCGCATCCGATCGTCGCCGCTCGCTCACCTCCGGAAGCGACACGCCGAACTTCTGCGCGAGCATCCGCACGGCATCGGGAAACGCGACCTTCTCGTGCAGCTCGAGAAACTTGAACACGTCGCCGCCGACGCCGCAGCCGAAGCAGTGGAAGAACCCCTTCTCGGGGTTGACGTGAAACGACGGTGTTTTCTCGGAATGAAACGGACAGAGCCCTTTGTAGGTCGTGCCGGCTTTCTTCAGCGGCACGTAGTCCTGCACGACCGACACGATGTTCGCCTGCAGGCGGAGGTCGTCGATGAACTGCTGCGGGAACAGTGCCAACTCAGTCCTTCAGTTCCACAACCGTGACGCCGCCCCCGCCCTGTTCGGGCGGAGCGGTCGCAAACCGCGCCACCAACGGATGCTGCTGCAGAAATCCGGTCAACGCTCGCTTCAACTGGCCGGTCCCATATCCGTGAATGAAACGGACGACGCGGCGATCGGTCAAGAGCGATTCGTCCAGGAAGCGTTCCGCGCGCGTGATGGCTTCGTCCACCCGTACAGCCGATCACGTTGAGATCCGCGGCGGGTCCGCTGCCATCGATCGATCCGGACGAGTCGCGGCCGCCGTCCGCCAGCTGCACGTTGACGCTGACCCGCGCAGTTGTCGGCGCCGCGCCGATCACGCGCAGATCGCGAATGCTGGCCCGCATCCGCTTGCCGCGGACGTCGAGGTCCGCCGTCCCATCGTGCACGGCGGTGACGACAGCTTCGAGCCCCAGCCCACCGACGATCACGCGTTCGCCGACCGAAACCTGGTGCATCGCGGCTTGCGGAGCCTGATCGGCCTGCCCGGCCCGCTCGGCCGGCTGCGCGTGAGGTTCGATCGTTGCCGTGTCGCCGGCGAGCACGCGCTTCGCGATGTTCTCGACGGCGGCTCGCGCATCGGTGCGGACGGCGCCGGTATCGCCGGTCGACGACCAGCCGCGGCGCGTTCGCGATGGCGGCGGCCTTCGCCTTCAGCCCCGCAATCACATCGTCGATCTCGCGCCGTGCTTGACGAACCTGCGCATCGACTTCCTCGTTCAGGCGGCGGCGGAATGTGTCCTCGCGCTGCCGCAGCGTCTCTTCGCGCTGACGCAGACGCGCTTCGGCTTCGCTCAGGGTCTCGCGCTCGCGCGTCGCGAGCCGCTGCTCGTGTTCGAGCGCCCGCATGTCGCGATCGATCTTGGCCAGGTGCTCGGCGAGTTGCGCCTCGCGCGCACTCAGATTGTCGCGCGCCGCCGCGACGATCGCGGGATTCAGACCGAGCCGCGCGGCGATCTCGAGCGCGAGGCTCCGCCCGGGCGAGCCGTAGAGCAAATGGTAGGTTGGTGCAAATGTGTCGGGGTCGAACCCGAACGCGGCGGTCATGACACCGTCAGCGGTCGACGCGTAGGTCTTCAACGCGTCGTAGTGACTCGTCGCGATCACGGTGGCGCCGCGCCGCCGGAAATGGTCCACGACGCTCACGCCCAGCGCGCCTCCCTCGATGGGGTCGGTCCCCGATCCCACTTCATCGAGCAGCACCAGCGACGGCGTGGTCAACCCGCGGTCCATCGAGGCGATGTTGGTGATGTGCCCCGAGAACGTGCTCAGGTTCGCGTCGATCGATTGTTCGTCGCCGATGTCGGCGAAGATCGATCGGAACACCGGCAGCCGCGATCCGTCGGCGGCGGGCACCCAGAGTCCCGCCTGCGCCATCAGCGCAAACAGGCCGGCCGTTTTCAGCGCGACGGTCTTGCCGCCCGTATTCGGTCCGGTGATGAGCAGCACGGACGCCGGCGGGATGACCTTGATGGTGACCGGCACCGCGTTCTTGACGAGCGGATGCCGGGCCGCCTGGAGCTCGAACGCGCCATCGCCGGTGATCTGCGGCTCGACGCCGTCGATCGACACCGAATAACGCGCGCGCGCCTGCAGGACATCGAGCTCGGTCGCCGCCGTAATCGTGCGCTGCAGATCGCCGGCGCGGCCGCGGAACGCATCGGTCAGCGCGAGCAGGATCCGGCGCACTTCTTCGGCTTCCTGCTCCTCGAGCGCGACGATCTCGTTGTTGATCTCGACCGTGCTCAGCGGTTCGAGAAACAGGCTCGCGCCGCTCGTCGAGGCGCCGTGCACGATGCCCGGAATGGCGCTGCGATGTTCCGACTTGACGACGAGCACGTAGCGTCCGCTGCGCTCGGTGACGATCTGCTCCTGCAGGTATTTCGCCGTTTCTTTGCCGCGCAGGTAGGATTCGAGGGTCGTCCGCAGGCGCGTCCGCTGTTTGCGCAGCCGCTCGCGAATGAGCTTGAGCTCCGGGCTGGCCGTGTCGACGACCTCGCCCGCTTGATCGATCTTGTCGCGAACCTGGGCCGTCTCCCCCTTGAACGAAGCGGCGCCGCTGGCGGCGGCCTCCAGAATCGGAAACGATCCCGCTGCATTGCGGATGGCGGCACGCGATTCGTCGATCGAATCGAGAAACGCCGAAAGGGCGATCAGCCGCACTGCGTCGAGCGCGCGTCCCTCGATCGCCAAGGCGCCCAGGATCTGCGGCAGCTCGCTCGACGCGTGGATCGGGAACGTGCCGCGTGCGGCGACGTAGCGGGCCGTCTCGGTCGTCCCGGCCAGGGCCTGCGCGACGGCGGCCCCCTCGATCGACGGCTGCAGCCGCGCGAGCCGCTCGCGTCCCATCGGCGTCAGCGCGAAGCCGGTGACGGCCTCGACGATGCGATCGAACTCAAGGGCGCGTTGGGTGCCAGGTTGCATTTGATGGGGGAGAGTCGCCCGACCTACGCTCGTCCACACTTCGAGCTTCGGCGCCGGGAAACCGGTAATGATAGCGCAGGTTCCGCCGTCAATTCCAGACTCCGGAAGGACACAGAGCGAGGTCAGAAAGAGACGAAGCGCCGATAAGACGTAACGGACGGCAGTGTAAGATAACGAACCCTTTGGGTTTGCCCCAGAACACCAATGTTTTTGGCTTATTAAGGAGCTAGCTGATGCGTAGTCGTGCGTCTACCTCATCGTTGGTTTTTGGTTTCCTGGCGTCCTTGGCGGTAGGTTCGCCAGCGTTCGCCCAGGCGCCACCCACCCAACAGCCGCCTCCGCCGCCGCAGACGTCGACGCGCAGCAGCGGTGCGGAAGGGTTCGGCATTCAGCTGGGCGGTGGGCCGATCTTCTCCAGCTTCGACGAAGTCGCCGGACTCCAGATTGACCAGAAAACCGGCTGGCTCGTTGGCCTCCTGATGGGCGGCAACCGCGGCGGCACGGTCGGCGTCGAGGCAGACGTGCTCTATGGACAGAAGGGCGCCACGATCAACGGCTTCGACTTTGACCAGAAGGTCGTCCACGTCCCCGTAATGCTGAAGATCAACGGTGGCTCGAGCAACGTCAATGGCGTGAGCGTCTTCGGTGTGGGTGGCGGCTACTTCGACTGGCTGTTCAGCGGCAAGATCAACCAGAGTCCAGCCGATACCACTAACGGATACGAAGTCGGCTGGACGGTCGGCGGCGGCGTCGAGGTCCTGCGCTTCAGCATCCAGGCGCGGTACGTCAAAGGTCGTCAAAGCTATCGACAGGAACTTCAACGTCGCGAACTCACAAGACTCCAAGTCGAAGTCGTTCGTCGTGCTGTTCGCGTTCCGTTTGAACTAGCTGTCGGGAACGCAAAGGGCTCAAGATCGCAAAGACGAATTATTCCCTGCGGTCTTCGCGTTCTTTGCGTTCCTCAGCCCTTCACTTTCTCGACCGCCCCCACAGAAACGCCCCGACTCCGACAATCAACACCACTGCCCCGAAGATGATCCACCGCATGTCGCTGGCGGCGGTGGATTCGGGCAACACGATGTTGACGGCCGGTACCGGCGGCGGGGGTGGCGGCGGCGCGTTTCCCGCCACGGGTGCAGGCGGCGCGCCGCCCGCGGGCTCAATAGAGGTCGGCGATCCTGGCGGCGGTCCCGACGACCGTGCCACGGTCCGGCGTTCCAGGCGCGCGTCGGGCGGCGCGGACGAACCGCCCGACGGTGCCGCCGCCCGCGGTTCGGGTGTCGTGGACGAAGGCGCCTGACCAGTGGCTGGCGGCGGAGCAGACGGCGGTGCCCCGGCGGCGGCGGGAGTGGACGGCGGTGTTTGCGTCAACACTTCCGGCGCGGCTGCGGGCGCACCGGGACGCCGGCGGCGAATGATGGCGGCCAGTTCCGACTTGCCAATCGCACCGACTTCAACCGGGTCGTACTTCTTCTTGAAATGAAGGCTGACCGGGAGAAATCGCTTGCCGAGATCGAAGTCGTCACCCGACGGGTGACCGGCTTTGATCAGCCGATCGTCGTTCATGACGTGGCAGTTGGTGCATTGCTGCGTCCACCCCTGCACGTTGCCGACGAGCCGTGTCATCCCGTAGCGCGCGACCGATTCCTCGTACGTGCCCTTCGTCTGATGCGGCTTCAGATAGCCGCTTCCCGGACCGTGACAGCTTTCGCACGACACGCCCGCGTTCGCGTCGCCGGCAAAGACGGTCGCGTGGCACGACACGCACGCGCCGTTCACGTCGTACTTGTCAGCCAGGCCAATCGCCGCGGCGAACTCCTTCGACTTCGCCGCCTCGAGCTGCTTCAGGGAATTGATGTGCCCGGCGTTCGCGCTCTTGTCGGGAAAGATGCGCTGAACTTCCGGAATTTCCTTTTTCTCGTACCACGTCCGCTCTTCGGCGTGATCGTGGCAGTTCAGACATTCATTGGGCCCGACCGCCTGAAACCCCTGGGCGCTCGACGCGGCCGCGCAACCGAGCAGGACGAGAAGCGTGGCAATTGTGCGCAGGAATATAGTCAAGACGGCGGGATTCTATCCAAGTTTTCGGAGCTTTTGAAGCCGACCGCCGGATGCGGGCGCTCATGGCCGCTTCTGGCTTGCCATGCCCGAAGCTCGACACTATGATTTCCGCACTCGTCAGCAGCCAAAACCGCGGCCAAGCGAATGTCTTTGTGTGCCCCTAAGACGCTCAGTCGGGCTCTGATCTGCGCCGCGGCGTTGACGCTCCATTTCTCGCGCCGGCCGCCGCGCAACAGCGATTCCAGTACGTCGGTCCGAGCGAGTGCCTGAACTGCCACGATCATCAGGCCGAACGCCAGTGGTACGAGAGGCAGGAAATCCCGGAGGTGGCGAAGCGCTTTCCGGCGAAAGGGAAGAACGCCGGCCACATCAACGCGCTCAAACAACTCGAAACCGCGAAGTCCACCGAGTTCGCGCGCGCGATTGGACTCCGCGACAAGTACGACCTCAACGGCTCGTGCGTGAAGTGTCACGCGACGGTGTTTCAGAACGATGCGAACGCCGGCGTGTCGTGTGAGAGCTGCCATGGTCCCGGCAGCGGCTACCTGAAGCCGCACCAAACCAAGGGCGCCTACTCGCCATCGCTCGCGCTCGGCATGGTGGACATCGTCGGGAAGATTCCCGCCTGGGCGCAGCAGTGCGCGAATTGTCATGTGATGGACGACCAGCGGCTGGTCGCGGCCGGTCATCCGTCGGGCGACGATTTCGACCTCGGTGAAAAATTCGGGCCGGTGAGCCTGCACTTCAAGAGGAAGTACAGCGCCGGCGACGTGTCGGCGATCAGCCGTGACGTGGTGCGCGGAATCATCGCCAGGCGGCGCGGTGGACGCGGCCCGGCGCCTGCTGCCGCACCCACGGAAGCACCGACAGTCGCGCCCATCACGCCGGCGCGCCCGCCCGACCCGGTTGAGCCACCGCGTGTCCCGAACGCTCCGCCGCCACCGATCCCGCCACCCGTTGGGAGCGCGCCGAGCGCGGGGCGTGCGGAGCCGACGCCGCGGTCCGAGCCTTCGTCTCCGGTTGCCGCGCCGGACACACAGCCTGCGGCAGGCGGATCGACGTCGCCTGCCGTGAACGCGCCGGCGACGGGTTCCGTGTCTGCTTCTGTCGCGATGCTGCAAGGCCGGTTGATCGAACTGCTGACGCAAATGTTGCAGCGCGGCGCAACGGTTCCGGTTCGAACCGGCACGCCCCCGCCGGCGCTCGCGCCATATTCGGGACCGGACGCGGCGCTGCTGCAACTGCAGCGCGATGCGATTGCGCTCGCGCTCGAAGTTCTGGGATCCCCGCCCGCCGCACCGGCGAAGCCGCCGCGATAGGGAGCCTGCCACTGGACCGCGAACCCCGTCACGATGAGCACCAGGCGGCTGCGAGCCCCGAAGAAGCCACAGCGCTCACGTCGCTCCGCTCGTACCCGTTCCTCAAGCCGCTGTCCGAAGCGATCCTCCGCAAACTTCGTCCCAACCTCGTCGAGCGCTATTACCAGGCCGGCGAGTGTGTTCTCCGCGGCGGCGAGTACAGCGACGCAGCGTTCTACCTGAAATCCGGCGTCGTCGAAGTCCGTCTGGGATTGCCGGCTGGCCAGACCGCACCCGCGGCCGCCGCATCGGCTGCCCCAGGCACGTCGCCGGGCAGTCTGCAGAAGTCCGGCGTGGCGGCCGACGGCACGATCATCGTCGCGGACATGCCGGTGGACCTGTCTGTCAACAAGAGCGTGCTGCTCGAGCCGGGCGAGCTCTTCGGCGAACTCAACGCGCTGGCGCGGTACGCGGTCTCGAGCGACGTCGTTGCGCGCACCAATGTCGTCTGCCTCATGATCCGGACGCCCGCGCTCCGGATGCTGTTCAAGCAGAAAGAGGTCGCCGATTTCAAGAAGCAGGTCGACGAGCGGTATCGCGTGCGGACGCTCGGGTCCCATCTGCGCCAGGTCGAGCTCTTCTCCGGTCTGCCGAGCCGTGCGATCGAGCGGCTGCGACGGACCGCCGACATCGTGTCGTACGAACCCGGCGCGATCATCGTCGAGCAGGGCGCGCCTGCCGACGCGTTCTATCTCGTGCGCGGCGGCAACGTCAAAGTCAGCGTCGGCGTCGGTGCGGGCGATCTCGCCGTCACGTATCTGCGCAAGGGTGAGTACGCGGGCGAAACGGCGCTGCTCCTGAACGAACCCTGGCCCTTTTCGCTGCAGGCGCTCGAGTACGTGGAGCTGATTCGGATTCCGAAGGCGGAGTTCGACGCGGCGATCAAGGAACATCCGCCGATCGAAGGGCAGCTGTGGGACACCGTCGTGTCGCGCCTGAAGGAGCGGGGGCACGCCGCGCGGAATCCGATGGTGTCGCAGTACCTGCAGATGGCCATGGACTCCGGCCTGATTCACGGCGAGAGCGTGCTGCTGATCGACTTGAGCACCTGCACGCGCTGTGACGACTGCGTGCGCGCGTGCGCCGACACGCACGGCGGCACGCCCCGTTTCATCCGCGAGGGCTCGAAATATCAGAAGTGGTCGATCCCGGTCGCCTGCTATCAGTGCAGCGATCCGGTGTGCCTGGTGGGCTGTCCCACCGGTGCGATCACGCGCGCGATGGGGACGCTGGAAGTCACCATCGATCCGATGACGTGCATCGGCTGCCGCAACTGCGTGAAACGGTGCCCGTGGGGCAACATCATCGAAGTCCCGTTCAGCAGCCCCACGTTGAAGAAGGACATCGATCTCGCAACCAAGTGCGATCTCTGCGTCGGCCGGAAGGCGGGTCCGGCGTGCGTGCAGATGTGCCCGCACGGCTCGGCGACGCGAATCTCTTTCAAGGACCTGGTCGCCGTCGGCCAGACGCTCTCGGCATGAGCCGCGCGCTTCCATTCAGGCCGAAGCGTCCGTGGTGGTACCTGGTCACCGCCGTGCTGTCGATGTTGTCCGTGTCGATCGCGTCCGGCGTCATCTGGTGGCGCGGCTGGTCCGCCGGCGACGTGTGGGGACTCACGTTCGGGACGCTGGCCGCCCTCCTCATGTTTCTGGGTGCGCTCTATCCGCTGCGCCGCCGCCTGATGCTGTGGCCGCTCAACTCCGCGCAGCATTGGCTGCAATTCCACATCTACGGCACCACGCTGGCGGGAGTGCTGGTGATCGTCCACATGGGATTTCGGTGGCCCAACGGTCAGTTCGGATGGTGGCTGCTCGGCCTCACCATCTGGACGACGGTTTCGGGACTGATGGGCGTCGGACTCCAGAAATGGGTGCCCGCGCTCGTTGCGGCACACCTTACCGTTGAAGCCATCTACGAACGCATCCCCGAGCTGGTCGATCAACTGCAGGCCGAAGCGGCGCGGACGATGGAGGGCGCGTCGGACGTGTTGCAGCGGTTCTACGACGCGCAGGTCCAGCCCGCGCTCGCCGGGTTGACGCCGTCGTGGTCGTACGTGCTCGACGCCCGCCGCGGGCGTGACGAGCGGCTCGCGCCCTTCGAACACCTGCGCTCGTTCGTCGGCGACGAGGACAAGCAGCGGCTGGCGGATCTGCAGGCGATCGTCAGCGAGAAGCTCGAGCTCGAAGCGCACTATTCGCTGCAGCGCGCGCTGCGGATCTGGCCGTTCCTCCACGTGCCGCCCGCGATGCTGCTGCTCGGAGCGATCGTCGCGCACATCGCGGCGGTGTGGGTATTTCTGATGCGGCGCCCGACACCGCCCGGCACGCCGTCTCGCGCATCGCGCTACCTGATTCCCTCCGATTCAGGCCGGCTCGTTCGACGGTCGCTCTTGGTCGCCGCGGGCGTTCTGCTCCTCGGACTCTCTCTCTACTTTGCCGGCCTCCGTCGGCTCGCATCGCCGGGGACGCTGGCTGCCGCGCACGGTTCCATCGACGTGCAATGCGCGCAGTGCCATCAGCCCGCGAAGCAAGTCATCGATCTGCGGTGTGCGCGCTGTCACGATCCGCTCGACACGCGGCGCTTCGAAGAGCCGGCGCATGCGGCACGCATCGGCGCGCTCGCGACCCAGGCCGCGCACGAGGCGCCGACGTGCGCGACGTGCCATGCCGAACACGGCGGCCGCCGGCGGGATTTGAAGCAGGTGGCGGACAGGCAGTGCGGGTCGTGCCACACCTTCGCGTCCATGAGCAGTCATCCGGAGTTCGCGCTGGTTCGCGCCGGCGTCGACGCGGGCTCGGGTTTCGATTTCTCGCACGAGATCCATCTGCGCGAAGTCGCGAAGATCGGCGGCGACCGGTGCCTGTCGTGCCACACGCCGACCTCCGATCAGCGGGCGTTCGAGCCGATCGCGTTCGACACACAGTGCGCCAAGTGTCACGTCGTGAACGGCGCGTTGACGCTGAACGGTACCGATCTTCTGAAGAGCGGGTGGACGCCCGCCGCCGTCCTGCCTCCCCCGATGTCGTCGTCGTCGCCGACGCGAGGGGCGGCGGACGAACGCGGGCGCGTCACGCTGGAGCGATTCGCGCATCGCGATCCGTGGACGATCGCGGCGGCCGAGCGGTTGGCGCGCGCGATTGCCGGCGACGCGCGGCGCATGGCAGGGGATCGCGACCAGCAAACGGCGCGCTTGACGTCCGTCCAGCGAGCCGTGCCGCTGGCGGCACTGGCGGCTGCCGACCTGACCGCCTGGCTGCCCCTGGTCGATCGCGAGATCGCCGCGCTCGAGCAGGCGCTGGCCGCGGGTCCATCTGCGGCGGCCAGTCCGGCGGCGGGTCTCGAAGCGCTCACGGGTCTCGATCCGGCGATTGCGTCGCTGCTGACGCCGCTCCAGGGGATGGCGCCGCCGAGCGTCGACCTCCGGCTTGGCAACGCGATCGAGGCGCCGGCCATCGAGGATCGACGCCGTGAGATCGCGGCGCTGCTCGCCGCGGCTTCGGCCCGCGCCGCGGGTCCGGCTGCGGCGCGCGCGGCCGAACTGCAGAAACGCCTGGCCGACGTGAAGGCTTCGGCATCGGCCGCCACGCCCGTGGATCCGGCGGCGATCCACAGCCGCCTGGACGGCGTCGAGGACGCCGTTCGTACGATCGCACCTGGCGCGGCGGGCACAGCGGCGGCGGAGATTCGCGGCCTGGCCGATGGCGTTCGACAGCAATTGTCGGGCGGCGCGGATCGATCGGCGACCGCGGCGGCGCGCGCGCGGATTCTCGACCTGCTGGACGCGATGGAAATGCGGGCGAGTACGCCGATGCGCGCGCGCATCTCGGATCTGCGCGACACGGCCGCGGCGGTGACCGCCGGCGATGGTCTTGCCCAGCTGCGCGAACGAAAACTGCGCCTTCGCGAGCGGATCGACATCGAGCGCACGCTTCGAAACCAGTACGGACCGGCGACGGTGGATGCCGCGATCAACCGCGAGCGGTCGGCGGCGTCGCGCGAACTGCAGTCTCGCCGAGCGCGCGAGGCGCCGTTGGCGCCGGCCGCGCTGTCACCGCTCGACATCGAACCGGCCCGCGCCAGGACGGCGCTCAAGGGTCTGCTCACCGCGTGCCTGGCCTGCCATCGCCTGGACGAGGACGAGGCCGCGATGCGTCCGCTGCCGGCGACGCCATCGATCTTGACCGGAGCCATCTTCTCGCATCGGCCGCACACGACCCAGGCGACCTGCGACACGTGCCATGCGGTCGCGAAGAGCAAAGCGGGCGTGGACGTCAACCTCCCGCCGGTGAAGAGCTGCGAGTCCTGCCACGATGCTGCTCGCGCGCGCGCCGATTGCGTCAGCTGCCACACCTATCATCCGCCGTCGGCCGCGGCGTTCATGCGGGCCTCGCGATGAAGATCATCGGACGGACCGGAGCCGTGGCTGGTCGTGACGCCATCGTCGGCGACGCCATGCGGATCGGTGCGTCCGCCGACAACGACTTTCGCCTCGAAGTCACCGGCATCTCGCGTCACCACGCGCGCATCGTGCGCGACGGCACCGATTTCTGGCTCGAGGATACCGGCAGCACCAACGGCACGTTCGTGAACGGGTTGCGCGTGGCGCGCGAACGCCTCCGCCACCTCGACGTGGTGACGCTCGGCCGCGGCGTCGATCTGATCGCGGTCGCTTCCGAAGCGGAGACAGGTCCCAAAACCATCCTCCACGCCGTGCGGGCCGCGTGGCTGGAACCCATCGACATTCAGGGCGGAGTCCGCATCGACGTCCCGCCCGGCGAGCTGACGCTCGGCCGCAGCGCGCCATCCAACGTGCTGCTCGACAGTCCGCTCGTGTCGCATCTGCACGCGAGGCTCGAGCGCACGCCCGATCATCTGGTGGTGTCGGATCTCGCTTCGTCGAACGGCACATTCGTCAACGGACAGCTGGTCCGGGAGCCTGTCGAACTGGCGGACGGCGACACGTTGTCGATCGCCGGGAGCCGGCAGTTCCGCGTGTGCATTGACGGCACCACGCGGCACCGCGCATCGATGGCGGAAGCCGCGCGCACGACCGTCGATTCCGAGTGGAAAACGCGCCTCGTATGGTCGGCCGACGAGCTCGTCGAGCTCGAGGCCGATCGCCAGCGGATTCTGGCGGCGTGGAAGAAGGAGCAGGCGCAGGCCGCGGCTGCGGCGCAGCAGCCGTCCGGGCAGAAAGCGACACCCGCCGCGCCGAAAGCCGCGCCCAAAGTGGCTGCGCCGGCGCCGAAAGCGGCGGTCCCGTCGAAGCGGGACGAGCCGGCACCGAAAGCGGCCCCGGCGCCGAAGGCGGCCGCCCCCGCGCCGAAAGCCGCGCCGCCGGATCCCGAAGGCGGCTGCGCCTGCGCCGAAGGCTGAACCCGCTCGTCCCGACAAGGGAACGACCGATCGACCTGCGGTCGTCACACCGGCGGGAGGAAGAAAGCTGCGCCGCAAGCCGGCCCGGCAGCTGCCGTTCCGCCGAAGCCTGCTGCTCCCGCTGCGCGGCCGGCAGCGCCGGCCCCGCACCAGGGTCCCATTCGATCCGTGAATCTGACCGGGCCCGGCGGCTCGTTCAAGCTCGGACCGGGCCGCCACGAAGTGGGACGTTCGGATAGCATCGCCATGACGCTGCTGTCGCGGCAGGTGTCTCGTGTCCACGCGGCGATTATCGTCACCACCGCGGAAGTGCAGATCGAGGACGCCAAGAGCGCGAACGGCACATCGATCAACGGCGTCAAGCTCCCGATCGGCGGTTCCGCTCCCGTCACGACGGGCGACAAGGTTGCGTTTGGCGACATGGAGTTCACCGTGGAGGTTTCGTGATTCGGACGGCCACATTGCTGCTCGCGCTGCTGGCGTCGGCCGCGAATCTGCAGGCGCAGGGCCGCGGCACCATCGACGGCGTCGTCATGGCGCCCACGGGATCGCCACAGCCGAATATCACGATCATCGTTACCAACGCGCAGGGCATCGACCGGCGCGCGGTGAGCGACGCGACTGGGCAATTCGTGTTCGGCGGACTGCAGGCCGGCGTGTATCGCCTGCGCACCGACGATGAGACGTTTGCGCCGTTCAGCCAGGATCAGATCACGGTCGTTGGAGGGCAGACGTTCACGGTCCGCATTGCGCTGCAGTCGCGCGTGCCGGTCGCCGCTCCGCAAACAGCGAGGGCGACGCTGCAGGGAACGGTGATCGGTCCCGAGGGCCGGCCGATCGGAAACACGACGATCGTGCTGACCAACCCGGCGGGGATCGATCGCCGCGCGGTGAGCGAGCCGACTGGCGCGTACGTGTTCGGCGGCCTGCAGCCGGGAACCTATCGGCTGCGCATCGAAGATCCCGGCGCGGGCGTGCGGCCGTTCCCCGCAACCGAGGTCCCGCTCGCGCCCGGCGAGCAGCGTCAGTACGACATTCGTCTTCAACCGTTGCCGCCGCCCCCCGTAGAACCCGCCGCCGGCGAACCGCCGGGACGCGCGGGACCGCCGGCGCGGACGCCGAATCGCGGACAGATTCCCCTGGCCGAGCCGCCGCCGCTTGTTCCGGACGTCACCGCGCCGGGTGGCGATTTCGAAGCCGTGCCCAACCGGTGGTCCTATCAGTGGGCGCAGTTTCAGCGCTACGAGCACGAGCCGAAACAACCGTGGGTGGTCGGCCGTCCACTCGACCCGTACAACCAGAATCCGGCGAAGGCAGACTTTCCGATCGGCGGGAGCTCGAGCCTGTTCGCCAACGTGAACCTGCAGCTCAACTCCGCGATCAACCCGCGAACGGTGGGCGTCAAGACTCCGGTCAGCGAGGTCTTCAACAACAACAACTTCGTCGGCGGCGTCGAGATCTTCCGCGGCACGACGGTGTTCGAGCCCAAGCGCTGGGCGGTGCGAGGCACTGTCGTCGGCAACGTGAACAGACTGAGCTCGGCCGCCAAGATCGGCCGCACTTTCGGCGTCGAAGAAGCGTTCGCCGAAAAACGCCTCGCGGTGCTCGGCCCCGCGTTCGACTTCGTGTCCATCCGCGGCGGGATGCAGAACTTCAACAGCGACTTCCGCGGCTACCTGTTCGTGGACAACCAGCTCGGCGTCCGTCTCTTCGGAAATGCGCGGGCCAACCGCGATCAATACAACGCCGTGTACTTTTCGATGCGGGATCGCGATCCGGTCAGCCAGCTGCACAAGTTCACGAGCCGCAACCAGGACGTCGTCATCGCGAACTACTACGTCCAGGATTTCGGCACGCCCGGCTACACGTTCATGGCCAACCTCCACGTCAATCGCGATCGCGGCGTGGAAAACGATCCGCACGCGCTGCAGGTGACGTATGCCGGCTTTCACGGCGACGGGCGGTGGGGACCGCTGAGCGTCAGCCACGCCTTCTACGAAGCGTTCGGCTCAGACGATGACAACGTGGTGGCGCGCGCGCTCACCGGGGCGGCGGCGGCGCCCGTGGATATCAGCGCGCGGATGGCGGCCCTGGAGCTGTCGTGGGACTCCGACTGGCGCCGCTATCGGTTCTCGTGGTTCTACGCGTCGGGCGACAACGCGGCTGACGCGGGCAAGGCGACCGGCTTCGACGGCATCGCCGACAACCCCAACCTCGCCGGCGGGCAGTTCATGTTCTGGGATCAGCAGAAGACCAACGTCGAAGGCCTGCCGCTGAACGATCTGCTGAAGATCAATTTCACGCTCGTGCCCACGCTGCGGACGAAGTTCATCGAGCGGTCCAATTTCGTCAATCCCGGCCTGATGCTGCTCAACGGCGGCGTCGATCTCCGCCTCAGCCCGAAGCTGAAGGTAGTGACCAACGTGTCGACGATCCGGCTCGCCGACGCGAGCGTCGTGCGGCAACTCCTGCAGCAGGAGGGGAGCGCGGGCTTCGAAGACAGTTCGATCGGCCTGGACTTCGGCGCCGGCGCGAAGCTGCGGCCGTTCGTCAACGAGAACCTGTTCGTCGTCCTCGGATTTTCTCTGCTCGCGCCCGGCGACGGCCTTGCGAGCGCGCTCGGATCGAAGCAGAAGTTGCATTCATTCGTCGGGGCTATTCAGCTGGCGTACTGATTGTCTGGACTCATATGAACGAATCAGCGCGGGGCTCAAGAGTATTTTTCCTGCTCTTTTCGGTGTTGACTGCGGCGTGGGTGGTCGGCGTGGTCGGAAGCGCGCAGCCGGTGGCCGGGCGCCAGCCGGCGCTGAGCTCCGGCGCCGAGCGAAGGCTGCATGACGTGCCATGTCAACGCACGGGATCCGCATCCGGTGGCGCAGTCGCTGACGTGCGTGGATTGTCACGGCGGCAACGGCACCGCAACCACGAAGGTGGAGGCGCACCCGCGGCCCGCGTTTCCCGAGGCGTGGAAGACCTCCGCCAATCCGCACTCGAGCTTCACGCTGCTGAACCACGAACGTCACGAGTGGCTGCGCTTCGTGAATCCGTCCGACTTGCGAGTGGCGCCGGTGGTGTGCGGGCGATGCCACGAGTCGATCATCCGCAACGTGCAGAAGGGCGCGATGATGAACAGCGCCCAGGTCTACAGCACCGCGCTGTACAACAACGCCACGCTGCCGTTCAAGGACGCGATGTTCGCGGAGAACTACACGCCCCGCGGCGAGGCGCAGATCATCCGGACCAATCCGCCGCCGACCGCCGAAGAAACCCGCACGAAGGGCATTCTGCCGTTCCTGATGCCGTTCCCGCGCTTCGAGGTCGGCCAGCCCGGCAACATCTTTCGCGTGTTCGAGCGCGGCGGAGGCCCGAAGTCCGAGCTCGGCAACCCGAATCGCGAGGATGTTCCAGGTCAGCCCGACGTGACCGTGAGCAATCGCGGGTACGGGACGCAGGGGTCGGTGGACCCGGTGCTGCTCGGCGCGCAAAAAGTTCGACTGAACGATCCGGTGCTCGCGTTCCTCGGCACGAACGACTCGCCCGGCGACTATCGCACCAGCGGCTGCGCGTCCTGTCACATCGTCTACGCCAACGACCGCGATCCGTTCAACGCCGGTCCCTACGCCCAGCATGGCAATCAGGGCCGAACGGTGAACGAGGACCCGACGATTCCGAAGAACGAGTCAGGGCATCCGATTCGGCATCAGTTCACCAGGAAGATTCCGTCGAGTCAGTGCATCACGTGCCACGTGCACAACGGCAACGGCTTTCTCAATACCTACCTCGGCTACATGTGGTGGGACGAGCAAACCGACGGGGAGCATCTCTATCCCAAGACACAGCGCAACCCGACGCCCGAGGAAGTCGATCGCGTCGGCCGCTTCAATCCCGAGCAGGCAGCTTCGCGCGGGCTCTGGGGCGATCCCGCGTTTCTGGAGAAAGTCAGCGAGCTGAACCCGACCCTGAAGAAGGCGCAGTTCTCCGACTACCACGGCCATGGGTGGATGTTCCAGAAAGTCTTCAAGCGCGATCGCAAAGGCAATTTTCTGGACGCGGGCGATCGCGTGATCCCGTTCGACGATGCGGACCTGTGGAAGAAGGCGATCCATCTGAAGGACATCCACCTCGAGAAGGGGATGCACTGCGTGGACTGTCACTTCACGCAGGACATGCACGGCACCGGCAAGATTTACGGCGATCGCCGGGCCGCGATCGAAATCTCCTGCAAGGACTGTCACGGCACCGGAACGGGAAACGCGACGCTGGTGACTTCGGGTCCGGCGTCGGCGGGGCGCGATCTTTCGGTCGCGCGCGTGACGCCGTTCGGCGTGCCGCAGTTCATCAGCCGCGGCGGCAACATCGTGCAGCGGAGCATGGTCGAGGAGGGGAAACAGTGGACCGTGCCCCAACTCGCGAGCCCGACCAACGAGAAAGCGCGGCTGGCGCATACCATCCAGACCGACGGCCGCACATGGGGCGATCCGCAGTCGACGCGGCTCGCGCATCCCGAGTCCCGCATCACGTGCTACTCGTGCCACACGTCGTGGACGACCAACTGCTTCGGCTGTCATCTCGCGGCGAAGGTGAACACGAAGAAGCCGATGCTCCACAACGAAGGCGACGAAACCCAGGTCTACGCGTCGTACAACCCGCAGGTGCTGCGCACCGACGGCTTCATGCTCGGCATCGACGGCACGATCCAGGGCCACAAGATCGCGCCGGTCCGCTCGTCGAGCGCGGTCGCGCTCAGCGTGCAGAACGGCACGCGCGGATGGGTGGTGAACCAGGCGCCGACGATATCGTCGGCCGGCTACAACGGCAACGCGTTCAACACGCACGTGCCGCACACGGTGCGCGCCGCCGAAACCAAGCAGTGCACCGACTGCCACGTGTCGCGAGACGGCGACAACAACGCCTGGATGGCCTCGGTGCTGATGCAGGGCACCAACCAGGTGAATTTCATGGGCCGGTACATCTACGTGGCGCAGGGCGGCGGAGGAATTTCAGCCGTCGCCGTCACCGAGCGCGATGAACCGCAGGCCGTGTACGGAAGCCATCTGCAATCGATCGCGTATCCCTCCAACTACGCCGCGCACGTCGCGCGCGGCGGCCGGCTCGGTGAAGTGGCACGGCACGGCGGCCGCGCCATGCAGGTGCAGCTCTATGGCGAGTACCTGCTGGCCGCGTCCGGTTCCAGCGGATTCCAGGTGTTCGACATCGCGAACGTCGGCAACAAGGATTTCGCGCAGCAGATCGTGACCGCCCCGTTTGCGAGCCAACGCATGCGCGTGGGATCGAGAAACGCGACCGGGCTCGCCATCGGCTCGCCCGCGCCGCTCGATCTGAAGCGCGTCCAGCTCCCGGTCAACGAAGAGCAGCCGATTGCGCCGATCTATGGCTACGCGTTCGTCAGCGACGCCGTCGAAGGCTTGATCGTCGTCGACATCCGGACGCTGTCAGACGGCATTCCGACGAACAACAAGATCGCGCGGTCGGCCACGTTCAACCCGGACGGCCAGCTGAACGGCGCAACCTCGATCACGCTTGCCGGCGATTTTGCGTACATGACAACGGCGCGTGGCCTCGCCGTCGTCAACGTTGCCGATCCGTTGCATCCGCGCGTTGCGGCCGAGATCGGCGCGCCCCTGAAGGAGCCGCGGCGCGTCGCCATTCAGTTCCGCTACGGCTTCGTCACCGACGCCGAGGGATTGAAGGTGATCGACGTCACGTTCCCGGATCGTCCGCGGGTCGTCGATGGCGCGGTCGTTCCGCTCGCGGAGGCCCAGGGTATCTATCTCGCCCGCACCTACGCCTACGTCGCGGCGGGTTCGGCCGGGCTGGCCATCCTCGACATCGAGCGGCCGGAGCGTCCGCGTGTGGATCAGATGTTCAACGCGAACGGCACACTGAACGACACGCGCGACGTAAAGGTCGGAATGGTGAACGCGGGATTGTTTGCCTATGTCGCCGACGGCCGAAACGGCATGCGGGTCATCGAACTCGCGGCGCCCGACAGCGTGCCGGGGAATCTGGGATTCAGTCCGCGGCCCAACCCGCGCATGGTCGGCGGCTATGCGCGCGGGGACGCGATCGGGATCTCAGAGGGATATCGACGCGATCGCGGCGTCGACGAGAGCGGCCATCAGGTTGCGGTGTTCGGCCGGCGCGGCGCGCGGCCGTTCAACCTGCAGGAAAGCCAGAAGCTGTATCTACGAAACGGCCAGGTCTGGACCGTGACCAACGCTCCTCCGGGTCCGCCGTCTCGATAACGCGGCGGGCCTACGCCTCGGGCGTCCATCGGCCCGGCAGGAGCATCCGCAGGAACGACGGTGGCTCGACGACGTGCTGGGTGTCGAGAAAGTCGGACGCCGCTTTCATGAGGGTGCGGGCGCGGTCGCCCGATGAGAGCACGCCCGCGAAGTGGCGTGCGGCGGCCGCATACGCGAGGAGATACGCGTTCTGAAATCCTTCGGCGGCTTCTTCGAGCTGGCGGCTGGCCTCGTCGACTCGCCCTGCGCCAGCCGCGAGGCCGGCGTGCAACACACCCGTCATCGGCGCGGTCCAGTGCGAACGGATCCGCGCGAGCTTGCGCGCGCACTCCTGAACCTCCTGGCGTAACGCCTGATCCTGCCGCCGATCCAGCCAACAGGCCAGCGCCGCCCGCCCTTTGAGAAAGAGCACCATGATTTGCAGCGTCTGCCATCGGAGGATGAAGGATTTCGACATGCGCTCCCAGTCGGCCGCCAGCAGACGCCGCGCCTCCTCGTACTCGCCCATGTACAAGTAGCTTTCCGCGACCATGAACGTCGCGCCGTAGTTCTGCAAGTGGTAGCCGCGCCTCGACCAGCGCGCCAACGCCTCCTGGCATTCCGTGATGCACTGCTGCGGTTGATCGAGGCTCAGATAGGCGTAGTGCACGTAGGCGAGCAAACGCAGACTGACCTCGATGTTGACGTCCCCGCGGGCGGCGCCGTCCTTGAGCAGACGCGGCAGCTGCTCGCGGACTTCCTTGACCTGTCCGGACCAACAGAGAAACCAGAATCGCAAGACGTGGCCGGCGGTGACTTCCCACGTCACGCCGGTGCACCGCTCGGTCAGGAACTCGATCGCGCGATCGCTGTGCCGAATGCCCTCGGGGATGCGGCACAGGAGATAGTCGAGATACGCGCGCACGAGGTACACCATGCCGAGCGCGTTGATGTTTCCCGCGCGTTCGGCCAGTTCCACCGCTTGCTTGTGCAGGGCGTGCGCGGCCTGCACGTTCCCGCCGCCGCCGGCGACGCGGATGCTCGCCTCGACGGCCAGGGCAATGGCAAGGTTCACCGGCTCTCGGACGCGAAGCGCCTTCAGCGTGTGCTGGGTCTGAAAGTAGGTGGCCAGCACCGGGTCGGCAATGTTCAGGATGAGCGCGCCGGTGCGCAAGAGATCCAGTTGCTCCAGATCCGCCGCGGCGAAGGGTCCGCCCTGCGGTTGTGGTGGACCGCCCATCAGCTGCACGCGCGTTCGCGCCCGCGCGATCACGATGCCCCTCACCGCCGCCGCGGGACTCCGGACGGAAGGAATGCCGATGGCTTTCGCGAGCTGATCGAAGAGCTCCAGCCCTTCGTCGATGAACCCGCTGCGCATCAGCTGATCGGCCGCCAAGTCGTTTCAGATCGAACGGGTCGCGCGCCTCGGCGCAGTCGGCCGCTTTCAGATAGGCGTGGGCGGAATCGCGGCCGCGCCCGGCGAGTCCCAGCGTCTCGGCCAGTTTCCGGCTCAACTCCGCCTCGCGTACCGGATCGATGTCTGTCGATGCGAGGGCGACCTGATAGAAGACCGCGGCGCGGTCGAACGCCAGCTGGCTCTCGGCCAGGCTCGCGGCACGCAGTGACGCGTCGAACGCCGCCTGATGATTGCCGGCTTCCTGATAGTGGGTGACGAGCACCTGCGGCTCCGTCTCCGGTTCCGACGCGAGGACGTCCGCGAGGCGCGCATGGCGCGCGCGCCGGGTGTCGTCGGTCAGCAATTCCACCACCGCGGTGCGCACTTGATCGTGCGCCGGCTCGATCCGTCGGCCGCTTTCGACGGCCGCGCTCCGGGCGAGACGCTCGCGGATCAGCAGCGCCAGCGTTTCCGCGCGCTGTTCCGCGTGCTCGTTTTCGGCCGCGGCAAACAGCACCTGCGGTGGCAGCCCCTGCGCCGCGATGCAGACGAATTCCAGGACTTCGCGCGCAGCGGCGGCAACTGCTGGACGCGATCCTGGAGGACCTGGCGCAGCTCCAATCCCTTCCCGTCCGGGCTGCCATCGGTCAACTCCGACATGCGCGCGCTGGTGACGCTCGCGAGCTGCTGCAGGAACAGCGGGTGGCCGCCGGCTTCCTCGATGATCTTCGTGTGCGCCGCCGCCGTGTCCAGCTGCGGCGGCAACAGCACGTTCAGGAGCTGCCGGCTGTCCTCCGCGTCGAGCGGCTCGAGCGACAGGTGATGCCAATTGCCCGGGAATTGCCGGTTGGCGATGACTTGATGCAGATACGAAAGCGTCGCGTTGGACACCAGGTCTTCGTTGCGGTAACTCAGAAGGAGCAGCAATCCCGGCTGCTGTGGCGGCGCGCACAACTCGGCGAGGAACGTGCTGCTGTCGCGATCGCCCCACTGCAGATCGTCGATCCAGACGACGACGGGGTGGCGATCGCTCAGACGTTCGAACACTTCACGCAACGCTCGGAACGTCCGCTGCCGCAGCTCCTGCGCGTCGGGCACGATCGCCGATCGGGCGGGCGCGGTCGCAATCGCCGCGACGCGCCCGAGCACTGGAAACAGCTTCGGCAAGAGGAACGCATCGCGTGGAAGCAGCGCCTCGACACGGCCCTCGGGCAAGCGCTGTAGATGACGACTGAGCTCGTCGACCAGCGCGTCCAGCCCTTTGTACGGGACCGATTCGAATTCGTAGCAGCGTCCCCTGAGCATGATCGCGTCGGCGTGCCGGCCTTCGAGCAGCGACACGAACTGTTCGATGAGCGCGGTTTTGCCGATGCCGGAAGGACCATCCACCAGCACGACGTTCAGCCGGCCCTCCTGCATGTCTCCAAACGCCGCATCGAGTTGCTGCAGGTGTTCGGACCGTCCGACGAAGTGGTCGGCACTGGCGCGCCGTTTCGCGGAGCCCCGCCACCGCCGATTCCCGGATCGAGAGCCGCCGGCGGCGGGATCGTGGCCGCCGCTTCGCGGCGGTCCTCCGGTTCGCTGCTCAACAGCCGCACGCACAACTCGCTCAGGTCTTCCGGCGCCTCCGCATTGACCCCGCGCGGATCGAGAGACGCGGCGGTTGGGTCGCTCCAGAACCGGTTTGGTGAGCGATCGTGCGGCAGCGCGCCGGTCAGCGCTTCGAACAGCATCACGCCCAACGCGTACCAATCCGACGCGTCGCTCACGCGACCGTGAAAAAACACCTCGGGCGCCATGTACGCCGGCGTTCCTGCAATTTGAGAGTGCGTGGCCAGGGAAGTCGGCCGGTCCAGTTCCCGAACCAGACCGAAATCCAGCAATACGACGCGGCCACCGTCCGTGACCAACGCGTTGGCAGGCTTCAGATCCCGATGCAGCAGCTTCGCGGCGTGCAGAGCGCGAAGACCCTCGGCGAGTTGGGCGAGGACGTGCCGCAAACGATCGACATCGCACGTCGCTCCGTCCGGTCGCACGTACCTGAGGAAATCGCAGCCTTTGACGAGCTCCATCGTCAACAGCCAGCGCGTGCCCTCCGACACGAGCTCGAACAGCTGCACCAGGTTCGAGTGGCGCACGTCCACCAGTGCCCGGAACTCCCGCTTGAACCGGAACAGAATTTCGGGATTGTCGCTGTGCAGGAGCTTGAGCGCGACGGCGACCTGCTGATCCCGATCCCACGCCTGGTAGACCGTGCCGAACGCACCGGACCCGAGCTGGCGCTGGACGACGAATCGCGATGTTCCCTGGAAGGGCGCAAACTGCGAGATCAACTCGGACTCGGAGCCTGGTTGCGATCGTCTCGACCGTCCATCTTGAGTTATTATCCTGCGCAACAGCTCATCAATATGATCCGCGTTTGTGCAGGAGGTGGGACGTGAGATCTATCAGTCCGCATCTTTCGGTGCTGCGGAGCGTCGTGGCGATCGCCCTGGGATGCTCCCTGGTTGCCGGATCGCAGTGGCCCGCATCCGCCAGAACAGCCGGCGCGATTCCCGCCGGCGGACTCTCGATCTCATCCGAACCAGCCGACGCCGCGGTCTTCGTGGACGGTCGATCCGTCGGCGTCTCGCCCGTGCAGTTGCCGGCGGTTGCGGCCGGCGAGCATCGCGTGCGCATCGTCAAGAGCGGCTACCTGGAAAATGCGCGGGTCGTCACCGTCGTGGCCGGTGAGCCGAAGAACGTGCATGTGACGTTGACTCGGACCGCGGACACGTCCGACGGCGCTGGCCAGGTTGTGTCCCGCCCGACCGGCAGTGGCGGTGGCGGCGGTCCAAGAAGTGGATCTGGATTGGGCTTGCCGGCGGTGCGGCGGTCGCCGCAGCCGTGGTGCTGGCGAAGCAGCAACAAGGCACCGACCCCGGGCACGGCGACGGTGTCGCCGACGGGCACGGGGATCGCGGGCGTGACCAACTTCTCGTTTGCGTCGCAGGGCGCGTCGGATCCCGATGGCAATCCCGTCACCTTCACGTGGAACTTTGGCGACGGCGGGAGCGCGACCGGATCCCCCGTCAGCCACGTGTTTGCCAGCGCCGGATCGTTCAATGTCAGCCTGACGGTGAGCGATGGCAAGGCCGACGCCAAGGCGCCTGATGTGCCGGTCACCGTGAGGAACGTAGCGGGCAACCTGGGTGAGCACCACTCGCCGGCACGATCCGGACGTGGACGCTCACGCAAAGCGGCACGCACGGCGAGCGGCAGCTACACGAGCAATGGCGCGCCCGGGACTCCTGGAACAGTGTCCGGCACGCTGGCGTCGCAGCGTGCGATCAGCGGAACGGCGATGCTGATCGGCTTCACGCCATTCACGTTTTCGGGAACGTTCGACAGCGGCGTGGCCACCCTGTCGGTTGTGGCGAACGGCTCCGGGTTCAACGGCGAGACGCTGACGTTCACCCGGCAGTAACTACAGGTGGTTGATCAGGCTGGCGATCGTTGCGGCGCCGAACCCGTTGTCGATGTTCACGACCGAGACACCCGCTGAGCAGCTGTTCAACATGCCGAGCAGCGCGGCGAGGCCGCCGAAGCTCGCACCGTAGCCGACGCTGGTGGGCACGGCGATCACCGGCACGCTGACCAGCCCCGACACGACGCTGGGCAGCGCGCCTTCCATGCCCGCGACCACGATGATCACGCGCGCCGACTCGAGGCGCGGGCGCTCACTGAGCAAGCGATGAAGACCGGCGACGCCCACGTCGAAGAGCCGGCAGACGTCGTTGCCCATGACATCGGCGGTGACGGCGGCTTCCTCCGCGACCGGAAGATCGGCCGTGCCTGCCGCCACCACGAGGATCGTGCCCTTGCCTCGGGCGACGTCCTGCTGACGAAACGCAACGATGGCTGCATCGCGGTAATACGCTGCGTCGGGAACGTGCACACGGACCGCCTCGTACGCCGCCTCGCTCGCGCGGGTGACCAGCAGGGTGGAACCGCGCCTGACGATCTCCGCGGCGATCGATCCGATCTGGGCAGGCGTTTTGCCTAGGCCGAGGACGACTTCGGGGAACCCCTGGCGAAGCGCGCGATGGTGATCGACGCGCGCGAAGCCAATGTCCTCGAAGGGGCGCGCCCTCAGGGCCTCGACCAGACGGTCGCGAGCGGTCTCGACGTCGAGATCGCCGCGGGCCACCTGTTCGAGCAGTTGCTGCAGTTGCGTGTTTGACGTCATCGGAACCCGTCAGTAATATAAATGATTGTGTGCGTAGGACATGACGCCCTCTGAAACGCTGATGCTCGCCTCGTATTTCTTCGTCCTGATTGTTCTCGCGATTTACGGCTGGCACAGGTACTACCTCGTGTACCTGTACATGCGGAACCGGAACAACGGCGCCAAACCGGGCCTCCCGCTCGATCCGCTGCCGGTCGTGACGATTCAGCTCCCGTTGTACAACGAGATGTATGTGGCGGATCGGCTGATCGAATCGGTCTGCCGCGTCGAATACCCGCGCGAGCTGCTCGAAATCCAGGTGCTGGACGATTCGACGGACGAGACGCGGGGCATCGCTGAGCTGGCGGTCCGCCGGTTCGCGGCCGAGGGCATCGACATCAAATACCTGCACCGGACCGACCGCCGCGGCTACAAAGCCGGCGCGCTGGAGGCCGGGCTGCGCACCGCGCGGGGCGAGTTCGTCGCCATCTTCGACGCCGACTTCATTCCCACGAGCGATTTCCTGACGCGGCTGATGCCGCATTTCCGCGATCCGCAGATCGCGATGGTCCAGGCGCGCTGGGGACACATCAACCAGGACTACTCGCTGCTGACGAAGATTCAGTCGATCCTGCTCGACGGCCATTTCGTCCTCGAGCACGGCGGCCGGAACCGCAGCGGACGGTTCTTCAACTTCAACGGCACCGCGGGCATCTGGCGCCGCGCGGCGATCGACGACAGCGGCGGGTGGCAGCACGATACGCTCACCGAGGATCTCGATCTCAGCTACCGCGCGCAGCTCCGGGGCTGGCGCTTCGTGTTCGTGTCGGACGTGATCGCGCCGGCCGAAGTGCCGGTCGAGATGAACGCGTTCAAGTCGCAGCAGTTCCGCTGGGCGAAAGGTTCGATCCAGACCTGCCGCAAGCTGCTGCCGCGCATCCTGCGGGCGGACCTGCCGCTCGGCGTCAAGGCGGAGGCGTTCTTCCACCTGACCGCCAACTTCAACTACCCGTTCATGTGCGTGCTCTCCGTGCTGATGTTTCCAGCCATGGTGATCCGCTACAACATGGGCTGGTACGAGATGCTGCTGATCGACGTCCCGCTCTTCTTCGCGGCGACGTTCTCGGTCTGCAACTTCTACATGGTCTGTCAGCGCGAGATCCACACCGACTGGCGCACGCGCATCAAATATCTGCCGTTTCTCATGTCGATCGGCATCGGGCTGTCGATCAACAACACGCGCGCCGTCATCGAGGCGTTGTTCAACAAGCAGAGCGAGTTCACGCGAACGCCGAAGTATCACATCGAGCGCGACAGCGACGAATGGGTCGGCAAGAAATACCGGCAGTCGGTCGCGGTCCAGCCGCTCATCGAGCTGGCGCTCGGGCTCTACTTCACCTCGACCGTGTTCTACGCCATCGCCAATCAGATCTACGGCACGGTCCCGTTCCTCGTGCTCTTCCAGATCGGGTTCCTCTACACCGGCCTCCTGTCCATCGTCCAGCAATACGCCGGGGACTCCGACGTGGTCGCGGCGGGGCTGCAAAAAGTTGGAAGCTAGAAGGTAGTAGTTAGAAGGACAGTGGCCACATCCAAAGTCGCGGTCATCCGGGTCACGCCCGACGGAATCCTGTCTGACATCGATCGCCTTCTGGACCTGGCCGGCGTGTCGCAGGCGCTGGCGCGCGACAAGACGACGATTCTGAAAGACAACATCTCCTGGCACTTCCCGTTCCCGGCCGCCAACACGACGCCGTGGCAGCTGGAGGGGACGATTCGCGCGCTCGCGCGCCGCGGCTTCACCGATCAGGTCTGCGTCCAGAACAAGACCGTGGTGACCAACGCCTTCAAGGGCGAAGATCTCAACCACTACGTGCCGATCTTCAAACGGTACGGCATCCCCGTCCTCTACAACTTCAAGGACGAGGACATGAAGTGGGTGCGGTTCGAGCCGAAGGCGCGCATGCGCGTGCTGAAGCGCATCTTCCCTGAAGGCATCCACATCCCCGACTACTTCTTCGGCAAGAACATCGTGCATCTGCCGACGACGAAGTGCCACATCTACACGACGACGACCGGCGCGATGAAGAACGCGTTCGGCGGCCTGCTGAACACGCGGCGGCACTACACGCATTCGTGGATTCACGAAACGCTCGTCGACCTGCTGGCGATTCAGAAGGAGATTCACCCGGGGCTGTTCGCGATCATGGACGGGACGACCGCCGGCAACGGGCCCGGCCCGCGGACGATGTACCCGGTGGTCAAGAACGTGATGCTCGCCTCCGCCGACCAGGTGGCGATCGACGCGGTGTCGGCGAAGATGATGGGCTTCGATCCGATGTCGCTCGATTACATCCGCCTCGCGCACGAGGACGGCCTCGGCGTCGGCGACCCGCGGCAGATCGAAATCGTCGGCGACGTGGACGCGGCCAACGAGAACTGGAAGTTCCATGTCGGGAAGAATCTCGTCCGCATCGGCGGCGGCGACCTGATCTGGTTCGGTCCGCTCAAGCGCTTCCAGAATCTCTTCTTCCACACGCCGCTCGTGAACGGGTTCATCCTGGCCAGCGACGTCTATCACGACTTCTACCGGTGGCCGCTCATCGATCGCCGCGTGTTCGAGCGCTGGTGCGAGACGACGCCCTGGGGTCAGATGTTCCTGCGCTACGCCCAGATGGGACCGCAGGGCGAGGCCGCCGTCCCGAGCGAGCTCTCGGCCACGCCTGTTTCGCCTTCCGTCAGAATTCATTAGACTCTCCGCAGCGTCGCTCGGACCGCCTTCAAAGGAGAGCGTATGACTCTGCGTCGTATCGCCGTGCCTGCCTTCGTTGCCTGGCTGGTCGACTCCGCGTACGGGTTCCTGGTCTTTGGCGTGATGCTCGACAGCGAGTTCGCGCCAGTACCGTCCGACGGTGTTCCGATCGTCGGAGGCCTTCAACTCGATGATGCCGATGTTCATGGCCTCGGCGCTGGTCGGGTTCATCGCGATTGCCTACATCTTCGCGAAGGGCCACGAGGGCGGTTCCGGCGTCAAGGAAGGTTTCTGGTTCGGCGTGGTGATGGGGAGCGTGATGGTGTTCTTGGTCGCGCTGCCAAGCTATGTGCTCTACAACATCGGGCAACGAGTGTCCCTGTTGATCAGCCTGGCCACGTTCGTCGAATTCCTGATCGTGGGTGTGGTGCTCGGTCTGGTCTACAAGCCGGCGCCGGCGGCCGCGGCCTCGCGCCGCGCCGCGGTATGATCGGCAGTCGATGACGACGGCAGCGGACAAACCCTTCGACACTGCTCAGGGCAGGCCGAAGGCGGGGCTCGAAGACACCGTCGCCACGTCGTCCGCGATCTGCTACCTCGATGGCGATCGTGGCGTGCTCGCGTACTGCGGCTACGACATTCACGATCTCGCGCGGCACGCCACGTTCGAGGAAGTCTGCTACCTGCTGTGGCATCGGCGCCTGCCGACGCGCGCCGAGCTCGGCGACCTGCAGTCGCAGTTGAGCGCGGGCCGGGCGCTGCCCGAGCCGGTGCTGCGGCTGATGCGGTCGCTGCCGGCCGGGCACGGCATGGACATCCTTCGCACGCTCACGTCGGCGCTCGGCCACTACGATGCCGACGCTGCGGAGCACTCGCCGCAGGCGAACTATCGCAAAGCCGTACGGCTGACGGCGCAGCTCGGCTCGCTGGTGGCGACGATGGGAAGGCTGCAGAACGGCGGGGCGCCGCTGGCGCCCGATCCGGTGCTGAGCCACGCCGCCAATTTTCTCTACATGCTGACCGGCGAGCGGCCGAGCGGGCTGGCGACGCGGGCGTTCGACGTCGCGCTCATCCTGCACGCGGACCACGAGCTCAACGCGTCCACGTTCGCCGCTCGCGTGGCCGCGGCCACGCTCACCGACATCCACTCGTCGATCGTCGCGGCGATCGCGGCGCTGAAGGGTCCGCTGCACGGCGGCGCCAACGCCGACGTGATGCGGATGCTGCTCGAAATCGGTCCGAGCGCGCCGGTCGAGAAGGCCGAAGAGGTCGTGCGCGCGAAGCTGGCGCGCAAGGAGAAGATTCCGGGCTTCGGACACCGCGTGTATCACACCGAGGATCCGCGCGCCACGCATCTGCGGCAGATGTCGCGCGATCTCGGGCAGCGCGCGAACCAGCCGATCTGGTTCGACATGTCGCAGCGGATCGAGTCGGTGGTCAAGTCCGAAAAGAAGCTGAACGCGAACGTCGACTTCTATTCGGCGTCCACGTATCACTCGCTCGGCATCGACGTCGACCTGTTCACGCCGATCTTCGCCGTCAGCCGGATCTCGGGCTGGACGGCGCACGTCCTCGAGCAGTACGCGAACAACCGCCTGATTCGCCCGCGCGCGGAATACATCGGCCCGTCATATCCCCAGCGCTATCTCCCGCTCGAAGCTCGCTGATCCCGTCACAGCCAGTCTGTGGGAAATAGCTACTGCCTGTGGGAATCGTGCATGTTGCCTTGCCCGCTGACGGCTGACGATGGTAGCCTGCGGACATGGCGCAGTACAGAATACCAAGGCCGCGCGGCGTGCGCGTGCGCGAGACAGCGCCGGTGTACGGCGACGTTCCAGAGTACAAGCCGATTCCTGTTACCACGTGACTGTGACCGACCGTGGCCGACTTGTGCTGCCGGCGGAGATCCGCGAGAAGCTGAAGATCCGTGATGGCGATCCTGTCTCGCTGACGCTCGAGGACGATGGCCGGGTTACTCTGCAGACCCGCGACGTCGCGATTCAGTCGGTTGCGACCGGGATGTTCAAGCATCTCCGGAAGCCCGGCGTCCTCTCGCAAGCGATGAGCTGATTGCCGAACGCCGGCGCGAGGCGCGCATGGAGGACAAGAAATTCCGCGAATGGAAAGCCCTTCATCGCCGTCTGGAGCGTCGTTGACGGCCCCAGCCGCAGTTGCCGTTCTCGACGCTTCGGCGTTGCTCGCGGTGGTGTTTCGATGAGCCCGGCTGCCGATCGCGTCGAGCGCGCGATTCAGCCGCGGCGCGATCATTCAGCATCGATCAACTGGGCGGAAGCGCTGTCGCGAATGGTCGAAGACGGGGAGCGAGATTCGTTCGGCCGTGCAGCCGGGTGCAAGACGCTGGCGGCTGCGCTCGGAAGCTTGACCGTCGTTCCCTTTGAAGAGCGTCACGCCGTCGAAGCGGCCAGGTTGCGACCGCTGACGAGGCATCTGGGCCTCTCGCTGGCCGATCGCGCTTGCCTCGCGCTCGGCCGGCTCCGCCGGCTGCCCGTGCTGACGACGGACCGCGCCTGGCGTTCGCTGCACATATCGGTCACAATCGAAGTCATCCGCTAGTGGACCCGCAACGGATTCGGAATTTCTCGGTCATCGCGCACATCGATCACGGCAAATCGACGCTCGCCGATCGATTTCTCGAGATCACCGGCGCGCTGCAGGCGCGCGAGATGGAAGCCCAGGTGCTCGACGCGATGGACCTCGAGCGCGAGCGCGGGATCACCATCAAGGCGCACCCCGTCCGGCTGAATTACACGGCGAAAGACGGCGAGTCGTACGTGTTGAACCTCATCGACACGCCCGGTCACGTGGATTTTTCGTACGAAGTGACGCGGTCGCTGGCCGCGTGCGAGGGCGCGCTGCTCCTGGTCGACGCCTCGCAGGGCGTCGAAGCGCAGACGCTGGCGAACGCCTACCTCGCCGTCGAGAACAACCTGGAAATCATCCCGGTCATCAACAAGATCGATCTGCCGGGCGCGCAGCCGGAAGAGTCGCGCCGGCAGATCACGGAGATCATCGGCCTCGAGGGCGACGACGCGATTCTGGCGAGCGCGAAAGAGGGGACCGGCGTGCCCGAGATCCTCGAGGCGATCGTCCACCGCCTGCCGCCGCCCCGCGGCATTCCCGAGGCGCCGCTCAAGGCGCTGATTTTCGACTCGTGGTACGACGCCTACCGCGGCGTCGTCATCGTCGTGCGCGTCATCGACGGCGTGCTGAAGCCCGGGATGAAGATCCGGCTGATGGCGCAGGGACAGGACTACGAAACGCTCAACCTGGGCATCTTCTCGCCGAAACCGGTCGCGGTCGATGAACTGGGCGTCGGCGAAGTCGGGTTCCTGGTGGCGAACATCAAGACCGTGGCCGACGCCAAGATCGGCGACACCATCACCGAGGTGGCGCGGCCGACGGACGAGCCGTTTCCCGGCTTCAAAGAGCTGAAGCCGATGGTGTTCGCGGGTCTGTATCCGGTGGAGGGCCACAAGTATTCGGAGCTGCGGGACGCGCTGGAAAAACTGCGGCTGAACGACGCGTCGTTCTTCTACGAGCCGGAGACGTCAATCGCCCTCGGGTTCGGTTTCCGCTGCGGCTTTCTCGGCCTGCTGCACATGGAGATCGTTCAGGAGCGGCTCGAGCGCGAGTTCGACCAGGACCTCGTGACGACCGCGCCGGGCGTGCTGTACCGGGTGACGACGACCGACGGCGTGGTCGAGGAAATCGACAGCCCCGCCAAGCTGCCGGATCCGGGCCGGATCAAGACGATCGAGGAGCCGGTGATCACCGCGATGATCCTGACGCCGGCCGAACACGTCGGCGGGATCCTGCAGCTCTGTCAGGACAAGCGCGGCATCCAGAAAACGCTGGAGTATCTCGCGTCGGATCGCGTGCTCGTCACCTACGAGCTGCCGTTCAACGAAGTGGTGCTCGACTTCTACGACAAGCTGAAGACGATCTCGCGGGGCTACGCGTCGCTCGATTATCATGTCACCGGCTACTGGCCGTCGCCGCTCGTGAAGCTGGACATCCTGGTCAACGGCGATCCGGTGGATGCACTATCGGTGATCGTTCATCGCGACATGGCGTACGATCGCGGACGGGCGCTGGCGTCCAAGATGCGCGAGCTGATTCCGCGCCAGATGTTCGAGGTCGCGATTCAGGCCGCCATCGGCGGCCGCATCATTGCGCGGGAGTCGGTCAAGGCGCTGCGCAAGAACGTGCTGGCGAAGTGCTACGGTGGGGATATCTCGCGCAAGCGCAAGCTGCTGGAGAAACAGAAGGAAGGCAAGAAGCGCATGAAGCGGGTCGGCAAGGTGGACATTCCCCAGGAGGCGTTCCTGGCCGTCCTGCGCATGGGGACCGAGACCGAAGATTGATGGCTGAAACGTCCTTCAAGAAATCGACGCTGCGCGAATACTTCGAGTCGATCGTCATCGCCGTCATCCTCGCCTTTTTCATTCGGACGTTCGTCGTTCAGGCGTTCAAGATTCCGACCGGGTCGATGGAGGAGAACCTGCTCATCGGGGACCATCTCCTGGTGAACAAGTTCCTGTTCGCGCCGACCGCCTCGTCCGATCGAGCGCGACGCTCCTGCCGATTGGCACCATCGCGCGCGGCGACGTGATCGTGTTCAAGTACCCCGAGGAGCCGGATCGCGATTTCATCAAGCGGGTGATCGGCCTGCCCGGCGAAACCGTCGAACTGCGCGAGAAGCGGGTTTACGTCGGCGGCAAGCAGCTGGACGAACCGTACGTCCACTTTCTCGAGCCGCCTGGCGCCGCCGGCGAGTATCACGAAGTGACGTCGTTCGACGTCCGCGAGCGCTACGGGCCGGTGACCGTGCCGCCGAATCACTATTTCGTGATGGGCGACAATCGCGACAACTCACAGGACAGCCGCTATTGGGGCTTCCTGCCGCGCGATTACGTGAAGGGCAAAGCGCTCGTCATCTACTGGTCGTACGAAGCCGGCCGCGAGGACTACCAGGAGACCGGCCTGGTCGCGACGGTCAAAGGCTTCGCGTCGGTCGTCGTCCACTTCTTCACGCGGACGCGCTGGGCGCGCATGCTGCACCAGATTCATTGACGTGATCAGGTCGCTCATCAAGCTCGGTCTCGTCGTGCTGATCGCGAACGCTGCCTGGCGCGTGGGAAATGCGTATCTCGCTCACTACCGATTCACCGACGCCGTGCAGCAGCTGACGCACTACCGCGGCGACAAGAGCGACAACGAGATCCACGCCCGCATCTTCGCGCTCGCGTCGCAATACGACATCGCCGTGACCGACGAGACGCTGACGATTCAGAAGGAAGACAACCGCACCATCGTCGACGGCGCCTACAAGAAGCCGATCGAGTTCCTGCCGCGCGTGATCTACGACTGGCCGTTCACGGTCCACATCGACACGCCCATCGTGGACCCGATGAAGCTCGTGTTACCCCGCTAAACGCGCGATCTCCGCGCGCGTGGCGGACACGTACGCCTCGTCGCGCAGTCCGTCGAGATTGGTGTCGACGTTCAGCCTCGCACCGTGCAGGCCGGCGCGGAGCAGCGCGATGGCGACGCCCACGTCGCTCGCGGCTGCGGCGTGTCCGTTCGCGGCGACGATGTCCGCCGCGGCCAGGGCGCTGGCCGACAGCCGGACGACGCCGAGCGGTACCTCGGTGGCGGCGCGCAGCGCGCGCTGGATGGCGGCCTTGCGTGCCCCCTGCTCGTCGGGCGTCGCCTTGGGGAGCTTGTAGGCGGCGACGACCTCATCGTAGGCCGCGCGGTCGGCGTCAATCGCATGCGTGAGCTGGCTCGCGGAGATCGACCAACGCCGGCATCGCCGGCCGCGAGCGCCGCTCGTTCGCTCTCCGCGCCCGTGCGCGTCTTGGGCAGCCCGCTCACCATGATGAGCAGGGAGGTGCCAAGCGCCGACGCGAGGGCCGCCGCCGATCCGCCGCCGGGCGTGGGATCGGGCGAGCTGAAGGCTGCCAGCGCGTCGCGGATGGACGTGTCAGCGAGCATCGCTTTCGTAGACAACTTTCCCTTTCTTGATCACCGCACGTATCACGTCGGCGCCAACGCGAATGAGATTGATGGCCGGGCCTTTGACGACGACGGCGTCCATCTGTTTGCCGGCCTCGAGGCTGCCGATCCGATCCTGGCGATCGAGCGACGCGGCCGCGTTGAGCGTCGCGGCGACCAGCGCTTCCTCGAAGGTGAGCCCCATCCCGAAGCAGGCAATCGCCAAGGCGAATGGCATCGACGGCGAGAAGCCGCCGCCCGGGTTGACGTCGGTCGCGAGCGCTACCGGAACGCCCCGATTGATCAGCATCCGCGCCGGAGCGAGGCGCCCAATCTTCAAGTAGAACGCGGCAATGGGGAGAAGCGTCGCGACGGTTCCGGCGGCCGCCAGTCCGTCTGCGCCCGCTTCGTCTACGAAAATCAGATGATCGGCGGAACGGGCCCGAAGATCGGCGGCGACGCGGGATCCGCCGCTCAACCCGAGCTCCTCCGCGTGGATCCGCGGCTTGAGTCCTGCCGCGCACCCGGCTCGGAGGATCTCGCGGGATTCGTCCGGCGTGAAGACTCCGTCTTCGCAGAAGACGTCGCACCATTCCGCCAGCCGCTCGGCGGCGACGGCGGGGATCATTTCCTGAATGACGAGGTCGATGTACGCGCGGCGGCGGTCGCGGTACTCGATCGGAATTTCGTGCGCGCCCATGAACGTCGGCGACAGCTCGATCGGCTGCTCCTGGCCGAGCCGCCGCACCACGCGCAACAGCTTGAGCTCCGACTCGGTCGTCAATCCGTAGCCGCTCTTCACCTCGCAGGTCGTCGTGCCCGATCGCAGCATCTCGTCGAGGCGCGCGCCGGTCGCCGCTGCAATCTCGTCCTCGCTCGCCTCGCGTGTGGCTCGCACCGTGCTGACGATGCCGCCGCCGCTGGCGGCGATGTCGGCGTAGGTCGCGCCGCCGAGGCGGCGGCGCAGCTCGGCGTGGCGGTCGCCGGCGAAGACGGCATGGGTATGCGGATCGACGAAGCCGGGCACGACCGCGCCGCCTGCGGCATCCAGCACCACGGCGTCAGGAGTGAGACTGCCGTTCTGCGACCAGTCAGTCTCGCTGCCGACGAACACGATCGAGCCGTGCCGCGCGGCCACGACGGCGTGCGCATGTGCGCCGGCGTCAGCCTGCCGATTGCCTGCGCGGGGGCCCGGGCCCTCGCACGTCAGCACTTCGGATGTGTTGTGGATCAGGAAGTCGGCGATCAACGCCTCAGGATAGCGCGGACCTGCTCGGTCGTCATCCCGGCGATCGCCACGCGCTTGCGGCGGCTGCGTTCGCCGCTGACGATGCGGATGCTGCGGCGGGGAAGATCCAGCGCGGTGGCGAGGAAGTCGATCAGCGCCGCGTTGGCGGCGCCTTCGACGGGCGGCGCGGCGAGGCGCACCAGCAGTGCGCCGTCGCGCTCGCCGGCCAGTTCGGTTTTGTGCGCCCTGGGTATGACGCGGACATCCAGGGACGCGTCGGTCACGCCGTCAGCGCGTGGAGGACGCGGTCGTCGCGGTTGTCGCGCCCGTCCTGCTCGTGGACGAACTCGAGCGTGTGCCGGAGCGTCTGGATGGTCGCCTCGATGGACGTCTCGACGTCCTTGCGTCGCAGCTTGAGGCTGTCGATCTCGCGCTGAATGTCTTCGAGCCGCGCCTGCGTCTTGTCGAGGAGCAGTTCGGATCGGCCCTCGGCGTCGCGGAGAATCCGCTGCGCCTCGTGCTCGGCGTTGGCCTTGACTTCGTCCGCCAGCCGTTGCGCGGTCATCAGCGTCGTCTTGAGCGTGCGCTCGTGCTCGCGGTGCTCGTTGATGATGGCTTCCATCCGCTGCATGTCCTGGCGCATGCGGTCGGTGTCGCGCAAGGCCTGCTCGTAGTCGTCCGCGACGGCGGCGAGAAACGACGTGACTTCGACCTTGTCGAAGCCTCGAAACGAGGAGCGAAAGCGCTGTTGGCGGAGGTCGAGAGGGCTGACATTCATGCGCGGTTTTTCTCCCGTTGGCCCTTATCGGCACGAGGAGGCGTCCGCCGACAGTCGCCGGGAGCCCAGGGTCCCCGAAGCGCCGGGGTCTGACCCCACCCCTCAGAATCTCCAGGGAGATTTGATCCCCTGGGGTCAGACCCCCAGGGCTGCCGGGCCCGGGCTAAGCCGCCGGGCGGGGTCTGACCCCGAAAATCGCGGTCCCGACGCGGACGATGGTCGCGCCTTCTTCGACGGCGACTTCGAAGTCGTGGCTCATCCCCATGGACAGCTCACCCAGCATCGACGCATCCACGCCGCCGTCGACCAGGCGCTGACGCACGTCGCGGAGCGCGCGGAAGAAAGGCCGCGCCGCCTCGGGATCCTCGACGTACGGCGGCAGCAGCATCAGCCCGACGACGCGGGTCGCTCGCGCCGTTCGCGCCGCGTCGAAGATCGCGCGCAGATCGGCTTCCCGCGCGCCATGCTTGGTCGCCTCGCCCGCCAGGTCCACCTGCACGAGCAGATCGATCCGGCGGCCGGCCGCCAGCGCCGCGCCATCCACCTCGTGGAGCAGCGCAGGGCTGTCGATCGACTGGATCATCTCGAAGCGTCCGACTTTCTTGGCCTTGTTGGATTGCAGGTGACCGACGAGATGCCACGTGACCGGCAGATCGCCGATCTCGTCCATCTTGCGCAGCGCTTCCTGCACCCGGTTTTCGCCGAAGTCGAGCTGACCCGCGTCGGCCGCGGCGCGAATGTGATCGGTGGAAACGGTTTTGGAAACGGCGACGAGTCGGATGGAGGCGGGGTCGCGTCCGGCCCGGCCGGCCGCCGCCGCGATTCTCTCGCGGACCGCGGTCAGAGCCGTTCTCACGCTGAGAGAGTCGATCATCGCGACGCTAGCGTGAGAACGGCTCCAGCCGGAGCACTATTTCTTGATCGTCGCGAGGATTCCTTTGGCGGTCGCCGCGTTCGGGCCGGTCGGCGCGAGCTTGAGATACTCCTCGAACTCGGGGCCGGCGCCGGCGAGGTTGCCCTCGTTCACCAGCGCCATCCCGAGCTGATAGTGCGCCTCGGCGTGGGCCGGGTTGGCGGCAATCGCCATCTCGAACTGCTTCTTCGCTTCCGCCACCTTGCCGCCGTTCCAGAGAATGACGCCCTGGTTGAACAGCGCATCGGCGTTTCCGCCGCCCGCCCCGCCGCGCCGCCCGCGCCGAGCGTGCTCGACAACTCCATCGCTTTCGCGCTGGCCTTCGCGGCATCATCGAACTTGCGCGTGGCGTTGTAGATGTTGGCGAGCCCGCTGTACGCCTCGGCGTAGTCGGCCTTGATCTCGATCGCCTTCTTGTACGCGGCCTCCGCGCCGTCGTAGTCCTTCTTCTGCGATTGCGAGTAGGCGATGTTGTAGAAGCAGTCGTAGCAGTTCGGGTTGATCTCCGACGCGGCCTTGAATTTCGCGATCGCCTCGTCGTGGTTCCCGGCCTTGCTCGCGGCGACGCCCTCCTCGAACACTTTCTTGAGCTCGGCGGTTTTCGCCGCGACTTCCTTCCCGGCGGCGGCCGCGGCGGCCGCGCCCAGAACGAGGTTGACCTCGGCCGGCCTCGACACCGAGACACTGGCCGGGGCCTCGTTCGAGACGACCTTGTCCTTCTCGGCGCTGACCTTGTAGCGGCCGGACGGCAGACCGATCTGGATGAATTCGCCCTTCTTGTTCGATTTGGTTTCGAACTTGCGGTTCGTGCCTTCGGCTTCGATCACGACTTTTGCGTTCTCGACAGGCTGGCCTTGCATGTCCTTCACGATGCCTCGGACCATCCCCGTTGACTGGGCGGCGGCGGGCATCGGCAACGTCAAGGCAGCAAGCGCGACGCACGCGACCAGCCACATCTGCCGGCCGTTCACGCGGCGGACCATGGGATTCCTCCTGAAAATGAGAGCAACTCTCGCTTGAGGGGTAGTTTACCCGGTTTTCCCTAGAAGCTGAAGTTGAGGCCGACGTCGATTTTCCGCATGCCGGTGACGTTGGTCGGCTGGTGGAAGAACGGCGACGTCACGCTCCCCTGATACCCGGTGTAATTGGTGTGATTGGTCAGGTTCTGGGCGTTGACGACGATGCCCAGCCGGAACCTCGGCAGTGGGTCGGCCTGCATCTGGGTGACGCGAAAGTCGCCGGCCGGCGAGCCGTTGATCATGATGCCGGGCGGCAGCTGAATCCGCTGCCGGCCGAACATGAACGTGTAGACGAAGAACCCGGACAGATCGACCCGCCCGTCCCGCGCTCCGTATTTCGCGCGATGCCGAGCGGCCGGTCGTTGAAGATCAGATCGCCGTTGAGATCCACGCCGCTGCGAATCGTGTACGGCGGCGCGGTGGACATCGAAAAATTCAGGTTCGCGTTGAAATTGCGCAGCGCCTGGGTGCCGAAGAACGCGTTCAGCCGATGGCGGATGTCGTCGCCGCCCGGCCCCCATTCGGCCGCGAGGCTGCCCGTCGCCGGCACGCTGAACGCGCCGTCGGTGTTGTTCCGCAGGCGTCCCCAGTTGTAGTTGATGCCGAAGTTGGTGCGCTTCCAGTTCCAGAGCTGCCGGCTCGGATTCGGCGACGGCGGCGAGATCTGGACCTGCAGGAACGAATTGACGGATGTCGCCGCATTCCCGCGTCGCCGACCACCTCGACGATGTTGCCGAAGAGCGGATCGGGGCGGACGCCGTCGATCGGCGCGTTCATGTTCAGCCCGCGGAGCAGCCCCGCTCCGTTGACGTGCGCATAGGTGACGCCGGCGCGGACCTTCGGCGTGAAGGCGTGATCGACGCCGAGGCTGACGCGCGAGTTCTTCGCCATCTGCAGATCGTCGGCGAGCAGGTACTTGTTGATCGGCGGGATCGTGCCGACGGCGCCGGGATCGGGAAACGTCGGGTTGATGATGTTGAGCTCCTGCTGCCGGAAGCCGTCCACGCGCAGCGTCTGCTCGTAGGTGCCGCTGTTCAGCCAGTCGTAGAACACGCCGGCGCTCGCGCGAAGCGTCGTCTTGCCGTTCTTGAACGGCGCCCAGGTGACGCCGAAGCGCGGCCCGAACGCGTTGTAGTCGTCGAGATGCGTTTGCGCCTCGTAGCGAAGGCCCGGGCTGAGCGTCAGACCCTTGCGCACGCGGATGTCGTCCTGGATGTACCAGCCCGCCCTGCAGATTCCAGTAGGCGATGTTCGGGTCGCCGATGCGCCGCGTATAACTGCGGGGCGTGCCCGCCTCGTACGCGGCGAGGCTCTCGAACGTGTACGTCCCGAGATAGTTCGACGTGTCGTTCGAGCGGTACGAGCCGCCGCTCGAGCACGATGCCGGTTCGAACGGAGTGGATGCCGCGGACGTAGTCGAGGTCCGAGGCGAGATTGAACGTGCGCGTGCGGCGGCCGCCGGCGACTTGCGCGCCGCCGCTCGTGAACGCATCGTTGACGCGGATCGTCGGCGTCTCGAGCGCGGATCGGGACGAGCTGTCGTTCATCGAGAACGACAGACGCGTGTTCGTGAAGAAGCGGCGGCCGAGCGGTCCCGCCTCCTGGATGCGCAGCGTGCGCCCGTGCTCCTCGTTGGTGTGCGCATGCTCCGGCAGGTCGAATGCGCCGATGCCGAGATTGCGCTGCACGGAGTCTTCCTGGTTGTAGCCGATGCGGAGCGTCTGATCCTTGGTCAGCGCGTAGTCGAAGGTGCCGAACATGAAGAAGTTGTCGCGCGGACTGCGCAGCGCCGAGCGCCTCGGAGCGCGTGCCGGTCGGCAGCGCGGCGTACAGGATCGGCGTGTCGTACGACGTGTTGCCGTTGAACGAGACGTTGAATGACGCCCGGTCCTTGATGAGCGAGCCGGAGAAGTTCGTGCCGTAGTTCTGCGACCGCTCGGGTCCCTTGATCGGCGTGAACGGGCTGCGGCCGCTCAGCGCTCCGTCGCGCAGGTTGTAGCGGATGCCGCCGCGCATCGGGCCCGTCCCCGGCTGCGTGATGATGTCGATGAACAGGCCGCCGGCGCTGTGGTTCTCGGCGGCGAACGCGTCGCGCGTGATGTGAATCGATTTGATCTGCGCCTTCGACGGCAGCTTGGCGCCCTCGAAGCTGTCGACGCGCAGCACCGCGTCGCCGCCGGCGATGTCCTGCAGCTGCTTCGCCATCTCGTCCGGATCGTCGGACAGCGCGTCCACCTGCTCGCGCGTGAGCGCGCTGCCAAACGTGCCCTGCCGATCCGCCGCCGCCTCCTGGGCGTCGCGGCCGACGGTCACCGAATCCTCGAGGTTCTGCAGCGCCAGGATGATCACGTGCTTGTTCTCACCCGCGCGGATGCGAACGTCTTTCAGCATGCCGGGCTGAAACCCCGCGAACTCGGCCTGGATCATGTAGCGGCCCGGCTTCAGTCCGGAAATCGTCGCGACACCCTGGCCGGAGGTGGGAGTCGGCGCGATCGTCGCGGCCTTCGTCGCGTCCTCGAGTCCGGTCACGGTGACCGTCGCGGCAGGAATCACGGAGCGGGTTTGATCGACGACCGTGAG
Organism: uncultured Acidobacteriota bacterium; assembly: GCA_963731545.1. Lineage (GTDB taxonomy): Bacteria > Acidobacteriota > Vicinamibacteria > Vicinamibacterales > CAVVIG01 > CAVSWN01. Next base: position 135,959 of record CAVSWN010000037.1, on the reverse strand, counting down.
GAGAAGCGTGCCGTCGCGGGGAGGCTGCGCAGCGACCGAAGCAGCGGCAAGGATCAGCCACGAAAACACGAAAACACGAAAACAACCTAGCCAAGTTGGGTTTCGTGCTTTCGTGCTTTCGTGGCGGATCCAGTCTTTCACCTCCTCACCTCGAACTTCTTCGGGTCGATCTTCGGATTGATCTTGAAGTTGTCGAACGTCGTCTCCTCGACGGTGTCGGACCCGACGGCGCGGCGGAGGCGGAACGGCAGCTTCAGGCCCGAGACGTCGCGATAGTCGGCGAAGAACAGGCGCGACTCCTGCCCGCCTCCGCGCGCAGCTCCATTGGCGCGCTCCGGCGAGACGGGCGCGCCACCTCGTGCCTGAGAGGGTGTCGCGCCCGCGCCTCTGCCGGCCGGCGACGGCGGGGTCCATGTCATCAAGATCGGCAGGTGCGTGTCGGCGTTGACGAACAGCCGCGCGGAGAAGTTGTCGGGTCCCGTCACCGCCAGCACGTCGGCCTTCCCCTCGGGCGCCTCCGCTTTCGCGACATAGCTGAACGTCAGCGGGTAGCTGCCGAACGAGGCGGCGAACATGCCGAGTGTGAGCCGCACGAAATCCTGTTTGACCGCGGCGAGTCGCGCGATGCGCGCAGCGTCCGGTTGACCGGCAGGGGTCCGCCTTCGCGCGCCGGCCCGCGCTGCGCTGCGGCGTGACAAGTGGAAACTGAATCAACTCCGCGCCGTTGAACCCGCTCGTCGTCGGGCCGCTCTCCTGCGCCGGAATCTCGTCCTTGCGCACGTAACGATCGGGCAGCTCGATAGCGATCTCGAATTCGATCGGCACCAGGTTCTCGCCGCGCACCTGTCGCGTCCGGCCAGTCGCGACCAGGCTTTTGACGCCGGCGAGCTTCTGCTCGCCGCCGAGCGCCTGCCGCGTGGCGGCAAGAACCGTGGCGGCCGTCTCCGCGGCGGGTGTCTGCGCCAGCAGACAGGCCACGCCGGCGACGATCGATGCCCGCGACAGCACGCGCTGAACACCGTGCTCTACGGATGCGAACGTGACCTCTGCATATCGGCTCCATACCATAGACGCCAAAACGCGGGAAATGGATGGCCGTCAGGCCGTAAAAAAAGCGTGAACGTCGGAGAGGTCGTGGACGATGGGCGCGGGCGGCAGCGAGGCCACGAACCGCGCGCCGTAGCCCTTGGTCCGCAGTCGAGGGTCCAGGACCGCGAGCACTCCGCGATCCTGCCGATGACGGATGAGCCGGCCCAGGCCTTGTTGCAGGGCGAGAATCGCGAGCGGCACCTGATATTCGCCGAACGGATCGCCGCCGCGCGCGCGAATCGCGTCGACGCGCGCCGCCGTGATCGGATCCGCGGGCGACGCGAACGGCAGCTTGTCGACGATCACGCAGCTCAGCGCCTCGCCAACGACATCCACGCCTTGCCAGAAGCTGGATGTCGCGAACAGGACTGCATGCGGCGTCGTTCGAAACTGGTTCAGGAGCTGCGACCGCGGGGCCGATCCCTGGGCGAGGATCGGAAAGTCGAGCGCCATCTCGGCAATCGCCTGCACGGCGCGCATGGTGGCGTAGCTCGTGAACAGGACGAACGCGCGCCCTTGGGTGCGCTTGAGAATTTCGGTCACCTCGCGTCCGGCGGCCAGCGCGAAGCCGTCCGACCGCGGATCGGGCATCCGCCGCGGCAGGTAGAGGATCGCCTGATGCTCGAAGTTGAATTCCGACGGCAGCCGGATTTCGGCCGCCGTGCGGATCCCGAGCCGCGATCGAATGTAGTCGAACCCGCCGTCCACGGTCAGCGTCGCCGACGTCAACACGGTGGTCTGCATCCGGTCGAGCAGCAGTTCGCGCACGATGTCGGAGACGTCGATCGGCGACGCGCGCAGAAAAATGCCGCGGCCGCGGCACTCGACGAAATACACATAGCGATCGTCGTCGCCCCGGAGCAGGCGCCGCAGATCGTCACGAATCTCGCCGGCGCGGCGCGCGAGCGCCGCAATCTGTTCGTCGGGCTCGTCCACTTTCGTGAGCAGCACCAGCGCCGACTCGAGCGCATCGAGCTCGCCGGACAGCTCCGCGGCGGCGCCGCGAGCCTCACCGAGGGAGTCTGGTGTCGCCCGGACGCGTTCTTCCGACTTGACGCGTCCCGATCCGCGATGCGCGAAGGTGAGCTCGGTGAAGAACGTGCGCGCGCAGTCGCGCAGCCGGTCGAGCACCTGATCGAGATCGGCTCGGGCTTTCGGATCTTCCACAACGCCGGCCTCGCCCAGCCGCTCGACGTCCCGCGCCAGATCCTCGACGCGATAATTGCTGACGTTGTAGCCGAAATACTGCGTGGCGATGTCCTCGAGCTGGTGCGCTTCGTCCACGATCGCGCGGCTGCACGCCGGGATGACTTCGCCGTACTTGCTCTGCCGCACCGCCGCATCGGCGCACAACAGGTGATGGTTCACGATGACGATGTCGGATTCGGCGGCGCGCTGACGCATCCTGGTCACGAAGCACTCGTCGTAGCGCGGACACTCGGTCCCCAGGCAGGTGTCGCTGGTCGCCGCGACATCGCTCCAGAACGCGAGATCCTCGGGCAGATCGGCGAGTTCCGCCCGGTCGCCCGTTTCCGTCCGGACGGCCCAGTCGCGGATCATCGGCAGGAACACGTCGTGGCTGGCCGGATCCGCGCCGTCGTTCAGGCGATCGAGCTTGTGCAGGCAGACGTAGTTCGCGCGCCCTTTCATGTAGGTCGCGGTGAACGGCACGCCGAGCGCGTCGCGGAGCGCGGGAATGTCCTTGAAGAAGATCTGTTCCTGCAGGTTTTTCGTGCCCGTGGAAATCAGGACGCGCTCGCGGCTGAGCACGGCCGGCACGAGATAGGCGAGCGTCTTGCCGGTTCCGGTGCCGGCCTCGGCAAGCAGCACACCGCCCTGCTCGAATGCGCGCGCCACAGCGGCGGCCATATCGACCTGCCCCGCGCGCGGCTCGAACGCCGGCAGGGCGCGGGCCAGCGGACCGTCGACGGCAAAAAGCGTTTCGACTACTCCGGATAGAGCGGGAACTTCCGGCACAGGCCCTCGACCTCGGTGCGCACCATCCCCAGCGCGCCATCATCGTCTGGCGTCTGCAGCGCGCGGGCGATCAGCTCGGCGATCGTCTGCATCTCGCGTTCGCCCATCCCGCGGGTCGTCACCGCCGGCGTGCCGACGCGGATGCCGCTCGCGACCATCGGCGGATTCTGGTCGAACGGAATGGCGTTCTTGTTGACGGTGATGCCGGCTTTGCCGAGCGCGGCTTCCGCGACCTTGCCGGTGATCCCCTTCGAGAACACGTCCACCAGCATCAGATGATTGTCGGTGCCGCCGCTGACCAGGCGGAAGCCGGCGGCCACCAGCGCCGCCGCGAGCGTCTTCGCGTTCGCGACAATGCGCCGCTGATAGTCGACGAACGACGGTTCGGCCGCTTCTTTCAGGCAGACGGCCTTCGCCGCGATGATGTGCATCAGCGGCCCGCCCTGCACACCGGGAAACACCGTGCGGTCGAGATCCTTGGCGTACTGCTCCCGGCACAGCACGAGCCCGCCTCGCGGACCGCGCAGCGTCTTGTGCGTCGTCGTCGACACGAAATCGGAGTGCGGAACAGGGCTCGGATGGACGCCGGCCGCGACGAGGCCGGCGATGTGCGCCATGTCGGTGAAGACCGGTGCGCCGATGCGGTCGGCCATCGCGCGGATGCGCGCGAACTCGATCACGCGCGGATAGGCGCTGGCGCCGACGATGATCATCTTCGGCTTGTGTTCGTCGGCCAGGCGTCCGATCTCGTCGTAGTCGATCCGCTCGTCGTCTTTGCGAACGCCGTAGGGGACGATCGTGTAGAGCTTTCCCGAGAAATTGAGCGGGTGGCCGTGCGTGAGGTGGCCGCCGTGCGCGAGGTTCATCCCGAGGACCGTGTCGCCCGGCTTGAGCAAGGTGAGATAGACGGCCATGTTCGCCTGGGCGCCCGAATGCGGCTGGACGTTGGCGTGGTCCGCGCCGAACAGCGCTTTTGCGCGCGCGATGGCGGCGCGCTCGGCGACGTCGACGAACTCGCAGCCGCCGTAGTAGCGCTTGCCCGGATACCCCTCGGCGTACTTGTTCGTCATCACGGAGCCGGCGGCTTCGAGGACGGCGCGGCTCACGAAGTTTTCGGAGGCGATGAGCTCGAGGCCGCTGTTCTGCCGGTGCCGCTCGTTGCGGATGGCGTCGGCGATCTCGGGATCGGTTTCGGCGAGCGACCGCCAGGTGGCGGGTGTGGTTTGTGTGGTCATCGTATCTCGCTCGTCCTGAGCCTGTCGAAGGACGAGCACGTGGCTCGTGGTTCGACAAGCTCACCACGAGCGTGTTCCGTTCGGCCTCGCTAATCTGGTCCAGGCGGCGCTGATGCCGTCCGCCCTCGAACGCCGTCTCGAGCCACACCGCGAGGATTTCGTCCGCCAGACCGAACGCGACGATCCGGCCGCCGAGCGACAGCACGTTGGCGTCGTTGTGGGCGCGTGACATGCGCGCGGTGTAGAGGTCGTTGCACAGCGCGGCGCGGACGCCGGCGACCTTGTTGGCGGCGATCTGTTCGCCCTGTCCGCTGCCGCCGATCACGATGCCGCGATCGGCGCGGCCGTCGGCGACCGCGCGCCCGACGGCGAGACAAATCGGCGGATAGTCCACGGGCTGCTCGTCGTGCGTGCCGTGATCGTCGACGGCGTGGCCCAACCGCTGCAATGTGTCTTTGAGATGTTCTTTGAGCGGGAATCCCGCGTGATCGGCGCCGATCGCCACCCGCATGACGCTACTATAACGGGTTCCCATGGAAGCGTCAGTCACGATTTCGGCGCGCGGAGCGGATCGCGTGCAAAGCGGTCACCCGTGGATCTATCGCGCCGACGTCACCGATGCGCGCGCCACCGCCGGCGACGTCGTGATCGTCCGCGGACCACGCGGCCGGCCGATCGGGCGCGCGCTGTTCAGCGATCGATCGCAAATCACGCTGCGATTCCTCTCGTTCGACGGCTCCGAGGCCGATCAGGATCTGGCGGCGTTCATTCGCGCGCGACTCACGGCCGCGATCGCCTTTCGGACGTCGCTGCAGATCGACGCCACGGCATACCGATTGGTGCACGGGGAAGCGGATCTGCTCCCGTCGCTCATCGTCGATCGCTACGGCGACTATCTGGTTGTGCAGGCGCTCTCGCAAGGCATGGATCGCCTCCTGCCGACGGTCGTCGCGACCCTGTCCGATGTGCTGCAGCCGCGCGGCATCCTGGCGCGCAACGATCCGCGGTCGCGCGTGCTCGAAGGGTTGGAGCAGCGCGTCGAGGTGCTGGCCGGCGAGGTGCCGGAGCGCATCACCGTCACGGAACTTGGCGTCGACTACGAGGTCGACCTGCGGCGCGGGCAGAAAACCGGCCTGTTTCTGGACCAGCGCGAAAACCGCGCGGCCGCGGCCGGCTATGCGCGCGGCCGTCTCCTCGACTGCTTCAGCTATCACGGTGGTTTTGCCCTGGTGCTTGGACCGCGCTGCCAGGAGACCATCGCGTTCGACGTGTCCGAGGAAGCGATCGCGCAGCTCAAGGAGAACGCGTCGCGGAACGGCGTCGCCGTCGATGCACGCGTCGGCAACGTGTTCGACGAGTTGCGCGGGCTGGAGCGTCTTCGCGAGCGATTCGATACGATCGTGCTCGATCCGCCGGCGTTCGCGAAGAACAAGGCGGCGGTCGCCAACGCCCGCGCCGGCTACAAGGAAATCAACTTACGCGCGTTGAAGCTGTTGAACCCTGGCGGCACGCTTGTCACGTGCAGCTGTTCCTATAACGTGAACGAAGCGATGTTCGCCGAAATCGTCTACGACGCTGCCGTCGACGCGCAGGCTCACGTCACGGTCGTGGAGAAGCGGATGCAGGGCCGCGATCACCCGGTGCTGCTCGGCATGCCTGAATCGTATTATTTGAAATGCTTCATCCTCAGAAAGCTCGCGTAATTGCCAAGGCCGCCGCGGAGGCGCGGCGCGAACTCGAGCGGCTGGCGCGTCCGTCCGGCGAATTCGACGCCGCCCGGTACTTCCGCGGCAGCGGCGAGCTTCGTTTTCACAACGTCGGCACCAAGACGATGCGCGCGCTGGCGCGGTCGATCCACGCGCAGCATCAACACGAGTGGTCGATAGACGAGGCGATGGCGTTCGCGAACCGCCTGATTCGAGGATCCGCATCTCGAAGCGAAATCGGTCGGCATCGAAGTCGTGGCGCGATACCGACGCGACTTCACACCGCGCCTGCTGCCGGCCTGGAAACGATGGCTCGCGCTCAACCATTCGACGAACTGGGCGACCACCGATCACATCTGCGTGCTACCTGATTGGCCCGCTCCTGGTTCGCATCCCGAGCCTCGCCGCCCAGATGCGCGCCTGGGCAGGACACCGCAACATGTGGGTCCGTCGAGCGGCCGCAGCCGGCCTGATTCCATCCGTGCGGCAGGGCCTCGCCTTGAACGTGGCCTATGACGTCGCCCGGCGCCTGCATCCGGATCCCAACGATCTGATTCACAAGGCCGTTGGCTGGATGCTTCGCGAATCCGGCAAGACCGACGTTGCGCGCCTCGAGCGATATCTTCGAGCGAGCGGCGCCTCGATGCCTCGCACCACCGTCCGCTATGCCATCGAGCGGTTCCCGCCGGCGAAACGGCGCGAGTTGCTCGACGCGACGCGGCCCGCGATTATCGCGCGGGCAAAGCGCCGGGCTTCCTGACGGCGAAGACGAAGAGCAGCACATTCACAGCGATGGCGACGGCAGCCACTGCCGTGGCCTGAAGGAGCGGGCCCGCCGTTGACCAAAGCCGGCAGCAGATGCTCGTAGGCCCGGCCCAGCGGCCCCAGCGCATCGAGCAACGGATTCGTGTCACCAGTCGGCCAGAGGCTTCGCGGCCGCTGCCACGCATAGGCGGTGATCGGCACCTGAAGAACGGCGGCGAGAATCGCGACGCGCCGGAAGATCGCGTTGTCGAGCGCCATCGCAAGGGCGACCGCGCAAAACGGGAGCATCGGCACGAGATAGCGCGCGGCCGGAGAAAAGCCGCCCCACCACACGACGAACCCTGCCATCGGTCCGATCAAGGCGATCGCCGGCAGCAGAAACAGGGCGGCGCGCCTGCCCGCCAGCATCCATGCCGCGGGCAGGAGGAAATACCACGGTGCATCGGCGACCAACCCGTACTGCCGATCGAACAGAAGCCCCAGCAATCCACGCGGGGCGCCCGACAGCGTGAATGGCAGCGTATCCACCATTTGCGGTCCGCCCAATGTTCCCCAGGTTGCGAGCGTCCACAGGTGGAAAGCGGCCTGAGGCAGAACGAAGAGCGCGGCCAGGAACGTCAGCTCCAGCGCCGAGCGTCGCCGCCAGAACGACTGGTGCCGGATCAGCATCACCACGGCGCACGCGAGCACGAGAAACGAAAACTTCCGGTGACACCATGGCAGCAAACCGAGCGCCGCGACCAGGGACCACGTTCCCCGCATCCGCGGCTCGTCGCTCAACGACCAGCACACGACGGCGCACGCCACGACGAAACCGAATGCTTCGGGAAAGACGAGGAAGCTGTGGCTCAGCACGGGCGGCGACAATCCGACGAGCAATCCAGTCAGCGCCGCGCGCCCGGGAGTGGTCACCGTCGCGAGCGATCGCGTCAGCTGGGCGCAGGCGATCGAACACGCCGCCAGCAGCGAGAGGCTGATCAAGGAATACACGAACAGCCCGCGCGTCATTCGAAAGCGGGTGAGCAGCGGCTCGGACATGCGCGCCCCTATCGGCGCCGCGATGGCGTACACGGGAAGCGAGCGCGATCGAGACGCCGAGATCGTGGACCGGCAACAAGCGACCGCTCCGAGCGATGCGCGCGTGCGCTCCGGCCTCGAGGTTGTCGTGGCCGATCAGGCGGCCGTCGTTCGCGGCGTAGTTGTTGGCGACATCCACGTCGTGGTCCGCATACAGGCTTCGCGTGACCATCAGGTAGTGCGGCTCGTCGCCGCTCGCCGAGTACTTGCCGTGCGTCGTCAGCGTCCACACGACGAGGAACATCGTGACGCCGACCATGAGCGCCGATCGCCTGGGGCTCACGTGCGCGGCACGATGCGGGGCTGCCAGCGCTCGCCCGCGACGTAGCGTTGCCGGTCGTCCGGGTTGTAGATCCGCACGCTGATCGGCCCGTAGTACTCGATCGCCGCGGGCCAGTCGACGCGTCCCGCGAGGTCGGCCGGCCCGAAGCGCTCGCGAAACATGCTGTGCTCCCAGTCTTCAAGCAGGATGTAGGGCGCGTAGCCGCCCGCTCGCAGCGCGTCGATCGTGAGATCCAGCTTGCCCACGGGCACTTCGTCCCACCGCAGAGTGGCGCGTTTGGCGTACAAACGGGCGCTGCCGCTTTCGATCACCGTGATGATCGCGGCGTTCGCGGGCAGCGCGTGGTCCAGATACTGTCCCACCGACTCGTATCGCCGCTCGCTGAGCGCGATCGCATACACACCGAGCTGGTCCGCTTTCTTCAGATACCAGGTGCCCAGCAGCACGCACACCGCAAACATCGCCGCGGAGCGAAACGCCATCGGCAGCCGGAGCAGCGCCGCCACGAACACGTTGCAGCTCAACACGAACAAGAGTGGAATCACCGGCAACAGGAAGCGAAGGTACGGCCAGTCCTCGAATACGCCGTAGAAGAGATACAAGAGCAGCAGCGCGATCCCGAACAGGATCATCCACGCGGCCGTGCTTCGAGGATTGTCGATCGCCTGATCCGCGTCTGGCTCCCGCGTGCCGACGAAGGGCGCGGCCAGCGACAGCAGGATGGCCGGCGTGTGGAGTTGCACGAGCCACACGGGATACCGCTGAAGGTTGGGCACCAGATTGTTCAGATCGAATAGCTCGCGCAGCGAGCCGTACCCGGACATCGCCGCCGTTCCATACAGATACCGGTTGATTGCCGCGATCGCCAGAAATCCCGGAAGCGTGCCCGAGCACGAACAACAGGCCGCGCGTCATGCGCGGCTGTCCGCGGACAGCGACGAGCGTCAGCACGCCGGCGAGCGGGGCCAGATTGGGTCTGGTCATGACCGCAGCCGCGGTGGCGAGGCCCGCCGCCGCCGTGGCGGCCGTGCGATCTTTCAACAGCAGCCACCACGCCAGGAGAAACCACATCGTCACCGGCACGTCGCTCATCGGTTCGAGCGACTCGAACAGGAACATGGGGCTGCACGTCAGGAAAACGGCGGCGAGCAAACCTGTGCGGGTCCCGCGTAACGCGCGCCCACAAGGTAGGTCAGGGCGACGATGACTCCGGCGCACAACGGCACGACGAAGAACACGGCGGATTCGCCCGCGAGTTTCAGGGCGAGCGCCATGAGCATCGGATATCCCGGCGCGTATGTCGGCACACTCGCGCCGGCCACGATGGCCGGCCGGTACCCGAGCGGGGCGGTGATGATGCCGAGCGCGCGTCCGATCGGCGCAAGCGGTTCGGGAACGATCAAGTGTCCGGCGGCCCATAGGGCTGCCTGACTGACGTAGCCGTACGCATCGGATCCGCCCGCGACGAAAATGCCGAAGCGAACGGCGAGCAGAACGGAGATGGCCGCGGCGCACCACGCAAGCGGCGCCGACCAACGCTTGAGCCGATGCCACCACGTGCTGTCGCCGGCCTGCCGGTCGCGCAGCCAGAATGCCGCGCAGGCGCACGCGATGCCGTTTCGGAAAGGCTTATAGGCTTCGAACGACGAGATCCGGATTCCGGCAATCGTCAGATGGAAGCCGCCGGTGACGATGTCGTAGATGGCCACGGCGAAGCTGATCGCGGCAAACCAGCCCAGCGCGTGCTTGAGAAAGCGCATCATCGCGTCGACATCAGCATCTTAGTTCGACAGTCTCATATGATGAATCCGCCTCCGCCCTTCGGGCTACGGCGTGACCGGCCCCGCCTCGCCTTCGGGCTGCGGCGTGGCAAGCCGAACTATGAATGGACGACGTCTCGTACCTTGGGCGATGGCGGGCGCAGGTTACACCGCGCTGGCGATCGTGCTCACATGGCCGGTCGCGGGGTATCTGTCGTCCGGATTCCCGCACGACGCGTTCGATCCCGCGCTCAACGCGTGGATTCTCTGGTGGAACGCTCACGCTGTGCCGCTGACCGAGCGATGGTGGAACGCGCCGAGCTTCTGGCCGGTCGCAGGCGCCCTGTCGTTTTCGGAGCATTTGCTCGGCCTCACGTTCGTCAGCACGCCGCTCCTGTGGATGGGCGCCGACCCGGTGACCACCTACAACCTCGTGCTGCTCATCTCGTATCCGCTGACGGCGCTCGCCGCACACGGCCTCGCCTTCGCGATCGTCCGGCGGCACGGACCCGCCGTGCTGGCCGGGTTGATCATGGGCTTCAGCCCGTACCGCGTCGCACAGCTTCCCCACGTCCAGATGCTGTGGGCGTTCGGGATGCCGCTCGTGCTCGTCGCGGCGCATCTGTACCTCGAGACTGGCGCGCGATTCTGGCTCGTCGCGCTCGGCGCCGCGTGGCTGATGCTCGCGCTGTCGAACAGCTACTTCCTGCTCTTCTTCCCGGTGCTGTTCGCGGCGTGGATGCTCTGGTTCGCCAGCCCAACGCCGCGCCGCGCCGCCGCGATCGTCGCGACATGGCTCGGCGTTCTCGCTGCCGCTCATTCCGATCCTCTGGTCGTACGCGTCGATTCATCGGGCGCAGAACCTCACACGACGGTTCGACGAGATCGAATCCTTTGGCGCCGACCTGACGGCGATCTTCACAACGGCGCCGGAGATGATCCTGTGGCGGCCGTTATCCATCGCCGGCCGCGGCGAAGGGCAGCTGTTTCCCGGCGCGATCGCGCTCGCGCTGGTGGCCGGCGGTGTCGTGCTGGCAGTGCTCGAATGGCGAAGGCGCCGGCAGTCGACACAGCAGGCGAAAAACCCGTCCTTGAACATCATTCGTTGGACGCTCGCGGGTCTGGCGATCGTGGGGACCGCCATCGCACTCAGCCCGCTGCTGATCGGCCCGTGGCGCATTGCAGTGGGAGAACGATCGATTGCCTCCGTCTCGTCCGCCGAGAAGCCGATGACGGTCGCTCTGGTGCTCGTGGTGGTCGGCCTTTCTGGCAAGCGCAGCGTTCGCCGACCTCTGGCGCCGGCGATCGGTGCCGGGGTTCTACACGCTGGCCGCGGCGGTCATGCTGGCCTTGAGTTGGGGCCCGCATCCGAGGCTCGCGGGTACGCCGATCCTGTTTCGCGGTCCGTACGCGTTGCTGTTGCGGCTGCCGGGACTGTCCGAAGTTCGCGTGCCCGCGCGCTTCGGCATGCTGGTGGTGCTGTGCCTGGCGGTGGCGGCGGCCCTCGCGTTTGCACGCTTCACCGCCTCGCTCAGCCCGCGCGTTCGAAGTCTCCTGACGGCGGTGTGCGCAGCTGCCGTGATCGCTGAAAGCTGGCCCGCCATCACCCTGGCCACCGCGGCGACGCCAATCGCCGCGCTCCAGCGGAGCGATCTCGCCGGCCCGGTGATTGAACTGCCGCTCGGCGAGAGCTGGCTCGACGCGCCGGCGCAATTCCGCGGCATCGCGCACGGCCGGCCGGTGGTCAACGGCTACAGCGGTTACGCGCCGCCGCATTACCGTCTGCTGTCGATTGCGCTTCGCCTGAACGACGGCGACGTCCTGTACGGGCTGACGTCGAAAACTCCGCTCGTCGCGGTCCTCAACCAGCGTGAAGAGATCGATCGATGGCGCGCGCTCGTCGAGGGGCAGCGTGGCGAGTTCGTGACGAAAGACGGCCAATTCGAGGTCTTCCGATTGCCCCTCGACTCCAGACCGGTCGCCCGCGACAGCGACTCGCCGCTGCCAATCCGATCGATCGAGGCGAGTGCGGATCCCGAAGGCGTCGCCCGCATGCTCGACGGCAACGTCGACACGATTTGGAACAGCCTGAAAGTGCAGGCAGGCGGCGAATTCATCGTCGTGGATCTCGGCAGCAATCGGTCGGTCGCGTCGATCCGGCTGACGTCGGGGCCGTTCATCGCTGACTATCCACGGCGGCTGGCGATCGACTGCGCGGCAGACGGCGTGGACACCTGGGAGCCGTGCTGGAAGGGTTCGATCGCGGGCCTCCTGCTGCGGAGCTTGCTCGACAATCCCGCCGGCGCGGCGGCATCGATTCCGCTCGAGCGCGACGGCGTCCGGCGGATTCGCGTGACGCAGACCGCGGTCGACCCGATGAACGGCTGGTCGATCGCCGAGATCGCCATCCTCGGCCGGTGATATAGTCGAACTCTTACCGCCAGGGGTATCCCGATCGAAGGGATTGAGACAACACCCTTGGAACCTGACCCGGTTGAGACCGGCGGAGGGAGCGCGGCATGTCAGAGTTCATTTCGTCTTTTCCCAATTCCCGAAAAGTGTACGTGGACGGCGAGCAGGGCGTTCGCGTGCCGATGCGCGAAGTCGCGCTGGAGCAGGGCGCTTCGTCCATTCGCGTCTACGACACGAGCGGCCCGCACGGCCACGACGTGAAGGAGGGTCTGCCCAAGCTGCGCAAGCCGTGGGTGGACGCTCGACTGGAGCCCGAGGCTTCAGCCGGGCGACGCGGTCGTTGCGTCACGCAGCTCCACTACGCGCGCAAAGGCGAGATCACGCCCGAGATGGAGTTCGTGGCGGTGCGCGAAAGCCTGCCGGCCGATTTCGTGCGTGACGAGGTTGCGCGCGGCCGCGCGATCATTCCGTCGAACATCAAGCACCTCGAGCTCGAGCCGATGATCATCGGGCGCAATTTCCTGGTGAAGATCAACGCCAACATCGGCAACTCGGCGGTCTCCTCGTCGATCGACGAAGAAGTCGAGAAGCTGCGCTGGGCCACGCTCTGGGGCGCCGATACGGTGATGGATCTCTCGACGGGGAAGAACATCCACGAAACCCGCGAGTGGATCATCCGGAATTCAGCCGTGCCCGATCGGCACCGTGCCGATCTATCAGGCGCTCGAAAAGGTCGGCGGGCGGCCCGAAGATCTCACATGGGAGGTCTACCGGGACACGCTGGTCGAGCAGTGCGAGCAGGGTGTGGACTACTTCACCGTGCATGCCGGCGTGTTGCTGCGCTACATCCCGATGACCGCGAAACGCGTCACCGGCATCGTCTCCCGCGGCGGCTCGATCATGGCCAAGTGGTGCCTCGCGCACCACAAGGAGAACTTCACCTACACGCATTTCCGCGAAATCTGCGAGATCATGCGCGCCTACGACGTCTCGTTCTCGCTCGGCGACGGCCTGCGTCCCGGATCGATTGCCGACGCGAACGACGAAGCGCAGTTCGCCGAGCTCCAGACGCAAGGCGAGCTGAATCGGATTGCCTGGGAATACGACGTCCAGGTGATGAACGAAGGACCCGGCCACATTCCCATGCATCTCATCAAGGAGAACATGGAGAAGCAGCTCGAGTGGTGCGCCGAGGCGCCGTTCTACACGCTCGGCCCGTTGACCACCGACATCGCGCCGGGCTACGACCACATCACGTCAGCGATTGGCGCGGCGATGATCGGCTGGTACGGCACCGCCATGCTCTGTTACGTCACGCCCAAGGAGCATCTCGGCCTGCCGAACAAAGACGACGTCAAGGCCGGCGTCATCGCGTACAAGATCGCCGCGCACGCCGCGGACCTCGCGAAGGGGCATCCGCGCGCGCGCGAGTGGGACGATGCGCTGTCGAAGGCGCGGTTCGAGTTCCGGTGGGAGGATCAGTTCAACCTGGCGCTCGACCCGGTGACGGCGCGGGCCTACCACGACGAAACGCTTCCCGCCGACGGCGCGAAGGTCGCGCACTTCTGCTCGATGTGCGGCCCGAAGTTCTGCAGCATGGAGCTGACGCAGCAGGTCCGCGACTACGCCAAGCAGGGCATGGAAGAGATGTCGGTCGAGTTCAGGAAAAAGGGAGAGATCTACGTAGAACAGTGAATCGGTGTTGCTACCGCTCCGTCACCGGCACGATCTGGATCAACGTCGGGAAGCGCGCCGGCTGGCCGCCGGGTTTGGGGTTCGGATAGCCCTTGGACACGTCCGACTCGTAGTCCTTGACCGTCACGCCCGGCGGAAACGCCATGGTCTCTTCGCGGTACCGGCCAACGTCGAAGGAGTGGGTGGCGGGAATGTCGTAGACCAGTTCGCCGCGCTGTTTCAGCGCAGTCCTGTAGTAGTTCACGAGATCGACGAACGACGCGGCGGTGCCGAAGATGTAGTAGCGCTGCCCGCGGCCGGCGTCGTACGAGGCGATGAACTGGGCGCCCGGGTAGATCGGCACGCCGAGGAACTCTTCGGTCGGCGCCTGCTCCGTCGAACCCACGACGATGGCCGGGCGCGCCGGCGCGGCCGTCGTCGGCGGCGTCGGGCGAAGGCCGGGCGGGCTGCGGCGGTGCCGGGCCGCGGAAACGGCGCGGCGGGGGTTGCTGCTCCCCGGCGATGACGGCGATAGCCAACGCAACGAACCACGTCCCTGACATGTCGCGATTATACGACCTTCAGAAATTCTGCCGCGCCAACGCGCCCTGGCTCATCGAGACCATCGAGTCGCTGGCGCGCATCGAGTCGCCCTCCGACGACAAGGCGGCGGTCGATCGCTGCGGCGCTGAGCTGGCGGCGCGCCTCGAGGCCATCGGTGGACGCGTGACGCGGCTGACACAACGCGACCGCGGCGACCATCTGCGGGCGGAATTCGGGAACGGCCCCGCGCCCCAGATTCTGCTCCTCGGCCACTTCGACACCGTGTGGCCGGTCGGAACGCTCGACCAGATGCCGGTCGCGCAGGTCGACGGGAAGCTCCACGGCCCGGGCGTGTTCGACATGAAGGCCGGGATCGGCATCGCCATGCTGGCGGCGCGAGCTCTGCACGAAACGGGCGAGCCGCCCGCACACAAGATCGTCATGCTGTGGACCACCGATGAAGAAGTCGGCAGCGGGACGTCGCGCGCGATCATCGAAGAGGAGGCCCGAAGGAGCGACGCCGTGCTGGTGCTCGAGCCGTCGCTGCCAGGCGGCGCCGTGAAGACAGCCAGAAAAGGCGTCGGCGAATACGAGCTCCACGTGCGCGGGATTGCCGCCCACGCCGGCATCGATCCGTCGAAGGGTGCCAGCGCGATTCATGAGCTGGCGCACCAGATTCTGCGCCTTGACGAGCTGAACGATCTCGACCGCGGCGTGACGGTGACCGTCGGCCGCGTGTCAGGCGGGACACGGACGAATGTCGTCGCGGAGGAGGCGCGAGCCGTCGCTCGACGTCCGCGCGACCACGGTTGCGGACGCCGCCCGTGTGGATGAGGCGTTGCGGCGGCTCACGCCGGTTGACCCCCGCACCACCCTGACCGTGACCGGCGGTGTCGATCGGCC
Organism: uncultured Acidobacteriota bacterium; assembly: GCA_963731545.1. Classification (GTDB taxonomy): domain Bacteria; phylum Acidobacteriota; class Vicinamibacteria; order Vicinamibacterales; family CAVVIG01; genus CAVSWN01. The sequence continues at coordinate 120,535 of CAVSWN010000037.1, read as the reverse complement.
GCCGCTCGAGCGAACGGACAAGGTGCTCCGGCTGTATCGGCGGGCCTGTGCCGTCGCCGCCGACCTGGGATAGAGCCTGGCGGAAGGCGTCGACCGGCGGGGGGTCCGACGGCAACTTCACGGCCGCAGCCGGCGTCTCAACACTAGATGGACTCGGCGCCGTCGGCGACGGCGCGCACGCGCGCCACGAACACGTGGAAATCGCGGCATTGCCGGACCGTGCCGCGCTCGTGGCCGGTCTGATTGCGAGCGTAGAATAAAGCTATGTCCAATGTGCTGAAAACGACGCTGCTCCTCGGCGCGATGAGCGGGCTGTTCCTGCTGCTGGGCGACATGTTCGGCGGCAGCCAGGGCATGATGGTTGGATTCTTCATTGCCGTCGCGATGAACTTCGCCTCGTACTGGTTCTCGGACAAGATCGTCCTCCGCATGTACAGCGCGACGGAGGTCGGTCCGGGCCATCGTCTCTACGAGATGGTGACTCGCCTGGCGCAAAGCGCGGGTTTGCCGCAACCTCGCGTCTATACGATTCCCGACGCGTCGCCGAACGCGTTCGCGACCGGTCGCAATCCGCAGCACGCGGCGGTCGCCGCCACCGAAGGCATCCTGCAGATTCTCGACAACGAGGAGCTCGAGGGCGTCATCGCGCACGAGCTCGCGCACGTCAAGCACCGCGACATCCTGATCAGCTCGGTCGCCGCGACGATGGCCGCCGCCATCATGATGGTGTCGCGGTTCGCGATGTTTTTCGGCGGCAGAAGCGATGACGACCGCGACTCGAACCCCGTGGCGATGCTGGCGACGATGATTCTGGCGCCGGTGGCCGCGATGCTGATCCAGGCCGCCATCTCGCGCTCGCGCGAATTCGCCGCCGACGCCGGCGGCGCCGCGATTGCCGGCCATCCCGGCGGGCTCGTCCGTGCGCTGCGCAAGATCGAAATGGCGGCCAAACGCGTCCCGCTGGCCGCCAATCCCGCAACCGCGCACATGTTCATCATCAAGCCGTTCACCGTGCAGGGGCTGCTTGGCATGTTCAGCACCCACCCGCCAACCGAGCAGCGCATTGCCGCGCTTGAACAGCTGCGCTAGCGCAGTTAGCCCTTAACCATCAGCGAGTACCCGTCCGCCGATCAGTCAGGCGGTCTACATCGACATCCGCGTTCTGTGGCCACGCGGCCACAGAACGGCTGGCGTACGATTTGCTCATCAACGTGACCAGACGGAGGCCGCTGTGCACGTTGAAGATCTCGATATCGCACCGAGCAAGATTGGCGACACCGCGCAACGCATCGTGGACCGCGCCACCGAAGAAGCCCGCCGACGCGAGCATGCGCTGCTCACCAATGAACATCTCTTTCTGGCGTTCGCGCAGAGCGAATGGGACATGTTCGCCGAGGTGATGCGCGACGTCGAACTGAATCCACACAGCATTGTTCAGGCGATGGAGGAACACCTCCATCTCATGCCGTCGTTTGCGGGGCGCGAGATGCGCGTGTCGCCGGCGACGAAGCTGGTCTTCAAGCTGGCGCTCCATCACGCCAGCCGCGCCGGACGCCAGACGATCGAGGCCGCGGACCTGTTCTGCGCGGTGCTCGAGGAAACCCAGGGCGTGCCGGTCACCATTCTCAAGCGGCACGGCGTCGATCCCGAGGTGCTCGGCTCACGCTTCAGCGCGCGCATGCGCGACATGGAGCTGCGCGAAGAGCGGCTGAAGAAGCGCTTCGAGCTGCCGCCGTTCCTGAAGCATTTCGCCACTAACCTGAATCTGCTGGCGCGCCAGGACAAGGTGCCGCCGGTGTTCGGCCGCGATCACGAGATCCAGCAGGTGCTCGAGATTCTGTGTCATCGCGAGCGCGCCAATTCGGTGATGCTCGTCGGCGAACCGGGCGTCGGGAAGACGGCCATCGTCGAGGGGCTGGCGCGGCGCCTCGAGTTCGATCCCGAGAGCGTGCCGGTGCGGCTGCGCGACTGCCAGGTGGTCAACCTGCAGATGAACACGATGGTCGCCGGCACGATGCTGCGCGGCATGTTCGAGGATCGCATGCAGAACGTCATCCGCGAGCTGAAAGAGCGGCCCAACTTCATCCTGTTCGTGGACGAGGCGCACACCATGGTTGGCGCCGGCTCGGCGCTGGGGGCGCCGTCGGACGCGGCGAACGTGTTCAAGTCGGTGCTCGCGCGCGGCGAAATCCGCATGGTCGCGGCGACGACGTTGAGCGAATACAAGGAGTACATCCAGGAAGACGAGGCGCTGTCGCGCCGCTTCCGCTGCGTCACCGTGCGCGAGCCCTCGCATCGAGGAGACGCGGCGCATTCTCTACAACCTGCGGCCGCGGCTCGAACGGAACTACTCGGTGCGGTTGACCGACGAGGCCATCGAAACGGCGCTCGATCTCGCGCCGCGCTACATGCGGCATCTGCATATGCCGGACAAAGTCATCGGCTGGCTCGACACCGCGTCTGTCCGCGCCGAAATCGACCGGCGCTGGGACGTCAAGACCGGCGACGTCGTGTCGGTGATCTCGCATGCGGCACAGATTCCCGAAGACATGGTCTACCGCGACGTCACCGATCGCTTCCGCGACATCGAGAGCGCGCTGCAACAGCGCGTCGTGGGCCAGAAAAACGCGGTGCGCGCCGTGGCGCAGCGGCTCGTGCTCAACAAGGGGCCGCTCAAGGACGGCTTCGATCGGCCCGACGGCGTGCTGCTGTTCCTCGGGCCGACCGGCGTCGGCAAGACGGAGCTGGCCAAGGCGGTCGCGCAGTTCCTGTTCGGCGACGAGAAGAAGATGGTCCGCGTCGACATGTCCGAGTACCAGGATGGCGGCGTCGCCGTGGACAAGCTGATCGGCATGCCGCGCGGCATCGTCGGCAGCGAGCGCGGCGGCATCCTGACGAACCAGTTGAAGGACAACCCGTATACCGTCGTCCTGCTCGACGAGGTCGAGAAGGCGAGCCCGAACCTGCTGAATCTGTTCCTGCAGGCGTTCGACGAAGGGTGGCTGACGGACGGCCGCGGCAAGCGCGTCTATCTGAGCGATGCGGTCGTCATCATGACCTCGAACATCGGGTCGGAGCATTTCCGGAAGCTGACGAGTCCCGTCGGATTCAAGAACCAGGCGGTCGGCGTCGAACAGGTGCAGGGCGAAGTGATGCGCGAGCTCGAGCGCCGGTTCCCGCCGGAGTTCCGCAACCGGATCGACGAGGTCGTGCTGTTCGCGCCGCTCACCTACGACGAGGTGCGGGAGATTGCGAAGCACTACCTGCAGCGGCTGGTCGACACGCTCGACGAAGGCCGGCAAGACGCTTCACGTCGATGACGCGGCGCTCGACCTCGTGGTCGAGAAGGGCTACAACCTGGCGTTCGGCGCCCGCTTCCTGAAGCGGTTCATCGACGAGCACATCAAGCTGCCGATCAGCGCGCGCTGGAAGGAAGGCACGCGCTTCAGCGTCCGCGCGCGCGAGGGTCAGATTGTCGTGGAGACCGTCATCGGCAGACGTGATTGCGGCCTAGGAGGCATCGCTCGGCGATCTGATCCGCGGATCAGATCTCGAAGTTTACCAGGCGAACCCGACCTGCTCCGGCTGGTTGGGTTCGCTCTCCGTCTCTGGACGTCTCCTTCGCGCCGGCCTCCTCGCGCCTCGTGAGCCCGTAGCGCTGCTGCAGCACGCGCACCATGCCTTTCACCTCTTTGCGGTAGGCCTCGGGCGGATACTTCTTCGCGTACAGCTTTTCGAACCGCGGCGCCATCGCGGAGAACTCGCGCTCGATGAACCGCATGAAGTGCGTGCGCGTGCCCTCCTGCAGATACATCACGTTGCAGCCGACGAAGCGCGCGCCGTGATCGGCGATCGCCTTCACCGTTCGCTCGAGCTTGCTGCGCGAGGATGAGAAGCCGGGAACGATCGGCGCCATGAGCACGCCGGCGTTGATGCCGGCATCGACGAGCTCCCGCACCGCGCGAAGGCGCTGCAGCGGGTGCGCGGTTCCAGGCTCGAGAATTCGCCACGCATCCTCGTCCACCGTCGGCACGCTCATGTGGATCGTGCAGCCGGCCGCGCGCGTGTGCTCGAGCAGCACGTCGATGTCGCGCACGACCATCGGGCCTTTCGTGACCAGCCCGATCGGCGTGCGGCCGCGCGCGAGCGCCTGGATCGCGCGCCGCGTGAGCTTGTACTGGCCTTCGATCGGCTGGTAAGGATCGGTCGCGGTGCCGACGGCGACCAGCTCGCGCGTCCACGACGGCCGATCGAGCTCGCGCACCAGCACCTCCGCGAGGTTGTGTTTCACCAGGATCACCGACGCGAACTCGTCGTCGGCGTTCATCTCGAACTGCACGTGGTAGCGGCGGGCGAAGCAGTAGTGGCAGCCGTGCGTGCAGCCGCGGTACGGGTTCAGCGTCCAGTTGAAGGGCATCCCCTGGACGCGGTTCAGAGCCGACCGGCACGTCACTTCCTGATAGGTCGCCTGGTCGGCCCGGCGCTCGGCCTCGGTGAGCGCCGCCGTCCCGCCCTCTTTCACAGTGTTGGCGACGTCGCGGGTCGTCGGCTTGCGGGAGCCGAGATCAAAGAGGAGGGGGAAGGTCGGCATCATGCTTCGCCTTTGTTTCGCCTCATCATGGCTAGCCCGAACAGCTACTGTCAGGATCGAGCGGTAGCTCACACGAGCGGTACGATGAACGCGATGACATCGCTCGACCGCGTCGTCCGCCTCATCGATGACCAGCGCGCGGCCATGCTGGATCTGCTGACCGCGCTCGTCGCGGTCCCCACCGAGAACCCGCCGGCGACGACCTATCGCGCGTGCGTGGAGCTCCTTGAATCCGCGATCGATCGGCTTGGGTTCCGGCGCGAGCGGCTGGAGATCCCGTCGCCGCCCGACGCGCCCCGATCGGCCGTTCGCGCCTGGGTTGGCGATTCGGGGCCGGTGCTGTATTTCCACGGCCACTACGACGTGGTGCCGGCGGCCTCGCGCGAACCAGTTCGTGCCGCGCGTCGAGGGCGACACGATGTTCGGGCGCGGCAGCTCGGACATGAAGAGCGGGCTCGTGTCGATGCTGTACGCCGCGCACGCGTTGAAGGCCTGCGGCGTGCCGCTGCGCGGACGCATCGGCCTGCTGTTCGTCCCGGATGAGGAAACGGGAGGCGAATACGGGTCCGGAGCGCTCGCAGCGCAAGGCGAGCTGGCCGCCGATGGCATGGGGATGCTGCTGCCGGAGCCGACGAGCGGCGTCGTCTGGCACGCCAACCGCGGCGCGATCACGCTCGAAGTCACGGTTGCGGGCCGTGCCGCGCACGTCGGGCTCGCGCGGACAGGCGTCAACGCGCTCGGACGCGCGATGCCGATGCTCCAGCAGCTCTTCGACTACGCGCGCGAGCTGGACTCGCGCGACGCGGTCCTGCTCGTGGGCGGCAACATGGAAGCGGGGACGAACTTCAACGTCGTGCCCGATCGCTGCCGGTTCACGATCGATCGCCGCACCAATCCCGATGAAGATTTCGAGACCGAGAAGCGGGCGCTGCTGGATCTGATCGGGCGGGCGTCACAGGAAGCCGGCAACGTCAACATCCGCACCATTCAGGAAGGGCGCTCTGCGTTGACGTCACCCGACGCGCCGCTCGCGCGCGCGCTGGCCGATTCGATCCGTGATGTGACCGGGGAGCCGGCGGCGTTCGAGATGTGTCCGGGACTCCTGGAGATCCGCTTCTACGCCGAGCGCGGTGTGCCCGCGCTGGCGTACGGTCCCGGCATTCTCGCCGTATCGCATGGCCCGCAGGAATTCGTGAAGATCAGCCGGATGGTCGACTGCGCGAAAACGTACGCCCTGACGGCTATACGACTGCTCGGCTGACCTCGGCGCGCCAGTACTCCAGCAAATCGTCCAACGTCTGCTGCAGGGGAATCTGCGGCGTCCATCCCAACTCCTCGCGAATCCTCGTGGGATCGCCTTCGACGAGCGGCAGGTCGTTGGGACGGAATCGGGCTGGATCGACACGAATCCGCACGCGCACGCGTGATTTCGCGACGAGCTGTTCCACGACGTCGCCAATCGGGATCGCGTGGCCCGAACAGACGTTGTACGGCCGTCCGGGCCGGCCGCGCTCGAGAATCGCCTGGTACGCGCGCACGGTGTCGCGGACGTCGGTCGCCTCCCGCTTTGCATCCAGATTGCCGACGACGATTTCCGCGTCGCGGCCGCCGGCTTCGATTTCGGCAATCTGTCGCGCGAATCCCGACGCCGCGAACGACGGATCCTGTCGCGGGCCGATGTGATTGAACGAGCGCGCGATCCGCGTGCCGGCGCCGTCGCGGCAGGCGCGGACCGCCAGCAGTTCCTGCGCGAGCTTGCTGACGCCGTACGGACCGGTCGGCAAGATCACGTGATCTTCGGTCAGCGGCTCCGTCGCCGGCCGATAGATCATCGCCGAGCTGGGCACCAGAATCGGAACATCGAGCGATGCGTCGTGCAGCGCGTCGAGCAGAAATTGAGTTTCGCGAACGTTGGCGGCGAGTGTGGACGTGATCGTGTCCCACGCGCGTCCGACGTGTGCTGCGCCGGCCAGGTGATACACCGCACCCGGCGGCCGCCGCCGAATGGCCTCCGCCACCATGCGGCGATCCAGGAGATCGACGGCCTCCCACGTGGTGCGTGGCACCTGCCGCGGCGGGACGCGTCCGGGCCGATGCCAGGCCACGAGGTCGGCGCCGTCGCTGTGCCAGCAAATCGAGAAGGTGGCTGCCGGCAAAACCGGCCGCGCCCGTACGAGGATCGGCATAAGTAGAACTTAGAAGTTAGAACTTAGAAGGACTGCAGTGCTAGGTTTTCGCCGTCCTTCCCACTTTAAGTCTAAGTTCTAGCGGGCACGCCGCCCATCGCGCCGTTGAAGGGCGAGAAATTTCCAAGGCCCGCCAACGTGAACGAGAGAAAAAAGCGGCGGTCTGACGGGATCGGCGCGAACGGGTTCGAGCCGAAGTTGTAGGACTGGAACTCGAAGGCGAGGCCGCAGCACTGCGCGTTGTAGTAGGCCGAAATCCGCTGCTGACGGAGCGTCGACTTCAACACGTCGTAATTGAAACCGTAGATCGTCCCGAGCCGGTTGTCTTTCGTGTGCGCGTTCACCTGTCCGTTGACCGAGTGATCGAGAAAGTTCGGATCGTTGAAGCCGAGCAGCTCCGCGATGAACGATTTCTTGCTCCAGCCGGCGGTCGTCTGGATGCGGTCGGTCCACGAATACGTCCCCTGCGCCGAAACCGTTCGCAGCTCGCGATAGGTCGCGTCGAATTCCGCGCGCAAGGTCGCGTTGATGTCGTTGGTCGGCACCACGCGCACGCTGAGCGCAATCGGCGAAAAGTGCGTCGGCGCCGACTGCCCGGTGTTGTTGGTTTGATACTGCCGGTCCCGCTGCGCGGCGTCCTGGTTCGTGTAGTAGCTCTGCGCCATCTCGACGCCGATGATCTCGCGCGACTGCGCCGTCTGCCCGGGGTTGCCGCGGACCTTCGCGTAGATGCGGTTGTTCAAGGCGTAGGTGTATCGAATGCCGCCGGTCGTGAAGTCGACGCCGTCGAACACGCACGATCTGCTTGTAGTTGTCGATCGCGGATGTCCGCTGCACGCTGAAGGTCGGCTCGATCGAGTGCTTGAACTTCTCGGCATATCCGCTGCCTGGTGTATCCCAGATCCGATTGAACACCGGGCCGACGATCTGGGTCTGCAGCGTGTAGAAGCGCCGGTTCAGATCGTCTTCGACGATCTTGTTCGTCGCGAGATCCCGGCTGCGTGTGTAGAACGTGTCCCGCCAGCCGGCGGTGGAGTTCACGGTGAACCACTGCCACTTCTTGAACGGGAACCGTATCTGCGGCGAGAAGTCGAAGCGGCTCAGGCTCGAGTCGACATGGCCCGTTGCCGTGCGCTGGTCGAGCAGGAAATGCGCGAATTCGGATCCCACGCCGAAATACAGGCTCTGCCCGAGCAGCGGACGCTCGTTCCGCGAAAACGTCACCTTCGGCCAGCTTCCCGACAGCACCGAGTTGGTCGTGTCGTAAAAGTACTCGCGATGGTCGAACGTGGCGTTCAGCGAGTAGGTGCTCCACGCCCCGACAAGGTTGCCGCCGAAATACCGCTGGTTTCGCGAGCGCGTCGTAGATGTTCGTGTTGAAGGTCTGCGAGGTGACGATGCTCGAGAAATACTCGACGGCGCCGCGCGCGCGGATGCGGCCGGGCAGCGCCTGATTGGCTGCGCCGCGGATTTCATAGCTTCGACTGCCCGGGATCACCCTCGTCGTCCCGTCGGCTTGCGCGTACGTCGTCTCGTGCTGATCGAGCAGGTAGGACCGAAGGTACCCGTCGGCCGTCGGGCTGAAGTTGAAGCGATACTCCGCGCCGACGCCCTGGCCGGTCTTCGAAAACCAGTCGTGCATGACCGTCGCGTCCTGGCTGCGATCGATCGCCCAGAAGAACGCGTTGGAAATCTCCTGGCCGCGCAGCGACGACTGCCCGTAGGTCGGCAGCAGGAATCCGGTCGCTCGTCCTTCACGTTTCGTTGGGTAATAGAGAATTGGGAGATAGAACATCGGCACGCCTTTGACGGACAGGATCGCGCTGCGCATCAGCGTGTAGTGATCGATGTTGAGCGTGATGGTGTCAGCGGACAGATCCCAGCGCGGCGTCGGCTGCACGCACGTCGTGAAGCCGCCCTTGCTGATCTCGTACTTCTTCGGCCCGACCTTCTTGATCGTCTCGCCGAAAAAATACACGTAGGTTTCCTGGTCGGCGAGCGGCGGCGGGGCGATGCTGCCGCCCCGCTGGACCGGCGGTTTGACCGGCGCAATGCCATACGCCGTGTGAAACGTGCCGGTGCGCGTTTCGGTATCGAACTCGACGCGCTCCGCCGAGATCCGGTTGTTCCCCTGCGCGAAGACGACGTTGCCGGTGGCCACGAACTTGTGCTCGTCCGTGTAGTACCAGGCATCGTCGGCAAAGATCGACAGGTCGCCCTGGACCAGCTCGACGTGGCCGATGTGGTGCTGCGTTTGCTGATTGTTGGTGAGCTCCTGCCGATCGCTGCGCACGTCGTCGAACTGCGGAGCGCCGGTCGCAGGTGCAGGTGCCGGCGCAGGTGGCGGTGCGGCGCTGGCGCGTGCGGGTGCGGGCGGCTGCGCTCCGGCTCGCGCGGCGCGCAACGCGAAGATCGCGAAGACAGCCAAGACCGCGAAGAATCGCGCAGGAACTCTCTTGCGTCCAGCGATTGCGCTTTCTTCGAAGCCTATCACGTCGTCTCGATGAGTTTGAGGACGTCGCCCAGCAGGAAAATCGATCCGGCCACGACGATTCGCGGCGCCATTTTCCAGGCTGCCGCAAGGGCCTCGGCTGGCGACGCGGCGACGACCACGCGCGTGGCCGGCGCCACTCGGCGCGCGATCGCGGCGAGCTCATCCGGCACGGCCGCTCGCGCGTTTGACGCGCGCGTCACGACGAGAGGACCGACGGCGGGCAGCAACGCTTCGAACATTTCCGGGACGTCCTTGTCGCGCATGGCACGCGAACACCAGCGGCGGCTTCGGCTCGCCGGGCATCCACTCGAAGATGTAGGACGCAAGCGCGGCGGCGCCGGCCGGATTGTGCGCCGCGTCCATCAGCACTTCGCGTCCATCGGCCAGCCGACGAAGATCGAGCCGGCCCGGCCACGCGGGCTGCGCCAGGCCTTCCGCGATCGCGCTGGGTGGTACCCGCAGGCCGCCGAGCATCGAGCGCCTCGAGGATCCGCCTGGCCACGGCCGCGTTCGCGCGTTGATGAGCACCCGCCAGTCCAACGCCAGGCCAGCGACATCGTCCGGCAGCGCACGTATCAGGTCCGCGCCGCGCTCTCGTGCGATCTGTTCGATCACTGCATCGGCATCGGCGGGCAGGGCGCCGACGACGACGGGAACGCCGGGCTTGATGATGCCCGCCTTTTCGCGCGCGATCTCGCGAAGCGTGGTCCCCAGGTATTGCTGATGATCGAACGCGATGGACGTGATCGCTGTCACCGTTGGCGACACGACGTTCGTCGCATCGAGCCGGCCGCCGAGCCCGACCTCCAGGACGGCGACGTCGACGCCGGCGCGCCGGAACAACTCGAACGCGATCGCGGTGGTCGCCTCGAAGAAGGTCGGCTGCACGTCGAGTGTTCCCTCGCGCACCAGCGCCTCGATCGCATCGCGAACGTCGGCGACGGCAGCCTCCAGGTCCGGCGATGAAACGGGACGACCATCGATTGTGAACCGCTCCGCGAGATTGACGAGGTGCGGCGATGTGTATCGCGCCGATCGGTGGCCGGCGGCGCGCAACGCCGAGTCGACCATCGCCGTGACCGACCCCTTGCCGTTGGTCCCCGCGACGTGGACGGATCGAAATGCCCGCTCCGGGTGTTCGAGGCGGGCGACGATTGCCGAGATGTTGTCGAGCCCGAACTTGATCCCGAACTGCTCGAGGCTGTGAAGGTAGGTCAGTGGATCGCGCAAGTCTCGATGTCTCAAGTCTCAAGTCTCAGATGGATCAAGTCTTCCCCGTGATCGAACTGCTGCGGCTTGCGGTACTGCCGACGACTTCAGACTTGACACCTGAGACTTGCTGAGCGCCCATGAACCGCAGCGCGCGCGCGACAACGCTCTTCATCTCACGCCGATCGATCACCAGATCGATCATGCCTTTCTCGAGCAGGAACTCACTGCGCTGGAATCCCTCGGGCAGCGTCTGGCGAATCGTCTGCTCGATCACCCGCGGCCCCGCGAACCCGATCAGCGCCTTCGGCTCGGCGATGTTCAGATCGCCGAGCATCGCAAAGCTGGCGGTCACGCCGCCGGTGGTCGGATCGGTCAGGACGGAGACGTAGGGCAGCCGTCGCCCGATCGAGCCGCGCGAGCGCGCCGGAGATTTTCGCCATCTGCATCAGCGAGAGCGCGCCTTCCATCATGCGCGCGCCGCCCGAGCAGCAGACGATGACGACGGGTGTTCGAGCGGCGATCGCGCGTTCGATGCCACGGGTGATCTTTTCGCCGACGACCACGCCCATGCTGCCGCCGATGAAGGCGTACTCCATCGCGGCGAGCGTCGTCTCGATGCCCTCGATCGCGCCCGAGGCGACGATCACGGCGTCTTTGAGGCCGGTGGCTTCGATGCCGGCCTTGAGCCGCGACTTGTACGGTTTGGTGTCGGTGAAGAGGCAGCGGATCGGTGGACACCAGATCCTTGTCGTACTCGATCCAGTCGCCGTCGAACAGCATGCGCAGCCGCTCGGCGGCGGTGATGCGAAAGTGATGCGCGCACTTGGGGCAGACGCCGAGGTTGGTCGCGAGATCCTTGTTGTAGATCGCCTGCGAGCAGTCGGGACACTTGACCCAGAGCCCCTCGGGCACGCGGCTCGCCTTGTCTTTCTTGGGCGTGGCGATCGGCTTACGGGTTTTCTTGAACCAGGCCATCAGGCAGCTTATCAGGCGAGGCAGGGGCGAGGGCAGGACCCTCATCCCTCATCTCTCTGCCCTACTTGGTTCTGGACGTAGTAGCGCGTGCCCGGCCCCATCGCGCGGATCTGTTTGACGAGATCGTCGAGCGCCTCGTCGCTCGCGTCGGAGTCGAACTGCGACGTTTCCACCACCAGGAGCGGCGTGCCGTTGTAGTGGAAGAAGAAGTGGTGGTACGCCTCGTTGAGTTCCTTGAGGTAATCGTCGTCGGGTTGCAGCGCCACCGCTTCGGCGTCCATGCGCCGGCCGTGGACGCGACGCAGCAGCACGTCGGTCGGTGTCTGGAGATAGATGACGAGGTCCGGCTGCGGCACGTCGCGCGACAGCAGTTCGTAGAGGCGCTGATAGATGAACAGCTCGTTATCGTCGAGGTTCAGGTAGGCGAAGATCTTGTCCTTGTCGAAGACGTAGTCGCAGATCGTCGACTGACTGAAGAGATCCGCCTGGCGCAGCGCCGATTGTTGACGATGACGGCTCAGGAGATAGAAGAGCTGGGCCTGGAGCGCGGAGCCCGGCTTCTCGGCGTAGAAGTCGGCGAGGAACGGGTTGTCGGAATCTTCGAGCACGACGGTCGCGTCGATGCGCGTGCCGAGCCGTTCGGCGAGCGCGGTTTTGCCCGCGCCGATCGGTCCTTCGATCGCGATATGGCGGAACAGCAAAGCGGCCCGATGATATCATTCGCGCAGTGAAGATCGATCGGCTGGAACTGCGCCTGCTGACGCTCCCGCTCGTTCATTTTTTCGAAACCAGCTTCAGTCGCATCTACGACAAACACTTTCTGATCGTCCGCGTCGACGGCGACGGTGTGTCGGGGTACGGCGAGTGCGTCGCCGAGCGCGATCCGTATTACAGCGCCGAAACCAACGACACGGCGTGGCACATCATCACCGAGTTCATCGCGCCGCGCGTGCTCGGCGTCGAGTTCGCGCATCCGCGCGACGTCTTTCCCGCGCTGAAGGCGATTCGCGGCCACAACATGGCCAAGGCCGCCGTCGAAATGGCGGCGTGGGATCTCTACGCGCGGCAGCGCGGCGAGCCGCTCAGCGCGACGCTTGGCGGCACGCGCGAGCGCATCGCCTCGGGCGTGTCGATTGGGATTCAGGATTCGCTCGACGATCTCGTGACGAAAAGTCGAGCACGAGCGCGCGGCCGGCTATCAGCGCATCAAGATCAAGATCAAGCCAGGGTGGGACGTGGACGCGGTGAAGATCCTTCGCGACCGTCTCGGCGCCTTCCCGCTGATGGTCGATGCGAACGCGGCGTATTCCACCGAGGATGGCAGCGCCGATCGCCTGGCGCGCCTCGACGACTTCGATCTGATGATGATCGAGCAGCCGCTCGACTACGACGACATCCTCGACCACGCGGCGCTGCAGAGACGGCTGCGCACGCCGATTTGCCTGGACGAATCGATCAAGTCCGTGAACGCCGCGCGCGAAGCGCTCGCCGCCGGCGCCTGCCGGATCATCAACATCAAGCCGGGCCGCGTCGGGGGATTCGCCGAGTCGATCCGGCTGCACGATCTCTGCGCGGCGCACGGCGTGCCGGTGTGGCACGGCGGGATGCTGGAGTCCGGGATCGGCCGCGCCGCCAACGTGCATCTGTCGACCTTGCCGAATTTTTCGCTGCCCGGTGACATCGCCGCGAGCAAACGGTATTTCGTCCCGGACCTGATCGATCCGCCAATCGAGGTGGCGGACGATGGAACGATCGGCGTGCCGACGGGCCCCGGCCTCGGGGTCTCGATTTGCGACGATCGCGTCGAGCGGGCCACGACGCACCATGCAGCGTTCACCTGCGACGTGAAAATCGCCACATGAGAGTGCGGATGCGCCTTCCGAGCCTCGTCTTCCTGATCCTGCTGGCGTGCGCGTGCAAGAGCGCGCCTCCAGCCGCCCCGGCGGCGGCGACGCCAACCAGGCCTGCCGATCCGCGGAGCTACGAGCAGAAGCTGGCGTCGATGCTGCGCCTGGAAGATCAGCGGATCCTGCGCGATCCCGCGCCCCCGCCGCCTCCGCCGGCGACGCGCGGCCGGACGGTCGCCCCGCCGCCGCCGCCGGATTTGGTTCGGTTCTTGTCGGACGAAGAGCCGCGGGTGCGCCGCCGGGCGGCGCTGGCGATCGGTCACGTGGGTCTCTCGGAAGGCGTCGCCCCGCTCGTCGCGGCGCTCGCCGACAGCGAGGCCGAAGTGCGTCAGATGGCGGCGTTCGGGCTGGGCCTCATCGGCGACCGCTCCGCGCGCGATCCGTTGACGTCGGCGCTCAGCGATCGGTCACCGCTCGTGCAGGGCAGCGCCGCCGAAGCCCTGGGCCTGCTCGGCGACGCGAGTGCGGCCGATGCCATCTCCGGGCTCGCGTATCAGGTGTTGCAATCGGGCGCGCTCGCGCAAGCGCCGACCGACGAAGACGATCTGAAGCGCGACACGCCCGCCGCCGCGTTCCGGCTCGCCATCTACGCGCTGGTGCGGCTGAAAGCGAACGGCCAGCTGATCGCGGCCGTTCTCGACGCCGGGGGCCAGCCCCGCGTCCGCTGGTGGCCGGTCGCGTACGCGCTGCAGCGGATCGAAGACCCACGGACGCTGCCGGCGTTGTTGACGCTCGCCAAAGAGGCGCAGCCCTACACGCGTGCGTTCGCGGTGAAGGGACTTGGCGGGTTGAAGGATCGACAGGCTCTTCCCGTGCTGATGCCGCTGCTGTCGAGCGGGACCAAAACGGTGCTGGTCGAAACGGTTCGCGCGCTCGGCCGAATCGGGGACCCGAGCTCGATCGACCCGCTCCTCAAGATCATCAACGATGCCAGCACCGATCCCCACGTGCGCCTCGAGGCGGTCGCGGCGCTGGGTGGCATTCGAACCGCGGCGATGCCGGCCGTCGTCGATCGGCTGCTCGACATGATGACGGATTCGAGCCCGCCGATGCGCGCGGCGGCCCTCAAGTCGCTGGCGGCGTGGGATCGCGAACAATTCGTCGCGGTCCTCTCCGCGCTCGATCCCGATCCCCACTGGAGCGTCCGCGCGCAACTCGCCACCGTGCTGGGCGACCTGGGGGCGGACCTCGGCGTCGCCCGTCTGCTCGCGATGCTCGCCGATTCGGATCAGCGCGTCGTGCCCTCGGTCCTGGACGCGCTGGTCAAGCTGAAAGCGCCAACCGCCGCCACGGTGTTGATCGATCGGCTCAAGGGTGATGACCCCGCCGTCCGCGGTGCCGCGGCGCGCGGCGTCGGCGAACTGAAACCGGCCAACGGCCCGGCCGCGCTGGCGGAGGCGTACCGCTTCGGACAGCGCGACTCCACCTACTCCGCACGCACATCCGCGCTCGAAGCGCTCGCGAAGTACGGGGCCGAAGCGCTGCCGACGATTCGGTCGGCGTTTTCCGACAAGGACTGGGCGGTTCGAGTCCGGGCGGCTCAGCTCGCGAAGCAGCTGGATCCAACCGGACCCGACGCCGCGACGCAGATTCGGCCCGCGCCGACGACGCTGACGCCGGATGTCTACGACAGCGCGCGGCGTGCTCTCGCCTCCGGTGGCGACGCAGGTCTACCTCGAAACCGATCGCGGCACGATCCAGATCGAGCTGGCGATGCTCGATGCCCCGTTGACGGTCGAGAATTTTCTCGCGCTCGCGCGCAAGGGCTTCTTCACCGGCCTCGCCATTCATCGCGTCGTGCCCGATTTCGTCATCCAGGCCGGCGATCCGCGCAGCGATGGGGAAGGCGGACCGGGCTACTCAATCCGCGACGAAATCAACCAACGCGCCTACTTGCGCGGCACGGTCGGCATGGCGCTCGAATCGTGGCCCGACACCGGCGGCAGCCAGTACTTCATCACGCACTCGCCGCAACCGCACCTCGACGCGAAATACACCGTCTTCGGCCGCATCATCGGCGGCATGGACATGGTCGATCGGATTCAGCAGTGGGATGTGATTCGAAAAGTGCGCGTGTGGGATGGCCAGACGATGACGGAAAAGTGACCTGAAAAGTGAAAAGGGGGCCACGGTGGCCCCCTTTTTTTGCGGGCGAGGTCAGCTTAACGTTTCTTGCCGGCCTTCTTCTTCCCGCCCTTGGCTTTCTTTGCCATTGTCTTTTATCCCCCCCTTCACAGTTGGGATGTCGCTGCGCGAACGCTCACGTCATCACGAGTGGCTGCCGCCTGGCACGCGCACCCGATGTCTCAATTGCCGCGTCGCGGCGTTCGGGGCACCTAGGGGTGGCCTGAGTTCACCACCCTCATACCAGATGTAGATTACGGTTCGGATCGGCGCACTGTCAAGCACAATGTGCAGAAAAAGTCAAAAATTTCTCTGATCACATGCTCGTGCGCAGCCGCTGTTTCTCCGCGTGACGCGCGATCGCGAGATCGATCAGCCGATCGAGCAGCTGCGGATACGACAGGCCCGTCGCTTCCCACAACTTCCCGTACATGCTGATGGTCGTGAAGCCGGGAATCGTGTTCACTTCGTTGAGATACAGCACGCCGCTGTCGCCGGCGAGGAGAAAATCGACGCGCGCCATGCCGGCGCAGTCGATCGCTTTGAACGCGGCGATCGACAGGCGGCGCACCTCGTCGACCTGCGCGGCGCTGAGGTCGGCGGGAATGACGGACCGCGACCCTTCGTCCAGATATTTCGCTTCGTAGTCGTAGAACTCGCGCGACGGGATGATCTCGCCCGGCACCGAGGCCTCGGGCTCGTCGTTGCCGAGCACGGCGCACTCGATCTCGCGCGCCCCGGGGACCGCGGCCTCGATGACGATCTTCCGGTCGAACTCCGCCGCGAGGTCGATGGCCGCGCGCAGTTCGACGGTGTGCTTCGCCTTCGAGATGCCGACGCTCGATCCCAGGTTCGCGGGTTTGACGAAGAGCGGAAAGCCGAGCCGGCTGGTAATGCGCGCGAGGATCGCGCGATCGTCGCGACGCCACTCGCGTTCCAGGATCACCTCGTAGTCGCAGATCGGCAGCCCCTTCGCGGCGAACAGGAGCTTCATCACCGCCTTGTCCATGCCGACCGCCGACGCGAGCACGCCGCCGCCGACATACGGCACGTTGGCGAGCTCGAGGAGCCCCTGGACCGTGCCGTCTTCGCCGTACGGCCCGTGCATGACGGGGAACACGACGTCGAGCGCCAGGCCGGAGACGGCGGCGTTCGACAGCGCCGACCCCGCCGCGCCGCGCTCGATCGTGAGCAGCGTATCGCCGCCGGGATGCGCGACGAGATGCGCTTCGCGCTTCACCTCGGCGTCGCCCTGGGTTCGCGACGCCGCGATGGCGTCGGCCGCGGCCTCGAGCGCCGGCGGATTCGCCGGCAGACTCCAGCGTCCGTCCTTGGTCACGAGGATCGGAATCGCCTCGTAGCGGGACGGATCGAGGTTCTTGAACACCGCCGCCGCCGAGGCCAGCGACACTTCGTGCTCGCCCGAGCGCCCTCCATAAATCACGCCAATGCGTATTTTCTTCACGGTTCAGATCTGCCACGAAAACACGAAAACACGAAACCAAATCTTTTTCGTGATTTCGTGATTTCGTGGCTGATCCTAGACTGGGGCTGATGGGGGACTTCTCCTTTCGAGTCACGCACACCGAAGGCGCGGCACGCCGCGGCGTCATGACGACGGCGCACGGCGACGTGGAGACGCCGGCGTTCATGCCGGTGGGGACGCAGGGGGCGGTGAAAGGCGTCACGCATCGCGATCTGGAGTCGATCGCCGCCCAGATTCTTCTCTGCAACACCTACCATCTCTACCTGCGGCCCGGCGACGACCTGATCGCGCGGCGCGGCGGCCTGCACGCGTTCATCGGCTGGTCGAAGCCGATTCTGACCGACAGCGGCGGCTATCAAGTGTTCAGCCTCGCGGCGCGGCGGACGATCGCGGAGGAAGGCGCGCATTTTCAATCGCACCTCGACGGCTCCCGCCATCTCCTGACGCCGGAGAAAGCCGTCGGACATCCAAGCGAACCTCGGATCCGATATCGCGATGGTGCTCGACGAGTGCCTCGCGCATCCGGCGGATGCGGCGACCGCGCGCGCGTCGATGGAGCGCACGCTGCGGTGGGCGAAGCGCGGACGCGACCGCTTTCTGGAGCGAGCAGTCGTAGCGCAGCCTGCTCTGGCCGCGAGCTCGCCAAGGTGCGCGGCGAGCGACCTTCCGAATCCCGGCAAGCGCAGTTCGGCATCGTGCAGGGCAGCGTGTTCCCGGATCTGCGCGAGGAAAGCGCGCGGCGCACGGTGGACATCGGGTTCGAGGCGTATGCGATCGGCGGGTTGAGCGTCGGCGAGCCGATCGACGTGATGTACGACATGGTGGCGCGGACCACGCCGTGCCTGCCGGCCGCCACGCCGCGCTACTTGATGGGCACGGGCACGCCGGAGGATCTCGTCGAATCAGTGGCGCGCGGCATCGACCTGTTCGACTGCGTTCTGCCGACGCGAAACGGGCGGAACGGACAGCTTTTCACCACCCACGGCCGCATCAACATCAAGAACGCGCGCTATGCCGAGGACGACCGTCCTCCCGATCCCGGCTGCACCTGCTACACGTGCCGCACCTGCTCGCGGGCCTATTTGCGCCACCTGTTCATGGCCGGCGAGATGAACGCGGCCACGCTTAACACGTTGCATAATCTGCACTTTTACCTTGACACCCTGGGCAGGATTAGGGAAAGTTTAACGTTCGGGCAGTTCGACAATTTCAGGCGGTTGTTCCACGAGAGCTTGTCCCGCCAGCCTCACGATCCATGATGATATTTGACGTGGGTTTTTGCGCCGCCATGGGCTTGTCGCCAGATGGGTCGAATCCCCTGGTCCAGATCGTTCCGTTCGTCCTCATTCTGGGCATTTTCTATTTCATCATCCTGCTGCCGTCGAAGCGCAAGCAGCAGAAGGTGCAGCAGTTTCTCGACAGCCTCAAGGTCAACGATCGAGTGATTACGACGAGCGGCATCCACGGACAGATCACGCGCCTCAACGATCAGGTCGTCCAGCTGCAAGTGGCCGACAAAGTGCGCATTGACGTCTCGAGAGCCGCGATCGGCGGCTATCAGGGCCAGCCCCCCGTCGTCGAAACACAGAACCCGTAGGAACGCTTCATGGCCAATATCCGCTGGAAGGTCATCACCATCGTCGTCGTCTTCGTCGTGTTCGCCGGTGTCGGCGTGTATCCGATCCTGGCGACGCGCTACGGTCTCCCGTCCCCGGGCTGGCTGCAGGACAAGCAGCTGAAGCTGGGACTCGACCTCAAAGGCGGCGTGCACCTCGTGCTCCGCGTCGAAACCGACGACGCGCTGAAGGGCGAGACCGACACGGAGATGGAGCGCCTGCGCGAGGAGCTGCAGAACCGGAAGATCGCCGTCACGGGCCTGACGGCCATGAGCCCGACCCAGTTCCGCGTCGACGGCGTCCCGCAGGCGCAGGATGCCGATTTCCGGCAGGCGGCGGCGCAGGCCGAAACCAACTTCGATCGCAGCGGCAACGTGAACGGCACCTACACCTTCACGATGAAACCGAACATCGCGATCAACCTTCGCGATGAAGCGGTGGTGCAGGCGCGCCAGACGATCGAGCGGCGCGTGAACGAGCTCGGCGTCACCGAACCGAGCATCGCGCAGGACGACACCAACAAGCAGATCGTGGTGCAGCTGCCCGGCGTCACCGACGTGGAGAAAGCCAAGAGCATCATCGGCTCGCCCGGCAAGCTCGAATTGAAGATTGTCGAGCAGGGGCCGTCGCCGACCCGGGAAGGGCTGCTCGTCAACAACCTGGTGCCGGAAGGCATGGACATCGTCGCCGGTTCGAGCGGGACGCCGGGCGACACGAGCACCGTCTTCTATCTGGTCAAGCGCGCCGCCGCCGTGACCGGCCGCGACCTGCGGACGGCCCGGCCGTCTCTCGATCAGAACAACCTGCCGGCGGTGTCGTTCACGCTGAACACCGAAGGCGGCCGCCGGTTCGGCAAGGTCAGCTCGGAGAATCTCGGGCGGCAGCTGGCGATCATTCTCGACGACCGCGTGCAGTCGGCGCCGCGTCTCGAGGGGCGCATCACGACGGACGGTCAGATTTACGGCAGCTTCACGCAGGAGGAAGCGCAGACGCTGTCGTTGATCCTGCGGTCCGGGTCGCTGCCCGCGCGCATGACGTATCTCACCGAACACACGATCGGCCCGAGCCTGGGCGCCGACTCGATTCAGATCGGGCGTCGTCGCGTCGCTGGTCGGCTTGCTGCTCGTCGTGGCGTTCATGCTGATCTACTACAAGTTGTCGGGTGTCAACGCCGTCGATCGCGCTGGTGTTCAACCTCGTCATCCTGCTGGGATTGATGGCCTACGTCGGCGCCGTGATGACGCTGCCGGGCATCGCCGGCTTCGTCCTGACGATCGGCATCGGCGTCGACTCGAACGTGCTGATCTTCGAACGCATCAAAGAGGAGCTGGAAGCGCAGCGCGGCGTGCGCGCGTCGATCAACGCCGGCTTCAGCCGCGTGTTCTGGACGCTGGTCGACACGCACGTCGCGGCGCTCATCTCCTGCGCGTTTCTGTTTCAATTCGGAACCGGCCCGATTCGCGGTTTCGCGGTCACCCTCGTCATCGGGTTGCTGTCGAACCTGTTCACGTCGATTTTCGTGTCGAAGACGCTGTTTGAGATGGTGCTGAGCCGGCCGGCAGCAGCAAGTCGCTACGCTGAGCATCTCAGCGCTCGAGCTGATTGTTGTTTTATGAACATATTCAAGGACACCAAGTTCGACTTCCTGCGCTGGCGTTTCCATGCGCTGGCCCTGTCGGGACTCGTCATTCTCGCGGGCATGGCGACGATCTACACGAAGGGGATTCCGAAAGGCGTCGAGTTCGCCGGCGGCACCGTCGTCATCGAGCAGTTCGACCAGCCGGTCTCGGTCGAACAGGTGCGCGACGTCCTCGTCAGCCAACTATCCCGGCGGCGGGCAGAACGCCATCGTGCAGCCGTACGGCGAGCCGTCGCAGCGCATGGTCATGATTCGCGTGCCGGTCGTGGGCGCCGAATCGGGCGAGAAGCTGGCCGGGGCCGCGCAAGAGGTCGAGGATGCGCTGAAGAAAGGGAACCTCGGAGGGTTCAACCGGCAGGGGGCTGAGATCGTCGGTCCGACCGTCGGCCAGGAGCTGACGAGCAAAGGCCTGTGGGCCACCGTCCTGTCGCTGATCGGCATCCTGGCGTACCTGGCGTTCCGCTTCCAATTCAGCTTCGGCGTCGGCGCCGTGGTGGCGACCATCCACGATCTGCTGGTCTCGTTCGCGTTCCTGGCGTTCTTTCAGTACGACCTGACGCTGAACGTCATTGCCGCGATTCTCACCATCACCGGCTACTCGACCAACGACACCATCGTCATCTTCGATCGCGTCCGCGAGAACATGCGGTCGATGCGGCGCGATTCGATCCGCGACATCATCAACGTCGCCGTGAACCAGACGCTCGGCCGGACGGTGATCACCGCCGGCACGGCGCTGCTGACCGCGCTGGCGCTCTTTTTCTTCGGCGGCGACGTGCTGCACGGGTTCGCGTTCACGATGGTGGTCGGCATCATCACCGGCACCTATTCGACCATCTTCATCGCGAGCGCGATCGTGAGCTTCTGGCAAGGCAAGTCGCCGACGCGCGCGGCCGCGCACGCACCGGCGACGACCACCTCGGCGCCCCAGCAGCCGCAGCGAAAGGCGACGAAGCCGCAGAAGAAAGCGCGAGCGTCCTGACATGCAGGGGCCGATGCTTGTGTCGGCCTCTGGCGGACACGCGGACCTGCCCTACGCGACCAGATGCCGAACATCGCGAAAGCCGCCATCCTCGGCGTCGTCCAGGGCCTGCTCGAATTCCTTCCGATATCGTCGACAGCGCATCTGCTGATCGGCGCGCGTCTCCTCGCGTTCGACGACCCGGGCGGCGTCTTCACGCGTGACGATCGCAGCTGGGATCGTCGTCCTCGCGGCTGATGTGGCTGTATCGCGCGAAGATCGCGTGGCTGGTTGCCGGCCTCGGGTCGCGCCCCGAGGCCCGCCACTTCGCGCTGATGATCATCGTCGCCTTCGCTGCCCGCGCTCCTGGCGGGCGCGCTGTTCGCCGCGTACGTGAAGACGGTGCTGCACGACAGCATGGCGCCGTCATCGCGCTGGCCTTCGTGTTCGGCGGGTTTGCGATCGCCGGCGCCGTGGAGCGAAGGCGTCCACGCCCGGTGGTCGTCGACGCCGATCGAACGCCCGTGTGGACGCGCCCTCGGCGTGGGCGCGTTTCAGGTCGCTCGCGCTCGTGCCGGGCGTGTCGCGGTCGGGCGCGACGATCGTCGGCGGCATGCTGGCCGGCCTCGATCGTCCGGCCGCGGCGGAGTTCTCTTTCTTTCTCGCGATGCCGACGATTGGTCGCGGCGTTCGCGCACGGATCTTGCTGGAGGCGAGGAATCAGTCACCGCGGATCGGTGCGCTGACATCGGCGTCGGCTTCGTCGCGGCGTCCATCGCGGCCTGGTCGTCGTGAAACCGTTCCTGCGCATTCGTGCGGCGATCCGGGTTCGCGCCGTTCGCGTGGTACCGAATCGTGGTCGGGCTCGCGATGCTCGCGTTTCTGGCGGCGGGGCGGTCTGTAACGACACCGCGTTATGCAATGGCTGCGTCGTAACTTCATCGCCGGCTTCTTCGTCACCGTCCCGCTGTTCATCAGCGTCGCGGCGATCATCTGGATCTTCGGCATCGTGGACGGTCTGACGACGCCGTTCTACGATCGGCTGCTCGGCCGGCGGATGCCCGGGCTCGGCATCGTGTCGACGGCGATCGCGATCGTGCTGGTGGGTGTGTTCGCCAGAAATGTGATCGGCCGCCGGGTCCTCCAGCGGGCTGAAAGCTGGCTGCTGAAGGTCCCGGTGTTTCGAACGATCTACGCGCCGGTGAAGCAGCTCGTCGTGGCGTTCTCGCCCGACAACGAGGCGGGTTTCAAGCGGGTCGTGCTCGTGCAGGACGCCGCGCGAGGGTTCGTGCTCGGGTTTCTGACGCGGGAATTCACCGTGAACCGCGGGAACGGCCCCGAGGAGCTGCTGGCCGTGTACGTGCCGACGAACCATTTGTATCTGGGCGACATCGTCATCTGCGAGCGATCGCGCGCTGCGTTTCCCGACATTTCGGTGGAGGACGGCATCAAGATCTTTTTGACGGGCGGCATGGCGCTGCCGCCGACGATGCGCGTATAATCCCACCCTTTGAGCGCGTGAAAGAAATCACATGCGAGGTCGAATGATCGTGTCCGTTGAGAAATCTCTGCGGCGTTTGGCCGTTTCCCTCTTCGTGGCCGTTGTGCTGGCCGCTGGAGCCGCGCCGGCGACGGCGCAGGCACCAGCCGCCCCGACGCAAACCGAGCGGCCCGTGTCCCACGAAGGTGGTGAAGCGAGCATCGTCCTGCCGAATCTGGATGCGGTGGACTTCAATGGGATCAGCAGCCGCGCGCTGCTGACCGGGGGCCTGGTCGTCTGCGCGCTTGGTCTGCTCTTTGGCCTGATGTCGTTCACGCAGCTCAAAGGGATGCCGGTGCACGCCTCGATGCTGGAAGTGTCGGAGCTGATTTACGAGACGTGCAAGACCTATCTGATCACCCAGGGCAAGTTCATCTTGATTCTCTGGGTGTTCATCGCGTTCATCATCTCGGCGTACTACGGCTGGCTGAACCCGGTGCCCGGGAAGTCGATCGCCCTGACGCTGCCGATCATCCTGATCTTCAGCCTGATCGGCATCGCCGGCAGCTACGGCGTCGCGTGGTTCGGCATCCGGGTCAATACCTTCGCCAATTCGCGCGCCGCGTTCGCCAGCCTGCGCGGCAAGCCGTTCCCGATCTACGCGATTCCGCTGCGCGCCGGCATGAGCATCGGCATGCTGCTCATCAGCGTGGAGCTGCTGCTGATGCTGTGCATTCTGCTGTACATCCCGCCCGACTACGCGGGCCCCTGCTTCATCGGCTTCGCGATCGGCGAGTCGCTCGGCGCGGCGGCGCTGCGCATCGCCGGCGGCATCTTCACGAAGATCGCCGACATCGGATCCGACCTGATGAAAATCGTCTTCAACATCAAGGAAGACGATGCGCGCAACCCGGGCGTGATTGCGGACTGCACCGGCGACAACGCGGGCGATTCGGTCGGCCCGAGCGCCGACGGGTTCGAGACCTACGGCGTCACCGGCGTCGCGCTGATCACGTTCATCGTCCTTGCCGTGCGCGGCGAGGCGGTGCAGGTGGCGCTGCTCGTCTGGATCTTCGTGATGCGCATCATGATGATCGTCGCGAGCGCGCTGTCGTACTTCATCAACGAAGCGGTCGCCAAGAGCCGCTACGGCGACGTGGACAAGATGAATTTCGAGGCGCCGCTGACCTCGCTGGTCTGGCTGACCTCGATCGTGTCGGTCGTCATCACCTACGTCGTGTCCTACATGCTCATCCCCGATCTCGGCGACGGCACGCTGTGGTGGAAGCTGTCGACCGTGATCACGTGCGGCACGCTCGCGGGCGCGATCATTCCGGAGCTCGTGAAGATCTTCACGTCGGTGGAATCGGGCCACGTGAAGGAGGTCGTCGCCGCCTCTCGCGAGGGCGGTGCCGTCGCTGAACATCCTGTCCGGGTTCGTCGCCGGAAACTTCAGCGCCTACTGGCTGGGGCTGAGCATCGTCACGCTCATGGGGATTGCGGCCTACGTCGGCACCAGCACGCCGAGTGTGGGCGCGCTGATGGCTGCGCCGGCCGTGTTCGCGTTCGGTCTCGTCGCGTTCGGGTTCCTCGGCATGGGTCCGGTGACGATTGCCGTCGATTCCTACGGTCCCGTGACCGACAACGCGCAGTCGGTGTTCGAGCTGTCGGTGATTGAGGGCATCCCGGGCATCAAGGAGCAGGTGAAGCGCGACTACGGCTTCGACGTGCGCTTCGATCGCGCCAAGGATCTGCTCGAGGAAAACGACGGCGCGGGCAACACGTTCAAGGCCACGGCCAAGCCCGTGCTCATCGGCACCGCAGTGGTGGGCGCGACGACGATGATCTTCTCGATCATCATGTCGCTGACGGCCGACCTGACGCGCGAACGTGGACAAGCTGTCGATTCTCTACCCGCCGTTCCTGCTCGGCCTGATAACGGGCGGCGCGGTGATCTACTGGTTCACCGGCGCTGCCACGCAAGCCGTGACCACGGGCGCGTTTCGTGCCGTCGAGTTCATCAAGGCCAACATCCGCCTCGATGGCGTCGAGAAGGCGTCGGTCGCCGACAGCAAGAAAGTGGTCGAGATCTGCACCCAGTACGCGCAGAAGGGGATGTTCAACATCTTCCTCACCGTGTTCTTCTCGACGCTCGCCTTCGCATTCCTGGAGCCCTTCTTCTTCATCGGGTATCTCATCTCCATCGCGCTCTTCGGCCTGTTCCAGGCGATCTTCATGGCGAACGCCGGCGGCGCCTGGGACAACGCGAAGAAAATCGTCGAGGTCGAGCTGAAGGCGAAAGGCACCGAGCTGCATGCCGCGACCGTGGTCGGCGACACGGTCGGTGATCCATTCAAGGACACTTCGTCGGTGGCGATGAACCCGGTGATCAAGTTCACGACACTGTTTGGATTGCTGGCGGTCTCGCTGGCGGTCCGGCTGACCGTGGACCAGGGGCCGGGCTCGGCTACGCGCTGTCGGCGGTATTCTTCGTGCTTTCCATTTTCTTCGTACGGCGGTCCTTCTACGGGATGCGGATCAAGTCCGACGGCTAGAATCAGGCGGTTTTGGGCGAGGAATCGCCGCCCGGCCCCTGCTCAGCTCGGGAGTTTTCTGGAGCGAAGGCGGGGCCTGCCGCGCCGAGGGTCCCGGTGTCTAAGTGTTCGAGGGTCAGTAAGTCTCGTTGACTCCTCGTTTTTTGTCTGACTATAATCGGCGCCTTTCAGAGCTCAGGCTCGCGGCACTGCCGCGGGGTCCGAAAAGGTCGGCCGCGCTCCACTAGGAGGTTCCCCCGTGGCACGTGACATGTTCGGCGACATCGTCAATCCGTCCATCAAGGTCGGCAGCCGGAGCTGGTATACGGTCCCGCTGTCGATCGTGGCGCATACGGTGCTGCTTGCGGCAGTCGTCATCGTTCCGCTGATGGCGGCCGACGTGCTGCCGACTCCGCCCGGGATGATGATGGCGTTTGCGGCCACGCCGCCGCCGCCGCCACCTCCGCCACCACCTCCGCCGCCGCCGCAACAGGCTGCCGCGCCGCCGCCGCCGATGGACGTCAGTCCCACGGCCGCCCCGGTCGAGGCGCCGAAAGAAATCAAGGCGGAAACCGGCATTGAAAGCGGCGTCAAGGGGGTCGTCGGCGGTGTAGAAGGCGGGATCGTCGGCGGCGTCGCCGGCGGCATCGTCGGTGGCCTGGCCGAAGCGCCGCCGCCACCGCCACCACCGCCGCCACCGGCGCCGGTACGCGTCGGCGGTCAGATCAAGCAGCCGTCCAAGGTGAAGGACGTGAAGCCGGTGTACCCGGCGATCGCCCAGTCGGCGCGCGTCCAGGGCGTCGTGATCATCGAAGCGACCATCGGACCCAACGGCAAGGTGCAGGAAGCGAAGGTCCTGCGGTCGATCCCGCTCCTCGACGCGGCGGCGCTCGACGCCGTGCGGCAGTGGGAGTTCACGCCGACGCTGCTGAACGACGTGCCGGTGCCCGTGATCATGACGGTCACCGTCAATTTCACGTTGCAATAACTCGCGACACACAACTGTAAACTGCGCGGCTTTTCGTCAGTCTGGAGGTTGGACCGTGGATATGTTGGCAATGTATCAGCAGATGACCTGGGTGGCCAAGCTCGTCGCGTTCGTGCTCCTGATCATGTCGATGTGGTCGCTTGGCGTCGGCATCGAGCGGTTCTTCACCTACACGCAAGCCCGCAACCAGTCGAAGCTCTACGCGCCGCAGGTGGCCAAGCACCTCAAGGACGGCCGCTTGAAGGACGCGATCGCGCTGTCCACCTCCAAGAACTATCGCTATAGCCACCTCGCCAAGGTCGTGCTCGCCGGATTGCAGGAATACCAGTTCCAGCAGGAAAGCGGCGGCACGATGGCCCGCGAAGATCTGATGGACACCGTCCGCCGCTCGATTCAGCGCGCGTCGGCGTTGACCGCCTCGGACCTCAAGAAGGGCGTGTCCGCGCTCGCGACCATCGGATCGACCGCACCGTTCGTCGGACTGCTCGGGACGGTGGTCGGCGTCATCAACGCGTTCCAGGGCATCGGCGCGGCGGGCTCGGCCGGCCTCGGCGCCGTGTCGGTTGGTATTTCGGAAGCGCTCGTCGAGACCGCGCTCGGACTCGTCGTCGCCATTCCCGGCGGTCTGGATCTACAACTACCTGACGTCGCGCATCGAGTACTTCAACGTGGAGATGGACAACTCCTCGTCGGAGCTCGTGGACTACTTCATCAAGAAGACGGCGTAAAAGTGCAGGACGGCAGGTCGCGAGGTGACTCGGACGCCAGCTAGACCGGCCAGACCGCACTCGGACCTCGAACGGAGAGTTAGCTATGTCAATGGATCTCGGCGGCGCCAAGGGCGGAGTCAAATCCGACATCAACGTCACGCCGCTCGTCGACGTCATGCTGGTGCTGCTCATCATCATGATGCTGATCGCGCCGATGTTGCAGCAGGGCGTCACCGTCACGCTGCCGAAAGCCACGAACACGACCGACAAGCCGGA
Organism: uncultured Acidobacteriota bacterium; assembly: GCA_963731545.1. Classification (GTDB taxonomy): domain Bacteria; phylum Acidobacteriota; class Vicinamibacteria; order Vicinamibacterales; family CAVVIG01; genus CAVSWN01. The sequence goes on along the minus strand of CAVSWN010000037.1, from coordinate 93,356 downwards.
GCAGTCGGGGCAGACGGTGCTCGCGATCAGCAAGGACAAGTCGTTCTATCTGAACGCGAAGATCGTCCCGGAGTCCGATCTCGCCCGCCGCGTGAACGAGCTTCTCGAGAACAAGACCGAGAAGATCGTCGTCATCAAGGCGGACGAAGAAGTGGAGTACGGGGCCGTGATGGCGGCGATGGACCAGCTCCGTCAGGCCGGCATCGAGGACATCGGCCTCATCACCGACCCGAAGAAGACGCCGACGGCGGGAGGTCAATAATGGCTCACGCGCATCTCCACCACGGCGCCGAGAAAGTCGTAGTCGGCGAAGTCCCGCATGCCAGCTGCGACATGAACGTCACGCCGCTCATCGACGTGCTGCTCGTGCTGCTGGTCATCTTCATGGCGGCGCTGCCGCTCACTCAGCAGGGCGTCGACATCAACCTCCCGGCCGAGACCAAGAAAACCACCGACGTGACGCCCGACATCAGCCAGATCGTCGTCAACTACACGGCTGACCGGAAAATCGCGATCAACAACGGGGACGTGTCGGTGCAGGAGCTCGAGTCGCGGCTCCGCAATATCTTCGACCAGCGCAAGGACAAGACGATGTTCATCATGGGCGCGGGCTCGCTCCGCTACCGCGACATCATCTTCGTCATCGACGCCGCCAAGGGCGCCGGGGTCGAAAAGGTCGGCATCGTGACCGAAGGCATGCGCCGAGCCGGCGGCGCGATGGGCAGCAACTAGGAAGGTTAGAACTCAGAAGTTAGAAGGACAGCGACAGGCCGTCCCGTTGAGTCCAACGGGACGGCCTTTTCGCTTTTCCGGCCCCCTCTTTTCGGGAACTTCTTCCCGCTCCGAACGCAATACATTAGTGACGTGGATCACGCGAGCGACGCCGCGCTGGTCGATGCCGTGCGGCGCGGCGACGAAGAGGCGTTCGCCCGGCTCTACGCGGCGCACCAGCGGCCGCTCTACCGCTACGCGCTCCAGATGTGCGGGGCAGCGGCGGCCGACGATGTGGTGCAGGAGACGTTCCTGGTGTTGTTGCGCGGCGAGCGGTTCGATCCCGGGCGCGGGACGTTGTCCGGCGTATCTGTTCGGGATCGCGAGACACCACATCCTGAAGCGGCTCTCGGCGGCCCAGAGGGAGTCGGCGATCGACAGCGAGGTCGTCGAGGAGCTCGCCAGCGACGAGACGGCGGCGCTCGAGGGTATGAGCCGCGACGAGGCGGTGCAGGCCGTGCGAGCGGCCATTCAGTCGCTGCCGCGCGTCTACCGCGAGATCGTGACGCTGTGTGAGCTGGAAGAGCTGGACTACGAAACGGCCGCGGCGGTCGTGCAGTGTCCGATCGGGACGGTCCGGTCGCGTCTGCATCGCGCGAAGGCGTTGTTGGCGTCGAAGCTGGCGAGCACAGTGGCGGACGTAGCGCGCCCTTTCAGGGCGCGATCGCGGGCCTGAAAGGCCCGCGCTACAGCCGGATCGGTGGTCGAAGGAGCTGAACGTGGAGAAGCGAACAGAATCGCTGGGCGGGCTGTCCGACACGCTCTCGTGCGATGGCCGCCGAGGACGCGCGGCCTCGAGCCTCGCCGGCCGTCGAAGCGCGCCTGCGCGACGAGGTGCGCGCGATCGCGCGGACGCGCCGCACCCGATGGGCGGCCGTTGCCGCCCTCGCGGCAGCGGCCGTGCTGGCGATCGCCATCGCCGTGCCGTCGAAGCGCGTGGCCGAAGAGCGCGGATCCGCGGCGAGTCCATCCGGCGGCGCAGAAACGGCGGCCGTGGAAGTGGCGACGGCGTTCTTTCCGCTCAGCTACAGCGGCATGCCGGTGTCGAACGCGCAGATCGTACGACTCGAGGTTCCACGCGCCGCGCTGGCCTCGTTCGGGCTGACGCCAATCGACGTCCCCGACGGCGGATCGGCGGCGACGGCGTCCGGCACCGTGCAGGCCGACGTGCTCGTCGGCGAAGATGGCGTCGCGCGCGCGGTTCGGTTGTACGTGGCGCGGGGCTTTCAGCCCCGCGATCGCGGCCCTGAAAGGGCGGTACAGCGCATGGAGGAGCTGCAATGAAACGACATGTGTTCGCATTGGCGTTGACGTGCGTGTGCGCGGGGTGGGCGGCGCAGGCCGCCGCACAGCCGCCCGGCCCCTCGGGATATCCGGCGGGCTGGCGAGTGGATCGCGCGGCGGATATCTGAGCGAGGGCACGCTCGACTTTCTCGCCGCCGATGCGCAGATCGGCCCGATCGTGAAAGGCGCGCCCTACTCGGGCGAGGGCGTGACGACGCTCACGCAAACGCTGTCCGACGGCACGCGGATCGAACGCACGGTGCGGGCGCGGTTCTATCGCGACGGGGAAGGCCGCACGCGGCGCGAGCAGACCATCCTCGGCCTCGGTCCGCTGGGCGAGTCGCAGACCGTCACCATCGTGGATCCGGTGGCGGGCGTCATGTACGGGCTCAACCCGGCCAGGCACGAAGGCCGGCGCAGCCAGCTGCCCGCGCCGGGCACGCGGCGCTTCGGCGGCCACGCGGGCAGGCGTGTCGGTCCGCCGCCGCCGCCGCCGCCTCCGCCTGGCGCCGGCGATATCGGCGCGCCCGCCGCCACCCCCACCGCCGCCTGGCGCTGGACCCGCCTCGCGCCGGAGGCGCTTCGGCGGGCAGGCGCGGAGGTCTTCCTGCGGGCGTACCGAACGCGCCGGAGCCGCTGGGCACGAAGCAGATCGATGGCCTGACGGTGACGGGGACGAAGCGGACCGAAGTGATTCCGGTGGGCCGGATCGGAAACGATCGGCCGATCGAGATCACCGACGAGCGGTGGGAATCGGTGGACCTGAAAGTGCTGGTGCAGTCACGGCATCACGACCCGCGGACCGGCGACGCCGAGTATCGGTTGACGAACGTGAGCCGGTCGGAGCCGCCGCGGGAGCTGTTCCAGCCGCCGTCGGACTACGCGATTACCGACGCGCCGCCGCCTCCGCCGCCAGCGCCGCGCAGGCCTGAGTAGCGGAGGCAGGAAGGGCAGGACTGGAAGGCAGAGACAAAGCTGGGAAGCGGGAAGGCGAGAGCAGAGGTTTCCCCTCCTGCCTTCCTGCCCTCCTGCCCCTGCCCCTCCTGCCCTTACTGGAACGTATACCTGAAGCTGAGCATCATCACGTACACGTCCGCGATGCCGGCGGACGTCTGCAGCGGATTCGTGATCAGGTTGCCGCTGAGCGTCTGAAGGTTGTAGGTCAGCGCTCCGGTTGCATCTGCGCTCGGGCTCGTCAGGATCTGGGTATTCACGAGCCGGCTGCCCGCGCCCCACTTGTTGTTGATCAGGTTGCCGAAGTTGGTGATGTCGCAGCCGAATCTGCCCGGCGTGTCGACGGCCGCTCACGCTCTTGAACACGTCCTGCGTGACGCTCAGGTCGAGGCGATTGACCATCGGCAGGAACACGGCATTGCGCTCGGCGTACTCGCCGCGATGCTTGCTCAGGTAGCTGCTCGGCGTTGATGAGCTGCTCGAAGGCCGCCGCCTGGTCCGCGGGCGTGAAGGTCCGGCCGCTCACCGTCAGCGGTTTGAAGTTCATCTCGCTGACTGCTCCGCGGGATGTAGATCAGGTCGTTGCCCGACACCGTGTCGCCGTTGGCATCACCGGAGAACACGAAGCTGGTGTTGCCGTTGGTGCGGGCGTCGAAGAACGCTGAGAACGTCGTCGCGCCGAATCCGAAGTACTGACGCGTGTAGTTCGCCGCGACAAACACGCGCTTGCCGGGAGAATTGACCGAATAGGCCAGAGCCGGATTGTTCGGGTCCCTCACGATCGGATTCGCGCCGCCCCACGACGTCCCTGCCGTCGACGACGGCTCGACCAGGCTCTCTCGACTCACCGTAGTTGAAGCCGCCCCTGATCGAGAACCCGTTGGTCAGCGATTTCGTCAGCGCCCCGGAGATGTTCCACGAGCGGTTCTGGCTCTGGTTCTTGATGACGTAGGCGTTGGTGATCTGGTTGCCGGGCGCGTTGTTCAGGCGCGTGAAGCACGGCCCCGCCTGACCGGCTGCCGCGCAGGCCGGCAGCGCGACGCGTGATGCCCGGAGCCGGCGCTGCGCCAGCCGCCGTAGCGGCCCATCGCGGCCGATTGTCGACGCCCGTGTACGCGCCTTCAGCCGCCGGCAGATTCGCGTTGACGTACACCGGCGCGTTCACGTCGCGGTTGTAGATGTAGTCGAGCGTGCCGACGAGTCCCCACGGGCAGCTTGCGATCGACGCCGATGTTGGTCCGCCACGTCTGCGGGAAGCGGAAGCTCTCGTCCGTCACGTTGAGCTCGTAGCTGGCCGCCGAGCCGCCCGTTGCGCGCCGGCTTGTATTTGTCAGGGTTCGGATTGAACGGAAACGCCGTCGTGGCGCGCGTGTCGGTGAACCCATACAGCACGCCGGTGTTGCCGATCTGGTTCGAAATCCAGACGTACGGCGGCTTGCCCGAGAAGAGGCCCGTGCCGCCGCGCAGCTGCGTTTTCTGATCGTTCGTCACGTCGTAGTTGAAGCCGACGCGCGGCGACCAGTACGGCGTCGTGTCCGGGAGCCCGCCGCTGTTGTACTTCACCGCCGATCCGTCCTGATCGCGGAACGTCAGCGCATCGGCCGCCGGGTTGGGGAATGCCGTGTCGCCGAACCTCGGCACGTCCACGCGCATGCCCGCCGTCACCGTCAGGGTGGGCTGGGGCGCCACTCGTCCTGGAAGTAGCCGCCGGCGTACACGACGTCGAGCGGCTGCATCGGCGGCGTCGTCTGACCCGGCTGCAGCAGATACTTGACCTGGAACCCGAGCAGGTTCACCGGCGACACCGTCCGGTTCGGATTGGCGAGGTACCCGTTCGCGTCGGTGTAGAAGTCGGCCAGCGTGTTGTAGGCGTAGGCGCTCTGGATGCCGAAATAGAACGAGTTGTCCGAGTGGAACTTTCTCGAACGTGCCGCCGAAGGTGAGCGAGTGGTTCTTCGCGAACTTCGTCACGCTGTCCTGCATCTGGAACGTGCTGGTAGCAGAGCAGGTTGAACGGCGTGAACGGCTCGGAGCCGAATGCCGTGTAGCGGGCTGCCGGCGCCATCGCTGATGACGACGAACGGGAACAGCTGGATCTGGTCGCGGCTCTCGTCCTGCTTCGTGTAGCCGATGATCAGGTTGTTCGTCATCGTGCCGAACACCGAGTTCCACTCGCCCACGCCGGACTTGAGGTTCTCGAGGATCGCGTAGTTCGAATTCTGGAACGCTGAGGAAGTTGGTCGTGTTCGTCTGCCGGCTGAGCGTGCCCAGCGCCGACGATCCGTTCTGGTTGACCGGACTCCTGGAGTCGAGCTGGTTGTAGCGGAAGGTGACTTTGTTGGCGCTGTTGACGTTGTAGTCGCCCTTGATCATCCACGGCTTGGCGGGCGTCACCTTCTCGATGTTGTCGAAAGGCGCCGGTCTCGTACTTGAAGTTCGTGCGACAGAAACGAGCTGAGCGCTGCTGAGATCGGACGGCGAGCACGCGCGTCGTGTTGCCGGCGACCGGCGCGCCGCCCGGATTCGAGGTGAACGTCGTCAACGGGCGCGTGTCTTCCTGCTTCTCGTAGGCGCCGAACGCGAACAGCTTGTTCTTGACGATCGGACCGCCCGCCCAGACGCCCGTCGTCTTCGTCTTGAAGTTCAACGGGTTGTAGCGCTGTCCCGCTGCGGTCGTGCCGACGAACCCGGAGCACGTGTCGACGTTCGTCAAATCGTCGCAGTTTTCATTGCGCGTCCGGTGAGTAGACCGACGCGGTGAACTGGTTGGTTCCGCTGCGCGTGACGGTGTTCACGCCCGCGCCGGTGAAGCTGCCCTGGCGCACGTCGTACGGCGCCACGTTCACCTGCACCTGCTCGATCGCTTCGAGTGAAATCGGCGCGACGCCGGTGCGGTCGCCGATGCCGCCGGTCGTCACGCCGAGACCGAACGAGTTGTTGAAGTACGAGCCGTCGACGGTCATGTTGTTCGCGCGGTTGTCCTGGCCGGCGAACGTGCCGGAGCCGCCGTACTGCGGCGTCAGGCGGGTGATGTCGGTGATGCGGCCGGAAATCGTCGGCAGCGACGCGAGATCCTCGCGCATCACGGCGGTGGCCGCGCCCGTATGCGACGAACTGAACACCGGGTCGCTCGTGCCGACGACGGTGATCGTTTCGGAGATCGCCGCGACCTTCAGCGTGAATTCGAGGTCCTGCGTCACCCCGAGGCTCAGCGTCAGGTTGTTCTGCACGTCGGTGCGTGAATCCCGTCAGCGCGGCGCTCGACGTTGTACGGTCCGCCGACGCGCATCCCGGGAATGGTGAACCGGCCGTCGGCCTGCGTGACCGCTTCGTAGACTGTGCCGGAGGGCTCGTGCGTGGCCGTGATGGTGGCGCCCGGGATCACCTGTCCCTGCGCGTCCTTGACGACGCCCTGCATGGCGGCGGTCGTAACGCCCTGCGCGAAGGCGGGCCCGGCGCAGAGCAGGGCGCAACCCATCGCAAGCGCAAGCGTTCTCAAAATGCTGCGACTCATGTGTTCTCCATGTTTCGAGAGTGAGGTGCTGTGACGGCGGAACGGAGTGTTGGGATTGCCCGAACAACCTCCGTCCCCGGTGCGCAATTTTACCGCGGCCGTGTCACAGCGGTACGACAAAAAGGGCTGCCGGAAATGTCCGGCAGCCCTTTGGATCCAATCAGTTGTAGATGAGAGAGCTACTGCGTGACGCCGGCGGCCTTCTGCTTGCGGATGTCGGCGGCTTTGGCGCTGAGTGCTTCGGCTTCCTTGATCAGCGCTTGCTGCTTCGCGGGTTCCTTTTCGAGCGTCGCCTGCAGGCGAAGCAGGAGGCCCTTGTAGACGATCGCCTCGACGTAGTCCGCCTTGAGCTTGAGCGCCTTGTCGACCGCCGCTTCGCCCTTGTCGACGAACGCTTTCTTGTCTTTCTCGGTCAGCTTGAAGTCGCGGTACGCCTTTTCCCAGTAGTAGACGGAGATCGTGTAGAAGGCTTCGGGGTTGGTGGGTTCCTTCGACGCGCGCTCCTCCAAAGCCTCAATCGTCTTATCAAATTGCCCCTGCCGGTTGTAGTAGGACGCCAGCGTCAGGTACACGGCGGGGTCGCTCGGCTTGGCCTTCCGCGCGGCCTGCAGCATCGCTTCGGCCTCCTCGTACACGCCGGCCTCTTCGTAAATCGTCGCCAGGGCGAAGTAGTTCGACGGCTCGCCCGGCTCGAGCTGGATCATCTTCTGGACGACCGGTTCCGCCTTGGCGGGGTCGTTCAGCTTGTCAGCGCGGTACGCGGCCACGAGGAACTCCAGGGAACGCTTGCCGAGCGTCTTGTCTGTTGGATCGTTCGAGGCCGCCAGCGCCTCGGCGGCTTTCTGGTAGTTTTCGACCGCCTTCGTCATGAGCGCGTCGTTCTCGGCCTCGCCCTTCTTGCTCGGCTTCCACAGGTTGTCGTAGCAATTGCCCAGGAAAAAGAGCGCCTGATGGGCCTGCTGCGACTCCGGGGCGGCCTGAACCGTCTCCTCGTACAACTCCGCCGCTTTTTTGTATTCCTGTGCTTGATACGCCTGGTTCGCAGCCTTGAAGGCCTTGCGAGCCTTCAGTTCTCCGACCTGGGCGCACCCGGACGCGACTAAGGACCCCAGGGTTAACATCGCGATCACGACACCTGCGATGCACCCGGCAAGAAACGCATTGAACCCCCTACTAGGAGAGAATGGCCGTGGCCGAAACCGGGCCAGTATAGTGAAGCCAAAAAACGTACGTCAAGGCACGCCTTATTATTGATTTAGACACCGTTTTCAATGGTTCGTTTCGAGGACCTGCTGGAAAAGGTCCGGGCCTACAGCCCGGCCGCTGACGTCGAGCTGCTCAGGCGCGCCTACGTGTTCTCGGCCTTCGAGCATCGGGGACAGGTCCGCCATTCGGGTGAACCTTACCTGATCCACCCCCTCGCCGTCGCCGATTTCCTTGCCGACCTGAAGCTCGACGCCGTCACCATCGCCGCCGGCCTCCTCCACGACGTCGTCGAAGACACGCTGACGACGATCGAGCGCATCCGCGAGCTCTTCGGGCCCGAGGTGGCGCACGTCGTCGAGGGCGTGACGAAGATCAGCGCCATCACCTTCTCGTCGAGCGAGGAGCGTCAGGCGGAAAACGTCCGCAAGATGCTGCTCGCGATGGTGGACGACATCCGCGTCATCCTGGTGAAGCTCGCCGATCGACTCCACAACATGCGGACGCTCAGCCACCTGCCGGAGGAGCGGCGCGTCAAGATCGCGCAGGAGACGCGCGACATCTACGCGCCGATCGCCAACCGCCTGGGCATGAGCAAGGTCAAGAACGAGCTCGAGGAGCTGTCGTTCCGGTATCATCGAGCCGCAGGCCTACGAACAGCTGCGGGCAAAAGTGGACGCGCGGCGCCGGGCGACCGAAGGACTGATCGAGGAGCTGAAGAAGACCGTCGCCGCGAAGCTCGCCGAGGCGCAGGTGCCGGTGATCGAGATCGACGGCCGGATCAAGCGCCTGTGGAGCATCAGCCAGAAATTGAAGCGCCAGAAGATCGAGCTCGAGCAGGTGTACGACTTCATCGCGCTGCGGATCATCACCGAGGACGTGAAGGAGTGCTACGCGGCGCTCGGCATCATCCATCAAACCTGGTCGCCCGTCCCGGGGCGCATCAAGGACTTCATCGCGATGCCGCGCCCCAACGGGTACCAGTCGCTGCACACCTCCGTCATCAGCGAGCACGGCATGCCCTTCGAGGTGCAGATCCGGAGCATCGAGATGCACCGGATGGCCGAGGAAGGCGTCGCCGCGCACTGGAAATACAAGGAAGGGCGCGCCGGCGACCGGCGCGACGATCGGTACTTCCAGTGGATGCGCCAGCTGCTCGAGTCGCAGCAGGAACTCCGCGATCCGCAGGAGTTCATTCAGAACCTGAAGGTCGAGCTGTACCCGGAGGAGGTCTACACCTTCACGCCGAAAGGGCTCGTCAAGGCGCTGCCGAGCGGCGCCACGCCCGTCGATTTCGCCTATGCCATTCACACCGACGTCGGCCATCAGTGTGTCGGCGCTCGCGTCAACGGCAAGATGGTGCCGCTGCGCACGCGTCTGCGCAACGGCGACATCGTCGAGATCGTCACGCAGACGGGGCACAAGCCGAGCCGCGACTGGCTCACCTTCGTGGCCACGTCGCGTGCCCGCAACAAGATCAAGCACCTGATTCATTCGGAGGAGAAGGCGCGGGCCATCGAGTTCGGACGCAAGCTGTTCGACAAGGAGGCGCGCCGATACGACATCAACCCGAAGTCGATTCTCGAGAGCGACGCCTTCGCGCAGGCGCTCTCCGATCTCGCGCTGGCGAAGGCCGACGATGTGTTCGCGGCCATCGGATACGGGAAGATGCAGCCCAAGCAGGTGCTGGTCAGGCTGGTGCCCGCGGACAAGCTGCACGAGCGTCCGCCGGACGGCGCGGTGGCGTCGGTCGTGCGGCGCGTGTTCGGTGCGGGTGAAGAGAAGATCAAGGTGCGCGGCTTCGACGACCTGATGGTGTTCCGCGCGCGCTGCTGCAATCCGATTCGCGGCGAGAAGATCGTCGGCTACATCACGCGCGGCAAAGGCGTCTCGGTCCACTCCGCCACGTGTCCCAACGTCGTGAACCTCCTCTACGACCCCGAGCGCCGCATCGAGGTCGAATGGGACAAGGGCGTCGATCAATCACCGCGCTACCCGGTTCGGCTGACGATGCAAGTGGAAAACCGGAAAGGGCTGCTGGCGGCCGTGAGCACGAAAATCGCGGACATCAACACGAACATCAAGAACATCGAGGCGCGGACCGACGAGGATCAACATGCGCGGATCGACATGACGGTGGAGATCAGCGATCTCAAGCACCTCGAGAAAGTGATCAAAGCCGTGCGTGGGGTCGAGGGTGTGATCGGGGTGGAGCGGGCAGGAAGGGCAGGAGGGGCGGGATAGGCAGGAAGGGCAGGAAGTGTTCGCCTGACCTACTCGTACGCCGCGATCACGTCGATTTCGACTCGCGCGTCTTTCGGCAGCCGCGCCACCTGCACCGTCGCGCGCGCGGGGTAGGGCTCGGTGAAGTATTCGCCGTAGACCGCGTTCATCGCGGCGAAGTCGTTCATGTCGGCGAGGTAGACGGTCGTGCGCACGACGTCGCCGAAGGAGCGGCCGGCCGCCAGCAGCAGCGCGCCGACGTTGTCGAGCACGCGGCGCGTCTCTTCCGCGATGCCGCCTTCGATCATGTTGCCGGTGGCGGGATCGATCGCGACTTGCCCCGACACGAACAACAGCTGGCCGGCCCGGATCGCCGGCGAATAGGGCCCGATGGCCTTCGGCGCGCCGGGACTCGAAATCGCGTGTTTCACGCCGCTTTCGTCACCCTGCCGCCGCTGCGCAGGCAGCGCGTGCAGACGCGAATCCGCTTGTTGCCGCCGTTGATCCTCGCCCGCACGGTCTGAAGGTTCGGCTCGAACCGTCGCGGCCGGACGTTGTTCGCGTGGCTGTGCGTTCGTCCGACAACCGGTACTTTCCCACACACTTCACATATCTTTGCCATGACTCACCAATTCTGTCGTTCAGGAACTCACCAATCTACCAGTTCTCTCAGGGGACTATCAACCGCGAGGGCTCGTCCGGATTCTGCCGGGGCGTCCGCCGGACGTCTTGGGCAGGACGCGCGCCATCAGATCGAGAAACGCGCGACTGTTTTCGTGATCGGTCGCCCGCAGGTCGCGCACGGCCTCCTCGAGACGCCGCAGCACGACGCCGGCGTCCCGATCGAACGACGACGTGGCGCCCTTGCCGGCCTCGGTCAGCATCTGACGCAGCTCCGTCGCCAGACGCTCGGCGGGCAGCGAGGCCGGCCGATGCTCGTAGATGACACCCCGCGACGCGGTCTCGAACGTGGAGGCGACCGCCGCCGCCGCTTCCGCCACATCGTCGTCGATCACGCCGTGCAGATCGGGCGGCGCGTACTGGAGGAGGAACGTCGTGACGAGGATGAAGATCTGGGTCTGCCGTTCGTTGAAGTCGCGCGTCGCCTGGACGAGGACGCCGAGATCGCGCCGATGCCGTCGCACCGCCACCGCCGGTGGATGCTCGCGCGCGCTCGCCAGCCACGTGCAGTCGCTCGGACATTGAATCTGCACCAGGCGCTTGGTGCCGCAGCACACGGCGCAGATTTGTTTGTCCAGCGCCGGACACCCGCGTCTGGCACGCCGAACACCGCAGAGAGGACAGAGCACGCGCCGATTATTGTATAATCCCGGCCAAATTCCCCAGAACTCATCGGAACGCGCCTTGCAGTCACCTCATGTGGTTGTCGAGCCGGAGCGTTGTCTATGAGCATGGTCCGACAGGAATCGGCGATCGAGTACTTCAAGGAGCTCGTCGAAGGCGCGATCGCGCGCCAGGGACTCGCGACCGGGGAGCTCACCGCGTTCTATGTCGTGCACCTGCTGGCCAGCTTTCTTCAGCGCCCGGAAGACGTCGCGGGCGAGGACGGCCCGCTGGCGCTCAGACTCGGGCGCGCGCTCGAACGCGGCGGCCTGGAACAGCGCGCGAGCCTCAAACAAATCGGCGACGTCTCCCTGTTCGTTTCCGGATTCTTCTCGGACTCGCTGAATCGCCGGCTCGTGGACGTGGACTACTACGCGAGCATCGGCGGCCGCGCGTATCACACCTTGAGCCGTTTCGAGAGCGACCAGTTGTCGCCCGTTTTCGCCGAACTCGGGGAACGGTTCGTTGAATTCGCGGACGTCTTGAGCGAAATCAGCGAACGGACGGCCTGTTCGTCGAACGGCGACCTGCTGCGCCTGTATGAGCGGTGGGTCAAGACCCGGAGCCGCCGCGCCGGGCAACTCCTTGTCGAGCGGGGTGTCGTTCCAAACAGCTCGATCAGGTCCACTCGAGTTCAGTAGGCGGCGACAGACTTACGCAGTCGACTGTCAACTCTTGACGGCTGAGCGTAGCAACATCGTCACACCTCGGCATTTCTGCAACATACAAACGTCTCCTCGAGCGGACAAACAATGACAAAGGGGGCCGAACCGTTCGCGATTTCGCGGCGTCTAAGCAGGCATCTGGATTTGAACAACCGGTAGATTTCTGAAACGACGCAGACAGTAAATGGCTCATATTCAACAACTTGAAGCGTTCGAGCTCGAGAGGCGCCTCGAGTTGGCGGTACAAATCCGCGATTGAACGGCCTACGTTGATCGTGTACGGCTGCGGACGGTCAGAGACAGATTGAGCGCGGCGACGCGGCCGTTTTTGAGCTGGCAGTTCATTTGCATATGACGGTCGGCAATCTTGAGGGTACGGTCGGATGCGGGATGCTGACCTCGAGGAAGGAGCGGCGGTCATGAAGGCGGACACTCAGAAGTCGGGCACGGATGCGAAGATGTCGCGGGCCCGGTATAGCGAGCTGAAACAGATGTTGGCGGAACGGCGTCGTGAAATTCAGGCCGAGGTCCAGGGCAAGATGCGCGGTGTGCGCGAAGAGGGCACCTGGGGCGGCAAGATGAACGAAGTGCTCGACGCGGTCGAGAGCGCGGAAGCCGACATTCAGGAAGACCTCGAATTCGCGCTGGTCCAGATGAAGTCGGAAACGCTCACGAAGATCAACGACGCCCTCGTCCGGCTCGAGCAGGGCGACTACGGCAATTGCTACGACTGCGGCGAGGAAATCGCGGAGAAGCGTCTGCGGGCCCTGCCGTTCGCGGTTCGCTGCAAGGACTGCGAGGAAGCCAAAGAGAATGCGGAACAGCGTCAGCGGCAGATGGCCGCGCGGCGCGGCACCTCGGCCCTCTTCCTCGACATGTAAGATTCCGGCGTCCCAGTATCCCGGGGCTCCGCCGGTGGCGGAGCCCGATTCCCTCCCCACCGGCCCAGCTTCAGATTTCGCATACGATCGGGTGAGCTGAGAGGGTCAGCCATGAGCGACCAACTCGAGAACCTTCCGTCCGAGGACGTTTCCGTCGGCGATCGGCCGCTGTCCATTCCGTCGGAGCTGCCGATTCTGCCGCTGCGCGACACGGTCCTCTTTCCGAATTCCTTCATGCCGCTCGCGGTGGCGCGCGAGAGTTCCGTGCGCCTGATCGACGACGCGATCGCGAACGGCAAGCTGATCGCCGTCTTCACGCAGCGCGACGCGGCGATGGAGGAGCCGACGCAGGCGGATCTGTACGCGATCGGCACCGCCACGCACATCCACAAGATGTTCAAGCTGCCCGACGGCAGCCTCCGGCTCATCGTCCAGGGTCTCGCGCGGCTGCGGCTCGACGAGATCGTCTCGACGCAGCCGTATTTGCGCGCGCGCGTCAGCCCGGCGCTCGAAGGCACCAACGACGCGGATCGTCTGGAAATCGACGCGCTGGCGCGCAACATCAAGACGAACTTTCAGCAGGTCGTCTCGCTGTCGCCGCTCCTGTCCGACGATCTGCAAACGCTCGCGATGAACATCACCGAGCCGGGCCGGCTGGCGGACTTCATCGCCTCGTCGCTGTCCACGATCAGCACCGCCGTCAAGCAGGAGGTGCTCGAAACGCTCGACATCCGGACGCGCATGGACGCGCTGAACCGGATCCTCATCAAAGAGCTCGAAGTCCTGGAGCTCGGCTCGAAGATTCAATCGCAGGTGCAGTCCGAGGTCGGCAAGAACCAGCGCGAGTACTTCCTGCGCGAGCAGATGAAGGCCATTCAGAAGGAGCTCGGCGAAGGCGACGATCAGACGAAGGAGATCGAAGAGCTCACCGCCAAGATCGAAGCGGCCGGCATGCCCGAGACCGTGAAGAAGGAAGCGCTGCGGGAGCTGGATCGCCTGTCGAAGATGCCGGTGGCGGCCGCGGAATACACCGTGTCGCGGACCTACCTGGACTGGCTGGTCGCGCTGCCCTGGAACAAGCGGTCCGACGATGTGATCGATCTGCCGCTGACGAAGAGCGTGCTCGACGCCGATCATTCGGGGCTCGAGAAGGCCAAGGACCGCATCCTCGAGTACCTCGCGGTCCGCAAGCTCAACCCGGATGTGAAGGGACCGATTCTCTGCTTCGTCGGCCCTCCGGGCGTCGGCAAGACGTCGCTCGCCAAGTCGATTGCGCACTCGCTCGGCCGCAAGTTCGTCCGGGTCTCGCTCGGCGGCATGCGCGACGAGGCCGAAATCCGCGGGCATCGCCGCACCTACATCGGCGCGCTGCCGGGGCAAATCATCCAGGGCCTGCGCCGCGCGGAGACGAAGAACCCGGTGTTCATCCTCGACGAGATCGACAAGCTGGGATCCGACTTCCGCGGCGATCCGTCATCGGCGCTGCTCGAAGTGCTGGATCCGGAGCAGAACAACACGTTCCGCGATCACTATCTGGATTTGCCGTTCGATCTGTCCGAAGTGCTGTTCATCACGACGGCGAACATTCTCGACCCGGTGCCGGCTCCGCTGAGAGACCGCATGGAGGTCCTCGAGATCGCCGGCTACACCGAGGAAGAGAAGCTGAAGATCGCGACCGACCACCTGGTGGACAAGCAGGTCAGGAACCACGGGCTGACCGCGGAGTACCTCCGCTTCACGCCCGACGCGCTGCGCCAGGTGATTCGCGGCTACACGCGCGAGGCCGGTGTGCGGAACCTCGAGCGCGAAATCGGGTCGCTGTGCCGGAAGGTCGCGCGCCGGCGCGCCGAAGGCAACGAGGAGCCCATCGAAATCACGCCCGAGGTGGTCGTCGAGTTGCTCGGCGCGCCGCGGTTCCTCGACGAGGAGATGGAGGAGCGCACCAAGGAGCCCGGCGTGGCGATCGGCCTGGCGTGGACGCCGGCCGGCGGCGAAGTGCTCTTCATCGAGGCGTCGCGGATGGCCGGCACGGGGTCGCTGACGCTGACGGGCCAGCTCGGGGACGTGATGAAGGAGTCGGCGCGGGCGGCGCTGTCGTGGCTGCGCATGCACGCGAAGGAATACAACGTCGATCCCGAGTTCTTCGCCAAGGCCGAGATGCACGTGCACGTGCCGTCCGGCGCGATTCCCAAGGACGGACCGTCGGCGGGCGTCACGATGGCTACCGCGATGGCGTCGCAGCTGACCGGGCGGCCGGTGCGTGGCGACCTCGCGATGACCGGCGAGATCACGCTGTCGGGCCGCGTGCTGCCGATTGGCGGGGTCAAGGAGAAGGTGCTCGCCGCGCGGCGCGTCGGCATCCGCGAAGTGATTCTGCCGAAGCAGAACGCGAAGAACGTCAACGAGGATCTCGACGCCGGAGCTGCGGCAGGACATGACGATCCATCTCGTGTCGACGATCGACGAGGTGCTCGCGCTCGCGCTCCAGCCGGCGGCGTCCGACGTGCGGCCGGCGCAGAAGCCGCCGTCGCGGCCGGTGGGTCAGGTCGCGGCGCCGCGGTAATCCGCGGCGTTCAGAAGGCCGAACCACGAAGTCACGAAGACACGAAGAACGCGCTTTTGTAGCTTCGTGTCTTCGTAACTTCGTGGTTGCATTTGTACGCATGCGCGTCGTCTACTCGCCGCGTTACCCGATCGACCTCGGACTTCACGTTTTTCCCACTGCAAAATATCGACTCGTCTACGAGCGCCTGATTCAACGCGGGCTCGTCCAGACGTCAGACGTGGTCGAGCCGCGGGCGGCGGACTGGGAGGAGCTCGCGCTCGTGCACACCGCCGATTACCTCCACAAGATGCGCGATGGCGCGATGACTCCTGAGGACGTCGCGCAGCTCGAGTTGCCCTGGTCGCGCGAGATGGTCGAGGGGTTTCGGGTCATGGTCGGCGGCACCATCCAGGCCGCGTTGATCGCGTGCGGCCTGCAAGTCTCAGGTCTCAAGCCTCAAGTCTCAGGACCTCAGACTTGAGACTTCAGACTTCAGACTTCCGCGTGGCCGTCCACATCGGCGGCGGCCTTCACCATGCCTTCCCGAATCACGGCGAAGGCTTCTGTCCGTTCAACGACGTCGCGGTCGCCGTCCGCGTCCTCCAATCGCGCGGCATCGAGCGCTTGGCGGTGATCGATCTCGACGTGCACCATGGCAACGGCACGGCGTTCATTTTCGAATCCGATCCGCGCGTCTTCACGTTCTCGATGCACCAGCAGCACAACTACCCGATGTGGAAACCGCGCGGGTCGCTCGACATCGGGCTGCCCGATGGCACGCACGACGCCACCTACCTGCGGCAGCTCGAGGAGGCGCTGCCGCGCGTGCTGGCGCATCGGCCGGCCTGCGTGTTCTATCTGGCCGGGGCCGATCCGTACGAAGACGATCAGCTGGGCGGCCTGCGGTTGACGCGCGAGGGTCTGCGTCGGCGCGATCGGCTCGTGATGGACGCCGTCCGCGCCGCACACCTGCCGCTCGTCGTCACGCTCGCGGGCGGGTACGCGCGGACAGTCGAGGACACGGTGGCGATTCATGTTGCCACAATCGAGGAGGCGCTGCGACAGGCGCATTGACGCGGAGCCCGCGACTCTACAGCAGCGTCAGCGCGTACGCCGTCTTCAAATCGACCACGTCGCCGCGACGGACCATGGCGCGGACCTCGTCAATCGACATCGTTTTCGTTTCGATGTCCTCGTCTTCGTCGGGCTTGTGCGGGGAGTCGGGCGCGGGTGGCTGAAGCAGCGAGACTCTGAAGAAAATCATCTGCTCGTCGCAGTAGCCGGGCACCGGATACCAGGATCCCAGGTGCTCGATGCGGCCGGGCACCAGCCCGATCTCCTCTTCGCATTCCCGCGCCGCCGCCGCTTCGACGAACTCGCCGGGATCGACGCTGCCGGCCGGGAACTCCCACGTGAACCGATCGATCGGCGCCCGGTACTGCCGCACCAGAATCACGCGGCCGTCATCGTCGATCGGAATCAGCACCACCGACGGTTGGTGCCGCACGATCGCCATTTCGTGTTCGCGTCCGCTCGGGTGGCGGCGCGTCTCGACCTCGACGGCGAAGACGCGGCCTTTGAAGACGATGGGCATGAGGTGCACGCTCCGGGTGTAGGGCGGGCCTTCAGGCCCGCCACGCGGCCCTGAAAGGGCCGCGCTACGAACTTCGCAAGCGTCTCGCGCAGCTCGTCCAGCACGCGCTGAAGATCGTCTGGCAGCTCGCTGACGAATTCCATTCGGCGGTTTTCGGACGGATGCGTGAACGCGAGCCGTGCCGCGTGCAGAAACGGCCGCTCGAGGTGCGTCACCGCCCGAACGTCGCCCGGGACGCGCCGGTGCACGCCGCCGTAGAGCGAATCGCCGACGATGGGGTGGCCGATGGCGCTGAGGTGCACGCGAATCTGATGCGTGCGGCCGGTGTGAATCGCCACCCGCGCCAGGGTGAGCAAGCGGCCGAAATGCTCCGCGCCGGCGATGCGCGTCACCGCCGATCGCGCGCGCCGGGCCCGCGCCGACATCTTCTTGCGGTTGGCCGGATCCCGGCCGATCGGCGCGTCGATCCGGCGTCCCGCCATGACCTCGCCCCAGCACAGCGCGACATATTCCTTTTCGACCTCGCGATCCTGGAACTGGCGGGCGAGCTCCGCGTGCGCCGCGTCGTGCTTGGCGACCACCATCAATCCCGACGTGCCGCGATCGAGCCGGTGCACGATTCCCGGCCGCTTCTCGCCGCCGATGCCGCTCAGGTCGTCGACATGGTGGAGCAGTGCGTTGACCAGCGTTCCGCGAGGCATGCCCGGCCGCCGGGTGCACCACCATTCCGGCCGGCTTGTCGATGACGATGATGTCGCGATCCTGGAAGAGGATCGGCAGCGGCAGCTGCTCGGCCCGCGGCTCGGGATCGACAGGTTCAGGGATCTCGACGGTGACGATCTGTCCGGTCTTGACCGGCTGATTCGGCTTTGCGCCGCGTGCCGCCGACGCGGACGGCGCCCTCCTTGATCAGCCGCTGAATGTGCGAGCGCGACTGGTCGGGCAGAACGGAAGTCAGGAACCGGTCGAGGCGAACACCGTTGCTGTCGTCGGGGAACCGGTGATGGTCATGTGCATCATGCCGCGCTTGCGCGCGCGCTTGGGTTCCGGCGCGCCGGCGCGCGAGAGATACACCAGCATCCCGATCGCGAGGGGCACGAGAAGAATCGAGATGAACTGCGACGTCGAGAACATGCCGACGGCGCCGCGCTCGTCGCCGCGGAAGAACTCGATCACGAACCGCGAGATCGCGTAGAGGAGCATGTAGAGCCAGAACGTGCGGCCGGCGAACCCGCGCCCTTTGCGCTCGGTCGCGAGCAGGACGATCAGGATCACGAGCTCCGCGCCCGCTTCGTAGAGCTGCGTCGGATGAAGGGGCACGCCCAGCGGCGTCCCGACGTTGGCGGCGGCGAATGGATCGGTGAAGGTGATCCCCCAGGGCCTGGTCGTCGGCTTGCCGTAGCAGCACCCGGCGAACAGACACCCGAAGCGCCCGATGACGTGGCCGAGGGCGATGCCGGGAGCGAAGACGTCGCACGTCGTCCACAGCGGCAGCCCGATGCGGCGGATATACCAGAGCGCGACCGCCACCGCGAGGATCAACCCCCCGTAGAACACACCGCCGGAGCGGGCCAGCGTCAGGAGCTCGCGCGGATCGGCGGTGAAGGTCCTGAAGTCGGTGACGAGGAGCAGCAGCTTCGCGCCGACCAGGGCGCTGATGATGATGTAGATCCCGAGATCGAGCACGCGGTTCTGATCGAGCCCGCGCTTTCTGGCGCGGACGCGCGCGAGCTGCAGCCCGAGCAGGTACGCGGCCGCGAGCAGCACGCCGTAGGTGTAGACCGTGATGTGGCCGAACGAGCCGATCGACCACGGCAGCTCGAAGAGAATTGGATGCATGTCCTACGGGTCCGCGTGCCGCCGGTCGACGCCCAGCATGTCGAGAATCATGATCGCCACGCCGATGGTGATCGCCGAATCGGCGACGTTGAACGCCCAGAAATGATACGTGCGCCAGTAGACGTCGACGAAGTCGACGACCGACCCGGTGGTGATGCGATCCATCAGGTTGCCGGCGGCGCCGCCGATGATCAGCGCGAGGCCGACGCGCGCGACGATCTGATGATGCGCCAGGCTCGCCGCGTACATCCCGACCGCGACCAGCGCGACCGTCGCGACCAGGGCAATCACCGCGGACTTGAACGGAAACTCGGCGAGATTGAGGATGCCGAACGCCGCGCCGGTGTTCCGCACGTGCGTGAAATCCATCAGACCGGGAATGATGGTGACGCTCTCGTGCAGCGGCAGCGTGGCCCGAATCGCGGCTTTCGACAGCTGGTCGAGCGCCACGATGACGAGCGGCAGCCAGATTTCGAGCCGCCGCCGTTCGACGCGTTCCACGCGGGGCGTTTCCGCGGCGGCGGCGTCCAGGACTTCATCCATTGACGGCCTCGGCCAATGCATCCTGACAGCGTTCGCAGATGCCGGCCCACGCCGGATCGCTCGACACCGATTGCACGTAGCGCCAGCAGCGCTCGCATTTCACGCCGCCGGCGCGCGCAATCGTCACCGTCGGCGCTGCATCCGGCCCCGTCTCGTCCGCATGCAGCGAACGCAGCTCGACCTCCGAGACGATGAACAGCATCGGCAGGTCGCGGGCGTATCGCTCCAGCAGCGCCAGTTCCGCCTGCGGGGCGGCGATGACGACCTTGGCCTGGAGCGAGCTGCCGATCTGCTTGTCCTTGCGCAGCGGTTCGATGTGCGCGAGGACGCGCTCGCGAATGGCCACCAGCCGATCCCATCGCGAGGTGAGCTCCGCGTCGACCAGCAGCAGAAGATCCTCCGGCGACGGGAACACCGCGATGTGCACGGAGTCCTCGCGTGCGCCGGGCAGATAGCGCCACAATTCGTCGGCCGTGAACGACAGGATCGGCGCCATGAGCCGCGTGAGGCCGTCGGCGATGGCGTACATCGCCGTTTGCGCCGATCGCCGCTCCCGCGAGCGCGCGGCGAAGGTGTACATCCGATCCTTCGAGATGTCGTTGTAGAACGCGCTCAGATCGACGGTCGTGAACGCATTCAGCGCCTGATAGATCGGCGCGTAGTTGTAATCGTCGTACGCCGTTCAGGATCCGCATGCCGACGTCGGCATACTTCGCCAGGATGTAGCGGTCCACTTCCTCCAGCTGCGAGTGCGGAACGCGGTCGGTCGCCGGATCGAAGTCGTACAGGTTCGCGAGGAGATACCGCAGCGTGTTGCGGATCTTTCGATACGCCTCGACCGCGCGCGCGAGGATCTCGTTGCTGACCCGGATATCCTCGCGGTAGTCGCTCATCGCGACCCACAGCCGCAGGATGTCGGCGCCGCTCTGCTTGATCACCGTCCTCGGGCTCGATCGCGTCGCCGCGCGACTTCGACATCTTCTGGCCTTCGATGTCGATGACGAAGCCGTTGGTGATGCACCTCCCGGTACGGCGGACGGCCGCGCGTGCCGAGTCCGACGAGCAGCGAGCTCTGGAACCAGCCGCGATGCTGATCGCTGCCCTCGAGATAGATGTCCGCCGGCCAGGTGAGCTCCGGCCGCACCGACAGCACCGCCTCGTGGCTCGAACCCGAATCGAACCAGACGTCGAGGATGTTCATCTCCTTTTCGAACTTCGTCCCGCCGCACTCGGGGCAGGCGAAACCGTCGGGGAGGAATTCCTCCACCGGCCGCTCGTACCATGCGTCCGCGCCGTGCTTCTCGAACACGCTCGCCGCTTTCTGGACGAGCGCCGGGCTCGTTTCGGCTCTGCCGCACGTCGTGCAGTCGACCGCTGGAATCGGGACGCCCCAGACGCGCTGGCGCGAGATGCACCAGTCGGGCCGGTTCGCCACCATGTTGTACATGCGGTCGTGGCCCCACGACGGAATCCACTTCACTTCGTTGTCGATGGCTTGCAGCGCCCGTTCGCGCAACGTGTGATCGCTGTCCGGCAGCTTCACGCCGTCGAGCGCGATGAACCACTGGCGTCGTCGCGAGGAAGATCACCGGGTTGTGACAGCGCCAGCAATGCGGGTATTGATGCGAGAACGATTCCCGATGCCACAGGCGTCCGCGCTCCGCGAGCGCCTCGACGATCTTCGGGTTGGCATCGAACACGCGCTGGCCGCCGAACAGCTCCACGGTTTCGAGGAAGTGCCCGGCCGGTCCGACCGGCGCGTAGATCTCGAGTCCGTACTTCACGCCGGTGTTGAAGTCGTCGGCGCCGTGACCCGGCGCAGTGTGGACGGCCCCGGTGCCCGCGTCGAGCGTGACGTAGTCACCGAGCACGCCGAGCGACGGCCGCGCGTAGAGCGGATGCTGGAAGCGGATGTGTTCCAGCTGCTCGCCCTTCATCTTCGCGATCGGTGGACCGAACGTTTTCCCGGCGACGCCCGCGACTCTCGCCGCGAGCGCCTCCGCGACGATCACGGCACGTCCGTCGACCTCGTACGCCGCGTAGTCGAACTCGGGATGGAACGCGATCGCCAGGTTCGACGGAATCGTCCACGGCGTCGTCGTCCAGATCAGGACCGACACGGCGCGTCCCGCGAGTTCGGGGATGCGCTTCGCGAGTTCATCCGCGCTCTCGGGCGCGAGCGCGAACTCCACGTAGATCGACGGCGACGTGTGATCCTGGTATTCGACTTCCGCTTCCGCGAGCGCGGTGCGGCAGTGAATGCACCAGTGCACCGGCTTCTTGCCCTTGTAGACCAGCCCCTGCTCGACGAACCGGCCGAACGCCCGCGCGATGGCGGCCTGGTAGCGGAAATCCATCGTCAAGTACGGGCTCGTCCCACGTGCCGAGAACGCCGAGGCGCTGGAACTGCTCGCTCATGACGCCGACGTAGCGCTCCGCGTACGACCGGCAGGCGCGGCAGAAGTCCGCGACCGACAGCTCGCGCTTCTTGGGACCGAGCTCCCGATCGACTTTCAGCTCGATCGGCAACCCGTGGCAGTCGTAGCCGACGACGTACGGGCGCGTCGAAGCCGGCCATCGAGTGCGACTTGACGACGAGGTCCTTCAGAATCTTGTTGAGCGCCGTGCCGAGGTGGATGTTGCCGTTCGCGTACGGCGGGCCGTCGTGCAGGACGAACTTCGGCGCACCGGCGCGCGCGTCACGGATCTTGCCGTAGAGGTCCGATCGTCTTCCCAGCGCGCGAGCGTCTCGGGCTCGCTCGTCGGAAGATTCGCCTTCATCGGAAAGCCGGTGCGCGGCAGGTTGACGGTGTCTTTCCACTCGGGCATGCGTATCCAACGATTTTATAATGAACTCGATGCGTGAAACGACGCTCGACAACGGACTCAAGGTGATCGTGCGCGAAGAGCACGCCGCGCCGCTCGCCTCGGTCTGGTGCTGGTACCGCGTCGGCTCCAAGGACGAACAGCCCGGGCTCACCGGCGTGTCCCATTGGGTCGAGCACATGAACTTCAAAGGCACGACCAACATTCCGCGCGATCAGGTCAAAGGCATCATCGAGCAGTACGGCGGGAGCTGGAACGGCTACACCTGGATCGATCAGACCACCTATCTCGAAACGGCGTCGCGCGACGCGCTCGATCGCATGCTGTTCATCGAGTCGGAGCGCATGGCGAACTCCCTCTATCACCCCGAGGATTGCGAGTCCGAGCGCACGGTGATCATCGCGGAGCTCCAGGGCGGCGAGAACGATCCGGATCAGCTCCTCGATCAGGAGTTGACCGCCACGGCGTTCAAGGCGCACCCGTACCGGCATCCCACGATCGGCTGGCTCTCCGATCTCGAGACGATGACGCGCGACGACCTCTACTCGCTACTACCGGCGGTACTACGTCCCGAACAACGCGACGCTCGTCGTCGTCGGCGACCTGGAGACCGACGATGTGCTGCGCCGCGTCGAGCGCCAGTTCGGCGGCATCGCGCCGGGTTCGTTGCCGAAACGCGTCCGCACCGTGGAGCCGGAGCAGACGGGCGAGCGCCGCCTGACGATCCGCAAGGAAGGCACGACGGCGTATCTGAAGATCGGCCATCACGCGCCCGGCGCGCACGACGCCCTCTTTCTGCCGCTGCTCGTCCTCGATGCCGTGCTGACCGGCGCGAAGGGGATCAACCTGTGGGCGAGCTTCCGCGTCCCGCCGCCGCAGCGGAGCGCCCGGTTGTTTCGGGCGCTGGTCGAGCGCGGATTGGCGTCCGCCGTCTCCGGCTCGCTCCTGCCGACCGAGCAGCCGTTTCTCTACACGATCTCGGCAACCGTTCGAAGCGGCGTCGCGCTTGGCGAGGCTGAAGGCGCATTGATCGAGGCGCTGGATCATGTTCGCGACGGCGGCGTGACCGAAGCCGAGCTCGCCAAGGCGAAGACCCAGCTCAAGGCCCGCATCGTCTTCGACAACGACAGCGTGACGAACATCGCGCACCAGCTCGGGTACTTCGAAACCATCGGCGCGTCGGACCTGATGTCCGAGGCGCCGTCGCGCATCGACGCCGTCACGGTTGCCGACGTTGCGCGCGCCGCGCGCGACGTGCTGGCGCCGTCCAATCGCACGATTGGATGGTTCGAGCCGTTGCCGGTAGCAGGTTGACGACGTGACCGTTCAAACCTACCCAGGTCTTTCCCCGGTTCGGAGCGTGCTCGACAACGGGGTCGTCCTGATCTCGAAAACGACGTCCACGACTCCGGCCGTGACGATCAATCTCTCAGTCCGCGCGGGTTCGGCGTGCGATCCAGCCGGCACGCCGGGCGCGATCTGGCTGCTGTCGCGCGTCCTCGATCGGGGAACGGAGCGTCGATCCGCGGCCGACATCGCCGAGGAGCTCGACAGCCGCGGCATCACGTTGACGCATTACGGTCACTCGTCACCTGCTGTCGCTCGTCTGCACGTGCCTGGCGGAGGATTTCGAGCCCGTGCTCGGATTGCTCGCCGATGTCATCATGGCGCCGTCGTTTCCGGAGTCCGAGATCGCCGTGCGCAAGGGCGAGGTCGTCACGGCCATTCGTCAGGACGAGGACAACCCGAGCGTTCGTGCGACAGAGGGCCTGATGGCCCTTCTGTATCCGGACGGACATCCGTACGGCCGGCAGACGAAGGGCACCGTCGACGTCGTCGAGCGCCTGACGCGCGATGAGCTGCGGCGTCTTCACGCCGAACGCTTCGCGCCCTCCGCCACGACCGCTGTTGTCGTCGGCGACGTCGAGCTGTCGCGCGTCCGAGACCGCGCGGCGGAGGTTCTCGGATCGTGGCAACGCCCCGAGCCTCCTGCGTTGACGCTGCCCGCCGTGACTCTCGCGTCGCGCCGCCAGCGCCTCGTGATTCCGATGATGAACAAGGCGCAGGCCGACATTGCGTACGGCTTCGTCACGATCGCGCGCTCGGATCCCGACTACTACGCGTTCTGGCTGATGAACAACATCTTCGGTCAGTACGCGATGGGCGGGCGCCTGGGCGAGAGCATCCGCGAGCGGCAGGGGATGGCGTACTACGCGACCAGCGCGTTCGACGCCAACATCGCGCCCGGACCGCTGCTGGTCCGCGCCGGCGTCGCTGCGGCCAACGTCGATCGCGCGGTCGCGTCCATCGACGCGGAGGTCGTGCGCCTGGTGCGTGACGGCGCTGCGGCGAAGGAGTTGTCCGACTCGCGGACGTTCCTCGTCGGCGCCATCCCGCGCGCGCTCGAAACCAACGCGGCGATCGCGAGCTTTCTCCAGACCGAAGAATTGTTCGGCCTCGGCCTCGATTACGATGCCCGCCTCCCCGACCTGCTCGGCGCGGTGACGCTCGACCAGGTCAACGCCGCCGCGCGCCGCGGCGCTGGATGTGGATCGCGCCAGCGTCGTCATCGCCGGTCCTTACAGCGACAGCCATTGAAGGCGAAGGCTGTTTTCTTCGACGTGGACTTCACGCTGATCTATCCGGGTCCCACGTTTCGCGGCGAGGGGTATCAGGCGTTCTGCGCGCGTTACGGGATGGAGGTGGATCCCACGAAGTTCGCCGGCGGGGTGGCCAGCGCCGCGCCGCTGCTCGACGGTCCCGACGACACGCCCGTACGCGGCCGACATTTTCATCGCCTACACGCGGCACATCATCGAGCAGATGGGCGGACACGCCGGTTCTTGAGCTGGGTCGACCCTCGTTGAGATATGGCGGCTTCGGCAGTAGTTGGCCTGCACCTGAACCCGACCATTTTGGAACGAATCGCCGTTTGTTGACGCTCATCGACGCGGGGGTGTATACATGAGCGTATGACACAGGTGTTGACCGTTCATGCTCCCGCCCGCGCACCTGCTCGCGAAGGCCGACGAGCGCGCCGCGCAACTCGGGGCTCGACCGCGGCGAGTCTATCCGCAGCCTGATCGAAAAGAGACATCACGACCGGCGTCCGGGACCGGCGAGGTCGAACGTTCAGTTCCGAGACCTTCATCGGCTCGGTACCGCTCAGCCGCCGACCGTCACGAACCGCGCGTCCCGGCGATCGTCCGCGAACGGCTGCGCGCACGACGTCAAAAGAATCGCTCATACGGGATTGCTCGTCGCGGCGGCCGACCCACACGATCGACATCATCGATGGGCCGCGGCGGCGTTGCGGCGAACACCCCCTTCCATACCTGTGAGGCAGTGATTCTCGAAACCGCCTGGGTCCTCGGCTCGCCGGTGGCCGTGCTCGGCCTTGTCGCGCGCGGCGATCTCATCGTGGATCCGGAGTTCGCCTTTTCACAGGAGATACCCCGCCTCCTCGAGCTCTGCCGCAAGTACGCCGATCGGTCAATGGACTTGGCAGACGCGTGCCTTGTGCGAATGACGGAATTAACAGGGCGTTGCAAACTGTGGACGGTCGATCGCGACGATTTTTCGGCTTACCGGCGGCACGGGCGTCAGGCCGTGCCGTGCGAATTCCCACCGCAGTAACCGTGGCCGCAAAGGCAGTTTTCTTCGACGTGGACTTCACGCTGATCTATCCGGGTCCCACGTTTCGCGGGGAGGGGTATCAGGCGTTCTGCGCGCGTTACGGGATGGAGGTGGATCCCGCGAAGTTCGCCGGCGCCGTGGCCAGCGCCGCGCCGCTGCTCGACGGTCCGGACGACACCCCGTACGACGGCCGACATTTTCATCGCCTACACGCGGCACATCATCGAGCAGATGGGCGGACACGGTCCGTCCCTTGATGCCTGCGCCCGGGAAATCTACGAGGAGTGGGCCGCCTGCCAGCATTTCGAGCTGTACGACGATGTGCCGGACGTGCTGAGAGAGCTGACGGCCGCCGGCATTCGCATCGGCCTGATCTCGAACACGCATCGGTGCCTGGCGTCCTTTCAGTCGCATTTCGAGCTGCAGGGCCTCATCACCGCGACTGTCTCATCGTCGGACCACGGACTCATGAAGCCGCACCCCAGCATCTTCGCGGCGGCGCTGCAGCTTGCCGGTGTGGAGGCAACCGACGCGGTGATGGTCGGCGACAGCGTGCGACAGGACGTGGAAGGCGCGCTGCGAGCCGGAATGAGCGCGGTGCTCCTGCATCGCGGCGAAGGACCGCACGCGTCGCAGGCGTCGCTCGCCTCGAACGGCGTTCCGGTCATCGCCTCGCTCCGCGAGCTCCCGAATCTGGTAATCGGGTAATCGGGTAATCTGGTAATTGCATTGGCTGATTGACAGCTAATCTCGCAATTCAATTACCCGATTACCCGATTACCCGATGCCGCCCGTCACCTATCGCGATCTCACGACGCTCGACGACTTCGCGGCGGTCGTCGATCTGGAGCGCCGGATCTGGGGTCCCGGCTACGGCGACGTCGTGCCGTCGCCGATTCTGGCCGTCAGCGTCCATCGCGGCGGCATTCTGATTGGCGCCTTCGAGAGCGAGCGCATGATCGGGTTCGTCTACTCGATGCCCGGCATCAAGGAAGGGAAGGCGACCCAGTGGTCGCACATGCTGGGCGTCGCTCGACGAATTTCGCCAGGCGGGCATGGGGTATCGGCTGAAGCTGCTGCAGCGCGATCGCGCGCTCGCCATCGGCGTCGACCTCATCGAATGGACGTACGACCCGCTCCAGGCCGCCAACGCGCACTTGAACTTCGTCAAGCTCGGCGTGGTCGTCGACGAGTATCTCGAGAACGTCTACGGCGAGTCGGGCAGCCCGCTGCATCAAGGCAATCCGACCGATCGCTTCGTCGCCGAATGGTTCATTCGTGAGCGATCCGTGTCGGGGACGGAGCTAGGCGCAAAATCCGCGCCGCCAAGCTCCGTCGCGCCGACGACGCCGTCGCCGTCAACCGGACGGAGTGGGCGGGCGAATGGCTCGAGTCGGTCGACGTCGACCTGTCGTCCGAAGCTCGACGGCTCGCGGTCGAGATCCCGATGGGCTTCACCGACATGCTCGCGCGCGCGCCGGAGCGCGCGATGGCCTGGCGTGTCTGCACGCGCGCGATTCTTTACGACCTACTTAGCTCGGGGCTATCGAGTGGTCGACTTTGTGTTGAATCGAGGTGCGCGAAAGGGTACGTATGTGATGGAACGGCATGCATCCGTTCCCAGGAGGTCGGCGTGACGAAAAAAACGATGGCGACAGCCGTGTTCGCGGTGCTCGTGCTCTGCTGCAGTAGCGTCGAGCTTTGCTCAGGCGTCCACGGATCCGTACACCACGAGTCTCGGGCTTCGCTACGATTTCTTCTCACACGCCTTCGAGGAAACCAGTTTCTTGGGATTCAACGCTGATGTCACGCGCATGTTGGGAGGCTTCTCGAGCGGAGGCGGATGGGGCGCCGGCGGCAGCATCGAGTTCGAGAAGTTCGAGAGCTCGACGCTGAAGGAATTCGAGGCCTACGTCCACGCGCAAGGCGCGGCGACCGGTCAGCGGCAGATGAGCCCGTTCGGACGCTTCGGGATCGGCCTGAACTCGGAAGAAGGGTTCAGCGATCTGATCCTCGACTTTCGCGGCGGCGTGGACTTCCAGCTCAAACCCGACGCGCCGTACCTGTTCAGCGTGATGGTCAGTCTGAAACGCGTGCTGGCCGACTTTCAGGGCTTCAACGTCTTGCGTCTCAGCGCTGGTATCGTCCTTCCGCTCGACAAATAGCGCGCTATCCCGGCGGCCAATGCAGGCTGCGGCCGCCGATCAGATGCAGGTGGATGTGAAACACCGTCTGCCCCGCGTCGCGATTCGTGTTGAACACCGCCCGGAAGCCGCTCGAGGAAATGCCGCGGCTCTCCGCAATCGCTGCCGCTCTCCGCACGACCTCGCCGACGATCTGGTCGTCTTCGTCCGTGAGGTCGTTCAGCGACGCAATGTGACGCCGGGGCACGACGAGCACATGCGTCGGACCTTGCGGGTTGATGTCGTTGAACGCGACCACTCGATCGTCTTCGTAGACGATCGTGGCGTTGATCTCGTGGTTGATGATCTGGCAGAAGAGGCAAGAGGCCACGGCAGTCTCCAGCAGCGTTACCGTCGTACTGCGAGCGCGATCCGGGGAATGCCCTGCAGATCCTCCCGCAGGCCGACCATTCTGAGGCCGGCCGCGGAGGAGATCAACTCCGTCACGGCGTCGTCCTGCCCGAAACCGAACTCGAAGATCAACGTTCCCCCAGGCTTCAACCGATCCGCGGCCTGCAGCACCAACCGTCGCACGACCCCGAGTCCATCGTCGCCGCCGTACAAGGCCTCGGCTGGTTCGAACTGCACTTCGGGTTGAATGCCGGGCCGATCTCCGCTGCGGACGTAGGGCGGATTCGACACGACGAGGTCGAACGCGCCGTCAATGCCCTCGAGCAGATCGGCTTGCCGGAACGTGATTCGGTTGGCGACGCCCAGTCGCTCCGCGTTGCGCCGCGCGACGTCGAGCGCCGCGCCCGACACGTCGGTCGCAAGGATTGCGGCCAGCGGCCGCTCTTTCGCAATCGCCACGGCGATACACCCGGTGCCGGTTCCGACATCCGCCACGGCGATCGGCGCGGACGGATCCGGGTGGGCCTCGCATGCCGCCTCGACGATCAACTCGGTTTCGGGCCGCGGGATCAGGACCGACGAGGAGACTTCGATCTCGAGGCCCCAGAACTCCTGACGGCCGACGATGTAGGCGAAGGGTTCGCGGGCTGCGCGCCGGGCGATGAGCGCCTGGAATCTGTCGGCAAACTCCGGGGTCGGAGGGGCGCTGGCGTCCGTGAGGTAACGCTCCGTGCTCCACCCGAGCGCATGTGCGGCCAGCAAGCGGGAGTCGAGACTGGCTTCGTCGGGAGGGATACCGGCCGCGAGAAGCCGATCGCGGGCGGCTGCGACGCTGGCGTGAATCGTGGTCACGACACCGCGGTCGCGTCCTTGAGCTTCTCCGATTGGAAGAAGGTGCTGACGTTGTCGAGCATCTCGGAGAGGTCGCCGTTGAGCACTTCGACGAGCCGGTGCGTCGTGAAGTTGATCCGGTGATCGGTGATGCGGTTCTGCGGGAAGTTGTAGGTCCGGATCTTCTCCGATCGCTCGCCGGTGCCGACCTGGCTGCGGCGGTCCTTCGCGATCGCTTCCTGCTGCTTGCGCAGCTCCATTTCGTAGAGCCGCGAGCGCAGCACCTTCATCGCCTTCGCGCGGTTCTTGATCTGCGATTTCTCGTCCTGCTGCGAGACGACCACCCCGGTCGGAATATGGGTGAGCCGGACTGCGGAATAGGTGGTGTTGACGCTCTGACCGCCAGGCCCGCTCGAGCAGAACGTGTCGATCCGCAGATCCTTCTCCTGGATCTGGATATCCACTTCCTCGGCCTCCGGCAACACCGCCACCGTCGCCGTCGAGGTGTGGATGCGTCCGCTCGCTTCGGTCGCCGGCACGCGCTGAACGCGGTGCACGCCGCTCTCGTACTTGAGCCGGCTGTACACGCCGCGTCCTTCGATCGTGGCGATGACTTCCTTGAGCCCGCCGACGCCGGTGTCGCTCGACGACATCACCTCGAGCCGCCAGCCCTGACGCTCGGCGAACTTCGAATACATGCGGAACAGCTCGCCGGCGAAGAGCGCCGCTTCGTCGCCGCCGGTGCCGGCGCGGATTTCGAGGATGACGTTCTTCGCGTCGTTCGGATCCTTCGGCACGAGCAACATCTTGAGCTCGGCCAGCAGGCCGTCGCGGCGGGCGAGCAGCGACTTCAGCTCCTCGCGCGCCAGCTCGCGCATGTCGGCGTCGGCGCCGGCGGCGAGCTCCTCGGTCTGCGCGACATCGCGGGCAACCGTCTTGTATTCGCGGAAGCGCTCGACGAGCGGTTCCACTTCCGCGAGCGCCTTGGCGTGCTTGCGGTATTCGGACGGATCGCTCTGCACCTCGTTGGTCGAGAGGAGCTGCGTCAGCTCTTCGTAGCGCCGTTCTTCCGCGGTCAGTTTGTCGAACATAGAGTCCTAGTTCGCAGTCGTTCGTGGTTCGCGGTTCTCGCGTTCGTGGTTCGAACGTCGACGTCGACTCTCGAACTGACGAACGTCTCGTTATCCTCCCGACACCGGCGGCAAAAACGCCACCTCGTCGTCCGCGCGCAGCACGTGCGTCATGCGCGCGTAGTCGGCGTTCACCGCGCTCGAGATCGAGCGCTCGTAGGGGGCGAGGTCCGGAAACTCGCCCTCGAGCTCGCGCCACAAATCGCCAATCGTCGCGCCCGGCGCGACGTCGCGCGCCAGCTCG
This sequence comes from uncultured Acidobacteriota bacterium, assembly GCA_963731545.1. Classification (GTDB taxonomy): domain Bacteria; phylum Acidobacteriota; class Vicinamibacteria; order Vicinamibacterales; family CAVVIG01; genus CAVSWN01. The sequence goes on along the minus strand of CAVSWN010000037.1, from coordinate 62,795 downwards.
GCGGCGCCGGCGATGTCGCGCAGCCGGGCGAAGAGCCGCACCGTTACGCGCATGCCAGCCGCTCCGCTTCGGCGCGCGCGCGGTCGTCGGCCGGATCCGCCGTGGCGCCTTCGATCCACACGTCGCCGCCGTCGAAAAACTCGCGCTTCCAGATCGGCGCGATCTGCTTCACGCGCTCGATCGTGTATCGGCACGCCGCATAGGCATGGCCGCGATGCGCCGATCGCGCCGCGATGGCGACGCTCGCCTCGCCGACGTCGAGGCGGCCGATTCGATGATGCAGCGCCAGCCGGACGCCGGGCCAACGTGCGGCAATCTCGGCCGTGATGCGCTCGAACGCCTTCAACGCCAGCGGTTCGTAGGCTTCGTACTCCAAATATCGGACGCTGCGTCCGGCATTGTGGTTGCGCACGAGCCCCACGAAGGTGACCACGGCCCCGTCCGCCCCCGCATCCGCCCCGGCGCTTTGCCCAGGGCGGCGGCGATCCGCTCGAGATCGAGCCGTTCCGGCCCGATGTGCAGCAGCGGCAGCGTCACAGTCTCAGTATACGGGCGGGAGACGGTCCGGCTAAAGCCGGACACGACGTACGCTGACAGTACGTAGTGTCCGCCTTTAGGCGGACCTACAGGAATCTCTTCTCCCAAAAATGATCGAGGACAGCGCGGCCGCGGCCGATCGCGGGTCGATTGGCCAGCGCGCCGGCGACGTAGGCCTGCGCGCGCGCCACCGCGTCGGGCAGGGTGCGGCCCAGCGCCAGGCTTGCCGCAACCGCTGACGCAAACGTGCACCCGGTTCCATGCGTCGGACCGACGTCAACGCGCAGGACGCGCGATTCGTGGAACTCGTCGCCGTCCAGCAAGAGGTCGAGCACGTGGACCGAGAACGTCGTGTTCCCCGAATGTCCGGGCGTGACCGCCCGTGATCACGACGGCGCGGGGTCCCAGGTCGCGGATGCGGCGCGCGGCGTCGCGCGCGTCCTCGAGCGATGCGATCGGGCGGCCGGTCAACGTTTCAGCTTCGGCCACATTGGGCGTCACGACCCGCGCGCGCGGCAGCAGCTCCGCGACGAGCGCGCGCACGCCGTCGGCGTCCAGCAGCGGCTTGCCGCTCGAGGACACGAGGACCGGATCGACCACGACCAGCGGCAGCTCGAGATCTTCGATCGCGGCGGTGACGGCCTCGACGATCGCGGCGGTGGCGAGCATGCCGGTCTTCGTCGCGTGCAGCGTAATGTCGCCGGCGACCGCCTCGATTTGCGCTTCGACGAGATCGGCCTCGATCGGCGTCACGCCATCGACGCCCTGGGTGCTCTGCACCGTCAAGGCGGTGATCGCGCTCGACGCCGTAGACGCCGAACGCCGCGAGGGTTTTCAGGTCGGCCTGAATGCCCGCACCGCCGCTGGGGTCGCTCCCGGCGATGGTCAGCACCGCCCGCATCGCTCCAGCGCGCGGTTCCGCGCCTGCGTTAGAATCTTCGCTCATGTACCCCACATTGCTGGCGTCCCTTGCCACGCGCGACGACTCGCGAGCCCTGCGGATCGGCGAACGGGTTGGCGCCGTCCTGTTCGTGACCGTGTTCACGGCGGTCGCGGCGCAAATCAGCATTCCGCTGCCGTTCACGCCCGTCCCGTTCACGTTTCAGCCGATGGTCGTGCTCGTGGGCGCCGCCGCCCTCGGGGCCCGGCTCGGCATGGCCAGTCAGCTTTTGTACCTCGCCCTCGGGATCGCCGGCCTGCCGATGTTTGCCGCGTCGCCGGCGCTGCCTCAGGGCGCCGCGCGTCTCTTCGGCCCGACCGGCGGCTACCTGATGGCCTATCCGTTCGCGGCGTTCGCCGCCGGATGGCTGGCCGAACGCGGGTTCGACCGGCGGTATCTCACCGCCGTGCTGGCCATGGCCTGCGGCCTGGCGGTCGTGTTCGCGGGCGGCGTGTTGTGGCTCACCCTGGTCGCGCGGCCGGCCGACGGAATCGCGGGCGCGCTGCGCATCGGCTTCACGCCGTTCATCGCCGCCGACCTCGTCAAGCTGCTGATCGCCGCTGGCGTGATGCCGAGCCTGTGGTGGCTCACGGGCTCCCGCGACCGCTCCCGCTAGACCGGCCGAAGATCAACAGATACTCGAACGGCGGCACATCGTCTCGCGAGATGAACGCGAGGCCGGCCGCCGCCGCCGCTCGAATCACCGCCTCCGGATCGACCCGCTGATCGGGGTCCGGCCCCGGTCCGCCGGCGCCCGGGAGGAAATCCACCACGCCCAACCGCCCCTGAGGCTTCAGCGTTCGCGCGATGTTTTTCAGGAGCACCACGGGATCGCGACGCTTGCCGGCTTCGTCGAATTGCATTTCGTGATACGAGCCGACGATCAGCGCCGCGTCGATGCCCGGCGGCAGCCGCGGATCGTCCGCCGTTCCGAGAACCGTCACGACATTCGACAGATTCTCGCGTTCGACGCGGCCCTTGATGGCGTCGATCATCTGCGGCTGGATGTCTTCGGCGTACACGCGCCCGCGCGGTCCGACGCGCCGGGCCAGGCGGACCGTAAACCATCCGCCGCCGGCGCCGAGGTCGGCCACCACAGAGCCTTCGGCAATGCGCAGCGCGTCCATGATCAGATCGGGTTTCTGCCAGTCCTCGCGATCGGGTCCTTCCAGGAGCCCGAGATCCTGCGGCTCGAACAGCTTCGGCTTCGGCGGCGGCTTCGGTTGCGCCGACTGGGCGCGGAGGGGCAGGAAGGGCAGGAAGGGCGGGAAGGGCAGGAAGGGCAGGAAGGGCAGGAAGGGCAGGAAGGGAAAGCATCAGAGAGAACGATCGCCACAGCCATCCCGATTCACGACCGATCTGCCTTTCCGTGTTCTTCCCTTCCCGCCTTTCCTGCCTTTCCCGCCCCTCCCGCCCTTCTCACCCCCCACGATCCCCCCGCGCGTCATCGAATCCACCGACAGAATCTCGTCGAGGCGCTGCGCGTCGAGCAGTCCGCGCTCGAGGACGAGCTCGCGAATCGAGCGGCCGGTTTTGACCGCGTCCTTCGCGATCTCGGCGGTCGCCGCGTAGCCGATGTGGGGACTCAACGCCGTTGCCGCGGCGGTGCTGCGATCGAGGAGCTCGCGCGCCCGCGCTTCGTCGGCGACGATGCCGTCGACGCAGCGGAGGCGGAGAACCTTCATCGCCTCTCGAAGAATTGAGGAGGCGTGCAGCGCGTTCCACGCGATCACCGGCATCATCACGTTCAGCTCGAGCTGCCCGGCTTCGCACGCGATGGCGACCGTCATGTCGCATCCCATCACCTGGAAGCACACCTGATTGACCATCTCCGGCACCGATGGATTGACTTTGCCGGGCATGATCGACGAACCGGGCTGCACCGCCGGAAGCACGATCTCCGCGAGACCCGCGCGCGGCCCCATGCTGAGCAGGCGCAGATCGCTCGCGACTTTGCCGACCTCCACGGCCAACCGGCGCATCGCACCCGAGTAGGCGAGCACGTCGCCCATGCTTTGCGTGACGCGAAACAGATTGCGCGCGGGAATCAACGGCAGGCTCGTGTACCGCGCAAGATGATCGACGACGAGCCGGCGGAAGTCGTCGCCGGCGTTCAGGCCCGTTCCCACCGCCGTGGCGCCGATGTTCAGCTCCTGCAACTGCTCCGACACCTCTTCCACATCGTCGGTCCCGCGACGCACGCATTCGGTGTAGCCGCTGAATTCCTGGCCGAGGGTGATGGGGACGGCGTCCTGCAAATGCGTTCGCCCGGTTTTCAACACGCCGGCGAACGCTGCCGCTTTGCGGCCGAGGCTGTCGACGAGCGCCTGGCCGGCGGCCACCAGCGGAGCCGTCCCGAGCAGCAGGGCCAGACGCGTCGCGGTTGGGAAGACGTCGTTGGTGGACTGGCCCATGTTCACGTGATCGTTCGGATGAACCCGCGCGTAGGTGCCGAGCGGCTCGCCCAGGATCTCGGCGGCGCGGTTGGCGAGCACCTCGTTGGCGTTCATGTTGTGCGACGTCCCGGCGCCGGCCTGGTAGACGTCGACGACGAATTGATCGCGGAAGCTGCCGGAGAGGATCTCGTCCGCGGCGGTCGTAATCGCGCGCGCGCGCTCCTCGTCCAGGCGTCCCAGCGCCGCATTCGCCTCGGCCGCGGCTTTCTTGACGAGGATCGTGGCGGTGATGAGGTCGGGGTGGGCGCGCAGGCCGCTGATCGGAAAATTCTCGACGGCGCGCGCGGTCTGCACGCCGTAGTACGCATCGGCTGGGACGCTCAGCTCGCCCAGCGGATCGCGCTCGGTGCGGAAAGCTCATAGTCAGCCAGTGGTCGCAGTCAGTCCAGTGGTCCAGTCGACCACTGGCTCACTGACCACTGATCACTGTCAGTATACTGCCCCGTATGCTGCCTTCTTTCTTCGAGAGCGTGCTGCAACTGATCGTTCGAACCTCGACGGATCTGCCGCCCGACGTGCGCGCGGCGATGAAGACGGCGCTGGTGGCGGAGCCGGTCGGCACGCGGTCTGCCCAGGCATTGAACATCATCGCGCAGAACATCGATCTGGCCGTGGATGGCGAAGGCGCGATCTGTCAGGACACCGGCATGCCGACCTTCGAGGTGAAGACGCCGGTCGGCGCCAACCAGATCTGGATGCGCCAGCAGATTCGCGAGGCGGTGGCCGAGGCGACTCGGCGCGGGAAGCTGCGGCCCAACTCGGTCGACTCGATCGACGGCAAGAACTCGGGCGACAACCTCGGACCGGGCACGCCCATCATCCACTTCGATCAATGGGAGCGCGACGAGATCGAGATCAAATTGATCCTCAAGGGCGGCGGGTGCGAGAACACCAACGCGCAGTACTCGCTCCCCGTGGAACTGCCGCATCTCGGGCGCGCGGATCGCACGCTGGACGGCGTCCGCAAATGCATTCTGCACGCGGTGTGGAACGCGCAGGGCAAGGGCTGTGCCCCGGGCGCGGTCGGCGTGTGCATCGGCGGCGATCGGACGTCGGGCTACACGCACGCGAAGGAGCAGCTCTTTCGCACGCTCGACGACATCAATCCCGACCCTCGGCTCGCCGAGGTCGAAGCGTCGATCATGGCGCGCGTCAACGATCTCGACATCGGCACGATGGGATTCGGCGGGAAAGTGACGCTCATCGGATGCAAGATCGGCGCGCTCAACCGGCTGCCGGCCAGCTTCTTCGTGTCCGTCGCGTACGACTGCTGGGCGTTCCGGCGCCTCGGCGTCGTGCTGAACAGCGCCACCGGCGCGATCGATCACTGGCTGTATCGCGATCCGTCGCATCCGATCATCCCGATGCTCGATCAGGCCGGGTTCACGAGAACCGGCCGCGAGATCGCGATTCAGTCGCCGCTCAGCGAAGAAACCGTGCGGTCGTTGAAGGTCGGCGACGTCGTGCTTGGTGTCGGGCCGGATGTTCACCGGCCGCGACGCGGTGCACTCGCACCTGATGAAGCACGAGCCGCCAGTCGACCTGCGCGGATCGGTCCTCTATCACTGCGGACCCGTGGTGGTGAAGGACGGCGACGGCTGGCGCGTGACGGCCGCCGGGCCGACGACGAGCATCAGGGAAGAGCCGTATCAGGGCGAGATCATCAAGCGATACGGCGTCCGCGCCGTGATCGGCAAAGGCGGCATGGGCGCGAAGACGCTGGCCGCGATGCAGTCTTTCGGCGCCGTCTACCTCAACGCCATCGGCGGCGCGGCGCAGTTCTACGCGCGCTCGATCACGAAGGTGGACGGTGTGTCGCTCATGGAGTTCGGAACGCCAGAAGCGATGTGGCACCTCAGCGTGGACGGGTTCCCGGCGATCGTGACCATGGACGCGCACGGCAACAGCCTGCACAAGGACATCGAACAGGAATCCGGCGAGCACCTCGCGGCGCTCAGCGTTTGACAGCGAAATCTTTCAGCGGCGGCCGAGCGTATCCGTGCTCCATGGCTGCGATGTCGAGATCCGTGGTCTCGATGTCTGAAATCGCGAGCAGCGGGAACGGCGACAGCTCGCCGAGGTCGATCGTCTTCAGATAGCCGCCGCACGTCGAGCACAACTCCAGGCGGCGATCCTTCCGCTCTTCGTTCGGCGCGGCGGTGACGAACGGCGCGCCGTGTTCGTCGCAGTAAATGCACGCGTAGGTCGGCAGCTCCCAGGCGCTCGCACAGAACGAGCAGCGCAGCGTCCGATGCCCGCCCACCACTTCGGCCACGGCGGGCCATGATCCGCAGGCGGGGCAGTAGCCGCGCGCCCAGTCGGCCAGCGCCGCTTGCAGCGCGTTGTGGTCGGTCGGCTCGAACAGCCGCCGTTGCATCAAGTGAATGAACGGGCTCACGGCGAGCTCGGCGACGAGCCAGACGAGGTCGGGCGCGAGGCCTCGATGCGTGGCGCCGACGCGGATCGCGGCCTGATCGCGTTTCAAGCGATGCCGACAGGAGCGACCCGACCTCCATGCTGCCGCTGTCGACGGCCTCGCGAATATGCGTCGCCGCGTCCGCCGCGCCTCCGGCCGCGAGCGCGTCGCAGAGGCCGAGCAGCGCCGGTTTCAGGGCCGGCACGGGCAACGGAATCGGTTCGCCGGCGAACACGGGCACCCCGCGCGCGAGCTTCGCCGCCAGGTATTTGGGCGGCATCGACAGCCGAGGCAGCGCTCGGGCCTCGAGCGTCGTCGCGAGATCGACGACGATCCCGACGAGTTGCCGCTGCAGCGCGACAGCCGGGGCGAGGTCGGGCCGTGCCGCCGCGAGGGCCTGCCAGCGGCGCTCGGCCGTTTCGAGGAGATCGGCTGGTTTGAGGGGCGAAACGGCCACGTGCGCCATCGGAGTTGCTATAATGTTGGCATGATTAACGTCTCTGAAACGGCGGCATCCAAGATCACCGAGCTGTTGAGCGAAGAAAACAAGGACGGCAGCGGGCTGCGCGTGTTCGTGCAGGGCGGCGGCTGTTCCGGCTTCCAATACGGCCTCATGATCGAGGAAAACGGCCAGGGCTCGGGCGACCAGGTGTTCGAATCCCACGGCGTCAAGCTGTTCGTCGATCCCATCAGCATTCGGTATCTGGCAGGCGCGGAAGTTGACTTCGTCGACACGGTCACCGGCGGCGGCTTCACGATCAAGAATCCGCACGCGACGTCAACCTGCGGCTGCGGGCAATCCTTCTCAGTCGACTAAGCGTGAATTGGTGAGTTAGAGAATTGGTGAGTTGGTGACATAGAATCACCAAGCACCAGCTCGCCAATTCACCAATTTACGACATGGATCGACAGCTTCCCGATCTCTCCTCCCTCCGTCCGCCCGGCGGCAAGCGCTCCAGCAAGCGCGATCGGATTCTGGCCGTCTTTCTCCGGCAAGAGGGCCATCTCAGCGCGGACGACCTCGTCGAGCACGTTCATCGCGAGGACGCCGGCATCGGCCGCGCCACGGTCTACCGCACGCTGCAGTGGATGGTGGACGCCGGCATCGCGCGCAAGGTCGATTTCGGCGAAGGCCGATCGCGGTTCGAGCCGTCGTACCGTCATCCGCGTCACTTTCACCTCGTCTGCACCCGCTGCCACCGGTCGTCGGAATTCCTGAGCTCGGACGTCGAGTCGCTCATGGAAGAGATCGCCGCGGCGCGGAACTTCGCGCCGACGCAGGCGCTGGTTCAGGTGTACGGCCTCTGCGACGAATGCCGGACCGGCAAGAAATCGCCCACGCTCGACGGCACCACGACCGAGCTGGTGTTCGCGCGCGACGCGCTGCGCATGGCGATTGCCACCGAGCGCAGCGGCCTGGAGTTCTACACGCGTGCCGCGGCCATGACGAAGGACCGCCGCGGTCGCACCGTTTTCCAGCGGCTGGCGGGCGAGGAGAAAGAGCACCTCGGCACGCTTCAGAAGCGCTACCAGACGCTGCTGGCCAAGGATCCCCTGCTCGAATCGAGGCCAACCTTCCTGTTCTTCAAGGGCGCCGCGAGCACGCTGTTCGCGTCAGGGGCCGAGGAGCTCAAGAAGGGCGTGGACGATCTGGAGGCGCTCCGCATCGGCATCCGCTGCGAGCGCGGCTCGCATGAGTTCTTCAAGCGCTACGGCGAGCGGTTCGAGGACTCCGAGGGCAAGCAGATCTTCCTCGAGTTTGCCGATGAGGAGCGCGAGCACCGGGACCTGCTGATCCGCGAATACAACAAGCTGCGCGAGCGGCTCGGATCCGGCCGCGACGCGGCCGAGCCGCCGGCCGGGTCGCGAAGTCGGCGCGTTGATCGACCTTCACACCCACACGACGGCCTCGGACGGCCGATGTACGCCGGCGGAGCTCGTCGCGCGCGCGCGGGCCGCGGGCGTTCGCGTGCTCAGCGTGACGGATCACGACACCGTCGCGGCGAGCGACGCCGCGCGCGAGGCGTGCGAAGCAGCCGGCATCGAGTTCGTCCCCGGGATCGAGATCACGGCCATCCGCGAGGGCGTGGACGTGCACGTGCTCGGATATTTCGTCGATCCCGAATCGGCGGATCTGCTCGCCTTCCTGGCCGAACAGCGGACGCGCCGGCTCGATCGCGCCCGCGAAATAGTCGCGCGCCTCGCGACGCTCGGCATGCCGCTCGACGCGGACGCCATCCTGCAGCCAGGGATCGACAACGCGGGCGTCTCGATCGGCCGCCCCTGGATCGCGAGGGCCCTCATGGCGAGCGGCCATGTCGCGACGGTGGGCGAAGCATTCGAGCGGTGGCTGTCGCGCGGCCGGCCGGCGTTCGTGCCCCGTGCGGCGGCTGGTCCCGAGGAAGTCGTCGCGCGCATCCACGCCGCGGGCGGCCTCGCGTCGATGGCGCATCCGGGTGTGGTCGAGCGCGACGAATGGATCGAATCGCTCGCCGCCGCCGGCCTCGATGCGCTCGAGGCGTACCACTCAGATCACGACGCCGCCACGACCGGCGCGATACGTCGCGCTCGCGCGCCGGCTGCGCCTCGACGTGACGGGCGGCTCGGATTTTCACGCCGACGAGGCGCATGGCCCGACGGCGCCGGGCGCCGTGTCGCTTCCACGCGAGGAATTTGAACGGCTGAAGGTCCGGCTGAACGCCTGCAGGTCCGGCTGAAGCCGGACCCCACGTACGTACTATCTGTTGTTCGTGGCGTCCGCCTTCAGGCGGACCTACGAGCCACGATCCGCGCCACCGCATCGGGCTCCGACACCTCCTCGTAAAACAGCACCTCGAATCCCTCGAACTGTTGCCGCAGCTCTCCCGGTTCGAGCAGGTGATCCGGTGACGTTGGTCCTCGCCCGTGCGCGCGCTGGGCGACCGTGAACGTCTCGTAGAGGAGCACGCCGCCCGGCGTCAACGCGCGGCCGAGCGACGGGAACAGGTCCCGCTGCAAGTAGCGCGTGACGACGATCAGGTCGAACCGTTCCACGGGCAAAGCATCGCGGGTGAGGTCGGCGCACCAGCCGAGCACGATGAGCCCCTCGGCAGCAGCCGAGTGGACGGCGTCGCGGACGGCGTCGAGCTTGATGTCCACGCCGAAGGTCTTGAAGCCCGCCCGCGCCAGAAGCCAGGGCGTGCCGACCGCGCCCCATGGCGACATCCAGCGCACGAGGCTGCCGTTCGTGGTTCGTCGTTCGCCGCGGCCCGTCGTCGACGTTCGCGCGTCGATCCGTGATTGCCCAGACGCGCCACCCATTCCGCGATGAACGGCGAAGGTGCCATAATTTCCATACTGTGGCTCAAGCGCTCGTGAGTGCTGTGATGATCGGCGTGGCCGGACTCGTCGCGACCGTCGTGTTCGGTCTCCGCGGGAACGACGTGCCGCGTCACATCTCGTTCGGCATCTTCTCCACGATGGTCACCCTGCTCGCGCATTCGATGATGATGTTCTATCTCATCGGCAAGGGAAAGGCCGTCAAGGACGCGCTGAAGGAACACAGCATCACCGGCGACTACTACCGCCGCATCGGCGCCGCGCGCAAGCCGGTGTTTTCGATCGGCATGCTCGCCATGGCGGTCACCATGGTCGCCGCCATCATGGGGGCGAGCGTGGACACCGGCGTCCTGCCGCCGATCGTGCACGCGATGATCGCGTACGGCGCCGTCGCCGCGAACCTCGCGGCGCTCAAGACCGAAATCTCCGCGCTCGTCGTGTCCAGCCGCGTCGTCGACGAAGTGAACCGGCTCGCCGGATCGTGACGCCGGCGGCGCTCGAGATCGCGGGTCTGACCAAGGACTACCGCGGTCTGCGGCCGCTTCGCATCCAGCAATTGACCGTCGCCGTCGACGATACGGTGGCGATTCTCGGATTCGACCAGGCGTCCGCGGAGATCTTCGTCAACCTCGTGACCGGCGCCACTCTGCCCGACACGGGCACCGTGCACGTCTTCGGACACGCCACGTCGTCCATCGCGGACGGAACGGAATGGCTGCAGACGCTCGATCGTTTCGGGATCGTCACCGAACGCGCCGTGCTGCTCGATCAACTGTCGGTGATCCAGAACCTGGCCATCCCATTCACGCTGGAAGTCGAGCCGCCTCCAGACGATGTACGACAACTCGCCGAGGCGGTGGCCGGCGAAGTCGGGTTGCCGGCAGAGTGCTGGAGCAACGCCGTCGCGGATCTCGATGGGGACGGCCGCACGCGCGTCCGCCTCGGGCGGGCGCTGGCGGCGAATCCGGCGCTGCTGCTCCTGGAGCACGTCAGCGCGGGGTTGCCGCCGCAAGGGGCGTCCGCGCTGGGCGGCGACATTCGCCGCATCGCGGCGGCGCGGAGGATCGCTGTGGTTGCGGCGACAGCCGACGAAACATTCGCGCGCGGCGTCGCCGCGCGCGTGTTCACACTCGAGGCCGCGAGCGGCCGGCTGGTCGAACGGCGCCGCGGGTGGTTCAAGTAGAATGGAGCCTGTTGAAAGGAGATCTGCGTATGGCAATCATGAGGCCGCGGGCGCTGCTGGTGATGGGAATGGTGGCTGGTCTTGGCGCGCTCCTCGCCGCTCAGGCCGCGAAACCGGCGCAACCCGCCAGCCTGCGGCAAAGAAACCGCGGGTGTTTTTCGTCGAACCCAAGAATGGCGCGACCGTGACGAGCCCGTTACACATGAAATTCGGATCGGAAGGGGTCACGATCGGCGCGGTGCCGCCGGGCGAGATCACCAAGGCGCAGGTGCGCACGGGCATCGCGCACTACCACGTCGGCATCGATCAGGACTGCCTGCCGGCCTCGAAAGAGATCGTGAAGGGCACGCCGTCGTGGGTGCATTTCGGCGACGGCAAGGATGTGTTCGATACGCAGTTGACCCCCGGGCGGCACAAGCTGGCGCTCCAACTCGGCGACGACCTGCACGTGACGATGCCGGGCACGTGCGAAGTCATCACAGTGACTGTGAAATAGACACCTCCGTATTAGTTTTCATGTTCCGTCGCGGATGAGCTTAGGAACTCGGCCGTAAAATCGGCATAAGTAACGAGCGTGTGCTGGAACGAATATTGAAACTGTGACTCCTTCGGGCATTGCGCGCGCCCAAGGAGACTCGGATGTCGACCGGCACTATCAAGCGACTCGTTCGGGACCGGGGTTTCGGGTTCATTCGCGACGACGGCGGACAAGAGTGGTTTTTTCATCGAAGTTCCGTGCAGGGCAGCTTCGATCAACTGAACGAAGGCCAGCGCGTCCACTTCGACGAGGAACCGTCAGCCAAGGGGCCACGCGCCGGGAACGTTCGGAGCGAAGGTTAGTTCGGAGTCTGTCGCGGCCATTCTGATACTTTTCGACATCGACGGTACGCTTGTGCTCACCGGCGGAGCGGGAGTACGAGCGATGACGTCCGCCTTCGATGAGCTCTTCTCGGTACCTGACGCCTTTCACTCGGTACCGATGGCCGGCCGTACCGACACCGGGATTCTCGCGGATGCCGCGGCCGCCCACGGCATCCCCGCCAACTCGCCAGCTCTCGCGCGGTTTCCCGAGATCTACCTTCAACACCTCACACGCGAGCTGGACAAGCCGGGTCCCGCGCAAAGGGATCATGCCGGGCGTGCGTCCGCTGCTCGACGTCCTGTCGGCGCGCGACGACGTCCACCTCGGACTGCTGACCGGCAACTACGAGGCGAGCGCGCAACTCAAACTGCAGTACTTCGATCTCTGGCGGTACTTTCGCGGCGGCGCGTTCGGCGACGACGCCCCGGAACGCAACCGTCTCCTGCCTCGAGCCGTCGCGCATGTCGCGCAGTGCGGCGGACCGCGGTCGAAGCCCGCGAAGCTGTCGTGATCGGCGACACGCCGCTCGACGTCGCCTGCGCGCAGGCGTCAGGGGCGCGATCGATTGCCGTCGCGACAGGAAACTACTCGGTGGACGATCTGCGCGCCGCCGGCGCGGATGTCGTGTTCGAAGATTTGAGCGACACGCCGGCGGTCCTGCGCCTGTTCACCAGCTAGAATTCAATCGGAAGCGAAAGGGGTCCGGTGGCCCTCCCGGTCTTCAAAATCGGTCGCTCCCTGCTCACGCGGGGAGGCTGGGTTCGACTCCCAGGCGCTTCCGCCATTCGACTCGCCTGCTCGCTCGCTTGTCGCCAGCCGTCGCTGCATGGCAGGCCAGCGAATGGCGCCCTGAGCGAACGCAGTGAGTCGAAGGGCTTTCAGTTGTAAGGGAATGTACAGGGACCGGCCCGCGTGGCGCGCGGGCCGGCACAGAAAGACCGCTTCAGCCTTCGATCAAACGGACGTCGCCGGCGCGCGGACCCTTCGCCGACTCCTCGGGCGTGAATTCGACGCGCTGACCCTCGCGCAGCAGCTCGAACACGGCGCCGCGGACCGAGCTGCGATGGAAGAAGTGCTCGATGCCGCCTTCGTCCCGGATAAACCCGAAACCTTTGTCGATGAGGAGGCGAGCAATTGTCCCGGTTGGCATAACCCCACGCCCTCCGTTCCGAACCCCCAGGGACATCCCAAGGGAACTCCGCCGGGCGCCTGCGAAGGGGTCGTATCACCGTCCGACGCGAATCCGGCCGAGTATCCAGCCTGGCTGAGCTGGAAAATCATCGGCAGTCTAGGCAGTTCGGGACCGGAAGTCAAGCCAGGGTCGTACTTTAGCGGGAATCGGCGCAGCCGTGTGAACTTGCCAGGTTTCTACGTCGTCCTCGTCGTCTTCCTCATCCTCGTCGCTATCGTCGTCTTCGTCTGTATCGGCAAAGTCATCTTCGTCGTCATCGAGGTCTTCGTCGCTCTCGTCGTCGACGCGGATCGCGATCGTCACCGGATGTATCACGACGCGGCCTCCGCAGGCTTCGCCGGTTCCGCAGGTTTCGGTTTGGCTGGCGGCGGATACGTTGTCCAGAAATGCCGGCCGCATCGCGGACACACCCAGAACTGATCGGGTTTCCACTCCATGCCGGGTCCTGGATCGCGCATATCCATCTGCTCGCCGCAGCGCATGCACCGGATCTGCAGATCGTGCTCGCTCATCGCCGCGATTCTATAACATGGCCCCATGATTCCCGCGATTGTGCTCGCGGCGGGACGGTCGTCGCGCATGGGACGCGCCAAAGCGACGCTGCCGATCGACGACGACGATACTTTCCTTACGCGGATCGTTCGAACGTTTCTCGCGGCGGGTGTGGACGACGTGGTCGTCGTCGTCGGGCATGACGCCGAACCGATTGCCGCGTCGTTTGCGGCCAGCGGCCTGCCCGCGCGGTTCGTCGTGAACCCCAACTACGACCGAGGTCAGTTGTCGTCGCTCCTCGCGGGGCTCGGCGTGGTGGATCGGCCAGGCGTCGCGGCGGTCCTGGTGACGCTGGTCGATGTCCCGCTCGTGTCCGAGGCGACGGTGCGCGCGGTGGTCGAACGGTACCGGCGTACGCGCGCCCCGGTCGTACGCCCCACGTCGGGAACGCGACACGGCCATCCGCTGCTCATCGATCGCGGGCTGTTCGATGCCCTGCGGGGCGCCGACGACGCGTACGGGCGCGAAGCCTGTCGTGCGCGCCCACGCGTCCGCCGCCGGAGATGTGGCGGTGGACGATGAGGGTGCGTTCACGCGATATCGACACGGTCACCGAGTACGAACGGGTCGTGCAGCGCTTCGTTCCGCCTGAATAACGCCGATCAGCAGCCCCGCGGCAACCGTCGGCGCCACGCCGGCGTGGCCGATCACCGTGCCGAAGAGAATCGTGACGAACATGCCGAGTGCCAGACCCTGGCAGGCGCGTGCGGACAGGTCTCGGCCCGCCGGCCAGGCGGCATCGATCCAGATCGCCACGTACGCCGCCACGGCGATCGCGCCGAACGCCGCCATCTCACGCTGCAGGAGCGCGCGCTGGGGCGTGATCATCGCGCCCGCCCAATGGAGTGCCGGCACCATCAGCGCCGCTCCGGCAGCGTAGATCAACGCGCGCTGCAGGCGCGGGGATCGGGTTCGGGCGACGAGAGCGCCCAGGGCAAGGACGAACCCGGCGGCCGCCGCATATGAGGAGATGTACCCGAAGGCGTTGCGAAGCGACTGGGCGAACTGCGCGATGACGTCTGTCGGAATACCGAGCCTCAACAGCACCGCGGCGCCGATCGCGGCCAGCGCGAAAGACGTCCAGCCGATCGCGACGCGGAACCCGCGCGTGTCCTTGAGACATGTCGCCGATACGGCCGTCGTGGCGACGAAGAGCGATCCCATGCGGAGAAGCCCCGCCGACTCGCTTGTGGGCGAGCGGACGAACCAGATCGCCATCGCCAGCATGTACGTCGTGTACACGACGAGGGGCCATGGGCGCGCGAACGGCAATCCGGCACGCACACACCGGCCGTGAGAAGACCGACGGCAAACACGTCGAAGTCCACCGCGGGGAACCACGTGAGGATCTTGAGAACCGCTGCGCCGGCGAGCATGGTGCAGATCAGAGCGGCCAGGCGGCCGTTGGATGCGACGGTGGCCCAGCGGGCAATCGCCGCAACCGGGATCGCCGCATACGGAACCAGGAGCAGGTACATGGGGACGATGGTTCGATCGACGTAGACCTGCGGCATGATCAACACCATCGCCACGAAGTGCGAGGCCGCGAGGGCGAGCGGCACCAGCGCCAGCCAGATCGACACTGGCCGGATCCATCGAAGCAGCACGACGCCGATCAGCGCGAGGACCCAGACCGCGATGTAGAAGTGCGACGTGGGAGCGCCGTCCAGCATCGTGCCGAACCAGCCCAGTGTGTATTTCGCTTTGCGCCCCAGGCCTGCGGCGAACAGCCGCGGCTGCTGTCGCGCAAACTCCACGACCTTCTGTACGCGCGGATCGAGCTCGAGACGGTCGTAGTACGCCTGGTAGACCGGCGGCGTGTCGGCGAGCGGCGGCGGCGGGTTCCCGAGGAAGATCGCCTGCGGTCCCTCGGACGTGATCAGGACCAGCTGGTGCGCAACCACCCAATTACGAAGCGTCGCCAGCGAACACACTGCCAGCATCGTCGACACCACCAGCGCCGGAACCGTGAACCTTTGCCGCCGTGTTGGCATCGCGATCGCGAGCAGTGGAAGTGCCATGAACCAGCCGGCCAACAGCGAGGAACGCGTCAGGGTGGCGAGCGCTCCAACCACGCCGGCGGAGACGGCGATCCCGCGCGCGATCCGCGCGCTGCCGGATCGACCGCCGTCTTTCCCAGTCGAACCAGGAGATACGCAAACCAGGCGAACAGCGGCGTGAACAGCACCTCGGTCAGGAGCACGCCGGACCAGCCCGCCAGCTTCTGGTACGCGACGACCACGCCGGTGACCAGGACGGCGAGGCCTACTTTCTCGTCGAAGACCAGCGACCGCCGCGCGCCACAACGCGATGATCGTGGCCGCAACCGACAACCGCTGCACGAAATAGATGCCAAACAGGCCGTCGCCGAACAGCCAATGGCATGCGGCGAGGAAGTAGGAGTAGAACGGCTGCGCGAAGAACGGCCCGCCTTTCCGAGCGCCGCGCCGCCCGTCATGAGCGGCCCGTTGAGCACGATGTCCCGCGCCTGCGATTCGTAGGTGAGCCAATCGTCGCCGCCCGACAGCGTGACCATCCGGCCGATGGCCGGCGCGGCGAACACCAGCGCGTCCAGGATGCCAGCCATCCAGGCGAGCGCAACGGCATCAGGCGCACTGAAAGTTCGCACGCGGAGCGCGCGCCAGGAACGTCCAGCTCGACGCGACTGTCTGAATCAGCAGCCACGCCAGCAGCGCGGTGTCGAGGAGGCGGCTGCCTGACCCGGATCGACGCTGTCGCCGGCGAGCGCCAGAGCGCCGACCCTTCGCCGAAAGATCACGCGATCGTCGAACGGTTCCTCCCTGCTATCGACGACGCGGCCGACCTCCAGCCGCCGCACGCCGTCCTGTGGCACCGACCACGCGATCATCACGCGATGAAACCCGGCGGGCAGATTCGACGTCGCCGGTCCAGGTTTCGGCTGCGTCGATGTGTTCCGAGATTGCGTCGCCGATGGTGAGCGTGACCGCCGCCGCCTGGAGAATGAACGTAGATCGCTGGCGCCCAGGCTCGGTCACCCGCCAGAGGCCCTGCCACATGATGGAGAACGGCAGTCCCTCGCGTTTCGGATCCGTCTCGCGGAAGAAGCCGTAGCGCAAGTCGTTGAAGAACGCGACCGGCACGTCGGGCGAGCCGTCGACGCCGAATCGCAACCGGCGATCCACGCGCGTGAACGACGCGTCCCAGGACTCCGCGCTCGGTTGGATCGGAGCCTTCGAAACGTCGTTGGCGTAGTAGCGGGCGTCGAATCCACGAGGCACCAGCAGCGTCGTGCCCGCGGCGATTTTCACCAACAGCGCGACGCCGATGCACGAGCGCGTGCGTCCCACGCGTCCGCCGATCGCGGTACGGTCCAGTCCACAGCCAGCACACGGCCGCGAGCGCAGCAGTGGAGAGAAAATCAAGGGGCCGGCCCTCGAGCCAGCCCCACTCGCGAACCGGCGTCACAATGTACGCGATGGAAAGAGCGCCGGTACAACAGCCTGCCCTGGCGAAGTCGAGGGCGACCGGCGGACGTCGATCAACACAGTGATATCGTAGTGCGCATCTACCTCTTCTACGCCGCGCTCAGCATCGCCTTCTGCTCACCGTTGTTTGCGCATCCGACGGCCGTCGGCGCGATGGACTGGGATCAGCACCTGTTCTACTACGCGCAGGTGATCAAGAACGTCGTGGAGTACGCGCAGCCGCCGTTCTGGAGTCCGTGGTACTGCGGCGGGAACGTGATGTGGCAGAACCCGCAGACGGCGCTGCTCAGTCCCGGTGTATCCGCTGGCGACGGTTGCCGGTCTGCCGCTGGCGATGAAGCTGAACGTCGTTCTCCACTACTGGGTCGGCTTCATCGGCATGCACCTGCTGCTCACGCGGGTGTTGCGGCTGTCGTTCCTGCCGCTCGTGGTCTATCTGGCGTCGGTCTTTACGCTCGCCGGCGGCCACGTGATGCACGTTGCGGTCGGACACACTGTGTTCCTGCCGGCCTTCTACCTGCCGTTGATTCTCTATTTCCTGATTCAGGCCGTGCAGACCCAGGCCGTGCGGCCGGCGCTGTGGGCGGGCGCCGGATTTGCGCTGATGGTTTACAACGGCGGCATGCACATCGTGTGGATGACCGTTCCGGCGATTGCGACGTTCGCCGCCGCGCTGGCGTTCACCATGCGAAGCTGGCGCCCGATCGTGGTCGCGATGGTCGTGGGTGTCGCCGGCGCCGCGTATGCCGCGCCCAAACTGCTCCCCGTCGTGCTGTTCGTCGGCAGCGATCGGTTCTGGGATGCGCGCGATCCGACCGCGCGTCCCGATCGCATGACGCTCGCCATGATGGTGCGCGCCTACACCGATCCGTCTCAGGACATCGGGTCGAAGTACTCAGCGCTCGAGCAGCAGCACGACTGGCTGGAGTACGGCGACTACGTGGGCACGCTGGCGGCGTTTCTGATGGTGTCGAGCATCATCTGGTTCCTGCTGGTGCCGGGCGGACTCCGACCCGCAATATCGCACTCTTGGGAATTCCGTTCGCGGTGACCGCGCTGGTGTTCCTCGTCCTCTCGGCGGGTGAGTTCAGCCGATTCGCTCCAGCTGCGTTGCTGCGGCATCTGCCGTTTTTTTCGTCGTTCCGCATTCCAAGCCGCTACACGGTCATCGTCGCGTTGTTCGGATCGCTGGCGGCGGCCATGTTCGTTCGGGCCCTGGTGGACAAGATCACCTGGACGGCCACGGCTCGTGCTCGTCGTCACGATCGTCTGCCTGGTCGGCGTCCTCCAGCTCGCGCTCGTCAACCGCACGCATTTTCGCAACAAGTTCTCGGGCCCGCCGCTCGAGCCCGGGTTTCCGGGTGCTGAAAGGCACCGGGACGCTCGTGCGCGACGAGTTCGTCAACCCGTACCAGCCGAACGCGCCGATGCTGCACGCCTTGATGAACGACAAGGCGGTGATGTGGTGCTACGAGGTGATCCAGTTGAAGCGTGGCGCCGACGATGTGCGCCCGCTCGTGTGGACGGACGGCCCGGCGAAAGTATCATCGGTCGCCTTCACGCCGAATAGCGTGCAGTTTTCGGCGATTGGCGGGAGCGATCGCACTCGCGTGTTCCTCAACCAGAACTACGCCGCGGGCTGGCGCAGCGACGCGGGGCCCGTTCGCCTCGATCCGCAGGCCGGCGGCAGGATGTACGTCGAGCTGGCGCCCGGCCAGACCGGGACGATTTGCGTTTTCCTTTTTCCCGCCTGGCTTGTGGGCGGGCCTCGCGGTTGCTCGTCCTCGCCATCGTGGGTTCAGTGGCCACCTGGCATCGTCGCTTCCCGTGACTCGCGTGATCGCAGCCGCTCTCTGGCTCGTCTACATCGCTGCTGCCGGCCGAGGTCGGCGGCCTCATCCATGGTGTGCCGCTCGGTGCGATTCGACACGATGGCGCTCGTCGCCGTGGTCTGGCTCACCGCGCGCGGCCGAACGATCGCCGGTGGCCGGATCGTCGCCGCGGTCGCGGTCGTGACGTGGGCGCTGGGCGGGCTCGTCCACGATCGCGGGTTCCGCGCGCGCTATTTCGCGGACGCCGAGTCGCGAGGCGCCATCGAGGTCAGCACCGAGTACAAGTCGCGAATCTTCACCCGCATCGATCGGCGTCTCGATTTTTCCGCGCGGCGGCTCGAGTTTCCGCTCCCCTTTTTCAACGACATCGCCCGCTTCACGGTCCCCAGTCCGGCACAGCCCGATCACACGCGGTTGCCGTTCGCGGTGAACTGGGATGGTCAGTGGTACGTCGCCGAGGCCAAAACCGCGACGCGTGTATCTCGACTCGCGCGAGGCGCCTGCCGAGCTCGTCCTCGACGCCACGCGCGTCCTTGCGGTCCCCGTCGGGCAGGGCCTGACCACGGCCGACGTCAATCTCACGCCGGGCTGGCATCGGCTCGAGATCCGCTATGCGTCGCCGTACGGATCCCCGCGCCGTCTTTCGGTAGGCGAGATCGTCGACGGCCGGCCGATTCCGTTCGACGCGGCGACGATCGTCAGCCGCCGTCTGGAGCCGTGGCAGGTGTGGCTCGAGCGCGGGCTCCGCATCGGCGAAGTTCGCGGTCGATGTCGTCGCGCTGTCGTGGCTGGCGCTGCTGTTCGGGCTCGATCTTCGCGATATGCGCCTCGGCCGGCGCCCGGACGGCGCGGCGATGACGGTGCGGCAGCAGTTCCTGGCGTGGTTCGCGCTCGTGGCGGTGGCCGAGGCGTTCATCTTCGCGTCGCCGTGGTTCACGCGCCTGGCGCTGCTCGTCCCCGGCGACGATCCGATGACCTACGAATCGTACGCGCGCGACATTCAGCTGAACGGTCTGCTGCTGAAGAGCGTGGAGGGTCCGTTCTACTACCAGGTGTTCTATCCGTACTTCCTCGCGGCGATCCACACGCTGTTCGGCGAAGGGATGTTCGGCCTCGTCTTCGTGCAGCGTGCGCTCGTCGCGTTCGTCGTCTGGATGGTGGTCAGGATCTGCGGTGGAAATCGGCGGAGAGCGCGTGTGGCCGGCCGCCTTCGCCAGTGCGGCGCTCGTCGCCTATGTCAAGTTCGCGCCGCTGGTGGCGTCGCCCTCGACCGAGTCGCTGTTCATTCCGCTTCTCGCCGCGTGGACGCTGCTGCTGATTCGCGCGTGCCGGCAGCCTTCCACCGGTCGCGTCGCCGCGGCGGGCCTGGTCGGCGGATTCGCCGCGCTGACGCGATCGACCGCGCTGCTCGCGTGGGTCGCGGTCGTTCCGGTGTGGTGGCTGGCCTGGAAGGGCATCGGCGAAGCGGCTGGCGTTCGGCGCGACGATGCTCGCGTGCTCGTGCGCGGTGTTCGCGTTCATCGCGGTGCGGAACTGGATCGTCGTGCACGACTTCGTCCCGATGCCGACCGAGTTCGCGATCACGCTGCTCGGCGGCAACGAGCTGCCACCCGGCCTCGGGCTCGATTTCACCCGCCGGGGCCCGCTGTACGATCGCCTCGGCATCGACTCGATCACACGGCAGGTCGTGGAGTACGCGATCAGCGCGCCTGGCGCCTTCGCGGCCAATCTCGGACGGAAGGGTCTGTTCGCGCTGGGATTCTACGAACCGTACGCGCCGGGCTGGGGATACTCGCTGGTGTTCCTCGGCGTGTCCCTGGGAAGCGTGATCGGGTTCGTGCTGGCGCTCCGCTCGCGTGCCGCTCCTGCGGCGATCGTCTGCCTTCCTGGTCTGATCGCACTCTCGCAGTTCGCCTCGGTCGTGCTCGTCTATCCCAAGGGCGAGCGGCTCATCCTGCCGTTCCACACGATCCTGATCCCATATGCCGCGTTGGCGGTCGACCGCTTGTGGTCCATGCTTGCGGCCCGTACGTGGCGTCCGGCTTCAGCCGGACCTGGGGTCCGCCTAAAGGCGGACGCCACTTGGCGTTCGCGATCGATTGGCGCTCTCCTTCTCGCGGGCGTCGCGCTCTACACGTTCTTCATCCGCACGCGCGGCATCACGGATCACTTCCTGATGCTTCGCGAGCAGATTCGCGACTGGACGATTGCGATGGGTCCGCTCTCGAGTCTGCCGCTCGTCGGCACGGCGAGCACGGCCGGCGGCCATACATTCGGTCCCATCTTCTACTGGGTGTTGTGGCTCATCCGCGTCGTCATCGGGCCCTTTGCCGGCAATCTGCCGCATGCGGGCGGCCTCGGTCTGGCAGCGCTGCAATCGATCGCCGACGTCGTGTTGTGTCTCGGCATCCGCCGGGCGACCGGGTCGTGGACCTTTGCGATCGCGACGGTCCTCATCATCGCGTCGTCGCCGTTCGACCTCGCGCTGTCCTCGGTGATCTGGAATCCAGTGCTCGCCGTCGTGTTTGCCAAGATTGGAACGGGACTCATCCTGTCCTGGGGCGACACGCTCACGAGATCACGGCGCATGGTGCTGGCAGCCGTCGCCTGGTTCGCCGTGCAGGCGCACTCCGCCGCGCTGCCGTTTGCGCTCGCGGTGTTCCTGTGGATCCTGTGGACGCAGCTCCGACAGGGCCGCCGTGCGCTTGCGACGGCCGTGATGGAAGCGGCTGTTGTCGTCGCCATCCTCCAGGTGCCGGCGATGTTCTCCACGGAATCCATCCGGCCGACGAAGATCGTGGCCTCGATGCAGGAGCCGCAGGACCTTCGCCTCGGCGATGCGTTTCGGGCAGTCAACGACTCGATCGGTTCGATTGGCTTCGCGCCGTTCGCGCTGCCGCAACCGACGCTCATTCTTCTCGCGGCCCTGGCAGCACTCCTGTTGATCCGCGGTCCTTCGACTCCGCTCAGGCCTGGCCCCTC
The DNA here is from genome assembly GCA_963731545.1 of uncultured Acidobacteriota bacterium. Taxonomy (GTDB): domain Bacteria; phylum Acidobacteriota; class Vicinamibacteria; order Vicinamibacterales; family CAVVIG01; genus CAVSWN01. The sequence goes on along the minus strand of CAVSWN010000037.1, from coordinate 41,058 downwards.
ATGCGGTCCGTGCCGTCACGATCGTTCCGCTGGTGCTGACCGTCTGCATGTGGTCGGTGTGGCAGCAGGACTACGACGCCTACGTGTTCCTCACCATTGTGCCGGGCGCCCTGCTCGCGATCGCCTGGGCGTCGCGGCTTCTGCCGGCGCCGACGGCGCGCTCGATGTGCGCCGCCGCGCTGCTCGTCGTCGCAATCCTCGTGCAGAAACCGCGCATCGACAGCTCCGCGCTCGTGTTTCGCATGCCCGGCTACGGCGCCCTCGTCCGCGGATCTCGCGCGATCGCCGCGCACGGGGAACCGGTGCGCGCCATCGAAGTGCCCTTCCTCCACCCGCTGAGCGATTCCGAATACCTGTTCACGCTCCTCGGCGGCCGGATCCAGCGAGACGCGCCGGCGATCGCGCGCGTCTCGGAGAATGGCGAGGTCACCTACGTCCGTTGAGACGCCCGCCTGAGCGAACCCAATCCCGGGCGAGTCGAAGGGCTCGCGCTGTCGGTCGTCGTGCCCGCCTACAACGAGGCCAACACGATTGGCGCCGGGGTCCTGCCGCAGATGCTCGACGTCCTGCGCACTGCCGGGGTGTCGTTCGAGCTCCTGGTGGTGGACGATGGGAGCGAGGATGGGACGGCGGAGCTGACACGCGCCGTGGCGGCCGGGCACAGCGCAGTGCGGCTCGTTCAAGTCGATCACGGCGGGAAAGCGCACGCGCTGATTCACGGCATGCGAGCGGCCCAGGGCCGCATCGTGCTGTTCTCCGACATGGACCAGGCGATCCCGATCGCGGAGGCGTCGAAACTGCTCCCGTGGTTCGATCAGGGCTTCGACATCGTCATCGGATCGCGCGGGTTCGAGCGCAAGCACGCGTCGCTCAGCCGGCGCGCGATTTCGTACGGGCAGTTGCTGGCGCGATCCGTTGTGTTGGGATTCTCCGACATCGTCGATACGCAATGCGGCTTCAAGGCGTTTCGCCGCGAGATCGTCGGTCCGACTCTTCGATCGGCTCGTCGTGTATCGCCGCGCGGCGACGACACGCGCGTCGGGTCCGAACCTGTCACCGGGGTTCGACGTCGAGCTCCTGTTTGCGGCCAAACGGCAGGGTCTGTCGATCAAGGAGGTCCACATCGAGTGCGATCACCGGCGCGGCGGCGGGCGTCCAACGAGAGTTGTGCGGGATTGTGTACGCGGGTTTACCGACTTGCTCGCGATTCGTTCGGCAGCTCGACAGGGCCGATATGACTAAAAGGTTAGTCCGTCGATCGACGATGCCGATCGTGAGCCGTATCGCGGACGCGCCTGAAGCCCGAGAGGTCCTGGTTCTCTTCGCGCGAGGCTTGCCGCATCTCCGGTTCAGCGTAGCCCTGCGCGATGAGCCACGATCCGATGCTCGGCGATACTTCGCGAACGGTGCCACGCGCCAGCCCGTCGAGGTGGACGCCATCCACTTCGGGCTCGCGCGGCGTTTCCTTTATACGGACCTTCATCTACTACCAACTGGCTTACGCTTACGTACTTAACCAGGTGGATCCCCTTTGTTGCTAGCAACAGCAAAGCGCGGACCATGCTGGAGGTAGAAAGGCAGAGCCGGTGACCGCAGCGTTTCCCATCACTCCTCCGCTCGAGCCCATGCTCGCAAAGTTAACCGACGAGCTGCCTACCGGCGCTTTCTTGTACGAGCCGAAGTGGGATGGCTTTCGCGCGGTCGTGTTTCGCAGCGGTTCCGAGTTGCTCATCCAGAGCCGCGATCTCCGGCCGCTCGATCGGCTACTTTCCTGAGGTGCACACGGCCTTGCTGGCCGGCCTTCCGGACGGTTGCGTCGTCGATGGCGAGATCGTGATTGCGACGCCGCGCGGCCTCGACTTCGACGCGCTTCAGCTGCGGCTTCATCCGGCGGCCTCGCGCGTCGCGAAGCTGGCCGCGGAAACGCCGGCGTCGTTCGTCGTGTTCGACCTTCTCGCGATCGAGGGCCGCGATCTGCGCGAGACGCCCCAACACGAACGCCGCGCCCTGCTCGAGCGCGCGCTGGCAAGCGTCGCGCCGCCGATTCACCTTACGCCGGTGACCCGAGATGTCGAGGTCGCTCGCGAGTGGCTCGCACGTTTCGAGGGCGCCGGACTCGATGGCGTGATCGCCAAGCCGGAGGATGGCCTGTACGTGCCGGGCAAGCGCGCGATGATCAAGATCAAGCACGTACGCAGTGCCGACTGCGTCGTCGCCGGCTTTCGCTGGCACAAGGACGGAAAGGACGAGCGCATCGGATCGCTGTTGCTGGGGCTGTACGACGACCGCGGATCGCTCCATCACGTCGGCGTCACCTCGTCGTTCACGACCGCGATGCGGAAAGCAGCTGGTCGCCGAACTGGCGCCGCTGCGTGAGCGCGCGCTCGAGGGGCATCCGTGGCGCGAGTGGGCCGAGTGGGGTGGCGGCGACGTCAACGCGATGACACGGATGCCCGGCGGGCAGAGCCGATGGAGCGCCGGCAAGGATCTCTCGTGGGAGCCGCTGCGCGTCGAACGCGTGTGTGAAGTGAAGTACGACCACATGCAGGGCACGCGGTTCCGCCACGCCGCGGTGTTCCTGCGCTGGCGGCCGGACAAACAGCCGAAGGACTGCCGCTACGATCAGCTCGAGGTCACGACTCCTTTCGAGCTCGAGAAGGTCTTCGGCGCTTCCACTCGTCCTGACTGAAGCCGCTCCAGTCGTCCGGCGTTTCGTTCGGATCGAGATCTTCCTGCGCCGGGCGCAGCGCTTCGGGGACGTGCTGCAGGTTGACGCGGATGCGCGTCCACGTCCGAAACCTTCCGCGCATCGAGTCCACGAGCACGTCGGCCGGCTTCGAGATGGGCGGCCGCTTCCGGATGACGCGCGCGCCAGCGCTCGAGTCCGGCCAGTGCATCGTCCTTTCTGCTGCGCGCGTCCGATCTCGATGAGGGGCCGTTTCGGCACGCGCCGCTTCGACGGTGCGATCTGCTCCGCCGAAGCGGGCTTCGCGCGCGAAGGCGAGACGCGCGCGGGCTCGCCGGCCTGCTTCCGGTAGTGCGGCGGCCACGGCGCGTCGCCCAGCCCCTCGCGCTCGTGCCGCGCGGACAGGTCGAGCAGCCGATCGATCGAACATGGTTGCGCGTCGATCCCGGCGTGGCGATCGCCGATCGCGGCGAACCGCGCCGGCATCGTCACCAGCGTGAAATCCCGGCGGATCGCAGACCGCGAGCTCGTCCCAGTCGAGCGGCGCCGATACGCGCGCATCCGGCGTGGGCCGGACGGAGTAGGCGCTCGCGATCGTCCGATCCTTCGCGTTCTGGTTGTAGTCGAGGAACACGCCGTGCCGTTCTTCCTTCCACCACTTGCTCGTTGCGATCGCGGGTGCACGGCGCTCGACCTCGCGGGCGAAGGCAAGCGCGGCGCGGCGCACCTGGTCGAACGGCCATTTGCGTTCGATCCGCACGTAGATGTGGATGCCGCGCGAGCCCGACGTCTTGGGCCACCCGACGAGGCCGACATCGTCGAGCGTCGCGCGGACGACGGCGGCGACGTCGCGGACCTGCGACCATTCGACGCCAGGCACCGGGTCGAGATCCACGCGCAGCTCGTCGGGATGATCGAGATCGTCCGCGCGCACCGGATGCGGATGCAGCTCCAGGCACGCCAGGTTGGCCATCCACACGAGCGCCGCCGGATCGCGCGGCACGACTTCCTCGGCGGTCCGGCCCGACGGAAATTGCAGCGCGACGACCTCAATCCATGCCGGCCGCGCGCTTCGGCGCGCGCTTCTGATAGAAGAACTCGCCGCCGACGCCGTTGGGGTAGCGCACCAGCACGTTGGGCCGTCCGCCGGCGCCGCGCAGCGCGCCGTCGGCGACCGCGAGGTAGTAGCGCGCGAGATCGAGCTTCGTATGGCCGGCTTGCGGGAACAGGACCTTGCGCGGATTGGAGATCGGCGATGTCCCGACCGGCGACGGTCAGGATTTCCTGCTCGGGATTGGCCATCTCTACGGGGAATTCGTGGTCGCCGCACCGTCGAGCTCGGCGGCGAGGGCCTTGAACTCGGGCCGCGGACCGCTCCAGCGCAAGTCGTCGACGGAATCGAACAACGTGAAGTCGGTTCGCAGCGTCGCGAGATCGCGGAACAGGAACGCGCGATCGCGTTCTTCGGCGAGCGTGCGCGCCAGCCGCGCGGCATTGGTGGCATTCACCGACCAGTCGCGCGGGTCGGGCGGAATCGATTCGAGGTGCTCGAATCGCGCGAGCACTGCGGCGGTGGACTTCGCGCCCCAGCCCGGCAACCCGGGATAGCCGTCCGACGCGTCGCCGACGAGCGCCAGGTAATCGGGAATCGACGTGGGCTTCACGCCGAACTTGGCGACGACGCCGGCTTCGTCGCGGATGGTGCGGGCGCGGCGATCCATCTGCACGACGCGGGTTCCGCGCACCGACTGCGCCAGATCCTTGTCGGGCGTGCAGATGAAGACGCGATCCACGCGCGTATCGCGCGCCGCCGCCTCCGCCGCGGCCGCCAGCGCATCGTCGGCCTCCATCTCCACCATCGGCCAGACAGCCACGCCGAGCGCCGACAACGCGTCCTCGAGCACCTGGAACTGCGCGAGCAGCGGCGGATCGATGCCGGCGCCGGTCTTGTACCCCCGCCAGAGCTTGTTCCGGAACGACTCGATGACGTGATCGGTCGCGACGCCGACGTGCGTCGCGCCGCCGTTGATCATGCCGAGGATCGACGAGAGCACGCCGCGCACGGCGCCGACCTCCCGGCCGCTCCGATCCCGGGCCGAAGGAACCGCGTAATAGTGCCGGAACAGCTCGTACGTGCCGTCGACGAGATGGACGTCCAGTGCGCAACTCCGCGAAAACTCGAGGGTGTGAGCATGATACTCTGGCGCCGCATACGCTGAGGAGGAGCCGCATGAAGAGCACGAAGAAAGCCAAGGCTTCGGTGAAGAAAGCCGCCAAATCGCTCGGCCCGAGGGCCGTCCGGGATCTCGAGCTGATGGATCCGGCGGCGCGGAAACTGAAGGGCGGGGCGGGCAGGAAGCCCACGCGTGGGCGCAGGCCCTAGCAGATCACCCCAACCCTCCACGAAGAGCTGCGCGCGCTTCGGCGCGAAGCCGGCGCCACATCGTGCGCGCAGCTCATGACCCACGCCGGCGCGGTCGCGCGACTGCTTCGCGTGGACGCGCCGCGCCCTCAGCGACTCCCACCTCGTCTCCGTCGCGCACGCGCTGCATCGATCGCTCGGCGCGGGTGTCGAGGAACTGCGGACGCTGCGCGTGCCGGTCGATGTTCTCCGCGAATTTCCGGCCTGGCGCTCGGGATCGCGGGCCGGGTTCCGGCCGAAGAGTCTCGGCGCGAAGCCGCGGCCGGCCGGCGCGCGCCATCCTTTGCGCAGCATCCGCATCCATCTGTCGCCGGCGGACGGCATGACGCCGCTGGCGCTCACGCTCCTGCGCGATCTCCTGGCGCGCCTCGATCCGGCGGTCCGCTTCGTGCTGTTCGTCGAGCCGGAGTCCGATCTCGATCGGCTTCGCGAATTGGCGCGCGCGTACGGCGCATGGGACGACCGGCGCGTGCAGCTGCTCGCGGTCCACTCGGCGACGCTGTACTCGCAGGACAACGCGCGCGCCGCCGTGGACGCGCACGGCTTCCCGGTGCTGCTGCTGCCTCGCGCGTTTCGCCCGGAACTGGGGCGCGACGACGACAGCCTGTCCGCCACGGATGCCGAGCGAGCGATCGGCGCGCGGGTGATCCGGTCGCGCACCTACTGGGAAGGCGGCAACGTGCTCAACGACGACGAGCGTTGCCTCGTCGGCGCCGACACGATTGCCGAGAATCGTGTGCGGCTCGGTCTGACGCGTGACGAGGTCATGCGCTTGCTCGAAGCCGATCTCGGGACCGCCGTGCACGTGCTCGGCGACGACACGCGAGGACGATACGACGACGAGCAGGACAAGGTGGCGCCGTCGGGGCAGGCGACGTTTCACATCGATCTCGATGTGGCGCTGCTCGGCCAGGCTCGTCGCGGCCGCCGGCCGGTTGCGCTGCTCGCGGATCCAGCGCGCGGCCTGCGCCTGCTCGACGGTGTATTGCGCGATCGCGGTGCGTTCGCCCGTCACCTGGTGCCGGCGCCGCGGCTCCGCAGCGCGCTGACGGCGGAGTACGAAGCCGCCGCGCGCGAGCGGTCGCCGGTGCTCGACAGCTATCGTGCGACGTTGGAGCGCCTCGGCTATCGCGTCGTCGGCATGCCCGATCTGCGGCTGCGGCGCGAGAAGGGTGTCTTCGGCGACACGCGCCTCGACTTCACGTACTGCAATGTCCTGCCCGGGCTCAACGCGAAACGGCCATCGGTGCACTACATGCCGTGGGGCATCCGATCGCTCGATCGTGCCGCCGCGGCGCAGTATCGCGCCGCCGGTGTCGCGCCGGTCCCGGTGTCAGCGGATCCCGGCGTTGCGCACGCGTTGATGCGGTTCTCTGCGGGCCTGCACTGCTTTTGCGGCCCGCTGCCCTGAAATTCCTGTTCTTGTGTAGCGCGGCCCTTTCCGGACGCGGGCTGAAAGCCCCGCGCTACACCGACGACACCGTTGGCGTCTTCGGACCTCTACTCGTACCTGAGCGCCTGAATCGGATCGACGCTGCTCGCTCTCGACGCAGGTACCCAGCCGGCGACAAGCGCCACCGCGCCGAGCACCAACGCCACAATCGCCATCGTGCCCGGATCGCTGGGCTGCACGCCGAAGAGCAGCTGCCCGAGACCGCGTCCGGCTGCCAGCAGCAGCGCAATGCCGGCCGCCAGGCCGATCGCGGACATCAGCAGCACGTCTTTGATCACGAGCCACATGACGGCGGCGCGCGACGCCCCGATTGCGAGACGCACGCCGAGCTCCTGCCGGCGCGCGTTCACCGAGTACGACATCACGCCGTAGATGCCGATGGCCGCGAGCACGAGGGCGACGCCTGCGAACAGGGCGAGCAGGACGGCCGCGATGCGCTGCTGAAACATGGTGGCGGCGAGCGCCTCGTCGAGCGTCTGGATGGCGTAGACCGGCTGCTGCGGATCGATCGACGTGACCGCCTGCCGGATGTCGGGCAGCAGCGAGCCGGGCGGCCGGTTCGCCCGCACGAGCAGAAAGAGCTGATTCCACGCACCGAGGCCCGCTTCCATCGGGCTGAATATTTCCGGCCGCACGTCCGCGGTCGCGCCCTGGTTCCGCGCGTCGCCAACCACGCCGACGATCTCGGACCACGGACCCTGCCGGTCGCGCGGACCGACGCGAACGCGGGCGCCCACGGGATCGCGCCCGCGCAAGAAGCGCTCGACGAACGCGCGATTGACGACGATGGTCCGCTGCCCGCCGGCGCGGTCGCGATCGTCGAAGCCTCGCCCCGCCATTACCGGCACCCGCAGCGTTTCGAAGAAGCCGCGCGACACGATCGTCGTCACGGCGGTCGGAAGCGTCGTGCCGGCCGCCGGGACTCCTTCCACATCCACTTGTCCGGAGAACGAGGAGACGGGCGGATACTGCGAGGCCACCGCGACGGAGGCAACGCCGGCGACTCGACCTGTTCGCTCCACGAGCTGCTGGAAGAACGCCGTGATCGCTTCGCCCGTCGCATAGCCCTCGCGCGGCAGCGTCAATCGCATCGTCAGGACGGCCTTGGGGTCGTAGCCGAGAGGAACCTGCTGGATCTTGATGAAGCTGCGAATCAGGAGTCCGGCGCCGAGCAGCAGCACGACCGACAGCGCGATCTCGACAACCACGAGCCCTTGACGGAGGCGGCCGGTGCGGGATGTGCCGGCGCGGCCGTCGGCCTTCAGCGAATCGTGCGGATCGGTTCGCGTGGCCTGGAACGCGGGCAGGACGCCCACCAGGATCGCGGACACGGCGGTGAGCAGCAGGCTCCAGATCAGCACCCGCGCGTTAAGCCCCGCATGCAGACCGAGCGTCTGAAACTGCGCCGGGACCACCGCGCCGGCGAACTGCAAGCCGATGTAGGCGATCGCGAGGCCGCCGGCGGTTCCCGCGATCGCGAGCAGGCAGCTTTCCGTCAGCAGCTGTCGCGCCAGCCGCGACCGCGCGGCGCCGAGCGCCAGACGCACCGCGAGCTCTCGTTGCCGGGTCGTGGATCGCGCCAGCTGCAGGTTCGCGACGTTGACGCAGGCGATGAGCAGCACGAAGAACACCGCGCCGACGAGCAGCAGCGCCGCGGGCCGGACGTCGCGCAACAAGGCGGCGGCCCACGGTGTCGCGGTGAGCCGCCAGCCTTCGTATTCCTTGAACGTCGCCGCAGCCGTCTGCTCGATGGATTTCGCGGTTGTCGCGAGCTCCGCGTTCGCCTGGTCGATGCGTCGCCTCGGGACGAAGACGCGCGAGCACGGTGAACTGCCGGACGTTGCGCGGCATGCTCTTCGGATCGGCGCCCCATGGCACCCACAGGTCCGTTCCGATCAGCAGCAAGCCAGGCGGCATCACCCCGACGATGGAGCCGGACGTGCCGCCGACGCGAATCGTCTTGTTGAGAATGTCGGGATTGCCGCCGAATCGCGTCTGCCACAAACGGTGGCTGATGATCGCGACCGGCGGGTCCGTTCGGCGCGAGCTCCGCGTCGGTGAAGCCGCGTCCCAGAACGGGGCGCATGCCGAGAACCGGGAACGGATCGTCGAGCAGGAGCGCCGTGAACACGCGCTCGGGCACGTCGCCGCCGGATAGATTGCGATTGCCGAGATCGAAGGCCGCTGTGTGCTGGAAGGATCGGTTCGTGCGGATGTCGGCATACTCGGCCGGCGACAGCGTCTCCACGTACGTCGTCTCCGACGAGAGCTTCGGAAACGTGACGCCGATCGTGACGAGCCGATCCGGATCCGGGTAGCTGAAGGGCCGCAGGACGAACCCGTCGACCATTCCGTAGATCAGACTGTTTCCGCCGATGGCGAGCGCCAGCGAAATCACCGCGATTGCCGTGAATCCGGGCCGTCGAATGAACTGGCGGAAGCCGAAACGCACGTCCTGTATCAGCGTCTCCATCTGGGTCCTCTCTTCTCGACGGGGCAGGCGGGGCACGTCGTCACCGGCGAGGCGACCGAGGGCTGCCGCGATCTGACGGCTGCGCAATCGGCCGGCGCTCTTCAGCAGATCGCCGATCACGAACGCCCAGAACGACAGGACGCCTGATCGACCGCGACGCCGGACGGCCTCGAGATCCAGCGCAACCGTGGCGACCATGTCGTCGCCGTACGCGCGGCGGAACGCGCGGGGGTAGAGCACGAGCAGCGCCTGGTACGCGCGGATCACGCGAGCTCCTTTTTCAGCCGCGGATTCGCGCGCGCCTGAGCGACCAAACCGCCGAGCCGGCGAACCTCCGCCCTGAGCACGCGCCACCCGCGATCCGTGAGGCGGTAGTAGCGCCGCTGCGCTTCCTGGCCGTTGACCGCGCTCGCCGCCGGCGCTTCCTCGATCGCCCCATCGTCCTGCAGGCGCTGAATGGCTTCGTACAGAGTGCCCGGACCGACCCGGATCGAGCCCTCGGACCGGCTTTCGACCTCCTGCTTGATGGCATAGCCGTGCTTGGGGCCGTCGGCAAGGACGAGCAGGATGTGGAGCACGGGCGCCGACAGGGGTTTGGACGGCGGGTTGGCGGGGGAGCGCGGCATAGACGTATCGTTAGACGATATGTCTCGCGAAAGGTTTGCCGGTCTTGTGATCAGGGTTGCTCTGTGACCAGCGTCGCACCCGTCAGGCCCAGATGGCGGTCCGTTGACCAGCACATTTGGATGCGGCCGGCGGTCATCACATGCAAGCCGATCGCGTCAGTCAGCGTCAGATTCTGATCTGAGAACCTGCGCAACATTCGAATGCCACCGGCTTGTTCGTCCTGACCAGCGGCGACGATGGCCATCGGCGACAACGCTTCGACCATCGCAATGAATTGCAACGCTCGCGAGCGATCGTAACGTTTCAAGAACCAGCCGTGGCCCTCGGCAACCACGAGCGTCGTGGTGACGAGCCGGGGCGGATTCGAGAACAGTCGCTTGAAGAGCGCGTGGTAGGTGTCGGAGCGATCGGCGAACGCGATCAGCGCGGATGTGTCGACGTACGCGTCAGTCCTTCTGGCCATACACGACGTCGTCGATCTTCTGCGAGGCCTGCGAATCGCCGGTTTCAATCATGCCGGCATAGCGCATCCACGGTCGGCCTTCGTCCGCGGGGAGCAGCGTGCGCAGCGACCGTCGGAGCAGTTCGGCGAGCGAGATCCCGAGCCGCGCCGCCTCGCGCTTGGCCGCGCGGTACTCGGAATCGGAAAGGCTGATCTGCGTTCGAATCATGATAACAGCATACCACATGCTGTTATCATGTCTTCAGTGTTGATGGAATCCTGGAGCGCCGTGAGGCGGATCCTCGCCGCGGCGTCGATCGCGCTGCTCCTGTCGGCAGCGCCGCAGGGGAGCGCGGAGGTCACGCACCCCTTCGTCGGCATCACCTACATCGATCGCGTCGAAACCTCGCCGCGACCGTTGCACATGCGCATCGCGCAGATCGACCTCCGAACGCCGGGTCTGCGCTTCAAGGTGTCGCCGCCCGGCGGGACGCGCGAGACCGTTCGCCAGCGGACCGTGGACTACCTGCGGCAGGAACGCGCGCAGCTGGCGATCAACGGCCATTTCTTTCTGCCGTTTCCTTCGGACGACACCGACGCCTGGACGATCGGCCTCGCCGCGTCCGAGGGCCGCGTGTTTTCGGCCTTCGAGTCGCCGGCGCAGAGCTTCGCGATCGTCGCCGACGCGCCGGCGCTCAACATCGACCGCGCGCAACCGCGCGCGCATCGTGCACCGGGATCCGCGAAAAGCCGACGGCCTGCACGTACGGGAGCGCGTGACGCTGTGGAACGTCGTGGCCGGGTCCGCGCAGATCGTGACCGACGGGCGGCCAACCGTTCCGGTCTACCGCGACCAGGAACATCCGCGCGGGTTGCTGACGCCTGGCGGACCGGGCAGCGGCTACTCGAACGCGCGATCCTGGTACGAGGTGACAACGGCGCGAACCGCGGCCGGCTTGTCCCGCGACAACCGGACGCTCACGCTCTTCACGGTGGACGTCCGCGGCGGCAGCGAAGGCATGCGCCTGGACGAGGTCGCCGCCGTGCTCATCAAGGACTACCGCGTCTGGAATGCCATCAATCTGGACGGCGGCGGATCGACGACGGTGGCCTGGCAGAATCCGGCCACCGGCGCGCCCGAGATGCTGAACACCTCGTCCGACAGCCCCGAAGGCCGCTCGGTCGCGTCCAGCCTTGCGGTATTTGCGCGACGGCAGTGATGCTCGCGGCACGAATCGGTGTAACGTAGAAGATCGAGAGATGCTCGACAGGAGCGCATTGCGGCGGCTGTGCTCGGCCCGCGACATGCTGCGCGAGCAGCACGATCGACCGCTATCGATCCAGGAGGTCGCGCGCGAAGCCGCGATGTCGCCGTTTCACTTCATCCGTCAGTTCGAGGCGGTGTTCGGAGCGACGCCGCACCAGTTCCGCATCCAAACGCAGGCTCGACCTCGCGAAGCGGCTGCTCGCGCTGAGCGACTATTCCGTGACCGACGTGTGCATGGAGGTTGGCTTCAGCAGTCTCGGCAGCTTCAGCGATCTGTTCGCGCGCCGCGTCGGGACGTCGCCCTCGCGCTACCGGCGGCAGGTGCGATCGAGCGTGCACGTGCCGGCGGACCTGCCCCGCGTCATGACGCCGGGCTGTCTGTCGTTGATGGCGGCAGCCTTCATGAAGTCCCCCAACCGCGCACCCCTCAACGTCGTCTGACGGCTGAGCCATCCGCAATTTCCGAGAAGCGCCGGATGGCGCGTTTTGGCAGACTCTCAGCCATGCGAATCAAACTGACCAGCATCATGGTTGACGATCAGACCAAGGCGTTGAGGTTCTACACCGAGGTCCTCGGCTTCGTGAAGAAGCAGGAGATTCCCGGTCGGCGAGTACCGAGTGGCTCACCGTCGTCTCACCCGGCCGGGACGATCTCGAGCTCTCCCTCGAACCAAACGCCAATCCTGCAGGGAAAACGTTTCAGGAGGCCCTGTTCGAACAGGGAATACCCCTCGCGGCTTTTGAAGTGGACGATCTCGCCGCGGAATTCAAGCGGTTGAAGGGGTTGGGGGTGGTGTTCACGCAGGAGCCGACGGCGATGGGGCCGGTCAGTATCGCCGTCTGCGCGGATACCTGCGGCAACCTGATTCAGCTGTATCAGCCGCCGCGCTGAGCGCGAAGCGGCGAAACGGCGAAGGTCCGGCTGTCTACCTGAAGCAAGTATACTGTTGCAGACTATACTTGACTGCAGGTATAGTTGCCGCCATGGACGATTCGAAGCCCGATTCGCTGTTGCCGCTGCCGCCGGCCGTCTTTCACATCCTGATCGCGCTCGCCGACCGCGATCGGCACGGCTACTCGATCATGCAGGACGTCGCCGCGCGCACCGGCGGCAAGGTGCAGTTGAGCGCCGGGACGCTCTACAGCTCCATCCGGCGCATGCTCGAACAGGGCCTGATCGAAGAGCTGCGCGAGAGTCCGGATCCGTCGAGCACCGATGAGCGGCGGCGCTACTACGCGCTGACGCGCTTCGGCAAGCGCGTCGCGGCGGCGGAAGTGGAGCGGTTGAGCACGCTGCTGCAGCAGGCGCGGGCCACGGGTCTCGTCAGGAGCACGTAATGCGCGCCGCGGCCGTCTACAAAGCGCTGCTGCACTGCTACCCGGCGGCGTTTCGGGAGGAGTACGGCAATCAGATGCTCCTCATGTTCGCCGAGCAGCTCGGAGAAGCGCGGCGAACAGGCGGGTGGCTCCAGCAAACGTCCTTGTGGATCCGCGCGGCCGTGGACGCGCTGATCGTCGCGCCGAGCGAGCACTGCGCACGTCGTCGCGCAGGATCTGCGCTACGCGGTGCGCACGCATGGCCGCCACGCCGGGCTTCGCGCATCGTCGCCGTCGTGTCGCTGGCGCTTGGCATCGGCGCCAACACCGCGATCTTCAGCCTGTGGAACGGCGTCCTCTACGCGCCGCTGCCTGGCGTCCACAAGCCGGAGCAGCTGGTCGATGCTGACCAATCCCGGCGAGTCGGGCATGTGGACCGGGCGCATGGATTTCCGATCCGATGGCCCTCGATCCGTGGCTCACCTACGAGGAATTCGAGCAGCTGCGGCAGCGCGCCGATCTGTTCTCACGGCGCTGATGGCGTCGCAGAGCAGCCTCAACGATTGGGACATGCGGCATCGACGGCGGCGGCCGGAAGCCGGCGCGCGGGCGCCTGGTGTCGGATGGATTTTTTCAGGTGCTGGGCGTCGGCGCCGCGATCGGCCGCGTCTTCTCGACGTCCGACAACTGCGCCGGCAGCGCCTTGTGCGGTCATCAGCTACAACTACTGGCAGCGACGATTCGGCGGCCGCACCGACGTGCTGGGCAAGACCCTCGACCGTGCGGCGCGGAAGCGCGACGATCATCGGCGTCGCGCCGCGCGGCTTCGTCGGCGAGAGCGCCGGGCAGCAGCCCGACGTCTGGCTTGCCGCTGCACACGGCGCCGATCATGCTTCCCGGCCTCGACCGGCTGCACGACACGCCGCCGGACAAAGTGATGTGGCTGCAGGTGTTCGGACGCCTGAAGCCGGGCGTCACGCTGGCGCAGGCCGAAACGCCAGGCCAACGCGATCTTCCAGGCCGGACTGCAATCGTTCTACGGCGCGCTCGCGTCCGGCGCCCGCCGCGCCGACTATCTCGATCAGCGGCTGCAGCTGCGTCCCGGCGCGCGTGGCGCTTCGTCGTCGCGGGCCGAACTCTCCGACTCGCTGACGGCGCTGCTGGTCGGCGGTGGCGTGCTGCTGCTGATCGCGTGCGCGAACCTCGCCAACCTGCTGCTCGCGCGCGGCGCCGCGCGCCGATCCGGAGATCGCGCTGCGCGTGTCGCTCGGCGCGAGCCGCGAACGCATCATGCGCCAGCTCATCACCGAAAGCCTGGCGCTGGCGGCCATGGGCGGCATCGCCGCCATCGCCGTCGCCTACGTGCTGCACGGCGCACTGGTCCGCATGCTGGCGGAATCCGATTCCGGACTTCCGAGTCGGTTTCGCGCTGGACCCGCGAGTCGTTGGCGTTCCTCGTCGTGGCGACCGTGGCCGCGGCGCTGCTGTTCGGCGTGCTGCCGGCCTGGCAGGCGACCAAAACCGACGTCGGGGCGGCGCTCAAGGAACAGACGCGCGGCGCCATCGGCTCGCTGCGGCAGATGCGTTCGGGACGGCTGCTCGTGAGCCTGCAGCTGGCGCTGTCGGTGCCCTTGCTGGTGGGCGCGGGATTGCTGGCGCGGACCGTCTACAACCTGCAGCGCGCCGATCTCGGCTTCCCGTCCCAACGGCTGCTGCTGGCGCGTGTCGATTTCCGCGAGGCCGGGATACGACGACGCGCGCCGCGAGACCATGCTTCGCGAGCTGATCGGGCAGTTCCAGCGGATTCCCGGCGTGCAGGCGGCGAGCTTCTCGCAGCTGGGCGTGTTCAGCGGCGGCGAATCGTCCACGTCGATCGACGTCGAAGGCTACACGCCGAAGGGCAACAACGACCGCGGGTCGGCGCGCGACGTCGTCGGCCCCGGCTACTTTTCGACGCTGGGCGTTCCCGTGATCGCTGGGACGCGACATCCTCGAGAGCGATCGCGACGACAGCCTCAAGGTCTGCGTGATCAACGAGGCGTTCGCCAAGGCAGTTCTTCGAAGGACGCAACCCGATCGGCATGCGCGTGTCAGCCGATTCAGGACGGCGGCAGGCGAAGCGGATTACCGCGTCGTGGGGGTTGCCAGGAACGCGCGCACCCAGAGCCTGCGAGGCGAGGTTCGCCCGCGCTACTTCGTCGCGATGATGCAGGAGCCTGTCGTACGCGAGGAGCCCGACCTTCCTGATCCGCACGGCCGCCGGCCGCATCGAGCACTGGTCGGCACCGTGCGGAAGACGATCGACCGCGCCGACGCCGCGCTGCCGATCGTGTCCGCCAGCGTCGATCGAAGACAAGATGCTGCCGCTGACCGCACAGGACCGCACGACGGCGCAGCTCGCGATCGTGTTCGGCTGCGTCGCGCTGACGCTCGCCGCGATCGGGCTGTACGGCGTGCTCTCGTACGGCATCACGCGGCGGACCGGCGAAATCGCGGTTCGGATCGCGCTCGGGGCGCAGCGTCGGTCGCGTCGTGTCGATGATTCTGAGTGAAACCGCGGTCCTCGTCGCCATGGGTCTCGCGCTTGGCGGCGGCCTGGCCTACCTCGCGACGCAATTGATCGTCAGCCGGCTGTACGGCGTCGCGCCGCAGGATCCGCTGACGATGGCGTTGGCGATTGCCGTGCTGCTGCTCGTCGCGCTCGGCGCGACGTATCTGCCGGCGCGCCGCGCGTCGCGGCTCGATCCGATCGTGGCGCTGCGTCACGCCTGAAGAGAAATCCGTGCCAAATGGGGTCTGATCCGGATCAGACCCCACGTGGCACGGTTCTAGCGCTGCGATCCCGCTACCGGCCCGCCAGGATCTTCACGCGGAACTGAATGCCTCCGAGATTGTGCTCGTTGAACGCCGCGGACGCGCCGCTCGTGCCCAGCGCATCCGCCACGTTCGTGAACTGCACTTCGATGGCGGTCTTGAGTATCGTGAGCGCGCCGAACTCCGCCCCGAACACCAGGTGGTAGCTGGTGAATCGCTCGCTGATGTTCTCGCCCGGCTCGGCGAAGTCAGACGTCTTCCTTGTAGAAATACTGGCCGATTCCGCCGCCGCCGTAGAACGACACCCGGCGGCCGGGCTGGCGATAGAGCGCCGTGAACGATACGGGCGTGACGGTTACCGTGTCGCGAATGCCCAGCTTGAAGACTTCGCCTTCGGACACGAACACGCGCTCGCCCGTTTTGGAGGATCGTTCGACCGCGCCTTCGACGATGATCCGTCCGTCGAAGCGCACCTGACCGCCCACGCCGAACATCGGCGTCCGGGAACTCCCGAGCACGGCCGCAAACGAATCCTTGGCTTTCCACATGCTCAATCCGGCGTGGCCGAATCCAAACACCCCGATGCCGCGTTCTTCACTGGGAACGGTGGTCGTCTGGATTTCACCAAAGGGATCGCTTGGCAGCATCCCCGGCGGCGGCGGTCCTGTCGGCGCGACACCCTGGATGATCTCGACTTGTGAGATCGCGATCCGTCCGAACCCGGCAGGCCGTCCGCCGCCCGCCGGCATGCCGCACGATGTAAAACTCCCGCACGCGCCCGACCACTTCCAGCACCGTCCCCGCACTCATGGTTGTGATGGGCGTGGGCATGCTGAGGTTCCAGACGATGGATTGGTCTCTGCGAACGCGGGCTTGCGTGGTTTGCGCCGACACGGACTGACTGGCGGCGATGAGCAGCGCAATCGCCAGGACGATGCGGCAGCCGTAGCGTGTGGACGCGGCGCTCATTTGACACCTACGCCGCGCAGCGCCGCGCGAGGTTGAATCAAACCGAATCCGAACTCGCTGTCGCGGCCCGTACTCCCCAGGTCGCGAGCCGTCGCCCGAATAGCCGCTTCAACCGCCGCTGGTTTCGTGATGCCCTGGCTCATGAGCAGCGCGGCGATTCCCGCGACATGCGGCGTCGCCATCGACGTCCCTTGATAGGGCGATTCGACGTACCGGTCGAAACGCGGAAAGACAATAGTGCTCGGGTCTGAATCGAAGAACGACAACGTCGCCTGCCAGACCATCCCGTCGAGTCCGCCGTCGCGACTGTCGCCACCGGGCGCGGCGATTTCGATGTGCGAACCGGTGTTCGAATAGAACGATCGTCTCAGCGAACGTCCGACGGCGGCGACGGACATCGCGCCGTCGATCTCCGGCGCAAATCCCGCGGGAAATTCCGTCGGATTCCCCTCTTCGAATTCGTTGCCGGCGGCGATGGCCACGAACACGCCTTTCCCGACCGCATAGGTGATGGCGTCGCGCTCGGCGTTGGACGCCTGGAATCCGCCGAGGCTGAGGTTGACGACGTTGGCCCCGTTGTCCGCGGCAAATCGGATGCCCTGCACAACCGCGCTCACGGGGCAGCCACCGGCGTTGAGCGGCGTAAACCCGGGAATCCCCGCCGCCGACATCGCGAACTGCACGTCCCAGTAGCTGACGCACGCCTTCACGGGCATGATCTTCGACGCGAACGCGACGCCGGCGACCGCGATGTCGTTGTTCGTATCCTCTCCGACCGTCGACGACACGTGGGTGCCGTGGCCGTCCATGTCCACCACGGCGGGGAAGGTCAGACCGAATGCCTCGGGTGTTCGCGAAGTCCCGTGGCAATGTCAGCCGCGACGGCTGAGAGGTCGGGGCTGATCGCAAACGGCACGGGGACGACCTGGAAGGCGCTCCCGTTCCACGTGACCGACATTGAACGTCTGGTTGACGGTCGTCACGCCCGTGTCGACCACGGCCACGACCGTGTTCGCGTTCGCGCCCGGGTTGATGTCCCACGCTTTGGGCAAATCGATCGCGGTGAAATTCCATTGGCGGGAGAACGAGGGATCGCGCGGCGTGATCATGAAGCGGCGCAGGTAGTTCGGTTCGGCGTACTCGACTTCCGGTTGGGCGCTGAGCACCCGCGCGATGAACGGCGCATCCGGATCAGCCGCGTCGCGCAGCAGCGCGACCTCGCCGATCCATTGCAGATCGGACGCCGCCGGCTTGCTGCGCAGCGCCGACAAGGCCGCCTGTTGCTGGCCGGGCGTCATGCCCGATCGAAACTTGATGAGCACTTCGCCCGGCAAATAGTCGAGGTGCTGTTCGGCTGCCCGGCTGAAAGCCAGCGCTCGCGCCTTGCTCATCACCGGCAATGGTTCGGTCGTTTGTGCTGTCGGATGTGCGGGCGTAGTAAGCACCCCACCTCCAATGGCCAGGCCGGCCAGCAGCAGCGCGAGATGCGTCCGTCTCAGAATCACGAAGGCCTCCACTCCAGGATCGGGTCCCCGGGTATAGTAGATCGCGGCAGCCACATGAGAGGCTATGGACAATGGATCAGAGAGCCTGATCGATCGTCTCGCCGCGCACAAAACAATCGGCGCCGCGCCCCGCAACGAGCTCGAGTGGGTCGCCGCGCACGGCCGCTTGCGGCAAATGGAGCCGGGCGAAGTCCTCACGGCTCGCGCCGCCGGCTTCGTCGAAGGCCTGTTCATCGTGCTAACTGGACAGTTCGCGCTGCACGTGGATCGCGCCAACGGCCGCGAACGAATCATCGTGTGGCATGGCGGCGACGTCGGCGGCATGCTGCCGTATTCGCGGCTGCAAGCGCCGCCCGGCGACTCCATCATCGAGCAACCGTCCGAGATCGTCGTCATTCACCGTGACGACCTGCCGGAGCTGACTCGCGAGTGCCACCAGCTGACCTCCATGCTCGTGCACATCATGGTGGATCGCGCCCGCCACTTCACGTCGAGCGATCTGCAGGCCGAGAAGATGGTGTCGCTCGGGAAGCTCTCCGCGGGTCTCGCGCACGAATTGAACAACCCGGCGTCGGCGATCTCGCGGAGCGCCCGCGCGCTGCGCGAGGCGATGGCGGCGAGCGAGGACACGTCGCGGACGCTTGGCGCGCTCGGCCTGACCGGCGCGAAAGCCGAGGCGATCAATGCCGTGCGGCAGCGGTGCCTGGGATCCGCCGCGCCGGTCGTCCGGTCGCCGCTCGAGCAAGCCGACCGCGAGGCCGAGCTCAGCGACTGGCTCGCCGCGCGCGGCGCGGATCCCGACGACGCGGCGGCGCTCGCCGAAACGGATATCTCGCTGTCGACCCTCGAGAGCCTGAGTGCCGTGTTGAGCGGCGACGAGCTGACCGCCAGCATCCGCTGGCTGGCCGCCGCATGTCTGACGCGCCATCTCGCCGAAGACATCGAGCAGGCTGGCGCACGCATCTCGAGTCTCGTCGACGCCGTGAAGGGCTTCACGCGCATGGATCGGAACGCGACGGCCGGACCGGTGGATATTGCCGAAGGGCTGTCCCAGACGCTCGCCATTCTGAAAGCGAAGGCGCGGGCGAAGTCGGTGTCGGTCACGGTCACGATCGATCCCGGCCTGCCGCGCGCGCTGGGCGTCGCCGGCGAGTTGAACCAGATCTGGGCGAACCTGATCGACAACGCGCTCGACGCGGTCGACCCATCGGGACATGTCGTCATCACCGGAGCCGCTGAAGGCCCCGACGTCATCGTTCGTGTGACGGACGATGGGCCCGGCATTCCGGAAGACGTCAAGCGCCGGATCTTCGATCCGTTCTTCACCACCAAGAAGGTCGGCGAGGGCACCGGGCTCGGCCTCGACATCGTGAACCGGATCGTCCGGAAACACCAAGGCATGATCGGGGTGGAATCGGAGCCGGGGCGGACGGAATTCACGGTGTCGTTGCCGCTCGCGCCGTCCGCCTCCGAGACCGCGCCGGCATGAGCAAGCCCGTCATTCTCGTCGTCGACGACGATCCGCAGGTGCGCGCCGCGGTGCGGCGCGACATGCGGACGAAATACGACCGCGACTACATGGTGGTCGCCGCCGCTTCCGGGGAAGAAGCGCTGGCCACCGTGAGCGAGCTGAAGGCGCGCGGCAGCGAGCTGGCGATGATCCTGAGCGATCAGCGGATGCCCGGCATGCAGGGCGTCGAGCTGCTGACGAAAGCGCTCGTGATCTTCCCGCGGTCGCGCCGCGTGCTGCTCACCGCGTACGCGGACGTCGACGCGGCCGTTCGCGCGCTCAACGAGGCGCATTCGGATTACTACCTGTACAAGCCGTGGCATCCCCCGGAAGAGCGGCTGTATCCGATCGTCGACGAGCTGCTCGAGCGGTGGCAGGTGGAGCGGCCAAATGAACATCCCGGGACGCGGATGGTCGGCCACCAGTGGTCGCCGCGGTCGCACGCGATCAAGGACTTCTTCGCCGCCAACCTGATTCCGTATCGCTGGCTGGACGTGGATCGCGACCCCCATGCGGCCGAAGTGCTGGCGGCCGCCTTCGCGGGCGAGGCGGACTTGCCGGTCGTCGCGCTCGAGAACGGCGTCATTGTGCGCAATCCCACCGTGCGTGAGATGGCGGAGCGGCTCAATCTCACGTTGAGGCGAGCCGCGACGTCTACGATCTCGCGATCGTCGGCGCGGGACCGGCCGGCCTGGCCGCGGCGGTGTACGGCGCGTCCGAGGGGTTGAAGACCGTGCTGATCGATCGGCACGGCCCCGGTGGACAGGCCGGTACGAGCTCGAAAATCGAAAACTATCTCGGATTTCCCGCGGGCATCAGCGGCGCCGAACTGACGCGCCTGGCTGTTGCCCAGGTGAAGAAATTCGAGGCGGAGCTCCTCGCGCCGGTCGACGTCACCGGCGTGAAACTGCTCGGCGGCCTCAAGATCCTGCAAATCGAAGGCGGCGCCGAGGTGTTCACGCGCTCGGTCGTGGTCGCGACCGGCATGACCTATCGCGAGCATCCAGCCGTGGGGCTGGCCGAGCTCACCGGCGCCGGCGTCTACTACGGCGCCGCCGCCACGGAGGCGCAGGCGTGCCTCGATGCGCGCGTGATGGTGGTCGGCGGAGGCAACTCCGCCGGGCAGGCTGCGATGTTCCTCGCCGACAAGGCGAAAGAGGTGCACGTCGTCGTCCGGCGTGACGGCCTCACCGACACCATGTCGCGATACCTCGTGGATCAGGATTGCGACCACTCCCAACATCCGCCTCCGGCCGTTCACCGAGGTCCGGTCCGTCGAGGGCGCCGGGCGACTGGAGCGCGTGGTCGTCCGCTGCGTGACCAGCGACGAGGTCACGACCGAGGACATGGACGCGCTGTTCGTCTTCATCGGGACGCGCCCGCATTCCGAGTGGCTGCCCGAGGCAGTGCTGCGCGACGACAAGGGGTTCGTGCTGACCGGGCGCGACAGCGCCCTGCACGACGGATTCGCGCGGCTGTGGAAAGAGGAGCGCGAGCCGCTTCCGCTCGAGACGACCGTGCCCGGGATCTTCGCCGCGGGCGACGTCCGCGCCGGCGCGATGAACCGCGTGGCCGGCGCGGTGGGGGAAGGCTCGATGGTCGTGCGGCTCGTCCACAATTACCTCGCGCTGACCTGACACAGCTCGTGTCTGACTGCGGTCGAGTTTGACCGCGCGCGTCCGCGGCGCGAGGATCGGGAGAAGCTGACCAGATGCCCGAGATTCCCGACTACGAGCTGGTGAAAACGGACGGCCCGCTGGATGCCGGACCCGCCCAACGGTCCCGCCTCTGGCTCGCCGCGCTTCTGGTCGTCGCCGGCATCGGCGGGGTGGCGTACTTCGTGTACGGCCGCCGGCCGGCGCCGGCTCCTTCGGCGACGCCAGCCAAGGCCGTTGAGTCGACGGAAGTGCCTGTCCGTCCTCTCGGCGGGACCGCCGAACGCGTGGCGGTGCCGCCGCTCGACGAGAGCGACTCGGTCGTTCGCGATCTCGTGCGCAAGATCACGTCGCACCCGGCTGCGCTCGCGTGGCTCGCCACCAACGGCCTCATTCGCAACTTCACGGTCGTGGTCACAAACGTGTCCGAGGGACTCACGCCGGCGAAGCACCTTCGCGCGCTTCGTCTCTCGTCTCCGTTCCGCGTGCTCGAGCGTGGCGACAGGCTCGTCATCGATCCCAAGAGCTACGAGCGCTACGACGGCATCGCGGCCGCGGCGGCGTCGATCGACGCGGCGGGCGCCGCGCGCCTCTACGCGACGCTGAAGCCGCGCATCGGAGAAGCGTACGGCCAGCTCGGCATGCCGCCCGACTCCTTCGACGGCGCGCTCGAGCGCGCCATCGTCGCGCTGCTCCGCGTGCCGGTCATCGATGGTCCGGTGCGCGTCGAACCCAAGGGCATCGGCTACCGCTATGCCGATCCGGATCTCGAGGGGCTGACGGCTGCGCAGAAACATCTGCTGCGCACCGGTCCTCGCAACGTGCGGCTGATTCAGGGGGCGCTGCGGGAAATCGCGCTGGCGCTCGGTGTGCCGCCGGGCCGGCTGCCCGCTCCTGTGGCGCGACCCTGACCCGGTCCAGATGATCCCGGAACGACAGTGGTAAACTGAACGTCTTCCCTGACGTGGGCCAGTAGCGCAGTTGGGAGCGCGCATGAATGGCATTCATGAGGTCACCGGTTCGATCCCGGTCTGGTCCACCAAATCTCACTCTAATTGGTCTGGTATCAACGAGTTACGAACGCGATTTTCATGCGGTGCTCAGGCTCAAGAAAGTGACGGCGCGAGGTAGCAGATAGGTAGCGTGTAGACGGCTCTTAGAACGGAGAGGGCGCATGGCGCTCGCGTCGTTCAACAGCGCTGTAACGGGCTGCTGAACGGCTTTGTGACGTGTGCGGGCGCGCGGTCGACGCGCGGGCAGAACTTGCTCCACAGGTCAATTTCACTCGGTTCAAAACGACTACCGAGCCCGCTACAAAGAGAACTGCGGCAGCTGTCGGTCCAAACGAAATCGCTGCAGAAGGGCGGAGGTAGATACCCCGAGGTGATCGCCATCGTCTCGCAGAGAATTAGCAATCCCAATGATTCGTACAATTCTGCCCCTCAAGTTCGCAGGTGAGAACGTCAGTCCTTTCATGTCGCCATGGCTTCTGGACAGGGCCCGCTCGCTGCGTATCACAATTCATGCACCGGACGGTACCGCGCTCGATCCGGACGAATCGTTCGCACTATCCACAATTCGCGACTTGGCGGAACACCCTGAAATTGAATCGTCCGACATGGCGCCTGGAGCCGACCAACATCTTCGCGTCGAGGAGGACTCAGAAGGCGATTGCGAGGCTGTTACTAATACACCTCATGGTTTTTCGCGAACCGTCATGAGTTCGCTCGCAGCCACAGAAACATCGCCAGAGAGCTAGGCGTTCAGGACAGATTAACCGATGTGTTGCCAGACATACTCATTGCTGGAGCGCACGCTGCGCGTCGCGCCGACTTACTGATTACAACTTCCCAAGTCCTCATAGAGAACTGTGAGCATCGTTGGCTAAAGGAACTGAATATTTGTTCTCCAGCAGCGGGATGCAAGGTACTTGGACTGTATCTTCGGCACCGCGGTGATTACTCTTTACGACGCAGCTATTCAATCACGCGTTTCGGATTCTATCTGGAACTGGCCGCGGCTCGCCTGCCATCGTGCGCCGAATTGGTCAAATCCTGCGGTCAACTAGCAACGTTTTTGAAAGAACCATCACTCGGACGGCTCGGCGAGGCCGTATTGAGCCGCGCCGATTGGGCGCTCCAAGCGCGCGACGCGATTGGTTGTCAATTCCATCAACCTGCAAATTGGGGAACGCTGAGCCAGGCGCTCTATCATTTCAACTACCTGACGCTGTTGCTTGTCGGAATATTGGACGCTCAAGCCCGGATCGCACATCGCCTATATCTTGGGGTACTTTCACGCACAAACGCCCCAGCCTGCGGAATGAGGAATTCCTGACGGCCGTCTTCAACGCTGGTGGGACGGAGTTGAGCAGCTTGCTTAGACGACATGATTTCACGACGTTTTTTTCGTCACGCTACTAAAGCGTCTGAGAAACACTATCCACGCCGGTGTTCCTGAGCAGCGTATGCACGGCGGTAGTGGCCACCGTACTACGGGTCAGATTCAACTCGACCCGGACGATGCTCTCGATATTCTGAGCGCAGCTGAGGCAGCCGGCGGGCACGTCAAATGGGGTCTCAAGAACGCTCGAGGAATCGTCTATGTGAAACTGGACACTGTACGCTGATCCCTCCTTGACCTCGCATTCGAGTGGGCTGACAAGATTGCATCAGCCATCGATTGCTGCCGATTTCTGCCCACGCGAGGCGGATCGCCTGGCTCCGGCAAAGGCGCAGCCGGTGAGCCCCACTTCGGCTCGACACACCTCGCGGTGGTCTGGCGCTCTGGGTGACCGCCCAGCACGGTTGCCCGGTGCAAAGTGCAAACGCGGTCTCCGCTGTACCCGAGTGCCTCAATGCGCCCCCTTGCTGCCTGCGCGACGAAGCAGCCTTTCTCGTTGCTCCCCTTTCACCCTCGGTGGACACCCAAAACCGGCCATTGATGGACAGCTGAAAACCGGCCATTCCCGGTAGCGATCGAGACGTTGACGTCGGCGAGGAACGCGTGTTCCGTCGCCGCCATGAGCAACGTCTTGGACGACGACAAACAGCAGCAGATCCTCGCGCTCGGACGGCTCGGATGGTCGCTTCGGCGCATCGAGCACGCCGTCGCGGTCCGCCGGGAGACCATCAGCGGCTACCTGAAGGCCGCCGGCGTCGTGGTGCACGGCCGCGGTCGCCGGAGCGAATCAAAACCAAAACCGGCCATTTCCGCGGAGGTGTCCACCGACTCTTGGCCGCCAAAACCGGCCATTCCCGACGGAGGTGTCCACCGACCCGCGGGCAAAACCGGCCATTTCCGACCGCAGGTGTCCACCGACTCCGCGACGCCACGGCCGGGTCGCGCACCGAGCGCGAGCGCTTGCGAGCCGTATCGCGAGCTGATCACCGAGGCGCTGGGGCGCGGCCGGAACGCGATGGCGATCTGGCAGGACCTGGTCGACGACCACGGCTTCACGGCGCGGTACGCGAGCGTGCGTCGGTTTGTCGCGAAGGTCCGCGGCACGCGACCGACCGAAGCCCGCGTCGTCATCACCACCGAGCCCGGCGAAGAAGGACAAGTCGATTACGGCGACGGCCCGATGGTCCTGTGGAAAGCCACGGGCAAATATCGCCGCACCCGGCTCTTTGTCTTCACGCTCGCGCACTCGCGCAAAGCGGTGCGGCTGCTGACGTGGCGCTCGAGCGCGCAAATCTGGTGTGAGCTGCACGAGCAGCGCCTTCCGGCGGCTCGGCGGCACCGTGAAAGTCGTCGTCCTCGATAACCTGAAAGAGGGCGTGCTCACGCCCGACATCTACGATCCCGCGATCAATCCGCTCTATCGCGACGTGCTCGCGCACTACGGCGTCATCGCGTGGCCGTGCCGCGTCGGCGATCCCGATCGCAAAGGCAAGGTCGAAGCCGGGATCGGCCACACGCAGAAAACGCCGCTGCAGGGCCTCCGGTTCGAATCGATCGAGGCCGCACAGGCCTATCTCGATCGCTGGGAGGCGCACTGGGCGGACACGCGCATTCATGGCACGACCAAACGCCAGGTCGCCGCGATGTTTGCCGAGGAGCAACCCGCGCTCGGCCCGCTGCCGCTCGAGCCGTTTCGCTATTACCGGTTCGGCGTCCGCACCGTCCATCTCGACGGCTGCGTGGAAGTCGACGCCGCGTACTACGCGGCGCCGCCCGGCTGGATTGGGCGGGACGTCGATGTGCAGTGGAACGATCTCCACGTCCGCGTGCTGGATCCGAAAAACCGGGCAGCTGCTCCGCGAGCATGTCCGGACGCGCCGCGGCTGGCATCGCATCGACGATGCCGATCGGCCGCGGCGCACGCCGGCGAAAACGCTGGCGCTGCTGAGCGCAGCCCATCGCGCGGGTCCCTCGATCGGCGCCGTCTGCGATCACATTCACCGCCACGAGCCCATCGTCGGGGTCCGTCGCATCCTCGGCGTGCTCGCCCACATCAAGAAACACGGCCCTGCGGTCGTCGAGGAGGCCGCGACAGCGGCCCTCGATCTCGGCGTCCCGACCTACCGGTTTATCCGCCGGTACCTCGAACGCCGGCCGCCGGTGCCGCTCACGCTGCGCCAGGTCGATCCCCTCATTCGCCAGCTGACGCTCTATCGCGATCTCATTGATCGCAGAACAGGAGACCGCATCATGAATCTCGTCGAACTCGATCGCGCGCTCCGGCAACTGCGGCTCTCGGGCATGGCCGCCGTCCTCGACACCCGCTTACGCCAAGCCCAGGCCGAGAAGATGACGCCCATCGATCTCGTGTCGGCACTCGTCGCCGACGAACTGCAGCGGCGACAAGATCGCCTCCTCGAGCGTCGCCACAAGCTCGCCCGATTTCGCGATCCCGATCGCTCGCTCGATACCTTCGATTTCGATTTCAACAAGAAGATGAATCGCGCGCTCATTTACGAACTGGCCACCGCGCGCTTCATCGCCCAACGAGAAGACGCCCTCTTTCTCGGCCCGCCCGGCACCGGCAAGAGTCACTTGGCGCAGGCGATCGGCCGGGCCGCCATTCAGCAGGGCTATCGCGTCATCTACCGCGAAGCGCACACGCTGCTCGACGATCTCGCGGACGCCACGCTCGCCGGCACGCGGAAGGACTATCTCGGGGAGCTCGCGACCGTCCCGCTCCTCATCATCGACGACCTGGGCATGCGGAAACTGCCGCACACGGCCGCCGAAGATTTGCTGGAAGTGATTATGCGGCGCTACGAGCGCGCATCGACGCTGCTGACATCGAACCGTCCCGTCGACGATTGGGGCAAGCTGCTCGGCGACACGGCCGCGATCACGGCGCTGCTCGATCGCTTGCTCCACCATGCGCACGTACTCAAATGTGGGCCTCGGAGCTGGCGGACCAAGGTGCAGCCGGACTTGCGCACAGAGGACGGCACGAAGTAGAACTCACAGGTCTCGATCGCTCGCCAAACAATGGCCGGTTTTGCGACGTCCACTAATGGCCGGTTTTCAGCTGTCCACCGAGGACCCGTGGAGACTCGAGCATCTCGAAGGGCGCGCATGGCAACGAGTCGGGTATCGGGCCGCGGCCTCAGTCGCTGAGCCTGAACATGCAACGCATGAGCGACGACTGGTACCTGGAGCTGAAAGGACTTGCCGTGTACCTCCGGGCTGAGCGTTCGAACCCTGCGTGGCTACCTCGCCGACACGGTGCGACCCTTGCCGCATTTTCGCGTCGGCGGCAATATTCTCGTGCGACGCTCCGAGTTCGACCTGTGGGTCGGACAATTTCGCGCGGTGCACCGGACAAATTTGCGCGCGGTCGTTGACGACATCGTGAACGGATTTGCGGTAAGGTATACGCCGATGGGCGTGAAAGTCAGATTCTGGAAGCGCGCGTGGTGGGTGTTCGTTCACCACGAGGGCCGCCGCAAGGCCAAGTGCGTGGGCGATCAAGGAGACGGCCTCGCGATTGCCGCAGGCGCATCCGGGAAACGCTCGCGCGCGGCGAACTGAACTTGGCCCGACCGTCCGCGAGGCACACACGTTCGAGGCGTACGCCAAGCTTGGCTGGACGCGGTCGAAGGGCACGCTGAAGGCAAGCACCGTCGCGTTCTACGAAGGCAATCTCGAGCAGCACATCCTCCCGGCGCTTGGCCACGCCCGGTGGCGCGCTCCGCCGCGCCGACTGCCGCGACCTGGTCACGGCGTGCCGCGCGAAAGGGCTCAAGGTGACACGGTTCGCGGGATCGCCCGGACGCTGAGCACGATCCTGACGCAGGCGGTCGAAGACGAACTTCTGCCGGCGAATCCGGCGTTCCGTCTCGGGCGGTACCTGCGGACAGCCGATGATGCCGAACCGCAATCCGATCCGTTCACGCGCGACGAGGTGGCGGACGCTGCTCGCAGGCGGCGCGCGAGCAGTTCCCGGATTGGTATCCCTGGCTGCTGTGTGGCCTTCGGACCGGGCATGCGCGCCGGCGAGCTGCTGGCGCTGCAGTGGGGCGACATCAATTGGCGCGGCTCGTTCGTCCAGGTCCGGCGCAATCTCGTTCGCGGCCAGCTCACGACGCCGAAGAACCATCAGCAGCGGCGCGTCGACATGTCCCGCCAGCTGCGAGCCGCGCTGCGGCTCTGGCGTCGCCGGCAACGCGCCGCCTGGCTGAAGCACGGACGAGCCGTTTCCCGAATGGGTCTTTCCGTCGGTGACGGGCACGGCGCTCGACGAGTCGAATGTCCGGAAGGCGTTCAATCGGCATCCTCGACGAGGCGGAGCTGCGATCGCCGCGGTCCGCATCAGATGCGCCACACGTTCGCGTCTTGCTGCTGCAAGAAGGCGCGCCGATCACCTACGTGAGTCGTCAGCTCGGCCACCGGGACGCTCGATCACGCTGCGGGTCTACGCCCACTGGCTGCCGGACGATTCGACGACGAAGGCCGTCGATCTGCTCGACGACACGCAACCATCCGCAACCCCCGCGCAACCGAGCCGCGCGATCGAGGAGTGGCAAAATCGCGCTAAGTGCTTTAAATGGTGTGGTGAGCCGGGTGGGAATCGAACCCACAACCCGCAGATTAAGAGTCTGCTGCTCTGCCAATTGAGCTACCGGCCCACATTAAGTGCTTTAGATTCTATTAGTTGTACAGTCTGGTCTCCAACCGAATACCTCGGCAGAGCAGCAGACTCGAAGGATGAGTTTCCGTCCTCCGCAACCTCTCACGATAGCGGCTTCCAGGCCTCGCAGTCAACGCCACAGCTCGTAGTAGAGCAGCTTGGCGACCGCGACGAGGAAGATGATGAACAGAACGTAGTCGAAGATGCGGGCCTTGAGGCGGGTCAGCGAATCGGACATCGGGTCAGCTCCCTTGATTCAGCTCGTTTCTGACCCCCTTTCCTGTCCTATCCACCGTAGAGCGAATCGAAAGCAATATTGCCCGAAGAAAACAGAACTTCAATCACAAAAAATTCGATATCGAGAGATATCTCCCAAGATGTTGTATCGAACGATTCCTTGGATTCGAGCCGACTTGTGGCTGCAAGGCCACGGTTTTTAAGGGGATATCGCCGTCAGGGTTTTGACGCTTCTTCACTGAGGAGTTCTGGATTCTCGTAGATGTTGCCGATTACTTCCACGGCCTCTCCATTGATTCCACTGTAGCCACAGAACATTTCATCTGCCGACCACTCAACTACACTATTCCCCAAGCCGTTATAAGCGTGAGCATCTTCTATCCAATCTCCATTCCAAAGAATATCGCCTTCATAAATCTCTTTGCCGTTCTTGTCTTTGAGGCCAGTGAATTGCATGATGACTAAGTCATCTGGTATTTCTTTCCATTTTGGTTTTCCCACTCTATCTTCAGCGACTGTGTTATCAGAATAATGACCATGACAGTGAAGACACCAAGAATCAAACCAGCAATTCTGTTTAGTTGCCCACGCCCTAAATTTGATTTCTCTCATGGGTTTCCAAACTGTTTAGTTAATTATTGGGATAGCGGTAGGGATTTGTCAGTGCAGATATTATCCACCTTTTAGTCACCCTACATGGCTTTCACAGAGTTATAAGACTCTTGTTGTATGCCCCTAAGAGGCGATTACCTTAACGTATTAGCGTCTACCTATTCCGCCACACTATCCCACTTAAGTTTAGTACATAGAAAAAACTCGTCAATGCTCACTTATCCACAACTAAGTCAGATAGGAAGGTGGTGCACCTTTGAGGCGTGGAGTGCTAGTATGGACCCGAAATTCGAGGGTCGATTTGAGCCTTAGAGCTGGGAAACGGCGGAAAATTCGGAAAAATGGAAGGCGTTAGTTAACAACTAATTAGCAGAACCCACAACCCGCTAACCTACTGAATTCAAAGAGTTTATTAAGAGTCTGCTGCTCTGCCAATTGAGCTACCGGCCCAGAGAAACCCCGATCTTAACACGCGCAAGACACTACGAACGCGCGGCGGCCCTCGAGTAGGAACCCGCGCCAGTCGTCGCCCCAGTTCAACTCCAGCAGCTCCCCGAGTCGCATGCCGGTGCGCAGCCCGCGCAACAGGAACGGATACCACTCCGGAAGCGTAGTCGGGCGATCTCGAGGACGGTTGCGACTTCGTGCAGCGCGAGCGGATCGGGCTGCGGTTCCTCCTGGCGGGTCCTCCGCCAGAACGGGATCCTCGTGGTCGCCGAGACGCCGAACCGCTTCAGCATGATGGACGAACACACCTTATGGCTGCCTTTTTTCTCGCAGTTTCTAAACAGCCGCGGAGCGAGATGCCCAGCATCTCCGAGTTCAACGGTGTCCGACCCGTCATCCACGAATCCACCTTCGTTCATCCCAACGCGACATCGGTTGCGGTAGACCGCATCGCGGGCGGTGGCGTTGTCCTTTCAGCCTAAATCGCGACACCCTCCAAGTGCGTCCGACGTCGGCGAACAGCACCCGCACGTCCGGCTCGATCTGATCTCGAAATTTCGGCATAAGTAAGCGCTTACGCCCACGGTAAGCGCGATCCGCGTTTTCCGCCGGTTTCACGGTCTCTTGGCGATTTCGCATGTGGCCGCGAACTTGCCTGGCGACGGTCGGAAGGATCGTGGCGTAGCCGCGTGAGCCGAGTCGGTGGAACTGACTCGGATCGATCGCGTCACCATTGACTGGATAGGGACATGTATGGATTGGATAGGAGACCAAACGTGACGATGCGAAAACTCGCGTTGAAAGCGATGGGCATAATCCTGTTTGGGGTTGTCTCTCTTGGGAGCGCGAATGCAGCACTTGCCCAATCCGCGGCGGCGCCAAAGAATCTGCGCGTCACCGGAGTGACCGATTGGACAGTTGCCCTGATGTGGGACGCGCCCAAGGGCAAGGCACCCTCCTCATACGTGGTCCAGTGCAGCAACGGCCGCAGCATGACCGTGGCTGGATCGCAGACCACCGCCACATTCTCCAGCGGCTTCGACTACAACAGGACGTACTCATTCCGTGTGTACGCCGTCAGTTCAAGCGGCGCTTGGTCCAACGCCAGCAACACGGTTACCGCGACGCTCCTCAGCGACACGACCCCGGCGGCCAAGCCGGTCGTCTCGTCCACCGGCATTGGCCCGACCCATGTCGACCTTGCTTGGTCCTACGCCGACAGCGATCCAAGTCCCCGTTTCGACATCTACGTGAACGGCCAGCTCTGGTATGGGCAGGTCGCAGGGACGTCGAAGAGAATTGTGTTCCTCAGCCCGAGCACGGCCTACACCTTCAGGGTGAGGGCGCGGGACTCGGCGGGTAACTGGTCGGACATGAGCGACCCGTTCGTGGTGACCACGCCGGCGGCCGACGCGAACGACCACGAGCCGCCGACGATGCCCCCGGGCTTCTGGGGCGGGGTCATCGACGGCGCCACGGAGGCGATGGTCTTCTGGGGAAACTCCACGGACAACGTGACCCCGCAGGAGCACATCCGGTACTACCTGTACCTGAACGGGCAGTTCGACGGCGCGACCATCGACCCTTACCCGCACCAGTTCACCATGTACCTGACCCTCGGCATCGTGAACACGATCGAGGTGTACGCCGTCGACGAGGCAGGAAACCGCTCCGCCCCCGCGACCATGACGATCGACTTGAGAACTCCTTAGAGTGGTTGGGGGAGGTGAAGCTACTGCCCTGGTGCGGCATTGGCTTCCTCCTCCTTAACGCCGCCTCTGGCGCGTGTCGATCTGCACGCCGATGGTGATCGGCGACGCACGGACACAGACATACGCCATCAGCCAGCCGCCGCCGGATGCGCCGCGCCCGAAGCTCATCGGTCTTCTGAACGGGCCCATTCAGTGGGGCGACACTGGTTCGACCCTACGCTCGGTCAGGTTATTACCGACGACGCGACGCGGGTTCTTCGTGCCACCATTTGGCTTGATGTTGCTTCTCGACCGACGGCACCACCCGCTTGTTGATGGCAGTCACGTCGCACCTTCAGGAATCGGCCATCCGGAAGCAACATCAAGAGCCCGTGCTGCGGGCATCGGTAGTAATGTGTCCGGCCCTCGGTTTCGATGTAGACCAGCGACGCGCCGCACAGAGGGCAGTTGATCGGGACGCCGGGATCGCTCTTCATGTGCGCCTTTGTCGTTCTTGCATTCCGGCCCCGGCTCCACTGAAGAGAGAGTAGACGGGTAGCCGAAGTCGCTGGGAGGCGTATTGCCTTACCTGAGCAACTGCGGTGCCAGAGGTATCCGCCCTTTCAATGGAGAGCCCTTACGTTGTTGACGTGAAAGTAGGTTGGGTTTCAATGTTGGGTGAAGGACACACTGACGTGCGACCCAACGGGTGACAATTTGTGTCGTAACGCGTGGGCCAGAGAGTGTCATCGCCGTCGGTGATCGCGGGAGCTCACCGTCGCTGGCTTTCGGTGGTACGACGTGAACGCCAGCCCCGTGTGCCGCCTGCCACTGTAACGGGTGGTGGCAGTGGTTGGCACCGGCGCAGAGGGCCGCCGCCGGCTCGTGTCGCGCGACCCGGCGAGTTGCTCTTCGAGTTCGTCCGCGCCTCCGATCGCGCACGGATGTCCTCCGAGCTGCGCTTCCATGGCGAGTCGGACGGCTTGGAAGTCCAGTTCTTCGAGCGTGGCGAGCTGTGGTTCAGCCGGGGCGGGTTCGTGACGCGGGCATTGATCCGTACGCCAATTGTCCGACGCCCGGCGAGCGGTCCGGCCACCCTTGCGACCGCCTTATGCGTCGTTCCTAGAACGATTCACTCATCTGAAATGCGAATCGGCTTGGCGTCGTCTCTCCGAAGTCATGAACCGGTATAGCGCAAGACCAGCGCTGTGACATCGTCGCTCTGGTCGGCACCGGCACTGAACTCGTGCACGGCCGCCAAAATGCACTCCAATAGAGCCGTTGGTGAGCATTCTCCATTGGCAGGGATCGAGGACAAAAGCCGTTGCTCGCCAAACTCGGCGCCGTCGACATTCATGGCTTCCGTGACGCCGTCGCTGAACACGACCACGACATCGCCCGGATCGAGTTGTACAGTCTCTTCGTCAAATGTGGCATCAGGAAACGCGCCGATGATCACACCGCCTTGTTCCAGTCGCCGGACACCGCGCCTGCCAACAATCAGCGGAGGATTGTGTCCAGCATTCGAGTATGTGAGGCGACCATCGCGTGACAGCACGCCGTATAGGACGGTTGCAAACCTCGATTCAACGGCACGGCGGACGAGCTCCTCGTTAACACGCATCAAGGTGTGCGACGGTGAGTGCGTCGAGCTGGAGTAGGCGGCCAGCATGCCCTGAAGTCTTGCAGCCAGCAACGCCGCCGGAGGGCCTTTCCCAGAGACGTCACCGAGAACAAAGCCGAAAGTCCCGCTCGGAAGATCGAAGTAATCGAGAAAATCGCCGCCAATCGCACGACACGGCAAAGAAGCAGCCGCGACCTCGAAGCCGCCGCCTTTGTAGTGAGGCTCTGGCATCAGCCCACGCTGAATCTCGGCCGCAATCTTCAGTTCTTGCTCCTGGCGTGCTCGTTCCAGAGTCGCGCGATACATTTGGGCGGTGTCTGGTGTGGTTCCCGCATCTGTCGCAAGTTGCAGCAGAAGTCCACTGACATCGTAGACACGCCGCTCGTGCACAATATGCCGACCATCGAGAGTAAACAGACTGACCAGAAACAGACGAAAGGGCTTATGCGTGGGCTTCTGTCCTAAGAAACCACCGGTGTCAGTTCCCCGCAGCGTTATCGTGTCCACAACTCGATCGCCGGCGATCAAAAGCTCGCCGAAGCTATATGTGACGTCAGGAAAGGCTGCAAACCAGGATCGATTGGCATTTTCGACAGCCGCATGGCCGACCAATCTACCGTAGGCCGGACTCTCGATGACGGCCGTCTCTGCAAAATCGGCCGCAAAGGCTACGGCATCGCCGCGCGACAGGGCTTCGTGCCGGCGAGCGAAGAGCGCCGTGATCTCTTCTGGCGTCATGAGATTCGCATCATATAGCCTGAGGACTCGGTTCGGCGGCGTCACTCTCGCTAGCCTGCGCCTTCTAGAGCCCGACGCTCCCGCATCAGCCGCTGCAGGAATTTCGCGTCACGTTCCGGATTACGTCGCGGTCCCTCCATCTAGAGTCGCCAGCAAACGGTGGATCCCGACGGTCACCGAGGCCGACGACGCCGAGGCCGAACCTCCATCTCCCGTTCGGTGGAGCTT
The DNA here is from genome assembly GCA_963731545.1 of uncultured Acidobacteriota bacterium. Lineage (GTDB taxonomy): Bacteria > Acidobacteriota > Vicinamibacteria > Vicinamibacterales > CAVVIG01 > CAVSWN01. The sequence goes on along the minus strand of CAVSWN010000037.1, from coordinate 7,254 downwards.
CTGGACGAGCCCTTCGGAGAGAGGAGAGAAACGTCACGCCGCACGTCCTCGGTCTGCGTTCCCCCGTGTGTCAGCAGCCGCGCACGCGAAACTTCGACGTATCATGGCGGGCGTTGCCACCGGGCCCGGTGGCATATCGACGGAGGGGGCGTGAGCAGGTTTGCCACCACACAGTGGAACGTCGTACTGGCGGCGCGCGATGGCAGCGAAAGTCAGGCGCGGCTCGCCCTGGAGTCGCTGTGCGAGTCGTATTGGTTCCCACTCTACGCCTATGTCCGGCGGCGCGGCCATGTCTCCGATGAGGCGCGCGATCTCACGCAGGCGTTCTTCGCCGACCTCCTGAGCCGGGATTTCCTCGGCGCGGTGGATCAGTCCAAGGGCCGTTTCCGATCGTTCCTGCTGGCCTCGCTCGAACACTTCCTCTCGCACGAGCGCGACAAAGAGCGCTCGCTGAAGCGAGGCGGGGCCAGCCGGACACTCTCGCTCGACGCGGCCGCCGCCGAAACGCGCTATCGGCATGAAGCGACCGATCACCTGACGCCGGAACGCGTCTTCGAACGGCGGTGGGGGCTGACGGTCATGGAGCGCGCGATGGCGCGGCTGGAGGCGGAGTTCAGCACGCAACCGGCCCGTTTCGCCCAGCTGAAGCCGTGCCTCACCGGTGACGATCCCGACCGGTATCGCGACATTGCCGCGTCGCTCGGGCTGTCGGAGCCGGCCGTGAAGACCGCCGTCCACCGGTTACGCGAGCGCTATGGGCGCCTGCTGCGTGAGGAAGTCGCCGAAACCGTGGCAAGCCCCGGAGACGTGGACGACGAGGTGCGTCACCTGCTTGGCGTCATCCGGCCCTGGCAGGAGTCGCGAGGCTGTAACCTTTCGGCGTCCTTCCGTTTCTTGATGCACGAGAGCGGCCCAGTCCACCGCAGGTCCGGAGTCCGGCGGAGAGCTCCATGACAGCGTATGAACGCAAGCGAGGCGTGTCCCGACTGCGGCAGCCGGTTGAGCGCCGAACAGTGGTCCCGGGCTGTGTCTGTCGTGCCTGCTCGACCTGGGGCTGAGCGCCGATTCGATCGCCAGGAACGGGCGAGCGCTGAACGCGCCGACCGGCGTCGACCGTCGCCCCGCTGCTCTGCTGGTCAGATCCTCGGCGAGCGCTATCGCATCCGTTCGCTGCTCGGGCGCGGCGGCATGGGCGAGGTCTTTCGCGCCTTCGATCTCAAACTTCGCGTGGACGTCGCGCTCAAGGCCGTGCGGCTGGGTCTGCTCGCCGACGAGCGGGCGCAAGACGGTTGCGGCAGGAAGTCCGCGCGGCACGCGAGGTGGTCTCGCCCAACGTGTGCCGTGTCTTCGACCTGGTCGATTTCGACGGTCACGAGCTGGTGTCCATGGAGTTCGTGGACGGCGTACGCTCGCCGATGTCCTGCGGGAGCGAAGCCCCCTGGCGCTTCAGGAGGCCCGTCACATCGCCTCGCAGTTCCTCGCCGGACTCGAGGCCATTCATGCCGCCGGTCTCGTGCACCGTGACATCAAGCCCGAGAACGTGATGATCACGCGCGCGGGACGCGTGGTGGTCATGGACTTCGGCATCGCCCGCGCGCTGGCGTCGGCTCGGGCGGGACGATCTCGGGCACGCCGGCCTACATGGCGCCGGAGCAGGCGCGCGGCGAAGCCGTGGACGCCAGGGCCGACGTGTTCTCAGCCGGGCGTGCTGTTGGCGGAGATGGTGGCGGCTGGCGGCGCACGGACGCGGCGGCCCGAGAAGCCGTCTGGCGCGGTGTCCACGATCAGCCGCCAGGCTGGACGACTCACCGTGGGCGCCGTCCTCGCAAGGCGGTCGCCGACGCCGCGATCAACGGTATTCCACCGCCGCGGCGCTGTCCCGGGCGCTCGACGAGGTCACGCTTCGCACGACCGGCGACGAAGTCGCAGCGACCGTATCCAGGACTGGCGGCATTCACGGAGCGTGACGCGGCCTACTTCGTCGGCCGCGAGCTCGAGATCGAGGAGATGTGGAAGAAGCTTCGGCGGCCGCACCTGCTCGGCCTGATTGGTCCGTCCGGCGCCGGGCAAGAGCTCGTTCCTGAGCGCGGGGCTCGGGCCCACCGCGCCGCCAGGCTGGCGGATCGTCTTTGCGACGCCGGGCGACCGCCCCTTTGCCGCGCTTGCCCACGCGCTCGCGCCAGAGTTGGCGGGCGATGTCGAGGCGATCGCGCGGCTGATCGACTTCGAGCAGCCGGACGTCGCCGTCGACATCGTCTCCCGCTGGCGGCGCCGGCACGATCACGCGCTCCTCGTGCTCGATCAGTTCGAGGAGCTGTTCACCCAGAGTCCTGCCGACGTTCAGGAGCGCTTTGCGCAGCTGCTGGCGCGGCTCGCGCTCGACGCCGACGTCCATGTGCTGCTGTCGCTGCGGGACGACTTCCTGTTTCACTGCCACACGTTCGAGAGCCTGGCCCCGATCTTTTCGGATCTCACGGCCATCGGCCCGCCGGCGGGCGCCGCGCTGCGGCGCGCGCTCGTCCAGCCGGCGCTCAAGTGCGGCTATCGCTTCGAGGACGAAACGATGGTCGACGAAATCCTGGCCGAAGTGGCGGGCGAGCGCGGCGCGCTGCCGCTCGTCGCCTTTGCCATGTCGCGGCTCTGGGATGCGCGCGATCGCGAGCACGGTCTGCTTACGCGGGCCGCCTACGACGCGATCGGCGGCGTCGGCGGCGCGCTGGCGCAGCATGCCGAAGCGATGCTCGAGCGCATTGGACAGGATCGCGTGCCGATCGTCCGGGAGCTGTTCCGCAACCTGGTGACGGCCCAGAGTACGCGCGCCACGCTCGATCGCGACGAGCTGCTGTCGGTCTTCGGTGACGATGCGGCCCCACTGCACAAGTGCCGCCACGTCGCGGGGCAGGCCGCGGAGGTGCTCGACGCGCTCGTCGACGCGCGACTGCTGACGTCGTACGAGCCGCCGTCGATCGAGCCGGATGCCGCGAGCCGCCGCCGCATCGAGATCGTGCACGAGTCGCTCCTGACGTCCTGGCCGCGGCTCGTGCGGTGGCAGACGCAGGACCAGGACGGCGCGCAGCTGCGCGATCAGCTGCGGCAGGCCGCGCGGCTGTGGGAAGAGCGCGGCAAGCCCGAGACCTGCTGTGGACCGGCACGTCGTTTCGCGAGTACGAGCTCTGGCGTGAGCGCTATGCGGGCACGCTGTCGACGAGCGAAGACACCTTCGCCCGCGCGATGACCGCTCGCACGCGGCGCCGCAGACGACAGCGGCGGATCGCCGTGGCCGCGGTGACCGCAGCGGCGCTGGCCGTGGCGATCGCCATGGGCGTCCTGTGGCGACAGAGCGAGGGCGCACGGGCGCAGGCGGTGACGGCTGCCCGCCAGGCCGAGGCGCAACAGCTGTTCACGCTGGGTCAGACCGAGATCGCGCAGAACCCGACCGCCAGCGTGGCCTACGCGCTGGCCAGTCTGGAGCGGGCTGACACTCCCCACGCGCGTCGGCTCGCGCTGCGCGCGCTGTGGCAGGGCCCGCCCGCGTTCGCCCTCGCGCGGACCGACGAGTCGTGGGGTGCGGTGCCTCTGGTCGTTCTCGAACGACGGCGAGTGGCTGGCTGCGATGAGCGGCATCAACGGGTCGTTCCGCCTGTGGAAGAGCGATGGCTCGGCGGCGCGAGATTCCGTCGCCGGGCAACCGAGGCCGGTTCGCGTCGGGCGATTTCTCCGCGGACAGCCGCTCGTTCATCATCCTCACAGCCGACGCGATCCGGACCTACTCGCTAGCCGACGCCGCCGAGATTCGGCGGATTGCCGGGAGTTTCCGCTGGGGGTTCGTGCGGGGCGGGGCGGTCGTGACCGGCGAATTCGCCGAGCCAACGCCAGACGGGCGCAAAGACGCCTGATCCGGTCCTACCCGCTGCCAGACGGCACGCCCGAAATCCGACATGGCGTCTTTACCCCGCCACCGGGAGCGTCTGGAGCGTTCGCCATCGATCCGACGGGGCAGTGGATGTTCGGGATCTATGGCGGTTCGCTCTTCGAGGTCTCCGCTCCCCAATCTCGAACGTGCCCCACCCGGTTGGTGGTGCGCGGCGACGATGACCCTGTCGCGTCGTTCCTGCTCAGCCCTGATGGCAAGCAGGTCTATGCGCAGCACAAGTCGGGCGCATGGCGCGTGTGGCCGCGCGCGCCGCGCGCCACTTGCGACGGGCCGGCACCCTGGCTGTGCGTCTCGACGGTTGTTCGACTCCAAGTCAGCGACGACGGGCGATGGCTTGCCGTCGCAGGGACCGGGTGGTCGATGTCTGGAATCTCGAGGGACCGGCGACAAGTGAAACACTCGTGCTCCGCTCGGGGGGGCGGCCGGCCCGCATCGCCATCGATCCAAGCGGGACGTGGCTGGCCCTCCAAGACAATCGGACCGCGTCCTCTGGCCATTGACGCAGCGCCATTCCAGCGTCCTGCAGTCACGATGAAGGGTGTGCACGCCCTCGCGGTCGATCCGCACGGCCGATGGATTGCCGCGGGAGGCGACAGCGCCGCGAGCCTGCAGGTCTGGCCGCTCAAAGGTGAACCCGGCAACGAGGGAGAACCTTCGACACGGAAGCCCCGATAAGCTCCCCGGTGCGGGTCTCGCCGCAGGGAGATTTTGTCATCGTCGGGACGATGGCCGGCGTGCGGATGATCCACTTCGATGGCCGCCCGCCCGAGCGTCTCGCCGGCTTCAAGAGCATGGTCTCGGGATCTGGCCCTGGACTCGACCGGCCACCTGCTCGCCGGCGCCGGCGGTGTCACGGGTGAGCTCGCGTCCCCCGGCGAGGCCGTGATCCGGGTCTGGAACCTCAACACCCGTGAAGTCGACGTGCTCGACGCGGGCGATGGGCAGCCGAGCCCCGGCGTCGAATTCCTGCCCGATGGCCGCCTGCTCGCGGCCGGCCCGGGGGCGTGCGCGTGTGGGATCTCCGCACGAAGACCTCGACCCGATTGATGGAAGGTCCTGCCGCGCGTGCGGTGCCCAGCGCCGACGGCCGATACGTGCTGGTCCTCCTTGCCGAGCTGCGTCCGGGGGGAGCGTTCGGCAGGGCTGCCGTGTACACGTGGAGAACAAACGCTCCTGGGATCTGTCGTCGCACGGATCCGAGATCGCGTCGGTGAAATGGATCGCGTCGGAGCAGGTCGTCACCGCAAGCCGAGATGGCATCGTGCGCGTGGGGAACTTGACGGGAGAAGAGCCCCATCTGCTGATGGGCCATGAATCGGCCGTGCGAGGTCTCGAAGTCGCACCCGACGGTCGGTGGATTGCCTCCAGTGCCGACGATGGCACCGTGCGGATGTGGCCGACGCCCGAAGGACAACCGTTTCACACATTGCCGCTCGACGAGCTCCTCAATCGGCTCCGATCCCTCACCAACTACCGCATCGTCGCGGATGCCGCGCGCCGAGCGGGTATCACGTCGACTTCGAGCCGTTCAAGGGCTGGAAAGGCCGCCGCCACGCTGGTAGCGGCCGGAACACGATTATGAAGACTCCTCTGTTCAGATTCTCCTCTTCAAGCCGGTGCCTCGTTGGGCTGGCGCTCCCGGCGGCGGCGCAGGTTCAGCGAGGCTCGATCCATGGCATCGTGCGCGACTCCGACTGGCGCCGTCCTGCCCGGCGTCGTCGTGCAGCTGACGTCGGAGATCGACGCGCCCCGCGCGAGACGATCAGCGAGGGCCGCGGCACCTATCGTTTTCCCGATCTCGATCCAGGCCCGTACACGCTGAGGGCCACGTTGCCGGGGTTTGCTCCGCTCGTGCGACCGAACATCGTCGTTGGTGTCGGGACCAGCGTCGAGATCCCGATCGAGATGGCCGCTTGAAGCCGTGTCCGAAGAGATCCTCGTCGCGGACGCCACCCCGGTGCTCGACGTCAAACGGCAGGGCAACGTCACCAACTTCGACCAGACGATGCTGAACGAGGTCCCGACGGCTCGCGATCCATGGGCGCTGATGCAACACCTGCCCGGGCGTCCCGATCGCCGGCCCAACGTCGGCGGATCCGAGAGCACCAACCAGGCCCAGTTCACTGCGCGTGGCGACAACGGCGCGAATACGATGTGGAACATCGACGGCGTCACCATTACCGACATGGCCGCCTCGGGCGGCAGCACCACCTACTTCGACTTCAACGTGTTCGAGGAAGTGCAGTTCACCACCGCCGGACTCGATTCACGGCAGCAGACCGGCGGCCTCGGCATCAACCTGGTCTCGAAGCGCGGCGCGAACGCGCTGCGTGCGCTCGGCCCGTATCTACTTCAGCAACGACGAGCTGCAGGGCGAGAACGTCTCGAGCGAGCAGAAGGGGGCCGGGTTTTTCGGGCAATCGCATTCGTCAGCTGGCCGAATACGGCGCGCGACGTCAGTGGACCGCTCTGCGAACGGATCGACTCTGGTTCTGGGCCGGGCTTTCGAGAACTGACGTCCGGCAAGTGGCGCCAACGGGTTTCCAGACGACGGCATTCCGTCAACACTCTCGCGGCGAGGGGAGACGCGCAGCCCCGGCGGCGCCACGCGGTTGTCGTTTCTCTTTCATCGCGCCGAAAAGCTGAAGAGGGGCCGGGGCGCCGGCGCCGAACCGGCCGCCGGAAACGACGTGGAACCAGGACGGCGCCCACTGTACATCTACAAGGCCGAGGCTTCGCGCGTCTTCGAGCCTGCGCTGTTTCTGGCAAGTTTGCCTACGTGGACCTCGGCTTCATCTCACCCCGCAGAGCGGTCTCGAGAGTCAGGCGTATCAAGACGCCTCGACGGGCATCTGGCACGGCGGCTTCAACTACTCGTCGAGCGAACGCGAGCAGGCCCAGACCCAGCTCGACGGCAACTGGGTCCGCGCCCGTCACGAGGTGAAGTTCGGCTTCCATTACCGCCAGGACGACCACGTTTGAAGCGACGGGTTGGCCCGGCGACGGGACCTATACGACCATCAATGCCGAACGTCTCGGTCTTCCCACGGGTCGGGTTTGCCTACCTCACGCGGCCCTCGGCCGCCGCGACGAGTGGCACCGGATGCTGAGCGCGTATGCCGGCGATGTGCTGGCGCTCGACCGCTGGACGATCGACGTCGGGGTTCGGGTCGACCGGCAGCGGGCGCGGAACGACCTTCGCAGCCCCGCGCAACGGCCTCGCACCGTCGGCCTCCCGCGCTTGTGTACCCGGGTGGTCTGCTCACACGTGGACCGATTCCTCTCCACGCGTGGGGATCGCTTTCCGCGCGACCGACCGC
>CAVSWN010000036.1:0-98182 GCA_963731545.1 uncultured Acidobacteriota bacterium | reverse complement strand
GGAGACGGCTTCGACGGATCGAGTAAGAAACGGTGCCCAATACTCAGGCCACGCCGGTTGGCGACCACGTCCGCGCGGCAGGACGCCGACAACGGTCATCAACCGCGGCGTGGAGCGCTCCAACGTAGCGCTCGCGTTGAAGTCGTTGCGGAATTCGACGGTCCTACCGATCACAGCCGGATCACCACGAAAACGGCGGCGCCACGTGTCGAAGCTCAGGACGACGACGTTCGGTTGGCGTCGTCGCGGGCGTCGAGCGTGCGGCCGAGAAAGGCGCGCGCGCCGAGCAGCGCGAAGGTGTTCGTCGACAGCCGTCGCCCCACAGGCGCGCGACGCCGTCGGCGGTCGCACGTTGGTTTCACCGGGCTACGGCGAAGGCGTCGGTGAGCGTTCGACTGCGGCCGCGCCAGTCGAGAAACTCCTGATAGGTGAAGCCGCGCTGCGCGGGTGGACGCCCGGGAAACACCGACGGGACGTTCTCGACGATGCGCGCGAAACGATCGGAGTCCGGGAACGGGAGGGGCTGGAGCAGGGTGGCGTCGACCACACTGTAGATGGCCGTCGTCGCGCCGATGCCGAGCGCGAGCGTGAGGACCGCGACGAATGTGAAGCCGGGCGACTTTCGCAGTATCCGAATCGCGTAGCGCAGATCGCTCATGCGCGTATTAGACCCCGATTCCGAACGCTTGACACGGCCGCGGCATAGGCGAACACTAGTCGAAGCGCGCGCTGGGGCGCCTCCTGTCCGCGGCAAGAGGGTATCGGCCCTCACCCAGTCGGGTTCGCCACACAACTCAACCTTCTTCCGGCCTGACGCAAGCGGACACCAGGCATTGCGGAAGGAAGGTGTCTCGTGACGACCCTGGACAATTTCCGTCGAGAAGCCCGGCGCTGGCTGAAGGCCGTGCGCGCCGGCGATGCCGCTGAGCTCGCCCGTCTGCACCGCGTCCACCCGCAGGCCTCCGGCCCGCCGACACTGCGCGACATCCAACATGCAGTCGCCCGCGAGCACGGCTATGAGAGTTGGGCGGCGATGCGGACAGCGATCGACCGGCGATCGGCTCAGCCCGCCGCGGCACGCGTCTCAGGCTTCGGGCATGCCGAGCGGGTCGCCGCGTTTCTCGAGGCCGCGTGTCCCGATGCGGATGTGCGAGGACCGAGCAGCCGGACGCTGTACCTCAATACGGCGACGCGGTTGCTGACGCGTCATCCCGAAGTCGCGGGCGACAGTCTCTATACGAGCGTCGTGTGCGGCGATCTCGACGCGGTCGAACGGATCCTCGACGGGCGTCCCGAGGCCGCCTCCGAAGCGGGCGGCCCGAAGGAATGGCCGCCGCTGCTCTACCTCGTCAACGCTCGACTCTTGACCGCGGCCGCGCACGAGAACGCCGTGGCGATTGCGCGCGCATTGCTCGATCGCGGCGCGGACCCGAATGCGCGCTACATCCTGAATGGCATCGAGGACTATCCGTACACAGTGTTGACGGGCGTCCTCGGACGGGGTGAAGAGGAAGCGCGCACGCATCCGCGCGCCGAGCCGCTCGCGCGGCTGCTCTTCGAGCGGGGCGCGGAGCCGTACGACGGCCAGACGCTCTACAACGTGTTCGCCGATCATGGCTCACGCCAGATGCTCGGCGACGACATCATCTGGCTCCTGGATTTGATCTACATGCACTCGCTGCAGCGGGGACGGAAGGCCGACTGGGACGACCCCGAGTGGCCGATGCTCGACCCGTGGGGCCGCGGACAGGGCGCCGGCTTCCTGCTCGATGCCGCACGAGACGGCCATCACGTGAAGTTGACCGAGTGGCTTCTGGCCCACGGCGCCCGTCCGGACGCGGTGAGGATCAAACGGGAGCCGGTCGCAGACGATGCGCCGGCGGCCATGCTGGCCGCGATTCGAGAGGATCGCGCGGATGTCGCCGAGCGGCTGCTCGACGCTGGTTTGTCGCCGGACCACGAGTACGTGGAACACGGAGGCTCGCGGCCGCTGCATCATGCCGCGGGAGCGGATGCGGTCCGCGTCATCTCGCTGCTCATCGAGCGCGGCGCGGAGGTCGATGCGCGCGAATCGAATTGGAATGCGACGCCGATGGGATTTGCCGTCTACGGACAGCGTCACCGCGCGCTTGAAGTGCTCGGTGGGGTCAGCCGGGATATCTTCAACCTGACCTTTACCGGCAACGTCGCCCGGCTGCGCGAGTTGTTCGCCACCGAACCCGGCCTCGCGAAGACGCGTGAACCAAAACGGGGCCACGCCGCTCATGCGGCTGCCCGACGATGAAACGCGGGCGCTTGAGATCATCGATCTGTTTCTCGCGCACGGCGCCGATCCGGCGGCGCGTACCCAGGACGGCAAGACCGCAGCCGACGCGGCGCTCGAGCGCGGTCTCGACGCCGCCGCCGAACGGCTGCGAGCGGGGTCTCATGAAAGACTCTATTTCGGTGTAGCGCGGGGCTTTCAGCCCCGCGTCCTCCGCGGCCGCTGAAAGGGCCGCGCTACACGGAAACAGAAACGCCTTAGGATCGATCTTCCGATGAGTCTGCTCTCGACCGTCGCCTCCCGCCGCGGGCATTTCAAGACCGAGTCGGGCTACCACACCGATTTCTGGATGGATCTCGAAGCCCTCTGCCGTCGTCCGGCCGCCATCCAGCCGCTGGCGCAGGTGCTGGCGCGCAGACTCGTCGCCTATGAAGTTGACGCGGTATGTGGTCCGCTCAACGAAGGCGCGTTCGTCGCGTTGATGGTGGCGAACGAGCTGGGCTGCGACTTCACGTACGCGGAGCGCTTTCCTGATCCGGGGAATGACGCGCTGTTTCCCGTCCGCTACAAGGTGCCGGCAGCCCTCCGGCCGTTCGTCGCCGGGCGCCGTGTGGCGATCGTGAACGACGTGATCAGCGCCGGTTCGGCGGTCCGGGGGACGCTCGCAGACCTCCGCGAATGCGGCGCGCAGGTGGCCGTCGTCGCGTGCCTGCTCATGATGGGAGATGCGTTCGACGCGTTTGCCGAACAGCAGGGTGCCACGCTCGAGATGCTGGAGCGCCAGCCGTATCGTGTTTGGACGCCTGGAGACTGTCCGCTTTGTAAGGCCGCCGCGCCGCTTGAAACAGTTTCCTGACGGGGCGTAAATTGCGGCGCCCTTCAGGCGTTGCGCGACCAGGCCATCCGATGGTCGCGCTTGAACTCGTACATCCGCGAGTCGGCCACGGCGAAGAGCGCGTCGAACCGGCGCCCGTCTTGGGGGTACACGGCAATGCCGGCGCTGATTCCGAGTGACACGCCGAGCTTGTCTTGAAGGTCGAGGGACGCCTCGGCCACGGCGCGCCGCGCTTCCTCGATGCGACGCCTGGCCTCGGGCGCGCCGCAGGTCGGCATGACGATCACGAACTCGTCCCCTCCGTATCGGGCGCACACGTCGGACTCGCGCACGACCTGCTTCAACACCTGCGCGACGCGACGCAGCGCGACGTCGCCGGCGGCGTGGCCGATGCGATCGTTGATGTGCTTGAAGTTGTCGACATCGATCACGGCAATGGCGACGCGGTCGCCGGTGCGGCTGGCGCGTTCCAGTTCGCGCTCCACGTGCTCGGCCACGAACCGCTTGTTGTGGAGGCCGGTCAGCGGATCGGTCATCGCATCGTTGATCCGCTCCAGGACGAACTTGTGGTTGCGATGAATGAGAGCCAGCGCGCTGATGAGGAGCGGCACGAGCCAGTAGCTCTTGTTCTGGATGCCGGTGACCACGGCGGCGGCGAGCACGGCGCCAATCACGTAGCTCGGCCAGCTCGAGAAGAAGAAATCGAACCAGATCGAGATGAGCCGCCGCGTGGTGGTCAGCGCGACGGCGCCCGCGACGAGACCGGAGTTGAATATGAAGGACACCGCGGCTGCGGCGCCGAGCGGCTCCCACCGCAGCAGCGACGCCGCGCCCACCGGCGGGCCGCTCATCGCCTCGAAGACGGTGCCCGCCACCCACATCGTCAGCGCGAGGCTGGCCACGCTGAACGCGGTTTGATGCGGCGGGTTCCGGACGCGCGCCCGGAACGTGCACTGCGTCCAGGCCCCCCACGCGCCAACCAGGACGGCGGCATGCGTGCCGTACATGACGAGCGCGATCAGATCGATGACGTGGCACGCGGTGAGCGTCGAGGCATTCCCGAAGACGGGGATCTCGACCTTGATCATCGACGCGACGAGCGACAGCAGCATGAGCGCGGACATCGCCGCCGTGGGCGCCGCGCCGACACCCACGAGCGCGCGCAGCAGCACGATCCCCGCAATTCCGCACACCAGGCCCACGTAGAGGCGCGCACCTGTCGGCACGCCGGCCAGCGTGCCCGCTGCCCCCGGCGTCTCACGCGCCGGCGCGGGCAGCTTGATGAGGCGGAACGCCCCATCCATCACGGACTCTCTCCCTCCCGCGTCCGCCAGGTTGCCCCACACAGTCGTCTCCGGCTTCGTCAGCCGTCCCCCAGACGATGTGATTCCCGGACATCGTCGCCGATGTAGTTCGTCCCCCACACGATGTGCGTCGCCCACGAATGCGGATCCGCCCACACCACGTCCGTGCCCCAGACGATGTGCGACTCCCAGACCGCCGAGCTGCCCCACGTCTTGTTGAGCCCCCACTCAGCCTCGTTGGTCGCGATGGACGTGCCCCACACGATGTGGATGCCCCACACGATGTGTTCCGACCAGGCATAGTCGACGCCGCCGATCTTCGACGAAGGCGTCACGTTGGTCGTCCACCAGTTGGACCCGACCGGCGTCGCGGTCTTGGTCGTGCGCGCGAGATCGATCGCGCCGGCGGCGTTGAGCGCTCCGGCGCCCTGCGTCAGCTGGTCGTAGGCGACGCCCGACGCATCGCGCACCTGCAGCGACGAGTACTGCAGCATCGCCTTGATGGCGTTCGGCGTGAGCGGCGGCCCGTTTGGAAACGCAGTCTTGTTCGCCTCGAGCAGCAGCGCCACCGTGCCGCTTGCCACGGCGGCGGCCATGCTGGTGCCGCTCAAACGCAGGTAATTCGTCCCGACCCGCGACGTCGGATACTTCGTGTACAGCGTGCTGTTCGACGCCGCGACCGACACCAGGCCGTGTCCCGGAGCGACGATGTCGGGTTTCGCAAACCCGTCGTACCACGACGGCCCTCGAGAACTGTAGGGCGCAACCTCGTCGTCGGCACGGCTCGTCGTGTCTTTCGTCATCAGGGCGCCGACGGTAATGGCCGACGGCGCGTTGCCCGGCGACACGATCCCGCCGTAACCCGATTCGCCGCGCTCGGCATTCCATCCCTGGTTCCCCGCCGCGGCCACGACGATGATGCCGGCACGTGATGCCGCTTCGACCGCCCGCACCAGCGGATCCTTCGCCGCCGGTTCGTAAATGGCGTGGCCGAGCGACAGGTTGATCACCTTGATGCCGAGCTTTGCTCGCTGCGCGGTCGCGTGTTCGACCGCCTTGATCACGTCACTCGTCCGTCCGCGACCTTGCGCGTCGAGGACTTTCATGCCGATCAGCAACGTGCCGCTGCCGACGCCGCGGTAGTCCGTCGATCCCGCGAGGCTGCCGCTGCCGGCGATCAACCCGGCGACGTGTGTGCCGTGCCCGTATCCGTCGGACGGCGACGACGATTCCTCCGTTCGTGAAATCGAAGAATCCGACGATCCGATTGCTGAAGTCGGCCGAGGGGGCGATGCCCGAGTCGATCACCGCGACGGCGATGCCGGCGCCGGTCGGCTTCGCGGATGGCACGCCGAGCGTGGATGCGCAGCGAGTACGCGGGCGCGGGCGCCGGCGCGCCCGTGACGCTGACGACCGCGTCAACCGAGATCGATCGAGACAGCGGTCGAGCACGCGAGCGTCGAGAGCGCGAGGGCATTGACGTCGGCCACGAGGGCATTGATGCCTGGCAACTCGCCCAGCAGCGGGAGGCGGAGCGCGGCCAGGATCGTCTTCACGAGTCCGAGCAGTCCGCCCTGCGCGGAAACGATCACGCGAATGTTTCCCGAACCGCCCTCCCGCGCCCAACGCTGCACTGCACCATCAACTTTTGGGGATTTCGACAGCAGCGGCAGCGAACACGCCGTGATGTTGATCGCCTTGAGGACCGGATCGAGCAACGACGGCAGCAGCTGCGCCGACGCGTGTGTAGGTACGGAACTGATGATTGCGAAAGCGAGCAGTCGAACAACACCGCGACGGAACCTCATGTCGCACAGCAAGAGCAACTGCGATTCCATGCTCGACGTTTTTAGTAAGTCGCGGTGAGTCAGCTAGTTGGTCGAGCCGCTGCTGATGTCCCTATCGATTCATGTGTTTTTTTGGAGCAAACATGCCGGAACACGTGTTCTTTTTTGGCTCACGGGAGGGCTTGCGATCGTGTAGTTGATTGGATCGACCGTTCGTCCGGGAAGTCGACCCGCCATACGCGGTTTCCGCCGTCGTCCGACACGAGCAGCGCGCCGTCCGGCAGCTGCAGCAAGCCGACCGGCCGTCCCCACGCCTGCTTCTCGTCGTCGTCGCGCGCGACGAAGCCGGTGAGAAACGGTTCCGGCGGACCGGTACGGCCGGCCGTCGCGGAACGGGACGCGCACGACGCTGTAACCCGACAGCTTCGATCGGTTGATCGAACCGTGCAGCGCGACGAACGCGCTGTTGCGGTAGGCCTCGGCCGGAAACTGCGCTGCCGGTGTAGAACAACAGACCCGAGCGCGGCCGCAGTGCGACGGCAGCAAGCACGTCGGGCGCGACGGCGCGCGCCACGAGATCCGGACGCTGCGGCGTCGACGGTCGGATCGAGATGGCTGCCGAGATACGAGTACGGCCACCCGTAGAACGCGCCGTCGCGAACCGAGGTGATGAAGTCGGGCACGAGATCGTCGCCGAGTTGATCGCGCTCGTTGACCGCGGTCCACAGCGTCGTCGGTGCCCGGGAAAGTACGCCAGCCCGACCGGATTGCGCAGTCCGCTCGCGAACACGCGATGGCCGCTGCCGTCGGCCGGTTGAACTCGTTGATCGCCGCGCGGCCGCCAGTCGCGTTTCCGGCGTCGCGTTGGTCGCTGACCCGACGGTCACGTACATGCTTCGTGCCATCCGGGCTGAAGATGACGTTGCGCGTCCAATGGTTGTAGCCGCGCGTCTGGCTGATGTCGATCTTCAGACGATTCGCGGTGTCCTGGTCGAGCGCCGCGTCGCTCGCCGGGAGATCGACGATCTTCTCCGGCGGCGCCGTCGGCGCGCGTCTGACCGGCGCTGTAGGCGAACCGCACGACCGAATCGTTGTTGCCGACGTAGAGAATCGTTCCGCTAGAACGCGAGGCCGAACGGCCGGTTCAGCCCGGCAGCGAATGTCTCGCGCGTCTCGGCCACGCCGTCGCGATCCGCGTCGCGCAGGATCGTGATCGCGCCCCGTCCTGCGCACGGGCTCGGCGAGGAACACGTCGCCGTTCGGCGCGAGCGCCATCATCCGCGGGAACTGCAGCCCGTCGGCGAACACATTCACCGAAAAACCAGCAGGCACGATCAAGCGATGACCGTCGGGCAGCGGCACGACGCGCGTCGCCTTGCGGAACCACGGCGTGGCAAACGGCGCCGGCAGTTGCTGCGCGAGCAACGCAATCGACAGGACCCACACACGCGTCCACATGAGAGCTCCAGGAGGCACGTCAGCATGGCACGGCCTTAGCAGAGTTCACGAACGGATGAGCGTCGCATAGTGCGACCAACTCAACTACCCGCGGGAGGGTCGACGTGAGAAAGCTACGACTGGCTCTGCTGTTCGCGTTCCTGCTCATCATTCCTGCGAGCGCGTCAGCGCAAGACTTCGGCATCATGGAGTCGGCTGAAACCATCAACAAAGGCAATTTCAAGCTTCGCGCAAATCCGATGCTGCTCTTCGGCAAGGGAGTCGACAGCGACATCGGCATCGCCGCGATGCTGGGCTACGGCTTCACGCCGCGATTCGATCTCGAGGGCGGCGTCGCAATTTACGACGGCGTCACATTCTTCGGCGCCAACGGGGAATACTGGCTCCTCAAGGAATCGCCGATCGATCTTTCTGTCGCGTTTGGACTCCATCGACGGATGGGCGATGCGACCGCCGACTTCAACGGGATCGATTTGACCTTCCTCGGCGGTGGGCACGTCGCGCCCAAGCTCGAGCTCTATGCCGGTCTCGACTTCGCGTTCGAAGGGCTGGGCGTGCCGGGCGAATTCAAGACCGCGCACCTCGTGCCGGGGCTCGAATACAAGATCAACGAGAGCATCGACTTCCTCGCCGAGCTTGGCGTGGCGCTCAACGATAACTCTCGACACTATCTGTGCGGGCGGGATCGCGTTCTATTTCCGGTGAGCGTGCAAGGCAGGATAGGCGGAGGGCAGGATAGGCAGGATGGGAGAACACTGTGGGAAGAACACAGAGGTTTTCCCTTCCAGCTTCCTGCCTTTCCAGCCTTTCCTGCCCTCGCCTACCGCGGTTGAACCGTGACGCTCACGCGGTATTCACCGCGGTTGTCTTCCAGAATGTCGTCGTTCACGCCGAAGAACAACTGGCCGCTCACCGGCGCACGCGCGGTTCGACGATCGCCGACCGCGAACACTCCTGAGTTGCCGATTCGCGCCAGCAGCAGGCCGGCCGACTGATTTCGCATCGGCGCGTCTGCCGCGCGACGGCCGGTCCGCGATCCAGCCGGAGTGGCGGTGTCGCCGGCGTTGCCGCTCATCTGGATGCTGCCTTCGGCGTCGATTGTGATCATGTCTCCGGCTTCGACCCACATGCCGGTGTCGGTCCAGCGCTGCGTCGGGTTCACGGTGATCAGCTGTCCCGATGTGCCGACGCCGCCAACGTTGCCGCCAGTCCCGCGCCTGTATTCGCGAACGTTGAGGACACCGTCAGCGTTCGCGTCGAGCGCGTTGAACTCCCGGCGGGTTCCCGTCCATTCGCGCCGCGCGATCACGCCGTCGTTGTTGGAATCGATGCGATCGAACGCATACCGGTCGGATTCGTTGTAGTAGTTGTCGTCCGTGAATGCGCGATTCGAGGTGTCGATCCGGGCATTGCGAATCGTCGCGCCGCTCGTGCCCAGGGCCGCCGCCAGCACCATCGGGTACCGCGGCGATTGGCGGCTCTGGAACACCACGCCGCCGTTCTTCATATACACGACCCGGCCGTTGACGACGGCGATGCGGAATCGATCGCCGACGGCGTAATCGGTATCGCCGCCTTGGTACTGGCCGTTCTCCATGACGTCGGCCGTATCGTTGGCGTTGAAGCGGACTGCGAAGTCGATGGTGTTGTAATGCACGTTGCCGTCGCTCATTCGTGAGCCCGGCCATCCAGAACGTGTAGGGCTCGCCGACGGTGAATTCAACGTAGCCGTTGCCCGAGCGGATCATCTGGCGCGATACGGCCGTCGCGTCGTCGCATCCCATGCACCCGCCGGTCTTCTGCAGCGCATTTCCTCCGCGCAGCGTGACGTTCACCATGTTGGTCCATTGAACCTGCTGCTCGGCCGCCCTGGCCACTCCGACACCGCCAAGCAGCATCGCTCCAGCGGTGATCGCGGCCAAGGTCCTGACGCGCCGACTCCTCTGTGCGCACATGACCTGTTCTCCTCTTTTGCCCATAGGTGTAGACGAGCAGAATCAGTGCCAGAGGCACCTGGATTCAGCTCGTCATCTCATGTGTGAGATGTTAGTGAATGACCCGATGAGCGAGCAGATCGACGGTGCGCACGAGCTCCGCGGGCTGAAACGGTTTTCCGAGATGCATCTGGAATCCCGAGTTGAGCGCGTGCTGGCGATGCTCTTCGCGCGTGAACGCCGTCACCGCCGCGGCGGGAATGGTCGAGACGCCGGGGACCGACGACGCGCGGACGTTGCGAATCAACGCGTAGCCGTCCTCGTCGGGCATCGCGATATCGGCCAGCAGCACGTCCACGCGCAGGTGTTCGAGGATCTCGAGCGCGTCGTGGGCGCTTTCCGCGAGCTCCACGCTGGCGCCATAGGTCTCGAGCGTCTGCGCCATCACTTCCCGCGCATCCGCTTCGTCGTCGACCACGAGCACGCGCAATCCATCGAGGCGGGTCTCGATCTCGGCGATGGCGGGCCGTGGCGCCGGGCGGTGTACTTCGTCGGCGATCGCGTCCGCGCTGCGGGCCGAGGCCGGCAGCCGTACCGTGAACGTCGAGCCGTGTCCCCTGCCGGCGCTCTCGGCCGAGATGGTGCCCTTGTGCGCCTCGACCAGCTGCTGGGCAATCGACAATCCGAGGCCGAGACCGCCGTGCGCGCGGCTGGTCGTGCTGTCGGCCTGCCGGAAGCGATCGAACACGCGCGGGAGGAAGTCGGCGTCGATGCCGGCGCCGTTGTCGCTCACCTGCACTTCCACGTGGCCTTCCACGATCCGCACGTCCAGCGACACGCGCCCGCCCTTGGGCGTGAACTTGAGCGCGTTGTCGATGAGATTGAAGAACACCTGCTCCAGCCGTCGAATGTCGCCTTCCACGTCGACCGGAGGCGCCGGCGAGTGGTGCAACTCCACGCCGCGCGCCGCGGCCGTCGGCACCATCGATTCCACGACATTGCGGATCAGATCGCGCATGTCCACGCGCTCGAGGTGCAACGTGGTCCGGCCCGATGCGACGCGCGAGAAATCGAGCAGCTCTTCGATCAGCCGCGCCTGGCGGCTGGCGTTGTCGGAAATCGACTGCAGCGCGCGGTTGGTCTTCTCGACGCTGAGGGTGCCGCGCTGCAGCATGCCGGCCCAGCCGAGAATCGCGCTGAGCGGCGTCCGCAGCTCGTGCGAGACCACCGAGACGAATTCATCCTTGAAGCGGTTGGCGCGCTCGGCGTCGGCCCGCGCCCGCTGCGTCGATTCGTACAGCCGCGCGCGGTCCAGCGCCTGCGCGCAGTGCTGCGCGACCGACGTCAACAGCGCCTGGTAGTCGTCGTCGAAATTCACCGGCACCGTGAAATGGAAGGCGAGCACGCCGATCGCCACGCCTTCGACGAGCAGCGGCATCGTCGCCGACGATTCATAGCCGCCGTCGGCCGCAATCGAGGCCGACCGCCAGTAGCGATCCTGCCAGTCGGTCAGCGACTTGACGAAGACCGGCCGGCGGTTCCGCACGGCGTCGGTCGCACACAAGCCGTCCTCGACCGGGGTGCGGTGAGGCTCCGGATTCTGCGGGTCGGTCGACTCGCCGTACAGCGTCTCGAACTGGGCCCCGTCCTCGACGAGCATCATCACTTCGCCGGCCGTCGCGCCGGCGACGATGCGTCCGTGCGTGATGACGGCGCGAGCCACGGCATCGACGGTCACCGCCTCGGAGAGCGCCGAGCTCAACGTGTGCAGGCGGCTGGTGCGCGCGGCCAGCCCGCGGTAGCGCGTTTCGCTCGCGCGCAGGGCGTGCTCGATCGTCTTGCGTTCCGCCAGCTCCTGGTGCGCCTGGGCGCGCAGATGCTCGGCGTCCGATCGCGCCCGCTCGGCGAACTCGAGCTGCCACGTGCGATCCAGCGCCCGCGCCGCATACGTCGCATACGCGCGCACGTACTCGTGATCGTCGATGGTGAGGTCGCGCGGCGCGAGAAACTCGAGCAGGACGACCGCGACGACGCGGCTGCCGATGAGCAGCGGCACGACGACCGCGCCCTCGAAGCGGCCCGAGTCGAGCGGTCCGCCCGGCGGGTACATCGCGTTTCGCGCCTGCCGCGACGCGAGAATGATCGGCGCCCCGCGCCCCACCGCGTCCGCGATCGGCCCGCCTTCCGCCAACGAAATCTTTTCCGTGGGTGGGCCGTCAGGGTACGCGACGGCGCGCGTGATTTCCGCGGTCTCACCATCGCGCGCGGTCAAAAGCAGCATGCCGGCGTCGGCCTTCAGCGCGTGCAGCGGCTCCTGGAGGGCCGCCTCGATTGCCGCGCGCGGCGTGCGCGCCTGCGCCAGCGCCGCGGTGAGCTGCGCCAGCCGGTTCGCCTGTAACGAGGAGCTCTCGGCGGCGACACGCACTTGCCGGTCGCGCTGCAGTTGGCGATAGACGCGCTCGGCGAGGACGCAGAAGATCGCCCAGCCGGCGAGGAACACGGCGAACGCCGAGGCCTGCGCGGGACCCGTAAACCGGAGGACGCTCCCCGGTTCCACGAGGAAGACGTCGATCCCGACCGCGGCCAGCGCGAGCGCGAACAGGCCCGGCCCGAACCCGCCGTACCACGCGCTGAGCGCGACGGCGAGCGCGAGCGGCGCGACCGCCAGCGGCGCGGCGCCCGAACGGAGCGTCAGCACCGCGGCGAGCAGGGCCACAGCCACCGCGGGGATGGTGAGACCGTAATCCGTCCAGCGCACGGACGATGGACTTCGGCCGAACGACTTCATGAAGTGGTATCCGCCACTATGCGGAACATAGCCGGTTTTCGCGTAAAAGGGACCTAAGCAATATACGGGGCAGACCACCCATCTCTGCAAGCTCAGCTGGCTCAACAAGTTAGTTTTTGGCAACGGCCGTGGCTGTTCCAATCTGCGACGCTTACTTACAGAGTTCACCTACACTTACGCCTCGGAGAGGGTCATGAGCATGTCAATTCGTGTGGCGGTCGCACTCGGCGGTCTGTCGATGGTGTTGCACGCGCAAGCGCCGGTCCGGAGCGCAGATCTCGTGCTGCGGGGCGGAAAAATCGTCACCGTGGACGAGACCCGGCCGGTCGTGGAGGCCCTCGCCGTCAGCGGCGACACCATCGTCGCCGTCGGACCGAACGACGAAATCCAGCGGCACGTCGGACCGGCGACGCGCGTCATCGATCTCAAGGGCGCGCTCGCGATCCCGGGCCTGATCGACGCGCACGCGCACTTCACCGGCGTCGGCGACGCGGCCAGAAACCTGAAGCTCGGCACCGCGAAAAACTGGGACGACATCGTCCGCATGGTGGGCGACGCGGCCAAGACGGCGCGGCCGGGCGAGTGGATTCTCGGGCCGCGGCTGGCATCAGGAGAAATGGTCGCCGGCGCCGGCGCAAACGATCGAGGGCTTTCCGCTGCACGAGGCGCTCAGCCGCGTCTCGCCCAACAACCCCGTGTGGCTGACGCATGCGAGCGGCCACGCCGGCTTCGCGAATGCGTTCGCGATGAAGATGGCGGAAGTGACGAAGTCCACGCGCCGATCCGGCCGGCGGAAAAATTCTCCGCGACGCGGACGGGAACGCGACCGGGCTGTTCAACGAGCGGGCGATGTCGCTCGTCGGCGACGCGCTGTCGCGCGATCGCGCGACGCGTACGCCCGCGCAGGTGGAAGCGGACCTGCGCATGTCATCGAGCTCGCCGCGCGCGAAGGCCTGTCGAAGGGCCTGACCACGATCGCCGACGCCGGATCGCCGCCGCTGACGATCGACATCATGAAGAAGGTCGTCGACGAGGGGAAGCTGCCGCTGCGCGTCTGGATGATGCTGCGCGAATCGCCCGACCGGCTCGCGGTGAGCATGCCGAAATACCGGACGGTCAACTACGGCGACAAACGGTTCACCGTGCGCGGGATCAAGCGCGCGATCGACGGCGCGCTCGGCTCGCGCGGCGCGTGGATGCTCGAGCCGTACGCCGATCTGACGTCGACGAGCGGCATGAACACCGATACGCTCGACGACGTTCGCCGATCGGCGGAGCTGGCCATCCAGCACGACTACCAGCTCAACGTGCACGCGATTGGGGATCGCGGCAACCGCGAGACGCTGAACATCTTCGAGGAGACGTTCAAACGCCACCCCGAGAAGAACGGCAAACAGCTGCGCTGGCGGATCGAGCACGCGCAGCACCTCAGCGCCGCGGACATTCCGCGCTTCGGACAACTGGGCGTGATCGCCTCGATGCAAGGGGTCCACGCCACATCGGACGCGGTGTTCGTCCTGGCGCGGCTCGGGCCGAAGCGCGCCGAGGAAGGCGCGTACGTCTGGCAGAAGCTGCTCAAGTCGGGCGCGGTGATCGCCAATGGCACGGACGCGCCGGTCGAGGACATCGATCCGATTGCGTCGTTCTATGCGTCGGTGGCGCGCAAGCTCACGGACGGCACGGTCTTCTATCCCGAGCAGCGCATGACGCGGATGCAGGCGCTGCGCAGCTACACGCTCGACGCCGCGTACGCCGGCTTCGAGGAGACCATCAAGGGTTCGCTGACGGTCGGCAAGCTCGCCGACATCACGGTGCTGTCGAAGGATCTCATGACGATCCCCGAGGATCAGATTCCGGCGACACAGGTGCTCTACACGATCGTCGGCGGCAAGGTGCAGTTCACGAACGCGAGTGCCGGAGCGACGTCCGTGGCGGCGCCTCGGTAAGTGTCTGGAGCGCCGTAGTCGCCGGGCGTTCGCGGAACGGGAGCAGAAAAATACCGACGAGGAACAATCCGAGCGCGAACAACGCGATGTAGCCGCTGGCGGGATGCAGCACGTCCTGGGTGAGCGTGCCCAGCGTGATGCCTTCGACCATCGCGAGCAGCACGCGTTTCAACCATCCGGTTCCCGGCTCGGAGAGCGCGGCCAGCACGACGAACTTCAGCACGAACACCGATCCGAACGTGACCGCCACGCTCTGCAGGAACCGGCGGCGGTCCGGGCCGGCCGCGGCGGTGTTCAACAGCAGAATCAGGAAGAACACGCTGAAGACCAGGCGCGGCAGCCCATTCTCGGGGATGAGCATCGCGAACATCTGGGCGCCGGCCAACCACACCGTCAGGAACACGATCGCCCCGTTGATGTTGGCGAGCGCGCCGCGCTCCCCCGACAGCAAGTGGTCAGGGCGCAGCGTCCCGCTCTGAATCAACAGGCGAACCAGAAGAACCCCAAGGATGAGCGCGAACAGCGACGGCGGCACGAAGACGAGGCTTTGACCAATCCGCGCACCGGCGCACAGCGCGACGGTCAGAAAGATTACCGGGAGGACGATGGCTTCGCGCGTCGCGGTCATTTGCGTTCGCGGAGCACGCGCGCCGGACTGAAATCCGAGGCGTCGACGTGGAGGCCGCTTTCGAGCGCCGCTTTGAGCTCGTCGGCCGTGTGCACCCGCAGCTCAGGGTCGTCGACGACCAGCCGTCCGTTCGGCGCCAGGGCGATCGCGCGATCCACCGCGTTCACGCCTTCGCGGTAGAGCGCGTCGTCTTGGTAGAGCCGGCCCCACCCCTGACGATAGAAGCTGTAGGCGATGTAGAACTGCGTGCGCGCGTCGCGCACCGCGGGATCGGCGCGCGCGAAGGCGGCGCGAGCCTCGACGAACTGATCGCGGCGAAAGAACGCGAGGCCGTCGTCGAACGACTGCTGATCGATGTCGTATGCGCCCACCGCGTCGGACAGGCCGCCGGTGAACTGGGCCAGCGTCTGCGGCTGCCGCGCGTACAGCCACCCGATCATCACCGCGTAGCTGACCGCGAGCGCCACGCCAGCCGCACGGGTCGTGCTCTCCGCCATCGCGATCCGATCGTGACACATTCTACGTGGCGCAGCTGCGCTCAGTAAAGGGCTGCGCCACTTCCTGAAACGACCAGCCGACGGCTGAGCTGATTACTTCCGCGCGACCGCGCAGAGCGCCGTCGCGAGCAATTTCACACGACCATCCTCGATGTGCTGGCTCGCACCGGCTTCAACCGTGGCGATCAGCGTGGCGCGGTCGGCCTCGCTCAGCTGGGAGACCTTCGTCGACACGCCTGCGGCATGGTCGACGAACATCTGCCAGTAGTCGCTCGGCGACGCGCATTCGACCACCATCGGAACGCTCTCGACCGAAACGTCGGTGAAGCCGCCGGCCCGAAGCGCGTCCTCGAGCGCGCCCTGGCGAGCGAACCGAAACGCACCGGGTGCGTTCGCATTGGGCGGCTGCGCGGGAAAGAACTGCGCGACCGCGCGGCCGGCAATCGTCAGGAACGGACTCTTCGACGGTTCGTCCCAGGCGACGACGGCGAAGCGGCCTCCGGGCTTGAGGACGCGCCGCGCCTCGGCGATCGCGCGGGTCGACGTCCGGATAGAACATGAGCGCGTACGCGCACGTCACCGCATCGAACGTCTCGTCCGGAAAGTCCAGATGCTCGCCGTCCATTTCGCGGAACTCGAGATTCGCGAGTCCCGCCTGCGCGGCGCGCCGGCGCGCCACGTCGAGCATCTCGGGCGAGATGTCCGTGGCGATCACGCGTCCGCCCGGCCGGACACGACGGGCCGCCGCCACGGCGGGCTGGCCGGTGCCGCATGCGACGTCCAGCACGAACGACCCGGGCTGCAGCTGCGTCGCGTCGCAGCAGAAGGCGATCGACGGCGCGAAGTTCCGCTCGTACCACTCGAACCAGCGATCCCAGCCCGGCGCCACCGCGTCCCACTGCGACTTCATCGTAGCTTTCGGATCGTTGACCGCGACTGACATGATCGCCTCCCGTTCAGGCACGCGGCCCTGAAGGGCCGCGCTACCCAGTACCAAGACCCGCAGCCAGCATGCACCCAAACGCCGGCGAGCGATCATGAGCCATCTGCGCACATCATGTTGTGCAATAATGCACAGCCGTGGACTGGGACGGCGTTCGCGTGTTCCTGGCGGTTGCCCGCGCCGGCCGCCTCTCGGCGGCGGCGCGGCGCCTCGCCGTCGAGCACACGACGATCAGCCGGCGCCTCGCCGCGCTCGAACAGGAACTCGGGACCACGCTGTTCTATCGCACCGCGGCCGGCTATCGCCTGACCCCGGTCGGCGAAAACGTGCTGGTGAACGCCGAAGCGATGGAGCGCGCGGCGCTGGCCGTCGGCGCGCGGGCGCGAGCCGACACCGGCGCGGTGGCGGGTCGCGTGCGGCTGGCGATGATTCCGGAGATCGCCTCCCACTGGTTCGCCGCGCACTTGCCCGCCTTTCGCGCGCGATACCCGTCCGTCAATCTCGAGATTCTCGTCGGCACGCGGCCGCTCGACCTCTCGCGCGGCGAAGCCGACATCGCGGTCCGCTTGCCGAACCCGCGCCAGACCGGACTGGTGGCCACGCGGATCGCGCAGAGCGCCATGTTCCTCTATGCGTCCAGAAAGTTCCTCGGGCCACGGCGGCTTCGCGTGACGGACGTCGAGTCCGCGCGCGGACTCCCGCTGCTCGTCTATCTGCCGCAGTTCGGCGTGCTGCAGAACGCCGCGTGGTTCCGGCCGATCCTCGCCAACGCCACGATTGCGCTCCAGACCAACAGCACCCACACGCTTGCTGGAAGCCGCGCGCGCGGCGGCCGGCGTCGCCGTGCTGCCGAAGCTCGTGGCGCGAGGCGACGACGACCTCGTCGCCGATTTCGGAGGAGGTCGCGAAGAGGCGACATCTGGTTGATCACGCACCCCGAGTACCGCCGCGATCCGAAGATCCGCGCGACCGCCGACTTCCTCAAGCAGGTCGCGACCGGTCCGAAAGGCATCTGCTGAGAAGTCGACAGTTCACAGTCGACAGTCGACAGCCGCCCCACTGTCGACTACTGTTGACTGTGACTTGACTGTTGACTCTCGACTGTGACTGCCCCTTGAACATCCTCGGCATCTGGGACGGCCACGACGCAGGCGCGGCCTTGCTGGTCGATGGACGGCTGGCGGCGGCGGTCAACGAAGAACGGCTGTCGCGCCGCAAGCTGGAGATCGACTTCCCCGCCCGGTCGATCGCGGCCTGCCTCGAGATCGCCGGCCTCGCGCCCGCATGATGTCGGCCGCGTCGCGTGCAGCACGGACGACGTCGCCAAAGCCATCGGGCGACTGTATCCAGCGTCACGCGAGTCGTACTACCAGCTCCGCCGCCGCCACGCGCCCGAATGGCGCGCTGACGGCGCTGCGCACGCGCGCCAAATACCGCATCACCGAATGGGCGCCCAATGCAGCGAGCCGCGCGGCGAATCGATGGGCGCTTCGGCGCACGCTCGCGCGCGCCGGCTTCGGACACGCCGCGCTCGACCTGTTCGACCATCACGCCTGTCACGCCGCCACGGCGGCCTGCACGAGCGACTTCTCCTCCGCGCTCGTCGTCACCATCGACGGCGTCGGCGACGGGAAGGCGGCGACGGTGAGCCGCTATCGCGACGGCCGCATCGAGCTGCTCGCGTCCACGCCGGCGCAACAGTCTCCCGGCGTCTTCTTCGAGCACGTGACGCGCCTCCTGAACATGCGCGAGCTCGAAGACGAAGGCAAGGTCATGGCCATCGCCGACTACGCGTCGCCGGTGCCGGACGATCGCAACCCGATGCTGTCCCTGCTGACCGCTCGCGGACTCTCGTTCGCAACGGCCCTCCCCGGGCACGCCCTGCGACGGCCGCTTGCGGACGTGCACTGGCGCTTTCCGAACGAGCAGTTCGCGTTCATGGCGCAGCGCGCGCTCGAAACCGCGTGCGAAGGCGTCGTGTCGGCGGCACTCCGCCAGAGCGGCGAACGCTGCGTCGCGCTCGCCGGGGGCGTGGCCTCGAACATCAAGGTGAATCGACGGCTCCGCCTGCTCGACGGCGTCGACGATGTCTTCGTGTTTCCGCACATGGGAGACGGCGGCCTGGCGCTCGGCGCCGCGCTGCTCGCCTGCATGGCCGGCGGCGACACGCCGCGCGTCGAACTCGGCGATCTCGCGTTCGGACCTGAATACGCGGACGAGGCGATCGAATCGGCATTGCGAGCGAGCGGCGTGCCGTATCAGCGCTGCCCCGAGCTCGCGTCAGCAGTCGGATCGCTCCTGGCCGACGAGAAAATCGTCCTCTGGTTTCAGGGGCGGATGGAATACGGCCCGAGGGCCCTGGGCCATCGCAGCGTGCTCGCGCGTCCCGATCGGCCCGCGCTCCGCGATCGCCTCAACCTGGTCCTGAAGCGGCGCGTGTGGTATCAGCCCTTCTGCCCCAGCCTGCTCGATCGCGACGCGCGCGCCGTGCTCTCGGACTTTACGGGCCGGCCGAACCGCCACATGACGATGGCGTACCAGGTCGCGCCCGAGTATCGCGATGCCTTGAGCGGCGTCATCAGCATCGACGGGACGTGCCGTCCTCAGATGGTCGCCGACGACGATCGCGGGCCGTTCGCCGCGCTGCTCCGCGACATGCGCGGGCGCATCGGGATCGGCGCCGTGCTCAATACGAGCTTCAACCTGCACGGATCCCCGCTCGTCTGCTCGCCGCGCGAAGCCATCGAAATGTTTGGTGAAGGTGGAGCCGATGCGTTGGCGATCGGCTCCTTCCTGGTCAGACGCTAGCTGCTAGGGGCAGGCGCCACCGACGATGTTCACCGGGAGGCCGTTGTCGACGGTGCTCACGTTGCCGGCGGCGTCGGAGATCGTCAGCCGAACGGAAATCGTGCGGGTCGTGCCGGAGCCGATCAGGTCGCCGCACCCGAAGCCCAGAGCGTGCACGACCTGGTCGACGATCACCTTCCCGGCATACAACCACTGCCGGTTGGTGATATCACCAGTTGAGGAACTGGAGTCCACCGCTGCAGTTCACCGCCGGCCCCGGGTTGATCGTGCACGGATTGGGCGAGAACGTGAAACTCGCATTGAGCGCCGGCACGGTGGTCGTCGTCGGCGGCTCCGGCGTGAGCTGAACGTTGACGGTCAAGTTCGATGTCGTCAACGTCACCAGTCACGTCCTTGGTCGAGATAGCCCGGTGCCCAGTACCTCGCCACGAATGCCCCGGGATCGAGATTCGGGCATCGTGTACGCGCCGTTGCCGTCGCGCCTGGAAGCGTTTGCCGAGGTTGACGCCCTGGATGATTTCGATGTCGGCGAACTTGAGCAG
Source organism: uncultured Acidobacteriota bacterium (assembly GCA_963731545.1). Classification (GTDB taxonomy): domain Bacteria; phylum Acidobacteriota; class Vicinamibacteria; order Vicinamibacterales; family CAVVIG01; genus CAVSWN01. The sequence goes on along the minus strand of CAVSWN010000036.1, from coordinate 78,449 downwards.
CGCGCCGTCCTTCTCGGAGGTGACCGCCCCGCTGACGGTGAAGATCGACCGGAATCGACGTCGTCACCACGGAGGTCGTCGTGCTCGTCGTCGTCGCTACCGATGTGGTTGTGGTCGAGTTGGGGGCGCGTTGGAGCTGTCCTTCGTGCATGCCGCGGCCGATAGCGCCCACCACCAACAGCACGATCGCACTCGCATGTCGCATATGACCGCCCTTCACAGCGTACAGCATCGCATAATACCATCTTCGACGCGCACACCATGAGCACTCACGCGCTTCGCGAGTTCCTTATGAAGTGGCAGTTCTGGGCGCTCGAGGCTCAGTTTGCCCTCCTGATTGTCATCACGATCGTTGAAGCGCGCCGGCTGCAGGTCCGCGCGCGCCACGCTGGCCGCGGGCTGCGTCCTCGCCGCGGGCGTGTGGCTGCTCACGGCCACGCTGCCACCGCGGACCAATCGCATCTACTACGACGAGCACATCTATCAAGGCGTCGGCCGGAACCTGAGCGACCTGCGCCGCGCGCAGATGTGCAACGACGGCAATCTCGACTATGGGCGCCTGCAGTGTTTTCAAGGGGAATACAACAAGCAACCGTACGGGTACCCGTACGTGCTGTCGATCATCTATCGCGTGGCCGGCGTTGGCGACGCGGCCGCGTTTCGCTTCAACAACGTTGTTGCTGCGCTGACCGCGCTGACGACGGCGCTGCTCGCCGATCTGTTGTTTGCGAACGCGTGGATCGCCGTGCTCAGCGGACTGGTGATCGGCCTGCTGCCGATGCAGTTGCAATGGTCGAACACCGCCGCCGCGGAACCGACGGCTGCGCTCCTGTGCGCGGCATCGATGCTCGCCGCCGTCCATTTCACCCGCGTGCGAACGACATCGGCGCTCGTGTGGACGGTCGCCTGTGCGTCCTTCGCCATGACGATGCGCCCGGAGTGCATCCTCATCGTGCCGCTGATCGTGATCGTGCTCGTGCTGCTCGCGCCCGAGGAATTCCGGCAGCGGCGGCTGTGGATTGCGGCCATCGCCGGCGCCGTGGTGTCGATGGCGCCATTGCTCCACATCGTCGCGGTGCAGAACGAAAACTGGGGCACGACCGGCGATCGGATGTCGTGGCAGCACGCGATCGCGAACTTCGCCGTGAACTCCCGGTTCTTTTTCTGGGACGAACGATTTTCGGCGCTGTGCGGCGCGGCGGCGGTGGTCGGCGTTCTTGCGTCGGGCCGGATCCGTGAGCGAGTCCTGCTGCTCGCATACTTCCTGGCGTTCTGGGCGATCTTCCTCTTCTTCTACGCCGGCAGCTACAACTACGGCGCGGACGTCCGCTACTCACTCATGGCCTACGTTCCTGTCGCGATCCTCGCGGCGGTCGGTCTGTGGCGCATCGCTCACCTGGCGACCACGTTCGCGCGGCGACATGTCAGCGATGGACGCGTGTTCGCGGCGATCGTCGTCTGCCTCGTCGTTCAGTTTCTGTGGTACGTGCCGCTGGTGCGCGCGACCGGTGAAGAGGCCTGGGCGGCGCGCGCGGACGTTCGCTATGCGAAGGAATTCGTGACCAGGCTGCCGCCCAATTCGATCGTGCTCACGCACAACCCGGCGATGTTTCACCTGTGGAGCGTGAGCGCCGCGCAGATGTCCCTGGTTCGCAGCAACCCCCGGCAGATGGAGCAGCTGTTCACGCGATACGCCGGCGGCGTCTATCTGCACTGGAACTACTGGTGCAACGTGGCGGACCCGCTGCAGCGATCCTTCTGTCAGGCCGGGCTGGACGGCTTTCCGCATGAGCTCGTCGCGTCCGCCCGCGAGCGCGACTATGACTATGCCCTCTATCGCCTGAAACCCGCCGAACACCCGCTGACCGATATTGTGAAGTAGGGTGTAGAATCGCCCTCGATTGCAGCTTGAAAGGACGGACCCGTGAGACACCAGACTTCCCGTCGGGCGCGGACGATCCTCCTGTCGACGGCGTTGCTCATCGCCGCCACGCTGACACCGGCCGCCAGGGCCGCCTCCTCGATCGACGGCCTCTGGGACGCGATCGTCGTCGCCAATGGCGTCGAGATTCCCTTCCGCTTCGAGATCGCGACCAACGGCACGGCGGTGCAGGGGTTCTTCTTCGAAGGGGATCGGAAAATCGAGTCCACGTCGGGGACGTTCGTCGATGGTGTCTTGAAGCTCGAGTACGACTATCTGAACACGACGCTCGAAGCGAAGTTCGCTGACGATCAGCTCACGGGCACCTATCGCAACAACCGTCCCAACGCCCGGCCGCAGGACGTGCGGATGCGGCGCTTCGCGCCGGTGGCGCTCGGCAGACCAGGATCCGCCGTCGCTCGCGGGCACGTGGGAGATGCGGCGCGTCGCCGAGGAAGTGAGCGCGCCGCGCGACACGCGGACGTGGCACGTGTTCCTCCGCCAGTCGGGCGCCGGAGTTCTCCGGCTCGATCCTGCGCGTAGACGGCGACGTCGGCACGCTGGTCGGGCATTGGACAGACGGCAAGCTCACGATGAGCCATTTTGCCGGCGAGCGGCCGAACCTGTTCGAGGCCACGCAAAATCCCGACGGCACGCTGGCAGTGACGCTCAATGGCAATGCGCACTACCTCGTGGTGCGCAAGGGCGAGGCGCGCGCGAAGGGCATTCCGGAGCCGCCCGATCCGTCGCGCTACACCAACGTGAAGAATCCGACCGAGCCGTTCCGCTTCAGCTTCCCGAACCTCGAAGGCAAGACCGTCTCGAACACCGACGCGCTGTTCCAGGGCAAGGTCGTGATCCTGTCGATCGGCGGCAGCTGGTGCCCGAACTGCCACGACGAAGCGCCGTTCCTCAGCGAGCTGTATCGCGACTACCAGGCGCGCGGCCTCGAAATCGTCGGCTTGATGTTCGAGAACGATCCGGACCCGAAGGTCTCGATTCCGCGCATCCGCGCGTTCATGCGGCGCCACGCGGTGAAGTACCCGATGCTCCTCGCCGGCACGACCAATCCAGTCGCCGACGACCAAGACCATCAACGAAGCCCTGCCGGACATCGTCAACTTCGGCGCGTACCCGACGGCGATCTATCTGGGCCGCGACGGCCGCGTGCGCAGCGTGCACGCCGGGTTCGCCAGCCCCGCGACGGGCGAGGAACACGTGCGGTTGAAGAAGGAATTGCGCGCGCTCGTCGAACAGCTGCTGGCGGAAGCGGCGCCGGCGAAGAGCTCAGCCGGGCAGCTGCAGCCGCGGTAGATTTCAGACTTCAGATTTCAGAGTTCAGATTGATTTTCTGATTGCTCAATCTGCGATCGACAAATCTGAACTCGATCTGAAATCTGAAATCTGCACTCTGAAATCCGCGCGATTCAGATTCAGTACACCCAACTCTTGATATCGGCGCCGGCGGGCGCGGTCTTTTTCATCCACTGCGCCATCGCGGGCATGTAGCGCTGGTGGACCGTCCGGTTGCCGACGGCGTTCGAGTGCTCGGTGTCCCCCGTGAAGCAGTGCTCGCGCCGCTCGCCGTAGATGACTTCGGCTTCGGCCGACGGCGTGGCGCGCATCAGGAATTCTTCCATCTGGTACACGGCGTTGTTCAGATAGCCGTTGTCCATCGTGCCGCTGGTGATGTGAATCTTGCCGCGCAGCTTGCGGCCCAGCGTCGCCCAGTCTCTCGCCAGGATGTAGCGCAGGTCGTAATTGTCGCGCCAGTATTTCGCGACTTCGGGATCGATCGCGCCGGTCTCCTTGTCGTATAGCGGCTTGTAATACCCATCGTCGCCCACGGGACCGAACACCGACGCCCACGCGTCGTGCTGCCCGCCCGAGCGTCCGTGCGTGCCGAGCGCGAGCTCCACGAGATTGCGATCCTCGAACGTCGAGTACAGGTGATCGCGGTAGTCGCGATACCCCGGCTTCGGCGTCCGCTTCCACGGGTTGTCTTCGTAGTAGTACGCGTTGCGCTCGTCGTAGATGTTCACCGAGCGATAGGAACGGAAGTCCACCGGATCGGGACACAGCGCCCACGCGCCGTTGTACGCGTCGGGGTACATCACCTGCACGCCGAACGCTTCCCATCCGCCGGTCGACCCGCCGATCGTCGCGCGCGCCCAGCCCTGGCCGATCCCGCGGAACTGCTTCTCGATCTGCGGGATGAGATCGTAGGTGATCGCGTCGCCGTAGGGACCGTTGTTCGCCGAGTTGACCGCGTACGAGTCGTCGAAGTACGGCGTCGGGTGCTGCACCAGCACGTGAATCATCCGCGGGAACCGCGGACCGTTCCAGTCTTTGTAGAACTGATACGCGGCCTCCTGCTGCGGCCGCTGCTGCGCCGGCACGTTCGCATCCGGCGGCGTCTCGCGCCAGCCGTCGCTGGCCATGCTGCTCGGGAAGTGACCGTGGTGGATGACCAGCGGGTAGCGCGCGTTCGGGTGCGTCTCCCAGCCGGACGGCAGCAGCACGATCGCGCCGAGATGCATCGGACGGCCCCAGAACTTCGTCAGGCGATCGTTCTGCACCCGAATGTGTTTCACCTGCGCCGTGTCTTTCGGCGGCGCGATCGGCGGAATCTCCTGATCCATGGAGATCTTGATCGTGCCGCTCGACGCCGCATCGATGCGCATCTTGACCGGCTTGCTGTACAGGTTGCCCGGTTTACTCGCCCATTTCTGGCCTTCGCCTTGATCCATCGGCAGCTTGACGGTGTGACCGTCGGATCGCCGGAACGTCTCGTACTTGTTGACCAGCGCCTGCACCCAGTAGTCGCCGGCAGGAAGGTCTTTGAGGCTGCGCAGCGGCCAGCCGACGATCTTGTCGTCGATGACGACGTCCTGATCGGGCTTCAGCGCATCGACGTCCACGCCGAAGATCGGCCGGGTGGTGTTGGCGCGGTATTGGTCGGTCTGCGTGCGCGGCTCCGTGCGACCATCGTCGGAGATGAACAGCAGCACGCGGCCGTCGAGCGGCGTCGCGCTGCGTGCGGCCGGGAACGAGATGGCGAAGCGCACGGGCCCGCCGCCATCGGCGCGGGAGGTAAACGACCACGCTGTCAGCGTGAGCGCCACGACTCCGAGGAAGATCACTCCACGCTGCACTGAGGACGCGATTCGCAAGCACAGCTCGTCCGTCATGGCGGTCGAGGGTAACATGCCGCCATGCGTCCTGTCTGCGACTAAAGTCGCATTCGCCACATCTCCTATCGCCGGGCGAACGCGTGCAAGAAGGTCGCACAGCGATGCTAAGATCGGCGACCGTAGCGCGAATGAGCATGAAGATTTCCCAGCGCGAGGTACGAGGGGTCACCATCCTGGACCTCGAGGGCCGCCTCGTGATGGAGGACGGCGTCCCGCAGCTGGTCGAGCACCTGAACGCCCTGATCCGTCAGGCGCGCCGGCGCATCCTGCTCAACTTCGACAAGGTGACGTATCTCGACAGCGCGGGTGTGGGCGCCATTGCCTGGAAGTTCGCGACCGCGCGCAGGCGCGACGTGGACGTCAAGCTGGTGAACCTGCGCCGCAAGAGTCACAACGTTCTGAAAACCACCAGGCTGCTGACGGTCCTCAAGGCGTTCGAGTCGGAGGACGAAGCGATCGACAGCTTCGCCGACACCGACGACGACGATGTCAATCCAATCTTTACGTGAGGCGCTCGGCTGAAGCCTTCGCGCTACCGTTGGAGCGTGTGTTTCTCGAGCATCATCCGGCGGACCACTGACCCATAGACGTTCCCGTCACGATCGACGCCCACGCCTTCGGCACCGCTGTGCTCCTCGGTCGTCGATTCGATGTCCTCGATGAAGAACTTCACCGATCCGTCACGAGCGCTGCCGATGCGGATGCCTTTCTTCCAGCCCGGCTCGTCGGGTCCCCACGATTCGGAGTCCGCGACGTAGATCGTGTCGTCGCTGGTGATGGTGATGCCGCTCGGCCGGCCGAACTGCGCCCATTCGTCCAGGAACGTGCCCTCCTGATCGAAGATCTGGATCCGGTTGTTCGCGCGATCGCCGACGAAGAGCCGTCCACGTGAGTCGACCGCGATGGTGTGCGGCACGTTGAACTCGCCAGGCCCGGATCCGGTCTTGCCCCAGGCTTTCACGAGCTTGCCGTCTTTCGACCACTTGCTGACCCGGTTGATGGGCCCGCCGACAGCGTGGCCCTCGGTGATGAAAATCTCGCCGCTCGGCGTCGTGACGACATCGGTCGGCTCGTGAAGGTTGCCAATGGTCATCAGCAGTTTTCCCTGCGCGTCGTACTTGAAGACCTGGAACCCCTTGCCGTCTCTCCGCTGCGCGTCGCTCACCCACACCGATCCCTGCGCGTCCACGTGAAAGCCGTGCGGGAAGATGTAAGCGCCGACGCCCCAGCTTCTCAGCACCTTGCCTGCGCGATCGAAGACGAAGATCGGCGGTTCCGATCGGCCGGCGCACGAGTTTTCGAAGCAGCGGTGGACGACGTAGATGTTGTTGTCGGGACCGGGCTCTGCGCCGATGACGGCGCCCCATTTGAGGCCCGCCGGCAGCTGCGCCCAATTGGCGTCGCGGCGATAGGGATTCGGCAAGTCATTGATCGGCGTCGTGCGCTTCCACTTCGGCTCGCCGGGCGTCTGAGCCATACCGAGGACCGCGAAGAACGTCAAAATCAGAGCAAATGGCAGCTGTTTCATGACAACCTGTTACGTTTGAAATGATGGCGCGAAACCGCCGGTCGTGGTTAAATTTGGGCACGTACGCCCGTAAAAGTCGATAGCCGCCAAGAGGGACTGTATATGAAGAATCAGACCACGCGTCGGGATGTCCTCAGGGGAAGTCTTGCCGTGGCGGGATTGGGTGTCCTCGGTGTTCCGGAGTGGGTACTGCCGGCCCTCGCGCAAGGCGAAACGGAAGTGCCGTTTACGGACCTTCCGGAGAACGTGCGGTTCGAAACGCCGCCCGATCGGCGGCTGCTCGACATCCGCACCATCAGCGGCCAGTTCACGCCCAAGGACAAGTACGCCACGACGCAGCATTACGGTCACCCGGAGATCGATCCGGCCACCTTCAAGCTGAGAATTTCGGGACTGGTCGATCGTCCCAAGGGCCTCACGCTCGACGAGCTCAAGAAACTGGGATCGAGCGATCTCGTCGCGGGGTTCGAGTGTTCGGGCAACCGCGGGCCGGTGCAGGGGCTGTGCGGCAACGGCAAGTGGACCGGCGTCCCGGTGAAGACGGTGCTCGACTCGGTAGGTGTCAAAGCATCCGCGCGCGAGTTCGTGTTCTTCGGCGCCGACAAGGGCGAAGAGGAAGTCGAATGGCGGACGCAGAAGTACAAGATCGACGTCCCCTTCGGCCGCAGCCTGAATCGCGAAAAGGCGATGTCCGCCGAGCCGATGCTCATCTGGGCGTTGAACGGTGAACCGCTCACGAAGCATCAAGGCGCGCCGCTCCGTCTGATGGTGCCGGGCTGGTATGGCGTCGCCAACGTGAAGTGGCTGTCGCAGATTCACGTGCAGGAAGACGCGTATCTCGGCAAGTACCAGGCGCGTTGGTACCGCACGGTCCGCGGCGAGATGATCGACGGCGAGCTGAAGTACATGGAAACGGCCGTCACGCACATGAACCTGAAGTCGTTCATCGCGCGCGTGACGAAGGCCGGCAACGCCCACAAAGTGCTGGGCGTGATCCTGAACGACGGCACGCCGATCAAGTCGGTCGAAGTGAAGGTTGACGAAGGCCCGTGGCAGCCGGCCACGCTGGATCCGTCGATCAAGGAAAAGTATTCGTGGAAGCTGTTCACCTACACGTGGAACGGCGCCACACCTGGGCCGCACACGCTGATCTCGCGCGTCACCGACGCCAACGGCAAGGTGCAGCCGACCGCGGCCGAGAACGAAACGAAGAAGTCGTTCCTCGAGGAGAACTCGCAGGCGCCGCGCAAGGTGATGATCTCATAGGGACATTGCAGGATTGATGGATGGCAGGATTGCAGGATTGAATTGAACGGATTCTGCGTCCCACAATCCTTCAATAAATCCTGCAATCCAACAATCCTGCAATCCTGCAATGTCGCGTGTACCATTCGGAGGTGGATAGCGCCTGGCGCCTCATCAGGGCCGCAGCTCGCGGCGACGCGCAGGTCGGGTGGGCGGATAGCATTCCACCCGACGACCCGCGCCGGGCTCTGATCGACCTCTACCTTCCCATCTGCAACGCATCCGCGGCCCGGCCGATCACGGTCGGGCATCTCGGTCAAAGTCTGGACGGCTTCATCGCGACGCACGAAGGCGAGTCGCAGTGGGTCACCGGTCCGGAAAACATGCTGCACATGCACCGCATGCGGGCGCTGTGCGACGCCGTCCTGGTCGGCCCGGGCACTGTCGCGGCCGACGATCCGCAACTCACCACGCGCCTCGTGGACGGGCCGAATCCGTTACGCGTGGTTCTGGACCCCACTCGCGGTCTCGAACCGCGGTACCGCGTGTTCACCGACGGCGCGGCCGAGACGCTCTATTTCTGCGCGCAATCGCTGGTGAAGCCCGGCGAGCACCACGTCGGCTGCGCGCACGTCGTCGGCGTCGACGACACGCCCGATGGCGGCATCGACTTGCACGCGGTCGTCCGCCACCTTCGCGCGCGCGGCTGTGCGCGCCTGTTCATCGAGGGCGGCGGCGTGACGATGTCGATGTTCCTGGCCGCCAACCTGCTCGATCGCCTGCATATTGCCGTCGCGCCGCTGCTCATCGGCGACGGCCGGCCGGCGATTCGACTGCCCCCGCGCGCCGCGCTCGGCGACTGTCACCGCCCGAAGTATCGAGTGTTCAGGATGGGCGGCGACATCCTGTTCGACTGCGATGTGTCGAGCGAAGAAACAGACAGCGCGTCCGAGTCCGAGCCGCTGGTCACGCGGGTCATCTAGTCGCGGCGCAAATTTCCTGCCATTTGGGGTCTGATCCGGATCTGATCCCGGGTCTGATCCCGGATCCGCCGTAGCTCGCCGCTGTTTCAGGCGAGCGAAGGCGGAAACGCCGCGAGATCTTCGTGCGAGACGACGATGCGTGATTGTCCCGCGTCGAGGTGCGCGAGCCGCCGCGCGAGCCAGTCGGCGATGACTTCCTCCTCGTAGGGCGCGATTTCGAGCGCCACATCGGCCCATCCCTGAATCAGAAGCCGCTGCAGCTCCCCTGCGTCGGCACCCAGGTGCCAGTCGCTCGGCTCGCGCCGCACGCGATAGCCGGCGGCGACGAACGCCGCTTCGGCGCGGGCGACCGCGGCGGGTCCAGCGGCCGGACCGAACCCCTTGTCGTTCTCTTGCTGATGCAGATTCAGCAGCGCGCACATCACGCCGTCCTCGGGTTCGGCCGGCGTGCATTCAGAGCGGCCGGTGTAGGTGAGCGCGAAGAGCGCCACGGCATTGTTCGCACGACAGCGTTGGGCAAGCCACTCGAGATAGGACGCAGACATCAAGTCGAGCAGCGCGGATGCCGTCACGAGATCGCGTCCTTCGAAGATCTCGGGTGCGTCGCGCGCGCCGAGGTCCACCTGACGGGTTTCATGCTGCGTTGCCGGGAACAGGGACGCATCCTTGTCGACGAGAAGCCACTGTTGGCCGGCGGGCAGACGCGGGGCAAGGTACCGCGGATTGGATCCCGTGCCGCTGCCGAGATCGAGGATCTTCAACGGCCGATCGCGCGGCAGCGCGTCGGCCACCGCCTGCGTCAAGCGTGCCGATCGCGAGACGGCATCATGCGGCTCGCGCAGCGAAAGCCAGTGAGAAAGGGATTTGTTCATGGGTAGCGCGGGGCTTTCAGCCCCGCGATCGCGGCCCTGACAGGGCCGCGCTACTCAAGACCTCGTTCATTCGTTCGGCCGTGTCGTCCCACGTCGGCAACTGTTCACGCACGCGGCGCGCGTTTTCAGCGAGGCGTGCACGGTGACACGAATCGTCGATGACCTTCGCCAGCGCTTCCCTCAGCGCCTGCATGTCTCCAGGCGCCACCAACATCCCGGCCGCATCGTCGCCGCGTCCGACCAGATCGGGAATCGCGCCGGTCATCGTGCCGATGACGGGAATCCCGCGCGCGAGTGCTTCGGCTGCGGCCAGTGAGAATGTCTCGGACAGCGTCGGCAGCACCGCAAGGTCGGCGCTGTCGTACAGCGCTTCGATTTCCTTCGCGTCCAGCTCCCCTGCGAGCGTCACGCGATCGTCGAGGGACAACTCCGTCAGCAGCGCCCGAAGTCGCGCGGCGGTTTCCGGATGTCGAGTCGTGCTCCCCGCGCACGTCAAACGCCAGCTCCGGTCGGTAAGCGTCGACAGCGCGCGAAACAGCACGTCGTGCCCTTTTCCGGGATTGAGCGTCGCGACGGTCACAAGATGAAGCGCGCCCGATTGCAGCGATCCGCGCGCGAGCGGCGCAGGGTCCGTGCCCGGCTCCACCAGAGCGATCCGATCGCGATTGACGCCGTACTGCCCGAGCCCGTCGATCAGCGTTTTGCCAACGACCACGACAAGTGGCGCGGCTGCGAGGGCGCGGCGTTCATCGATTTCGAGACGGCTGGCGACCGCTCGATCGATCCCGATTTCCGCCGCGAGCAACGAATGAACGACCGGCACGATCGACAACCGCGGTGCGTGACGTTCGACTTGCGCCGGCATCGCACCGTAGGCAAGGCCGTCGATGAGGACGAGCGTTCCGTCGGGAATTGCCGCGAGGACACGATCCGCCTCCTCGAGCGCCGCCGGCGAAGGGTGCGGGAAGCTGCCCTCGAGCTCGCGAACGTCGATCGACCATCCCCGCTCGCGCAGGCCACCGATGATGCGGCGGTCGTACTCGTAACCGCCGGTGCGCGTCTCCAGCCGTCCGGGAACGAGGATGAACACGCAGTCCGAGTCGCGGCATGCGTGAGCAACTTTCGCGACCGTCGAGATCGCGCCGAGCACGCGGCCGTCGTATGCCGCGGCGGCGATGTGGGATTCGTGCAGCGTGACCCTGACGCTTTCGATCGCCCGGGCGCCGTCGCCGAGGTCGCCGTTTCCGATGGCGGCCACCAGCCGATCGAACACGACTCGCGCGAGGAACTCGGTCGTCGTGTTGCGCCCGGCGAACGCCGTCTCTTCGTCCAGGTTCCTATAGGTCAGCGCGCCAAGGATCGCGTTCACGCTGTCCGTCGCGCGGCCGATGTCGACGACGATGCCGTCGGCGTCCAGGTCGGGGCGGCGAAACTCGACATCCACGACGTAGGTCGCGCCGTGCAACTGGCGCGCGGGGCCGAACACCTCGCCGCGCAGGCTGTGGGCAATCATCATGTGGCCGCGAACGGTGACGCTAGTACATAGAGCCCTGTACGTAGCGCGGGGCTTTCAGCCCCGCGATCGCGGCCCTGAAAGGGCCGCGCTACTCAGTATTTGATGCGATGGCAAAACGCGTCCAGCGTTCCGTTCGCGAGTCTTGTCATGACGGCAGGAAGCGCTTCGAACTCAGTTTCGCCGGTTATCAGCACGTCCAGCACGGGGTCGGCCAGCAGCGTCAACGCGAACGCCATCCGTCGCCGCGTATCCCATCTCGCCCGCTGAGACGAGGCGACGTGGCCGACCTGCGACGAGCGCAGCGTCAAGCGGCGCGCGTGAAACGCGCCGCCGAGCGGCGCTGGAACGGCGCCGTCGCCATACCAACTGACTTCGACGATCGTCGATTCGAAGCCGGCGACGCGGAGCGCGACCTCCAACCCTGACGCCGATCCGCTCGTGTGAACGACGACGTCCGCATTCTCCGACGCCGCGTCGGGCGTGGCGAAGCGGACCCCCAGCGCCCGGGCGACCTCGGCTCGGCGCGGGTTGACGTCGATCAACTCGACGTCGCATCCGGCGATGCGACCCGCCAGAAACGCCGCCAGGCAGCCGACGGTCCCCGCGCCGACGATCGATATCCGGTCGCCGACATGCGGCCGCGCATCCCACATCGCGTTGATCGCGGTCTCGAGATTCGCGGCCAGCACGGCGCGCTCGGGCGGGACGTCCGCCGGGAGAGGATGAACCGCCTGAGACGCGACCACGTACGTCGTCTGATGCGGATAGAGGACGAACACGTGGCGACGCAGCAGGTCGTCCGGTCCTTCCTCAACCACACCGACATTGGCGTAGCCGTACTTCACCGGCGCAGGAAACTCTCCGGCCTGGAACGGCGCGCGCATGCGCTGCACCTCGGTCGCCGGCACGCGCCCGCGAAACACCAGTGCTTCAGTCCCGCGGCTGATCCCGCTGTAGAGCGCGCGCACGCGGACGTCGGCGGCAGACCGCGCGGGCAGCGGTTCGGTTCGAATCTCGCCCACGCCCGGCGCTGCGATCCAGAACGCCCTCGCGGTGTCCGCGCGCATCCGCCCATTCTGAAGCCTTTGCGGCGCGCGATACAATCCAAACGCGTGCCGTTGACGCTGACAGACTGGTACCTGGTCAAAGCGGCAGCTGTGCTCGCGGGCATCATGACGATCGTGATCGCTCGACGCGCGCACCACCCGTTTCCGCGATTCGGACCGGCGAACGCGACGACAACCGTGCGCGCGGTGCTCGTGGCGCTGACTCGCCGGCTTCATCGGCGAAGCCGTCAACGCGTCAACGGCCGCAATCGCGGCAGGTCTTGGCGCCGTGGCCGCCGCGCTCGACGGCGTCGACGGGTGGCTGGCGCGGCGAACGAAGATGGTGAGCGCCTTCGGCGCACGGTTCGACATGGAGATCGATGCGTTGCTGATTCAGATGCTGGCGATTCTCGCGTGGCGGCACGGAAAAGCCGGTGCGTGGATCCTCGCGTCGGGTCTGCTGCGGTACGTGTTCGTCGCCGCAGGCTGGGCCTTGCCGTGGATGCGATCGCCACTGCCTGGCAGCTTTCGCGGCAAGGCGGTGTGCGCCGCTCAAATCGTCGCGCTCCTTGTGGCCCTGTCGCCGCTGGTCAGCCCTCCGGCGAGCGCGATCGTGGCCGCGGCTGGGCTCGGGGTCTTGTCGTATTCGTTTCTTGTTGACACGATCTGGTTGTGGCAGAGGCGATGACCACCAATCGTCGTCCCGCCTGGAAGAGGGTTCTGCTGCTCGCGGCAGCACTCCTGCTGCTCGACGTGTCGGTGACATTCGAGAATGTCTGGCCGACGCCGCGGGTGTGGTGGGTAGGCGGGCTGTCAATCGAGCTCGCGGTGTGCCTCCTGGTGATGGCGGTGGTCACGTGGCGTCGCCGGCAGCCAGCGTCGCGCAAGGCGATCGCCTGGTTGAGCGTCGCCTGGACGGCGTTGGTATTCGGCCGCTACGCGGACGTCACCGCGCCGGCGTTGTACGGGCGCGACATCAACATGTACTGGGATGCGCAGTACATGCCGGACGTCGCTGCCATGATCACGCGCGTGACGCCGCTGTGGCTGATCATCGCGATCATCGCGGCGGTGGCCTTGATCATCGGGCTCGTGTATCGCATGGTCCGCTGGGCGTGGACTGCAGTCGCCGGCGCGCTCGCTGCGGTCCCGGAGCGCCGGGTCGCCATGGTTGCGGCAGTCGTCGTGATGACGCTGTTCGCGGCGAGCCGCGTCGGACAGTCCAAGCAGTCGTGGGTGTTCGTCAGCACCGAATACAAAGTCGACGAGAGCTGGCTGTTCCCGGACCCGGTGATCTCGACCTACGCGCACCAGGTGCGCCTCGTCGTCGCTGAAGCGTTCTCGTCCAAGGCGCCGCTGGCCGCGACGCCGGTCATGGACTCCGACCTTTCGCGCGTCAAGGATGCCGACGTGTTCGTCGTGTTCATCGAGTCGTATGGCGCCGCGGCGTTCGATCGGACCGAGATTGCCGGCCCGCTTGCAGCGAGCCGCGCGCTGCTGGCGGCTGCCATCGACGAGACGAAACGCAGCGTGGTGTCCGCCTACGTCGAATCACCCACCTACGGCGGCTCCTCGTGGCTGGCCCACGTCAGCCTGCTGTCGGGCGTGGAAGTCCGCGAGGCGAGGACGAACGCGCGGTTGCTGGCCGAGCGCCGCGATACGCTGGTGCGCGCGTTCGGCCGCCAGGGCTTTCGAACCGTCGCGTTGATGCCCGGCCTCCGTGGACCGTGGCCCGAGGGTTCGTTCTATGGTTTCGACGAGATCTACGGCACCGACCGGCTGGCGTACGAGGGCCCCGAGTTCGGGTGGTTTGCGGTTCCCGATCAGTTCTCGCTGCACCGGCTCGACGCGCTCGAGCTCGACTCGAACCTCACGGCAGCCGCTCTTCGTGTTCTTTCCCACGATCAGCCCGCACTTTCCGTTCAGCCCGACGCCGCCGTATCAGCCCGACTGGCGGCGGATGTCGTCAACCGACCCGTACGATGGACCGGATCTCGATGCGCGCCTACGAGCGGCAACCGGACTGGGAGCATTTCGCCCCGGACTACGCCGACGCGATGGCGTACGAGTTCGCGTCGCTGGCCGGATATCTTCGTGAACATGCTGGCAGAGACGTCGTGATGATCATTCTGGGCGATCATCAGCCGCCGGCTCTCGTCTCGGGTGAAGGCGCCTCGTGGAACGTCCCCGTCCACATCGTCACCAGCCGGGCCGACCTCGCACGGCGCCTCGTCGCGTCGGGTTTCCGCAGCGGTCTCGCGCCGTCACAACCTGTCATCGGCCCCATGCACGCGCTGTTGCCGCTGATGCTCGACGCGTTCGGCGAGCGCCGTGGACATCTGGAACCGGACACTTTACGCTCACAGCCCATCCCATGAGTGCGACACGAGACGACACCGGGAGCGCCGTCAAAGAGCGCGTCCAGATAAAGAAGCAGGAACCGACGAAGTACAAGGTCATCCTGCTCAACGACGACTACACGACCATGGAGTTCGTGGTCGCCGTCCTGGAGCAGGTCTTCCAGAAGTCGTCCGCCGAGGCGTTTCGCGTCATGATGCAGGTGCACCTGAACGGCAGCGGCGTGGCGGGCGTCTACCCGTACGAAGTCGCCGAAACGAAGGTGGAAACGGTGACGACGCTGGCGCGCCACGCGGAGTTCCCGCTTCGTGCGACTATTGAAGAGGAATGACCACCCAGCAACAGGCCAGCTGATGTTTTCCGCCTCTGTCGAAGTCGTCCTGACCATCGCGTATCGCGAGGCTGTCTCGCGCCGGCACGCGTACGTCACCCTCGAACACCTGCTCTACGCGCTCGCGCACGATGACGAGGGGGAGCGAATCCTGGCGGCGTGCGGCGTCGATTTGCCGAAGCTGCGGCGGGATCTCGACGCCTACCTGAGCGAGTCGATCGAGCAATCGAAGCGCGGCGATCAACGCGAGCCGGCGCAAACGGCGGCGTTTCGCCGGGTGCTGCAGACCGCGGTGCTTCACGTGCAGAGCGCGCAGCGGCCCGAGGTCCAGGCCGGCGACATCTGCGCGGCGATCCTGCAGCAGCCCAAAACGCACGCCGCCCAACTGCTCGCCGAGCAGAACGTCACGCGCCTCGACGTGCTCGAATACATCGCGCACGGGATCTCGAAGGTGCCGGCCGCCTCGGGGCCGGAGTCGGAAGGCCGCGGCGCCAGCGCCGGCGGCGGCGACGAAGGGTCGGCGACGGCGCGCGACCCGTTGTCGGCGTACTGCACCAACCTGACGGCGCGCGCGAGCCAGGGACTGCTGGATCCGCTCATCGGCCGCACCGCCGAGCTCCAACGCACGATCGAAGTGCTGTGCCGGCGGCGCAAGAACAATCCCGTCTTCGTCGGCGAGGCGGGCGTCGGCAAGACGGCGATGGCCGAGGGGCTGGCCTCGCGTCTGCTGTCGGACGACATTCAGGAACCGCTGCAGGGCGCGGAGGTCTTCGCGCTCGACACCGCGGGCCTGCTGGCCGGGACACGCTTCCGAGGGGATTTCGAAGAGCGTTTCAAGGCGGTGATCAAGGCGTTGAGCGCGCGGCCGCGAGCGATTCTGTTCATCGACGAGATCCACTCCACGGTCGGCGCGGGCGCCACCACCGGCGGCACGATGGACCTGGCGACGCTGATCAAGCCGGTGCTGACCGCCGGCGATTTGCGCGTCATCGGCTCGACGACCTTCGAGGAGTACAAGCACATCGAAAAGGATCGGGCGCTGGCGCGGCGGCTGCAGAAGATCGCGATTGACGAGCCGTCGGCCGACGAAGCCGTCAAGATTCTCGCGGGCCTGCGCAGCCGGTACGAAGAACATCACAACGTGCGCTACACCGACGCGGCGCTCGAGGCGGCGGTGAAGCTCGCGGCGCGGCACCTCCGCGACTATCGCCTGCCCGACAGCGCGATCGATCTGATCGACGAAGCGGGGGCCGTTGTCAGGCTGGGAGCACCCTCCGTGAGCTCTCCTGTCTTCCCCTCCTGCCCTTCCTGCCCCTCCTGCCCTTCCTGCCCCGCTGACGGTCGACGCGGCGGACATCGAGCGCGTCGTCGCGCGGATCGCGCGCATTCCGGCGCGCCAGGCGTCGGCGTCGGATCGCGAGCGGCTGCGGACGCTCGAGGAATCGCTCCAGCGGGTGGTGTTCGGTCAGCCGGAAGCGGTGCAGCTCGTCGCCCAGGCGATCAAGCGATCGCGCGCGGGACTCGGACAGCCGGATCGGCCGACCGGATGTTTTCTGTTCACCGGACCGACGGGCGTCGGCAAGACCGAGCTCGCCAAGCAGCTCGCGATTCAGCTGGGCAACGAGTTCACGCGCTTCGACATGAGCGAGTACATGGAGAAGCACGCCGTCGCGCGGCTGATCGGCGCGCCGCCGGGCTACGTCGGGTTCGAACAGGGTGGCCTGCTGGTGGACAGCGTGCGGACGCATCCCTACAGCGTGGTGCTGCTCGACGAAATCGAGAAGGCGCACCCCGACATCTACAACATCCTGCTGCAGGTGATGGATCACGCGGCGCTGACCGACAACACGGGCCGCAAGGCC
Organism: uncultured Acidobacteriota bacterium; assembly: GCA_963731545.1. GTDB lineage: Bacteria > Acidobacteriota > Vicinamibacteria > Vicinamibacterales > CAVVIG01 > CAVSWN01. The sequence continues at coordinate 61,593 of CAVSWN010000036.1, read as the reverse complement.
GATTTTCGGAATGTGGTGCTGATCCTCACGTCGAACGCCGGCTCGCGCGAGCTCAGCGCGCAGACGATCGGGTTCGCCGAGCGCGGCATCGGCGAGGCGTACGACGAACGCGCCCGCCGCGCGGCCGCGACGCGGTCGAAGTCCGCGATCGAGCGCGTCTTCAGTCCGGAATTCCGGAACCGGCTCGACGCGATCGTGACGTTCCGGCCGCTGTCGTCGTCGGTGATGGAAGAGATCGTCGAGAAGTTCGTGCTGCAGCTCGAGCAGCAGCTGAGCGAGCGCCGCGTCGCGATCGCGCTCACGCCGGAGGCGCGATCGTGGCTGGCCGTGAAAGGCTACGACCCGGTTTTCGGCGCGCGGCCGCTCGCGCGCGTGGTGCAGACCCAGGTCCGCGATCCGCTCACCGACCAGATTCTCTTCGGCGCGCTCGAGAACGGCGGCACCGTGGAGATTGGCGTCGCCGACAATCAGCTCACGTTCGCATACGAAGGCAGGCCGGTCGCTCCATGACGTAAGGGCGGACCCACGTGTCCGCCCGGGCCGACACATGGGTCGGCCCCTACGAATTGCGGTCAGGGCGCTCCAACGGTGATGGTGAAATCCCGGCCGGGATCGAGATCGCCGTTGTTGATCTGGGTGTCCTCCGGCTTCTTCGCAAGCTTTTCACCGGCGCGCAATTCGATCTCGAGTCGATAGGTCCCTTCCGGAACTTTAATCGTGTATCCGCCGTTGCCCGCCGTCGTCGCAGCGTGGCGCGACCCCGTGCGGACGTTGATCGCCGTCACCGTTCGTCCCGGGAACCGCAACCGCTGAGTCGCTCGTTGACACGAGGCCGGCGATGGTTCCGCCGGCGGACACCGACTCGGCGCCGAGGATCGGGCCTGGACGACATGCGACAGTCGATATCAGACAGGCCATCGCGAGCAATGCACGCACGCGTCACCTCGTCGTTGACTCGTGCAATCAACGCGCCTTCGCGAGTCAGCTCCGCTGTTGACAAGCTGATCTGTTAGCCGCGAAACGCGAGCCGCGCGCGCTCGGTCTGCAGCTCGTGCAGCAGCCGCATGACGTTGTAGGCGGTCAGCTCGACGAGCACGGTCGTGACCTTCGCGTGCAGCTCGTCGCTCAGCGCCGGCTCGAGCGCCTTCATCGCCGCCACCAGCCGCTGCTCCTGGCCGGCGAGCTCCTGCTTCGTCACGACGCCGTCGGCGAGCGCGCTCGGTGAACGACTCCAGCTTCGCGACCTGTTCCTGAATCGACCGGGTGTTCCGCCTTCTCGTCGAACCAGCTTGTGCGTGCCATGTGTCCCTCCTAGAGCCGTCGGCCCTCGAACGCGGTCCGCTCTACAGCTCCTTGACGATCTGCTTGAGCGCCGTCAGCCGCGCCTGCAGCTTGCCGCGGCCGCCTTCCGCCGTCGTCTTCTCGAGAATCGCCGGCGGCAGGAACTGACGGTCGGTGCACTCGAGGATCGCCGCCGTCTCCTGCAGCTCGCGCTCGAGCCCCTGCGTCGACGGCATGAACTGCGCGACGACTTCCGCCAGCGCCTCGCGCGTGATGTGATCGCGCGCCGGCGAGCAGCGACGTCCGCCACGCGCGGCCGACCATGCCTTCGATGTCGGCGCCCGACAGATGCCCGCGCTGCGGAATCGGCGGCACGTCCTCGGCGGCAACGCGCGAGCCGAGCTTCTTCGCCAGGATCACGAACATCTGCCGGATCTCGTCCTCGTCGGTCGGATAGAAGAGCGGGATGTGCACCTCGGCGCGGCCCTGGCGCTTGAGGTCGATCGGCAGCAGGTCGGGACGCGCGGTCAGCAGCATCCAGATGATCCGGCCGCGGTAGCTGCGTGTCGCCCATCTGCGCCGCGATCATCGCCGAACACGCGGCTCGACGTGCCGGAGTCGCCGTCCTGCTCGCGGCTGCCGAGCGCCGCGTCGGCCTCGTCGACGACGACGACCACCGGGCCCATCGCGCGCAGCACCGACAGCACGCGCTCGAGGTTGCCTTCGGTCTCGCCGACGTACTTCGAGCGGAAGTTCTTCAGCATCACGCACGGCACGCCGATCTCGCCGCTGACGCACTGCGCGAGAAACGACTTGCCGGTGCCGACCGGGCCGCAGAGCAGATAGCCCATCGGCAGGTGTCGAGCGCGCCGCGCTTCAGCAGCGCCGCGTCCTCGCGCAGCCGCGCCTTGGCCGCCTCGTGCCCGACGACGGTGTCGAGCGTCCACTTCGGCTCGATGAACTCGAGCAGGCCCGCGGCACTGCCGCTCGAGCAGCCGCTTCTTCAGCGCGCGGAACACCGTGCGCGTCGAGCCGCCGCCCGCTCTCGCGCGCCGACTGGACCAGCACGTTGAGGTCGGTCAGCGAGATGCCGGCGGTCAGCTTGGCCAGCTCCGCGCGCGTCGAAGTCCGAGAACGTCCGTCGAGCGCCGCCGCGTCCGCCGACGCGCTCGATGAACGTCTCGCGCTCCGTCTCGTCGGGCAGCGGCACCTCGATCGTCGCGACGTGCGGGTTGCCGGTCAGCCGATCGCTCACGTCGGCGAGCTTCTCGTCGACCAGCACGAACGCCATGTTCAGCCGCTTGACGTGCGGGCTCATCGCCCAGTTGAGCATCGTCACCAGCTGCGACGAGGCCTGCAGGTTGAGGCGGCCCGGGCTCGCCGGACGGGAAAGACGTACGACGCCTGGTCGATGATGACCGCGAGGCTCAGGCGATCGTCCTCGGCGGCCATGATGTTGTTGCGGACGAACCGATCGAGCACCGCGAAGGTCGCGGCCGGATCCTTCGGCAGCGCGCTCAGGTCGCCGACCTTCTTGTTGGCGAGCGCGACCATCTCCTTGAGCCGCTTCTCGTCGCGGCCGGCGAACGCGCGCAGCCCGCGCCCGAGGTCGTAGTGCAGCACCAGCGACCAGCGGCCGAACAGCTGCTCGGCGAGGAACTCCGCGAGCACGCCGTAGCGCGGCCGGCGTCGCCGTCGCCGATGCGAAACAGGTCGTACGGTGTTGCCGTGCAGCACGAACGCCGCGGTCGTGCCGGAGAAGTACAGCTCGGCGAGCTGCGCGGCCCACGGCGGAAACCACGTCGGGCAGCTGTTCGGCCGGGCGCCGGTTCGCGGGATCAGGCGTCATGCCGCGAGCACTCTCGCGCAGATCGGTTTCGAGGATCGCCGGCGGCTCCTCGAGCTGATCGGCGAGGCCGGTCAGGTGCTGCAGCTCGCTGACCGCCTTCTCGGTCTGCCGCATGCTCTCGGCGGCCGAGTCGACCTGGCTGCTGAGGAAATCGGGATCCTGCCGGTTGACCGCCATCTCGGCGAGCGCCTGGATCTTGCCTTCGATCCGATCGAGCTCGATCGACGACGAACTCGGCGTTCTTCTTCGCGCGCCCGTAGTTGTCGAGCCGCAGCTCGGCCATCGCGATGCTGTCCTGCAGCGACCGGACGATGCGCTCGTCGCCGCCGGTCTGCGCGGCCGTCGAGGCTCTTGCGCAGCTCGGCGAGGCGCGTCGTGATCTCCTGCTCGTTCATCGTCTGCAGGAACCGATCGAGCGCGGTCTTCGAGAGCGAGCAGCCGCAGGAACAGCCAGAGCAGCCGATCGAGGCCCGGCGTCCGGATCTCCTCGGCGCTGCCGCGCGTGATCGCCCGCGGCGCCGCGCACGCCGGCCGCGATCGCCGCGCATCTCGAGGCAGCGCGCGTGCAGCCGCTCGAACCGCGTGCGCGCGTCGGCCGGCAGGCCCGCCGAGCATCGTCGACGAGCGACGGCGGCGGCGCCGCCGGCGGCGCCGGCGCCGCCGGTCGCCTTGCCGGCCGGCGTGGACCTTGGCGTCGATCGCCGCGCGGAACCGCGGCATCGAGACGAGCCCGGTGAGGTAGGCCAGCTCGCCGGCGCCGACCAGCGGCAGCAGCGACGTCGGGCAGCGGCGTCAGCGCCGCGGCGGCCGCGCCGCCGAGGAAGAGCAGCAGGTTCCAGCGGAAGAAGAAACGCTTCCCTCAGGTAGTCGGCGCATGCCGGCGGCCTGCGGCGGCATCGTTGCCGGGCCGGCGCGGCTCGGCGCTCAGTCAGTCGCCCGCCCGCGTCGACGACGCGAGGTTGTCGATGATGTCGCGGATCTCGAACACGCGCTCGACGAACGCCGGCTCGCGCTGCATCTCCTTCGGCGGCACGGTCCGGCGGCGGCACCGTCATCTCGCGGAGGATCGTGCCGGGCGCCGACGAGAACACGTAGACGCGATCGCCGAGGTAGACCGCTTCCTCGATCGAGTGCGTGACGAAGAACACCGTCGCCTGCGCTTCGCGCCACAGATCGACCAGCAGCGCCTGCATGTGCAGCCGCGTCGTCGGATCGAGCGCGCCGAACGGCTCGTCCATCAGGATGATGCGCGGCGACAGGATCAGCGTGCGCGCGATCGCCACGCGCTGGCGCATGCCGCCCGACAGCTGGCTCGGGATACTTGTGCGCGTCGCGCTTGACGTCGAGGCCGACCTTGGCGATCCACTCGCGCGCGCGCTCGCGCCGCTCGTTCGCCGGCGACGCCGCGGCACTCGAGGCCGAACGCGACGTTGTCCTCGACCGTGCGGTTGTCGAACGACGTGTAGTCCTGGAACACCATGCTGCGATCCGAGCCCGGGCCGCTCGACCGGCTTTGCCGTCGACCAGCACCGTGCCCTCGGTGGCGGGATGGTGCGGCGCGCAGCCCGGCGATCAGCCGCAGCACCGTCGACTTGCCGCAGCCCGACGGCCCGAGGATCGCGATGAACTCGCCCTTGTCCGGCAGGTCCGGCACCGAGAAGGTCACGTCGCGGATCACCGTCGATCGCCGAACCGCTTCGTGACGTTGCTGAAATCGACGACGTTCGGGCGCGGCGCGGCGGCCGCGGCGTCGGGCAGTGTCACCATCAGTCCTCGACGGCGCGATACGGAAACAGACCGCGCTGGAACCAGAACAGCAGGCGGTCGATGCCGTAGGCGAGCAGGCCGATGATGATCAGGATCAGGATGATGTGCTCCGACAGCCCGCGCCGCTGGCTGTCATCAGCAGGTAGCCGAGCCCGTGCTCCGCGTTGATCAGCTCGGCGAGCATGATGTAGCCGAACGCCAGGCCGAAGAGGTGCCGCAGGCTGTTGTAGATGTCCGGCAGCGCCAGCGGCACCAGCACCTTCGTGACGATCTGCAGCGACGATGGCGCCCAGCGTCTGCGCCGTCTCGACGTAGCGCTCCGGCACGCTCGCGATCGCGGCCACGGTGTCCGAGTAGACGAACGGCACGCAGGCGATGAAGATGAACATCACCTTCTGCGTCTCGTCGATCCCGAACCAGAGGATGGTCAGCGGAATCAGCGCCGCCACCGGCAGGTTGCGGCCGAACAGCGCGAGCGGCGCGCCGGCGGCCTCGACCACGCGCCACGATCCGGCGACGATGCCGAGCGGCACGCCGACGAGCGACGGCGAGGCCGAAGCCGATCAGCACGCGCTTGCAGCGTCGCGGCGATGCTCTGCAGCAGCGCCCGCTCGTTCAGCAGGCTCGGGAAGCTCCGGATCACTTCGGCGGGGCTCGGCAGGATGACCGGCGAGATCGAGCCGGTCTCTCGGCGCCGGCGCCCGGCGTCGCGAGCCACCAGAGCGAGCACGACCACGCCGATCGCCGCCCGCGCCGACGAGCCGGCGCGTCAGCCGCGGCGGCGGAATGCGAAGCGCCAGCAGCGAGGCTGTCGATCGGCCGACATCTACTTGGCGGCCGGCGCAGCCTCCGCCGGGTAGACCTTGATCTCGACCCGCCGGTTCTTCGCGTCGTTGTCGGGATCGGCCGGATCGGCCGGCCGGTCCCAGCCGATGCCGGCCGCCGAGAACTGGTTCGGCTGCAGCGACGGGAACTTCCGGACGATCGCTTCCTTCACCGCGTTCGCGCGGTTCAGCGACAGCTCCTGCACCAGGCTCTTCGGCACCTGGTCGCCTTCATCGAGCCGTCGGTGTGCCCTTCGATGACGATGCGCGCCGCGCCGTACTGGCCGGCGAGCTTGCCGACCTCCTCGACGACGAACGCGACGTTGGGATCGTAGAGCTCCTCGACGTCCTTGCCGTCCGCCGTTGCGCGTGATCTTCTTGTTCGAGATCCCACGAGTTCGGGAAGAAATGGATCACGACGGTCTTGGTGAGGATCTCGTCCTTCTCGCCCTGAATCGATCCGGCGCTCGCCGGCGCGAACTGGACGTCGTACTCGTTCTTCTGGCTCGCGTACTTCGGCTCGGCGCCCAGCTTCTGGATGACCGAGAAGTCCATCACCTGATCGAACGGCGTCTGCTCGGTGACGGCGTTGATCTTCTTGTAGAGGAAGTAGGCGGTGGTCCAGGTGCGCTCGAAGTTGGTCGGGTTGTTCTGGTTGAGGAAGAACTCGCGGTTCTCGGCGTAGTTGGTCGAGTGCGCGTCGCCGAGCATGCCGAGCGCGTCGCTCTCGGGAATCGAGTAGCCGGTCGCCATCAGCTTGGCGACCTTCTGCTTGGCGTCCTGCGCCTTGAGGTCCATCCATCGCGTCGAAGATGCCGCGCGCCAGCCCCTCCATGATGTCGGGGTTGTCCTTGGCGAAGTCGGCGCGCGCGAACCAGACGTCGGCGATCAGCTTGTTGGCCGTCGCCGTCGTCACCAGCATGCGGTTGCCCTTGACCTTCTCGAGGTTGTAGATGTCGGGCGCCCAGCTCACGACGCCGGCGATGCGCTTGTCGGCGTTGAACGCCGCGGCCGCCTGGAACGCGTCCTGCGTGAACTTGAACTCGACTTCCGCCGGCTGCACGCCGGCGTTGATCAGCGCGTTCAGCACGAAGAAGTGCGACGGCGAGTTCTGCGCCAGCACGACCGTCTTGCCGCGCAGGTCGGCCATCGTCTTGATCGTGTCGCGGACGACGATGCCGTCGCCGCCGTTCGACCAGTCGACCTGCTGGTAGACGCGCGGCATGACGCGCGAGTCCTTGCGCAGCCCTTCGAGGAAGAGCGGCACCATGTCGAGCGTCGCCCAGCCGACGTGCAGTTGCCGGCGGCGTACGCGTCGCGCATCGCGACCGGATCGTCGATCAGCACCAGCTCGACCTTGAAATCCTTGCCGCCGGGCGTCTTCCAGACCTTGCCCGGCTTGAAGCCGTTGTTGGCGTAGATGATCGGGCCCCAGCCGGCCCAGACGTTGATCGCGAACCGCACGGTGCGATCCGCCATCGGCTTGTAGCTGGAGATCCCCTTCACCTCGGGCAGCTTGGCGGCGGCGACGTACTTGTATTCCTTGACGGTCGTGATGCCGGAGCTGTCGGGCGCCTCGGCGCCGCCTTTCATCTGCTTCAGCTCTTCGTCCGAGATCTGCCCGGCCTGCTGCGAGCCGGGCGATCGCGCCGTAGCGCCAGAGCGCCAGGCCGACCAGGCCGAGGACGACGAGGAGCACGGCGACGTAGAACGCCGGTTTGGGCTGTCCGTTCGCCATGTTGAATCCTAGGTCTGTATCAGTTCGTTGGCGCTAGTTCGTTTGCTTTACTTCGTTCTTCTCGACGGCCTTCTCGGTGGCGGGACCGAGGTCCTTCGCGGTCTGCGCCACCGGCGTGGTTTCCGGCGATTCGGATCCCGAGCTCGACCTCGAAGTCCTGCAGCGCCTGCTCGGCGAGCTGCCCCTGCATGCGCTCTTCGGCCTTGATCTCGGCGATGCCCTTCTCCGACAGATCGGCCGCCACGCGCACCTTGCCGCGGTTCTGGTCGATCTTCTGCTGGATGACGCTTTCGATCTGCCCGAAGTCGGTCGTGAGGTTCATGTCGAACGTTTCCGAGAGCTTGGCGATCTCGGCTTCGGCCGCGCTCATCTTCAGCTCGGCGTCGTACTTCCTGATCTTCTCGCGCAGCTCGATCAGCTTCTCGTTGGCGTGCTGGATCTTCTTCAGGCTGTTGCCGTAGGCCGTCTCGTGCATCTGGAGCTGCTGCTCGTTGGTCGCGAGCTCCTCCTTCGCCTTCTGCAGCTCCAGCGCGAACTTCGCGGCCGTCGCGCGATCGCCGGCCTTCAGGTAGGCCTTGGTTTCGGCTTCGAGCTTCTGCACGTGCGAGCGGTTCGCGGACACCTGGCGCGTGACGCGCTCGACCAGCCCGCGGTACTGCTCGAGCCCGCCGCGGCCTTCCTTCAGCTGCTCGACCGCCTGGTCGTACTCGTACCGCATCTGCGCGATCGGGTCGGCCTCCCAGAACAGGTTGGCGACCTTGTTGATCTGCGCCACGAAGGCGGACCAGAACTTGTGAAGAATCACAGGGTCTCCTTTGCCACTGTACGACGTGGTTACTTCTTGGCCGGTTCCCGCTCGGCGGCCGGCGCTTCGGCGAGGATCTTGCCCTGATAAATGCCGTCGAGCGCCTTGCGCAGCTCGCCGCCGGTGCCCGCGCCGATGACGTCGCCGCCGACCTCCTTCAGAAACGCGAACTTCTCGGGGCTCGTGTCGAACGCGACGAAGTAGATCTGCACCGCGCCGCTGCTCTTGCTGAAGATCTCGCGCGCGACTTCGTCGGGGCTTCGCCCGCTGGTGTTCTCGCCGTCGGTGACGACGAGCAGATACTTTCGGAACACGCCCGCCCGATACAAGTCGGGCCGCGCCTCCGCATCGCCTCGCCGATCGCCGTCCCGCCGCCGGGACGCGGCAGCCCTTTGAGCGCGGCGCGGATGGCCGTGCGATCGTACGGCTGAATCGGCATCAGCGTCCGGACGTTGCTCGAAAAACTGTAGAAGCCGATCTTGATGGGGAAATCCGGACGCTTCGCGATGAACGCGTCGGTGGCGTCGAGCATCGCCTCGAGCGCCTCCTGGGCCACTTCATGCTTCGGCGCGATCGTCGCCCGGCGCCTCCTTCGCATCGACCCGGACGTGTCGACCAGGATCGCGACGGCGGCGCCCAGCCCTTCTTCGACGTCCGATTGGTAGGTCGCCGCCCGCTCGTCGTCCTGCGCGGCGCGCGTCTCGCGCCGGCTGCTTCCCTGACACCCCGAGACGAACAGAAGGGCGGCCACAACTGGCACCGCCAAGCCCAGCCGTGCCGACACGGACGCCGCAGTCATCCCACCACCGCAATCTGGACGGATTCTAGCGCCTTTCAACCTCGACCCTGTAACCGCCGCCGGGCGGCCGCAAGCGCCGCTCGCTGCGCCTTCGTGATTTTCGGGAACTCGAGCTCCAGACCCTTCGAGCGCGTCCACGACCACCTCGGCGATCGCCACGCGCGTGAACCACTTGTTGTCGGCGGGAATGATGAACCACGGCGCGTGCTTCGTGCTCGTGTGCGTCAACGCGTCCTCGTAGGCGTGCATGTAGTCGTCCCAGCGGTCCCGCTCGTCGAGATCGGCGATCTGGAATTTCCAGTTCTTCGCGGGCTCGTCGAGCCGGCTCAGCAAACGGCGGCGTTGTTCGCCCTTCGACACGTGGAGGAAGAACTTGAGAATCAGCGTGCCGCTGCGTGCGAGATGCCGCTCGAGCGCGTTGATGTCCTGAAAGCGCTCCTCCCAGAGATTCTTCGTGACGACCTCCGGCGGCAGCCGCTGCCGACCCAGAAATTCCGGGTGGACCCGGACGACCAGCACCTCTTCGTAGTACGAGCGGTTGAAGATGCCGATGCGCCCTCGTTCCGGCAGCGCCTTCACCGTTCGCCACAGGAAGTCGTGGTCGAGCTCCTCGTCCGACGGACGCTTGAAGGCAAAGACCTGCGTGCCCTGAGGGTTCAAGCCGCTCATGACGTGCTTGATCGCGCTGTCTTTCCCGGCCGCGTCCATGGCTTGAAAGATCAGGAGCACCGACCACGTGTCCTGGGCGTACAGCCGCTCGTGGAGCGTGACCATCCGCTCGCGGCCCCGGACGAGGCGGGCCGTGGCTTCCTCCTTGTTCTTGAACGGCCGGGTGTCATCGGTATCGAACCGGCGCAATTTGACGCGACTGCCTGGACGGACGCGAAAACGATTGATGTTCATGGCACCGCCGGACGCGGGCTCGCCGCGCCTCTCCCGAGAGACAACAGGTTGGCCAGCAGACGATAGGCGCCGGGCACGCCGTACGGCAGCTGGCGATGGAACGCGTACGCGAAGTAGGTGTAATGGCCCTTGCCGTACGCGGCGGTCAGCCATCCGCCTCGCTGCGGCGGCTGCCCGGTGTCGTGGGTTTCGATCATCGGCGTGTACGCGGCGTCCCACGTCTTGAAGAACTTCGATCCGCGCTGCTCAACCCAGCCCTCGAAATCCGCCTTGGTGATGGCGTTCGGCGTCGTGAACTCCGGCCGGCCGGGCGCGAGAATCTCGACGGGCGAGTCTTCTTCCGAGACTTCCTCGGCGTCGCGCGGGAGCTGCGCCGGAAACGGGGCGAACGCGTTCGGATCGAACTCCGCCGGCGTGTTGTAGAGGACGATGAGATTGCCGCCGTTTTGCGCGTAGTCGAGCAGACGGCGATTGTAGGTGCGGAGATCGTCGCGAACCGCGTAAGCGCGAGTCCCGGTGACAATCGCGTGGTACTGACTGAGATCCGACTGAGGCCAGGTCCTGGGCTTCGAGCAGCCGCACGCGCGCGCCCAACTGCGCGATGCCGGCGGGAACCTCGTCGCCGACGCCCATCACGTAGCCGACCTGCAGGCCTGGCGCGATCGTCACCGACACGCCACGCACGCGGCTGACGGCGTCGCGGAACAGATATCGCGTCTCGAGGTCGCGGTGCTCGATGACGTCGTAGCCCTGCTTGAATTCCTGACCGTTCGCCGTCGCAATCGCCTCGATTGGGTACTCGCGCCCATCCAAGATTCCCATGCCGACCATGAACCGGTAGGTCGCCTTCTCTCCCGCGCGCGTGAACGAAAACGGCAGCGACGCGGGAACGGACGTCCATCCGGCGGGCAGCTTCAACGCGATCTGCCCGTGCTTCCGCTCGCGACGTTGTTGATCAGATCCACTTGCACGAGCAGGCGCGCGTCCCGCTGGCCGAGCGGGACGATCGCGTGGCGCGGCGACACATTCACGGCCAGCGCCGGAAGCACTTCCAGCTCGCGCGTCGCATAACCGTACGGCAATTGAGGCTCGCGGCGCGTCACCGGCACGCGTGATCTGATAGCGGAACGCCTTGAATCTCATAGCGCATGCTCGCGATAAACGGCGGCGGCCGCCGCCGCGGTGTACGACGACGCCGTCGTCGACGATCATGTAGCGATTCTCCGTCGAGCGACGAACGCGTGAAGTACGGCCGCGAGACGGACGCGCTCGCCGGCGCGGTGAGACGGACGATTTGGTTCACGCTCCGATCGCGGGAAATGGGCGCAGGAGCAATCGCCGCGCTGACGGGCGCGCTCCCTTTCACGGCGACTTCGTATCGAACGGCGTTGAGGGGCACCGACCCGTGATTGGTGAGGGTCAGATGAACGTCAAAGCGACTGGCCGGCAACAACAGGACTCAACGTCGCCGTCGTCGGCTGCGACGTCGTCTGCGACGTTGCCTCGCTCGGAATCGGCCGCGCCGTGGCGGACAGCTCGAGGCCGAGCGCCGTGGCGATGGCGTCTCCGAACTGCTGTTCCTTGATGCCGAGCAGGTGGCTGGCATCCGGATCCGCTGCGAGCTGAGTCCTCGCGGCACGAACCGCCGACAGACCCGCGAGCCAGCGCGGGCACGACGGCGGACGGATTGCTCATCGTGAACGCCTGCGTGGCCTTCTCCACCTCTCGCTGAATGCCTTCCAGCAGCGGGCGCGCGTTCGCCGGCGCCGGACGCCTCACCGCAGCAAACAGGCCGGTGAGTTGCGTGTCGATGCCATCGAACAGCGCTCGTTTCCTTCTCAGGTGCGGCAACCTGCGATGCCAGACGCTTGTAGTACGCGTAGGCGGGCCCTGGCTGCGGATCGTTGCGGCCGCCGTTTTGGGAGCGCTGAAAACTCAGGCCCGTGCGCGCGAAGTTCGCGTACGAGTCGCCCAGCCACGGACTGTAGACCGCGGGATCGACGCGGAGCGTCCAGTCCTCGTTTTCGCGCATGCCGCCCATGTACAGCTTCAGCGGCTGCCACGGACGCAGGCCTTCGCGAATCTGCTCGGGGAACACGCTCGGATCGCCGGCGACGCGATACGCGTCCTGCGTGATCAACCCCGCCGTTTGATGGTTGCCGTGGCCATCGCGCTCGTTGCCTTGAAAGCGCGACACGAGGACGAGCGGGCGCTCCATCCGAATGACGCGGACAACGTCACGGAGCACGTTCTCGCGCCCCCACTTGACGAGCGCCTCTTCGAGCCGCTTCGAGAACCCGTAGTCGATCGCCGTCGTGAAGTACTGCTGGTCGACGCCGTAGTACTGGTTGGCGCGCAGGAGTTCCTCGGTGCGGATCAGCCCAAGCGCATCGAACAGCTCGGACCCAATCGCGTTGTCGCCGGCTTCGCCGCGCGTCAGCGTGAGGAGCGACACGCGCGCGCCTTCGCCGCGACTGAGCATCGCCAGCAGCCCGCCATGCTCATCGTCTGGATGCGCGGTGGTGTGCATGACGCTGCCGATCGTCCGGAGCTTCAGCAGCTTCTGCCACGTGCCGGTCGCGCCGCGATCCTGCGGCAGCGGCTCGCGCGCCGAGAGGATCGACACGGACGCCGCCGCAGCAAGCATCGCGGCGAGACGCCGAGTCGCGGCGGACATAGGCGCCTATGATACCTTCCGCCCGTGCTCGATTTGGTGACCGCGGGAGAAGCGTTCGACGATCTCGTGTTTCACGGGCTCGCACAACTGCCGCGGCACGGCGAGGAAATCAAGACGGACCGCCTCCTGCGGTCGCCTGGCGGCGGCGCGGTGATCACGGCCATCGCCGCGTCGCGCCTTGGGCTGCAATGCGGGATGTTCGGCGGTCTGAGTCGCGAGGCCGTGCGGGTGCTGGGCGACGAAGGCGTTCGCGTCCGCAATCTGCGGCGCGCCGGCGAGCCGACGCCGATCACCGTGGCGATCTCGACGACGCGGGATCGCGCGTTCGTCACGTTCAACGGCATGAACGATCGACTGCCGGGCCGGCTCCGGCGCGTGCTGGCGCGCGTTCGCGCGCGTCACGTCCATCTCGCCTTCCGTCCGCAGTCGTGCCGGCCCTGGCAGGCGGTTGTCCGCTCGCTGCGGCGCAAGGGCATCGGCACGTCGTGGGACTTCGGCTGGAATCCGACGCTGCGCGACGATCCGCATTTCTGGCGCCTCGCCACGTCGGTGGACTACCTGTTCGTGAATCGTGACGAAGCGCTCGCGTATGCCGGCGCGCGCTCGCTGACGCAGGCGGTCGATCGCTGGCGCACATCGCCCGCGTGTGTCGTGATCAAGCTCGGCGCCGCGGGCGCCCGCATCGTCGGCGGATCAGGAGTGGAGGTTCGCGAGAAGGCAGTGACCGTTGCGGTCGTGGACACAACGGGTGCAGGGGACGCGTTCAACGCCGGATTCCTCGCCGGGCGGCTGCGCGGGCTCGATCTGCGCGATGCCCTCCAGCTCGCGAATCGCGTGGGCGCCCTGTCCACACAGCGGCCGGGCGGGCTTGCCGGCCTTCCCCGGATTCGTTTCGCCCACCCATGAAGATCGCCGTGATCGGCGGCGCCGGTGTCCGGACGCCGCTCCTGGTGCGCGGCCTCGCACACTCCGATCTTCCCATCGACGAGATCGGGCTGTTCGACATCGATCAGCCGCGGCTGGCGGTCATCGCGCTCGCTGGCGCGATCGTACGCGCCGTGCGTCCGCGCATTCAGCGACGCCCGCGAGTGCGTCCGAGACTCGTCATTCGTGTTCCTCAGCATTCGAGCAGGCGGGATCGAGGCTCGCGCGCGCGACGAGGCGGCCGCCATCGCGCTCGGGGTCGTCGGGCAGGAGACCGTCGGCCCGGCGGGTTTCGCGATGGCGATGCGAAACATCCCGCCGGCGGTCGAGTACGCAAGGCTGATCGCGAACCGTCGCGCCGCAGGCGTGGATCGTGAACTTCACGAATCCCGTCGGCATCGTCACGCAGGCGATGACGCTCGATGGAAGCACGCGAGCGATCGGGATCTGCGATACGCCGACGGAGCTCTTCGCCGGTGCTGCGCAGGCGCTCGGCCTCGCGCCCGATCGATGCGTCTTCGACTACTTCGGTCTCAACCATCTGGGTTGGCTGCGCGAGGTGTACTGCGACGGCGAGCCGCAGCTGTCGCGTCTCTGGGACGATCCCCAACGCTTGCAGAGTGTCTATCGCGCGCCGCTGTTCGACGCCGGCTTCCTCCGCGAGCTGCGGCTGCTTCCGACTGAGTACCTCTTCTACTACTACCGTCCGCGCGACGCGCTTCGAAACCTCACGTCGGCGGGCCGGACCCGCGGACGCGAGATCGTCGAGCTCAACGAACGCCTCTTTCAAGATCTGGCGACCGCAGGATCTCGAGCGCCCGATGTCTACGAGGAGTACCTGCGAGCGCGAAGCGATGGCTACATGCGAGCCGAGGCCGGCGCCGCCGGCGCCAACGCCACGGTGTCTGACACCTCCGAGCTCACGGGCTACGACAAGATTGCGCTCGCCGTCGTCCGCGCGATCCACTTGAACACCAATTCCGTGATCCCGCTCAACGTGGTGAATGCCGGCACGCTGCGCAGCCTCGCCGACACCGACATCGTCGAGGTCCCGTGCGTCGTGAACGCCAACGGCGCGCGTCCGCTCGCGGTCGCTCCGATGCCGGACGAAGCGCGCGAGCTGGTGACGCGGGTCAAGGAGTACGAGCGGTTCACGGTGGATGCGGCGTCGGCGCCGTCGATGGACGCCGCCGTCCGAGCGCTCGCCCGCAACCCGCTCGTGGGCAGCCACGCCCTCGCCCGGCGTGTGGTGGACGCACTGCGGCCGCTATGGTGACGTCCGATCACACCGATCTCGATCGCGGCCTGAGCCTCCTGCAGGCGGTGGCCGCGAATCTGCTGGTGATGATCGGCGTCGGTCCGTTTCTGACCATCCCGTTCATGCTGACGGCGATGGATGGTCCGCACATCCTGTATGCGTGGCTGGCTGGCGCCGTGCTCGCGCTGTGCGACGGCCTCGTCTACGCGCAGCTCGGCGCCGCACTGCCGGGAAGCGGCGGTCCGTACGTGTACCTCCGTGAAGCCTACAAGCCGTTCGGCCTCGGGCCGCTCATGGGGTTCTTGTTCCTGTTCCAGATCCTGCTCGTCGCTCCGCTCTCGATCGCCGGCGGCGCGGTCGGCTTTGCCGACTACCTGCGGTTCTCGTGGACGACGATGGGTCCGTGGGCCCATGACGGTGTGGCGGCGGCGCTCGCCGCCGGGATGACGGCGCTGCTCTATCGCAACATCCGGGAGATCGGACGGCTGTCCGTGATCATGCTGGCGGTGGTCGGCGTCACCGTCGGCTGGGTGGTGATCGCGGGTCTGTGGCGATTCTCGCCGGCGCAGGCCTTCAGCTTTCCGGCCGCGGCGTTCACGCTCGACGGCGATCTGCTGCGCCGCATCGGCGCCGTGTCGCTGCTCGCGATGTACAACTACGGCGGCTACAACAACGTGTGCAACATCGCCGGCGAGATTCGCGATCCGCAGCGCACCGTGCCTCGCGCGATCGTCGTGTCGATCCTGCTCGTCGTCGCGCTCTACATCGTGATGAGCACCGTGATCATCGGCGTGATCCCGTGGGCCGAGGCGCAGCAGACGCGCGCGATTGCCTCGGTGTTCATCGAACGGACCTTTGCCAACGCCGCGGCCGGGCGGGCAGCGGCCGTGGTCATGATGGTGCTGGTGCTCTTCGTCACGGCCGCGTCGCTGTTCGGCGTCATCCTCGGCTACTCGAGGATTCCCTACGCCGCGGCGCGCGAAGGCCAGTTCTTTCGCGTCTTCGCGCGGCGTCCACCCGACGGGCCACTTCCCGCATGTGTCGCTGATCACGCTCGGCGCGCTGGCGATTCCCTTCTGCTTCTTCTCCCTTGGACAAATCGTGAGTTGGCTGATCCTGGTGCAGATCGTGTCGCAGTTCATCTGGCAGTGCGCCGGCGTGATTCTGCTGCAGCGCTATCGCCGCGACGTCCCGCAGCCGTTTCGGATGTGGCTCTATCCAATCCCCGCGCTCGTCGCACTGGCGCTGTGGATCTACGTCTTCGTTTCAGCACCGGTGAGCGGGATGCTCTTCGCGCTTGGATTCGTCGCGGCGGGAGTTGCCGGATACTTCGTGTTCATCAGAGCTTCGGGACGCGAAGAGCGCTAAGCACGCAAAGCAAGACTGACACGCTGCGATCGCGATCACGGGATCAAACCACAGAGACACCGAGACACAGAGGGCGCGCTGCCGGAGATTCGGCGGGGCGCCTGCAAGCAGGCCGGCGTGGAGTCGAATCGGGCGGAAGACGACCTTCAACGAACGCTCAGCGTTCGTCCTTTCACCCACTCCGACTGGCCGCGCTTCGCGGCGGCCCGCCGAATTCTCGCGCGCCTTCTGTCGCGCCTTCATTGCCCTTGCCCTGACCTGTGGTTCAAAACTCCGTGTCTTCATGTCTCTGTGGCGATCTCTAGTGCTTGGTCTGACGCCGGGTCTGCCAGACGCCCGCGAGCGGCAGCGCGATCAGGCTGACGGCCATGTCGCACGCGCTCGCGAGCGACGCGGCTCGGGCGCGCACGCCATCCGGCACCGCGCGCTGAATCGCGACGGCGCGCAGCGGATGGGCGACGCCCTCGAGAAACGCCAGCGCGATCACCACCGGCACGAACGCCGATGGAACCGTCGCGGCCGACAAGAATGCTGACCACGCCGAGACCGACCAGCGCGCGCTGCGTGGCCATCCCGCCACCTCCCAACCGCATCGCCAGCATCGACCCGACCGCTTCCGCGAGCGTCACGATCGCGACCAGGATCGTCATGCGTCCCGGCTCGCCGTCGCCGGTTGTTTGCGCGAGGAACAACGCGATCGACGCCGCGCCTCCCAGCAATGCCACCGGTAACGTGAGCGTGAACAGGAAACCGAGAGGGATTGTTCGCGTCGGACGCCTGTTCGACTGTGTGCGTCGCCGGCGACTCGCTGGCCTCGTCTGGCGGAGGCTCATACATGGCCCAGGCGATGAGCACGCCGGTTGCGCACAGCACGGTCTCGGCAATCCAGCCGGCGGCGAATCCCCACCTGCTGACGATCACCCCACCGGCGAGCACGAGACCGACCAACGCCGCCTGTCGAACGGCCTCAGTACGCGACTGGATGGCTTGAAAGTCGGCCTCCCGGCCGAGCGCGACGCAGCTTCGGTACGCGAGTGCCTGATCGGCGCCCGATCGAAAGGCATCGCCGGCGGCAACGAGCACGCTCGCTGTGATGAGCCCGGGCACACCCTCTCCGAGCCAGCAGCACAGCATGCCGACGACTTGCGCGACGGAACCAACGATCAGACTGAGACGATGGCCGTACCGATCGGCGAGCCAGCCGGTCGGCACTTCGAGCAGCATGAGGGCGAGATCGCCGGCCGCCAGCGTCGCTGCCACGACGGCAGGCGACATCTGCTTCTCCTGCACCCACCACAGGAGGTAGAGGCCGTGCATCAGGCCCTCGAGGCACACGACCTCGTAGGGAAGGTAGAGCGCGAGGTTTCGGCGCCAGCGGGATCAATTAGGAGGCATCGGTATCAGCGTAACAGAAAAACTATCGCGGAGGCGCGGCCTTGCCGAACACTTCGACGATGGTCGCGGCGACGGTGCCGGTGTTCGTGAACGTGTGTTTCGCGCCACCCTTTAGATGCACCACCTGTCCCTGCGTTACATCGACCGGGGTTTCACCCTCGATCGTCAGCCGCAGCTGTCCGGTCACCAGCGTGAACACATGCCACGTCGCATCGTCGTGCGAGTGCATGCGGCGCGTGGCGCCCGGCTCCGCGTAGTCGCGCAGGACGCGGAACTCAGGTTCGTTCAGCACGACCATCGACGAAATGCCAGGATCGCCCGCGACCGGCCGCGCTTTGTCCGCGCCGCCGACCGCCTGCGCCAGGGCGTGCGCGCTCGAGAGCGCCGCGACCGCGGCACACAGCCCCACACCAACGCACACAACAGGGTCTTGCTTCGAATGCTCATCGTCATCGCTTCTACCCTTGATACCGTTCGCCACAGTTGCACGCGCGTTTGTCCGGATCGGTGAACGCAGCCTGCGTCGCTGCTCGACAGCATACCGCGACGCGCCTTGGCTTTTCCCTACACTGTCCCGGCAATCGCCACGCTGATGATCCGACAACGTTCTGGCGCTGCTCTGGCTCGCGTGCTGCAGTCGCCGGCGCCGGTCGTCGAGGTCGCATTCGAGACCGAGTTCGGTCGCATTACGATCGCCGTCGATCGCGCGCACGCGCCGGCGACAGCTGAGAACTTCCTGAAATACGTCAGCGGCGGGTTCTATGACGGCGGCCGCTTTCACCGCAGCGTGCGGCCCGACACCGAACCCCGGCGCGATGTGCCGATCCAGGTGGTGCAGGCCGGCATCAACCCCGCACGCGCGGCCGACGCCTTCCCCGCCATTCCGCTCGAACGGACGAACGTCACCGGCCTGTCACACGTCGACGGCGTCGTCTCGATGGCCCGCGGCGGTCCGGATACCGCGCGGAGCGACTTCTTCATCTGCATCGGCGATCAGAAGGAGCTCGACTTCGCCGGGCGGCGGAACGCAGACGGCCAGGGCTTCGCCGCGTTCGGCCGCGTCGTGTCCGGAATGGACATCGTGCGCCGGATTCAGGCGGCGCCGGTGCGCGAGGGCACGCAGAGCCTCGCGCCGCCGATCCGCATTCTGAGCGCTCGTATACTCGACGTGCGCCGATAGATTCGCCGGCGCATCAGACAAGGATGCTCATGAACCTTCTCACGCTCGTTCCGCGCCGACTGGGCGCGCCGCTCGCCGCCGGCGCCGCGCTGGTGCTTGGCCTGACGCTGGATGCGCAGACGCCACAGCAGCCGCCGACCTACCCGGCCCTGCCGAGTGAAACACCGGCCACGTTCGAGCCGGTCACCGCGAGTTTCGATCACGTCCGGCGCGAGGTGATGATTCCCATGCGCGACGGCGTCCGACTGCACACGGTCGTCCTGGTTCCACAGGGCGCGCGCAACGCGCCGATTCTCCTCACGCGCACGCCGTACAACGCCACGGCGCTCACCAGCCACGCCAAGAGCGCGCATCTCGGTCCCAACCTTGCCGGCTACGACAACGCCGTGGACGTCATCGTCGAAGGCGGTTACATCCGGGCGGTGCAAGACATCCGCGGCAAGTACGGATCCGAGGGCGACTACGTGATGAACCGCCCGCTGCGCGGACCGCAGAACCCGCACGCCGGTCGATCATGCGACCGACACCTACGACACGATCGAATGGCTCGTGAAGAACGTGCCGGAAACCAACGGCAACGTGGGCATCCTCGGCATTTCCTACGACGGCTTCCTGCCGCTGATGGCGCTGGTCAATCCGCACCCGGCGCTCAAAGTGTCGGTGCCGATGAACCCGATGGTCGACGGCTGGATGGGCGACGACTGGTTTCACAATGGCGCGTTCCGCCAGCAGATGATGCCGTACATCTACGAGCAGGAAGCGACGCGCGCCAACGACATCAAGTGGTGGACGAGCCATGCCGACGACTACGACATGTACATGAACGCCGGATCGGCCGGCGAGCTTGGCCGCAGGCGCGGTCTCGAGCAGATCGGCTTCTGGCGCAAGCTGCTCGAACACCCGGCGTACGACGCGTTCTGGCGCGATCAGGCGGTGGACAAGATTCTTGCCGCGCAGCCGTTGACCGTTCCCGTGATGCTGGTCCACGGCCTCTGGGATCAGGAGGACATCTACGGCGACATCGCCGTCTACGACGCGATCGAGCCGAAGGACTCGGCGAACGACAAGGTGTTTCTGGTCATGGGCCCGTGGCACCATGGGCAGCAAATCGCGGACGGCAGCGCGCTCGGCGCGTTGAAGTTCGGCAGCGACACGGCGCTGCACTTCCGCCGCGAGATCCTCGCGCCGTTCCTTGCCCAGTATTTGAAGGACGGCGCCCCGCGAGCGGACGTCGCACCGGTGACCGCGTTCGAGACCGGCACCAACACGTGGCGGCGGCTGCCGAAGTGGCCGGCCGGCTGCGCGACGGGCTGCGCGATCGCGCGACGCTCGCTCTACCTCGGCGCCGGGCTCGGCTTGGGCTTCGACGCGCCGCAGGCTGGAGGCGCGGCGTTCGACGAGTACGCGTCAGATCCCGCCAAGCCGGTCCCGTTCCGGTCGCGGCCGATTCAGCCGGCCGGAGGCGCGTCCTGGGCCCGCTGGCTCGTGGACGATCAGCGAGAAGCGTCGGGCCGGCCCGACGTCCTGGCGTTTACGTCAGCGCCCTTGACCACGCCGATGAAGATCAGCGGCCAACCGATGGTGAACCTCGTCGCGTCGACGAGCGGCACCGATTCGGATTGGGTCGTGAAGCTGATCGACGTGTATCCCGACGAGGTCGCGGGCCAGCCGGCGATGGGCGGCTATCAGCTCATGGTGGCGGCCGACATTTTCCGTGGGCGGTACCGCGAAGGCTTCGAGACGCCGAGAGCCATCGCTGCGGATCAGCCGCTGCTGTATCGCTTCGCGCTGCCGACAGCGAACCATGTGTTTCTGCCGGGCCATCGGCTGATGGTGCAGGTGCAATCGAGCTGGTTCCCGCTCTACGACCGCAATCCGCAGACGTTCGTGCCGAGCATCTTCCGCGCGACGCCCGGCGATTATCGCAAGGCGACGCAGCGCGTCTATCACGCGCCCGGTCGCGCGAGCTTCATTGAGCTGCCGGTCGTGGAAACCCGCTGACGGCGCCTAGCGGCGTGGTCGAACCGTAATCAGCAGGGCGCGAATCCGATCTGCCGCGACCGGCTTGCGTGGCACGGTGATCAGACTTGCGCAGTGCCGCAAGCATCGCCTCGAGATCGGCGTCGTGGCCCGTGACCCGCAGTTCGAGCGACGTCGATCGCGTGTGCGCTGGCGCCTTCTCCTCACGACGCCAGCTGATCGCGTGCAGGACGACGATTCAAGTGGTGGCGCGAGAATGCGTGCAAACGCCCGATTGGGCTAGTCGCGCAGATAGGGCTTCAACGCGGCGAACCGGTATTCGATCTCGGCAACGGCGTCCGGCGTGAGCGTCGCGCGTCTCGCCTTCCATGCCGCCGCGCCGCCGGTGCGGGTCGTGGTGGTTTTGAAGATGCCGCGCTTCTGCATCACATACAGATCCGAGCCGGGCACCTGGTCGTTCATGTTGCGCATCAACAGAAACCGGCTGTAGGCATCGCGCAGCGCGTCTGCTTCGCCGCGGACGTGCAGCTCCCACATGCGCGCCATGAGGTCGGAGTACATCGCCATGCCGGTCATCACCCCGTCGAGCCCGAGCCGCATCTCGTACAGCCAGCCGTCGGCGAATGACGCCCCGAACACCCCTTTGAGGGGCGGACGCCGAGCCAGTTCGGCTTTCATGCGGTCGACCAGCGGCGCCGATTCCTCCTTGATGTAGGCGACGTGCGGAAACTCGCGCGCGAGATCGACCATCAGCTCGACGGACGGCGTCAGATCCTTGGCGCCGCCGCTCGTCTGCACGAACACGGGACGCGTCGTCGCCTGGCCCAGCGCACGAAAGTACTCGCGGTACTCGTCGAGCGTTTTCGCGGCGCTTGGCGGCATGGCAATCATCGCGTCGGGCGCGAGCGCTTCCGCGCGCCGCGCGTACTCGAGCATCTCCGCCGTGTCGCGGCCTTGCACGCCGAGCACGAGCGCGGCCGTGCGCCGAGCCGGCGCGGCGAGGACCTCCATGCCGCGCAGACGCTCCGCCTTCGTCAGATTCGCGACGCTGCTCGATCCCTGCGGCCACACGATTCCGTGCGCCCCGCACTGATCGACGAACCTCGCTTCCTTCACCAGGTCGTCCCAGTCGACTTCGCCCGCCTCGGTGAACGGGGTCGAGAGGATCATGAACGCGCCGCGCATCGGCTTCGCGCTCGAAGGCTCTGCTCCGCGCAGGCGAGGAGCCATCGCTCCCACGGCCAGGACGCCCAGGCATTCACGTCGTGTGAGGTTGCGCATGGCGCCTATCTTACGCGGAGGCTATTCCTGCCGCAGCGCCACCATCGGATCGACCGTCGCGGCCCGTCGCGCCGGAACCCAGCACGCGATGCGCCGCGACCAGGAGCAACAGCGCCGGCACGCCGCCGAACACCGAGAGGTAGATGGGACCTCGGACGAGATGCAGGTTGATGAAGACGGCGATCGCCCAGCCAATCATCGCTCCCGTGGCGACCACTCGCAGCGTCTCCGCCAGGATCCGCCGGACCAGGCCGTTCGGCGTGGCGCCCAGGGCGATGCGAACGCCAATCTCCTTCGTGCGCTGGGACACGGAGTAGGCCACGACCGCGTAGATGCCGATCGCGGCGAGCAGCAGCAGCAAGGGACCGAGCACCACGAACATGCGCGCCGGGACGCGCCGCAGGAAGAGGTTCTTCTCGACGTGCTCGGTCAGCGTCCGGACGTCGTACACCGGCAGCTCGGGATCCAGGTCGCGCACCACGCGCTCCACCTGCGGCGCGAGCAACGTCTCGGAGCCGGCGCGCGTCCGCACGTGAATCTCGCCGCGCGCCACCGGGCGATCCCGATAGGACAGGTAGATGACCGGCGTCGCCCCTTCGCTGAACGAGTCATTCAACGTGTTCCGCACGACGCCCGCGATCATGTAGGACGTGCCGCGGCTCTCGAGCCGCCGGCCGATCGGTTCACCGCCGTCGAGGAAGCGACGGACGAATTCGTCGTTCACGATCGCCTGGGCGGGCGTCGTCTTGTCACTGAGATCGGTGAAATCGCTGCCCGCGCGGAGCGGGATCCCCATCGTGACGAAGTACCCCGGCGTCACCGTGTTCGTGAGCGCGACATCGGGTGCGGCGCTGCTGCGGACCCGGCCTTCGAGCGAAAACGAACGCATCGGCAGTCCGTGGATATCGAGCGGCATCGACAGGGCGATGGCCGCGGACTCCACCTCGGGCAGTCCGCGAACACGGTCGAGCACGCGATCGGCGAAGTCACGCGCGAACGCGCCGTCGACGTTGCGGCCGGCAAAGTCGTAGGCGGCGAGGAGCACGCCCTCCCGCTTGAAGCCCGGATCGGCCTCGCGCGTCTCCGTGAAGCTGCGCAGGAAGAGCGCGGCAGCCAGCAGCACGACGAGGGCGAGACCCACTTCGGCGCCCATGAGCACGTTGCGAAAACCGCTCTTGCCCGCTGTGCGAGCGCCGGAATGGAGAGCGGCCTGGGGATCCACGCCGGCCAGCTGCAGCGCCGGCACGATGCCGAAGATCACGCCGCACACCACGCCCAGCAGCATCGCGAACGTCAGACCCGATCCCGCCCAGCGTTGTCTGAAACTTGACGGGAAACGCCGTGATGATCGGCACCGCACGCAGCGCCTCGCGTGGCCCATGACCGCGATCACCGCGCCGAGCAGCGCGCCGATCGTCGCCAGCATCACGTTCTCGATGAGCAGCAGACGAACGATGCGCCAGCGGCCCGCGCCGAGCGCCAGCCGCACGCCCATCTCGCGATGGCGCGCGCTCGCGCGCGCGAGCAGAAGGTTCGCCGTGTTTCCGCAGACCGCGAGCAGCAGCGCCAGCAACACGCCCTGGAGCATCACCAGCGCGCCTGCGAGCATGCGCTGCGGGCCGCGCGTCGCTTGCCAGAACGCGAACACCTCGCCGCGCATGGTCGCGTTGGTTTCGGGATACAGGCGTCCAAGCTCCAGCATCGCCTGATCGACCTCGGCCTGGGCCTGGGCCACCGGCACGCTCGGCAGCCGTCCGAGCACCGTGTATCCGCGCTGGCCGCGATCCGCGAGCTCTCGCGATCCCGGAAACAACGTCGGCGCGAGTGTGGCCGGCACGAAGAGATCGAAGCTCAGGCTGATCACGGTGCCCTGGAACCGTTCCGGCGCGACGCCGACAATCGTCAACCGGCTGTCGTTGACGCGAATCGTCTGCCCGACGATGTCGGGAGCGGCGCCCAGGTGGGTTCGCCAGTACTCGTGCGAGACGACGATGACCGGCTCGCGCCCGGGAATCGTGGCTTCGTCAGGACGAAAGAACCGGCCCAGCGCGGGCCGCAGTTCGAGCGCGGAAAAGTAATTGTCGGAGACGAGCAGGCCGTACCCGCGCCTCGTGCGGCCCGGTTCGCCCACGCTGAGCGGCATCATCCGGAACGCCAGCAACTCAGGAAACGCCCGAAGGCGCTGGCGCAGATCGTGATATTCGAGCCAGGAAACGCCTGGATAGGATCCTGTTTCCGCGCGGGCCTCGACCGTATAGAAGCCGCCGGCGTCGGGCACGCCGGGCAGCGGCTTCAGGATCACCGCCTGAATCCAGGAGAACACCGCGGCGTTCACGCCGATCCCGATGGCCAGCGACGCCACGATCACGGCGGCCACCACCGGCATCTTCCGAATCGCGCGCCACGCGTGTCGAAGGTCTTGAATCATCCGTTCATCCCGTTTCGAACACCTATCCGCCGTGCACCGCGCGCATCACGCTCTGGCCGCCGGGCGTGTGAAACAACACCGCCAGCCCCACGGTGATCGCGACAACGATGAGGACGATGATGAACGCCCGATTGCTCATGGGCGAAGCTTATCACCGCGCCGCGGCGTTCAAATCGAACATGCCATCGCTGTCGCCGAAGCGATCCAGATCGGAGAGACCCAGTGCATGCAACAGCGCGAGCATCACGTTGGCCAGCGGCGTGGCGTTCGGCGCCTTGTGATGCAATCCGCCTTTGAGTGCCCCGCCGGCGCGTCCCGCAACGAAGAACGGCACGCGCTTGTGATTGTGCTGATTGGGATCGCCCATTGGCGATCCGTACAGGACCAGCGTGTCGTCGAGCAGGGAGCCGCCGGCGTGCGGTGTGCTCTGGAGTTTTCCCAGGAGGTACGCCACGAGGCTGACGTGGTACGCGTTGATCTTCGCGAAATCGACGATGCGCGACTCGTGGCCGCTGTGGTGCGACGAATTGTGGAACGGACCGTTGAACCCGCTGTCCGGATACACGCGGTTCGACGTGTCGCGACCGAGCTTGAAGGCAAAGACCTTCGTCACGCCGGACGCGAACGCGAGCACCTGCAAATCGAACATCAGCTTGACGTGATCGGTGAACGAGTCGGGCACCGCCACCGGCGCCTCGGGCAGCTCCCGCGTCTCGCCGCTGGCGTTGAACGCTTCGGTGTTGCGGATGCGGCGCTCGATCTCGCGCACGTTCTCGAAGTAATCGGCGAGGCGCGCGCGATCGGCCGGTCCCAGACGCGTCCGGAGCCGCGCCGCCGACGCCATCACCCGGTCCAGAATGCTGCGGTCTTCCGCGTAACGGGCGCGACGCTCCTCCGCAGTGATGTCGGTCTTGAAGACGCCGAACAACTGATCGAACACGACGCGCGGATCCCGGATCATCGGCAGCGGGCGCGTCGGCGACGACCAGCTGATCGCGTCCGTGTAGACGCACGAGTAGCCGGAGCCGCAGCCGCCGGCCTGCTCCACCGACTCGATGCACAGCTGCATCGAGGGAAGCGGCGTGTCCTGGCCGAATCGCTGCGCATACAACTGATCCAATGAGGTCCCCGCGTGCACGTCGCCGCCATCGGTGTGCTTCGGGTGCGCCTGCGTGAGGAAGACCGCGCTCGATCGAAAATGATCGCCGCCGATCTCCTGCGCCGTGAACGGCTCCGCGGGATCGACGTCGGTGTTGCTGACGATGGTCAGGTGATCGCGGAACGGTTCGAGCGACGCGAGGCTCGTCGGCGACAGATCGAAGTCGCGACCGGTGGCCGACGGCGACCACAGGTTCTTCCGCGCGCCAATCGACGAGCTCCCGGCCGCGCCGTGGACGATCTCGATGCACACCAGGCGGGTCTGCCCCTTCCGGCGCATCCGCGCTGAACCGCGGTCGCCGGCCGGCACCATGGCCTCGAGAAAAGGCAGGGCGACCGTAGCGCCGAGGCCCCGCAGGGCCTCGCGCCGCGACAGATGTTTCCGGGCGAGGAACACGCGCCGCCTATTTCCGCTCTTTCAGACGCTCAGCGGTCCACGGCAGATTGTGATCGCGATTGTGCAGCCGCAACGAGATCGTGCCTTCGAGCGACCCGTCCTCGAGCAGCTTGCCGGTGATCGCGACCGTTGTCGGCTCGCTGGCGTTTTCGACGTCGCCGGAGAGCTTGAGCGTCCCGTCCACGAACTCGCCCGTCAAAGGGACTTCGACGCGCTTCCCGTTCTGTTGTGTCGGCAGCGCGATCGTGCCGGTGACCTTCGTGTCCTGCTGCTTGAGCACGAACGCGGTTGGAATCACGTGATCGCCTTGCAGCCCCATATTCCAGGTACCAGTCACGGTTGGCGTTTCGGCGGCGGCGAGCGCGATCGCAAGCGCAGTGGCGGCGAACAGTTTCATCGGTTGGCTCCTTGCCACGAGTTCTACCGCGACATGCGGTGAACGACCCGTGAACGCGTCTGTTCAGGTGCCGTTCAGGTTCGTTTGCGTTACGCTCGTTCGAGGACCCGCTGTGCGAGTGCTGGTGGTCGAAGACGAAACGCGGCTGTCGCAACAACTCGCGAGCGCGCTGGGCGACGCGGGCTACGCCGTGGACTGCGCCGCCGACGGGGAGCGCGCGGACTTTCTCGGTCACACCGAACGCTACGATGCCGTCGTCCTGGACCTCGGTTTGCCGAAGGTGGACGGCCTGACGCTGCTCCGCCGCTGGCGCGAATCGGGCCTCGACATGCCGGTCCTCGTGCTGACCGCGCGAGGCAGCTGGCACGAGAAGGTGCAAGGGATCGACGGCGGCGCCGACGACTACGTGGCCAAGCCGTTCCGGATGGAAGAAGTGCTGGCGCGGCTGCGCGCGCTGATCCGGCGCGCGAGCGGCCAGCTGACGCCGGAACTCCGCGCCGGCCCGATTGTTCTCGATCCGCGAGCCGCCAAGGTCAGCGTCGACGGCGCGCCGGTTCGGCTCACGAGCCACGAATTCCGCGTGCTCTCGTACTTGATGCACCATCAAGGACGCGTGGTATCGCAGAGCGAGCTGACGGAACACATCTACGCCGAGAGCGCGGACCGGGACTCGAACACCGTTGAAGTGTTCATCGCGCGGCTGCGGCGAAAGCTGGGGGCCTCGGCGATCGAAACCGTGCGCGGACTCGGCTATCGCGTCCAGGTGGATCGATGACGCAGCTGCGATCGATGCGCGCCCGCGTCATGCTCGGCGCCGTCCTGTGGACGCTTGGTCTGTTTGCGGTCATTTCGATCTTCTTCTCTCGAGGCGTGCATCTCCGGTCCGCTGCGATTCTTCACGCGCACGCGTCGCTCGCCAGCCTGCGTCGCCATCGGCAGCATGATCGCCGGCCTTGCGCTCGTGCGCGGCGTCATCGCGCCGTTCGATCGCATGCGAGGGCGGCTGTCGGACGTGCGGAAAGGGAGCGAGCGGCATCTGCGCGGCGCGTATCCGAGCGAGGTGCAGCCGGTTGTCGACGACCTCAACTCGCTGCTGGATCATCGCGACGAGACCATTCGCCGCGCGTTGGCCAAGGCCGGCGATCTCGCGCACGGCCTGAAGACGCCGCTCGCCGTGCTGGCACAGGAAGCGGACCGCGCGCGGGCGGCCGGACACGAAGGATCTGGCCGACGCCATCAGCGAGCAGGTGGAGCGGATGCGCCGCCAGATGGACTATCACCTCGCGCACGCGAGAGCCGCCGCGTCCGGCGCGACGCCCGGCGCGCGCTGCTCCGTGTCGGAGTCAGCGGAGGGACTCGCCCGCACGCTGCGCCGGCTTCATGCGGACCGCGGCGTCAGCATCGACCTCCACACCGTGGCGACGCACTTTGTGCGCGCGGGAAGAGAAGACCTCGACGAGATGCTCGGCAATCTGCTGGACAACGCCTGCAAGTGGGCGCGATCGCGGGTCGCGGTCGGCTCCTGCGCAACGGACGCGACGGTGACCATCGTTGTCGAGGACGACGGTCCGGGTCTGGACGCGTCGATGCGGCAGGCGGTGCTGCAGCGCGGCGTGCGTGCCGACGAGGCAGCGCCGGGATCGGGGTTCGGCCTCGCCATCGTGCGCGACCTGGCGGAGCTGTACGGAGGATCTATCGCGCTGGACGGCTCGACGCTCGGGGGTTGAGAGCCTCGCTGCGGCTCCCGGCGAGCGGGAGCTAGCGGTAATCGGGGTCTGATCCGGATCAGACCCCAATTGGCACGCCTTTCGCGCATCTGCGGCTTCCGGCGAGTGGGAGCTAGCGGTAGTCGCTGGGTGAATACGGCGGATAGTCGTCGTCGTGGAGCTCGGGCAGCTTGGACAGAGCCACCTCATCCATCTCGACCTGCAAGGCCTTCCGGTTCCAGTCGATGTGATGCGGCGCGTCGGGAACGAGATATCGATGCGTTTTGAACCAGTCGCGCGATTCCACTACGTAATAGCGGACGTGGTGCTGCTTCCGGATCCACAATGATGCCTTCGAGCTTGCCAATCGGCACGTCGCTATTGCTCAGCACGACCATGTCGTCGAGCGGCCCGGCTGGTGTCTCGACTTTCGAGGCTTCAAGGTGACGTAATCGTTCTTGTTCCACGTCCATTGAGTGAGCAATCGGTGTGCCACCAATCCACGATAACCGACTCGATAGCCATCGACGATCGCGATATCGTCGAGCGTTTCGTCCGCGCGTCCGGGCCCGGCGGGCAGAACGTCAACAAGGTCGCCAGTGCTGTCGAGCTTCGGTTCGACGTCCGCGGCTCGTCGCTCCCGCCGGACATGAAGGAGCGACTGATCAGTCTGGCCGGTCAGCGGATCACCGACGAAGGCGTGCTGGTGATCGACAGCCGCGAGCATCGGACGCAGACGCAGAATCGCGAAGCGGCGCGGGCCCGGCTCATCGCGCTGCTGCGGCACGCCGCGCGCCGCCCGAAAACCCGCCGGCCGACGAGGCCGCACGCCGGCGCACGTGAGAAACGGCTGGATGCGAAGAAGCATCGAGGCGACGTGAAAGCCGCGAGACGACGGGGGCGGCGACGACGATTAGCGCGGGTGTTTGAGCACGACCACAACCTGGTTCGCTGCGTGGACGACCTCCTCTACAACACGTCGACGAGCGCCGACAGCGATCGCACACGCAGACAGTCGGCCTCCTGATACAGATCCGCGACGTCGAGCAGCACCGGCGTGATGCCGGCGGCGCGCGCGCCGACGACATCCACGTGAAACAGATCGCCGACGTGGACGGTCGTGCCGGCGGTCGCCCCGACACGATCCAGCGCCAGCTGGAAAAAACGGGGATCAGGTTTTTCGATGCCCTCGTCGCACGAGTCGAACAGCGCGTCCACGGCCGGCGCCAGATCGAGTCGCTCGAACATGCGCTTCAGCGTGCCGTTCGCGTTCGACAGGACGACGAGCTGAAACCCTCGCGCGCGCAGCGCGGCGAGCGCGGGCCGGACGCCGTCGGGCACGGTCTCCCACACGTTGAATTGCTGATGGTACACATGGAGTTCGGCGAGCGCCGCATCAGTCGCCTTCGAGAGCGGGATACCGGCCTCGGTGAGGACGAGATTGAAGTACGTCCATCCTCGCTGCTCGTCGTTGGTCGCTTGAATCGTTTCGCCGATGTCGAGCCGCCGCTTCGCGCGAGGCTCGGCGGCGGCCAGTTGCTCAGCAGGCGCGCGGACACCATGCCCCGCCAGCGCCGCGCTGACGCGAACCCAGTTTGGATTGACGAGCACGCCCCCGGCGTCGAGGAACACGGTTTGAATCGACACGGCTTCAGCTTACACTTGTCTTATTGATGTCCGGCCGCCGCCCGCTTCTCCTGGCTGTCGTGATTGGAGTGGCCGCCGTCGCCTTGGCGGCGTCGCGCTACAACCGCCAGATGAACGGCCATTCCGCGTCGGCGGAGCCGCCGAGCGGCGAGCACGTGACGCTGCGCTTTTTCCGCAATCCGGCGGCGGCGCCGGCATTTATCGCGCGCGATCTCGACGGCCGCGAGGTCTCGCTGGCGGCCCTGCGCGGCAAAGTCGTCATCGTCAATTTCTGGGCGACGTGGTGCGGACCGTGCCGCGCCGAGATTCCCGATCTGATCGCGCTGCAGGAGAAGTACCGCGACAGCCTGCAGGTCATCGGCATCTCGCAGGACGAAGTGCCCGCCGACCTCGTCCGCAAGTTCGCCGTCGAGCACCGGATGAACTACCCGGTCGTCATGTCGTCGCCGGAACTCGAAACGCTGTTTCCCGGCGTGAACGCCTTGCCGACGACGTTCATCCTCGACCGTGAGTCGCGAATCGTGCAGAAGCACGTCGGCATGATCAGGGCGTCGATGACCGAGCAGGAGACGCGCGCGCTCGCCGGCCTGCCCGTCAACGCGACGATCGAAGAAGTCGATCAGACGCAGGGCTTGAAGTTGGAGAACGGCGCGCAGCTGATCAACATCCCCGGCGTCGACCTCGCCGGCTTCGACGCGGCAACGCGCGCCGTCGCGCTGCAGAAACTCAACGCGGCGCCGTGCACCTGCGGCTGCGACCTGACGGTCGCCCGATGCCGCGTCGACGATCCGCAATGCGGCGTCAGCCTCCCCATCGCCCGCCAGATCGTCAAGCAGATCGCCGCCGAACGCCCCTAAAGCTCCGCGCGGCGAGCGGCCGAAACACCGTACGCAGAGCTCCTGCGTCCCCGCGTACTCCATGAACCGACCCTGGCTCCGTCGTGCCCCGCTGGTCGTGCTGGCCGGCGCCGCCGGATTCGCCATCAATTCCTTCGCCGTCGGCACCGCCGCGCCGATGCTCGGCCGCGTGGTCACGCTGCCGATCGCCATTCTGTTTGGCCCATGGGCCGGCGCGATCGCGGCGGTCATCGGTGCCGGCGCGCTGCGCAACGCCTCGTTCGCGCCCATTCTCATCTTCGCCTTGCTTGCCGAGGCCATCTCGGTGGGCATCTCCGCCCGGCGTCACAAGTCGCCGCTGGTTGCCGGCGGCCTCGTGTGGGGCCTGGTGTCGCTCGTGCTGCTCGTGGCTCCGCAGCTCTATGCCGCGGACTACCTGCGGGAGACGATCTGGCCGATCGCCCTGCGGGTGCCGCTCAACGGGCTCGTGGGCATCGCGCTGGCCGACATGGTCGTCTCCCTCGCCCCGGCCAATGGTCTCCTCGCCGGCGAGTGAGCACACACGACGCCGGACCCTGCGCGCGCACGCGTTCCACGCGTTCGTGCTCGTCGCGACGATGCCGGTCCTGTTGCTGGCGGCGGTGGACAACCAGCTCACGGCCAACAAGCTGGAAAGCGATGGCGGCGCGCGCCTGAAGGAAGCGGTGACGGCGCTGGCCGGACACATCGAACAGTACGTCGGGGATCACACCCGCGCGGTGCAGTCGCTCGAGGCGGTCATGGCCACGCGGACCGCCACGCCCGAGAGCCGTCAGCGGCTCCTGGACACCTATCAGCAGCTCTATCCCGGCTTCATCACGCTGCTCATCGCGGATCGCGACGGCCGCGTGCTCGACCTGGTCCCGCGACGCGACAGCGAGTGGCCGCCGGTCACCGATCGGCAGTATTTCATCGAGGCCGTGCGAACCCGGAAGCTCGCGATTTCAGACGCGATTCTGGGGCGGCTCTCGCACGTGCCCATCGTGACGATCGCCGTGCCCTTCTTCGCTGCGAACGGGGACGTCGACGGCGTGGTCGGCGGATCGTTGAATCTGTCGCGCTTCGAACGCTACGTCGACGATCTGCGAACGCTGCCGGATGCGCACGTCACGATTCTCGATCAGCACGATCGCGTCATCTATGCGAGTGACGAAACCGGGTTCAGCGCCTTGCAGAGCCTGTCGCAGGATCCGCTCGTCGCCGCCGCCGGCACCGCGCAGGCCGGTCTCTTTCGCTACGAGCGGCCGCTGCCGAACGGCGCCGTTCCTCCGCAGCTGGCGGCAACGGCCGTCGTCGCGCCCGCCGGTTGGAAGGTCTTCATCGAACAGCCGCTGTTGAAGCTGCGGCTGCAGTCGACGCGCTACTACGCGCTGGCGCTGCTGCTGGTGCTCGTCGCCCTCGGCGGCGCGGTGCTCGAGGCCGGGATGTTTACCAGCGCGATCACCCGTCCGCTCGAAGAGCTCGTCACCATTGTGCGCAGCACGTCGGCGCACGGCGGCGGCGTGCGCCCGCATCTCTCCGCGTCGCCGCCAGCCGAGATCGCGGCGCTGGTCGACGACGTCGACACGATGCAGGCTCGGCTCGGCGACTCGTATCAGCAGCTGGAGCAGGCGCTCGCGCAGCGCGAACGCCTCAACAGCGAGCTGCGCGCGGTCACCGAGGACCTCGATCGCAAAGTGCGCGATCGCACGGCGGAACTGGCGGCCGCGACCAGGACCGCGGAAGAGGCCAACCAGGCGAAGAGCGAATTCCTGGCCAACATGAGCCACGAGATTCGCACGCCGCTGAACGGGATCATCGGCATGACGGAGCTGGTGCTCGACACGCCGCTCAGCCCCCAGCAGCGCGAATATCTGTCGATGGCCAAGACGTCGGCCGACTCGCTGTTGAGCATCCTC
Source organism: uncultured Acidobacteriota bacterium (assembly GCA_963731545.1). Taxonomy (GTDB): domain Bacteria; phylum Acidobacteriota; class Vicinamibacteria; order Vicinamibacterales; family CAVVIG01; genus CAVSWN01. The sequence goes on along the minus strand of CAVSWN010000036.1, from coordinate 29,058 downwards.
AACGACATTCTGGACTTCTCGAAGATCGAGATGCGGAAGCTCGAGCTCGAGGCGATCCCGTTCTCGACGCGCGATCACCTCGCCGAGGTCGTCCGGCCGCTGGCGATGCGCGGCCGAGCAGAAAGGGCTCGAGGTCGTCTGCCACGTGCTGCCGAACGTGCCGAGCGTCGTGGTCGGCGATCCGGGGCGCCTGCGCCAGGTGATCGTGAATCTGGTGGGCAACGCCATCAAGTTCACGCCGCGCGGCCAGATCCTGGTGCAGGTCGTTGTCGAGTCAGCCGGCGACCGCACCAGCATGCTCCACTACATCGTCAGCGACAGCGGCGTCGGCATTCCGCCGGACAAGCTGCAGGCGATCTTCGAACCGTTCAAGCAGGCGGATGGATCGACGACGCGCCGGTTCGGCGGCACGGGGCTCGGGCTCGCCATCTCGTCGACGCTGGTCGAGTTGATGGGCGGGCGGATCTGGGTGGAGAGCACGCCGCTTCAAGGCAGCACGTTCCACTTCACCGTGCAGCTTGGCGTCACCGATGCGCGGCCGGAAACGCTGGCCGTGGATCTGACCGGCGTTCGCGCCTTGATCGTGGACGACCACGAACTGCATCGCCTCGAGCTGCACGACCTGCTCGCGCACTGGGAGATGCGGCCGACCGCCGTGGACGAGCGGCGCGAGCGCCATGCGAGCGATGAGCGACGCCGCCGCAGCGAAGCGGCCGTACGCCCTCGTCTTGCTCGACGCCAACCTGCCCGACATGGACAGCGTCGACGTGGCGCGGCAGGTGCGCGCCCACGCGGGCGCCGCCGGCGCGACGATCATGATGCTCAGCTCGTCGGCCCAGCAGAGCGAAAGCCTGCGTAGCGCCGAGATCGGCATCGCGAACGTCCTGAGCAAGCCGGTGGACCAGCGCGAACTGCTGGGCGCCATTCGCCGTGCGTTGGCTGGACAGCAGGCGGCTCGGCCCGCGCTTCCGGCGTCGATGCTGCCGATCGACCTCCCCGAACGGCGGCTCCACGTGCTCCTCGCCGAAGACAATCCGGTGAATCAGCGTCTGGCCGCCAGCCTGATCCAGCGCCGCGGACACCGCGTGACGATTGTCGGGAACGGGCGCGACGCCGTCGACGCCGTGGCGGCTCAACTCTTCGACGTCGTCCTGATGGACGTGCAGATGCCCGAGATGGGCGGCTTCGAGGCGACGGCGGCGATTCGCGCGTGGGAGCGCGACGCTGGTACGCATCTGCCGATCATTGCCATCACCGCGCACGTGATGAAGGGCGATCGCGAACGCTGCCTCGCCGCGGGCATGGACGACTACATCACCAAGCCGTTCGACTCCCGCAATCTCTGCCGGCTGATCGAAAAAGCGGCAGGCGCCGCCCCTTCCGAACCGCCGCCGCCGTCCGCGACCGATTTGCCGGACGAAGTGCTCGCGCGCGTGGGCGGCGATCGCGCGCTGCTCGGCGAGATGATTCGGCTGTTCGCCGAGGACGCGCCGCGGACCATCAGTCGCATCCGGTCCGCGATCGACGCGCGCGACAGCGCCGCGCTCCGGCGCGCCGCGCACGCGCTGAGGGGCGCGGCCGCCAATTTCGAAGCGGCCGATGTCGTGCAGGCGGCGCGCAGGCTGGAAGAGATCGGCCAGTCCGGGCAGTTCGAAGGCGATGCCGCGGCGTTGCGCGCGCTGACGATCGAAATGGATCGGCTCATGGCTCGGCTCACGGCGCTCGCCACGTGATTTTTTGGCAAACGGACAAGCTCGTTGGGGTACGAGTCCTGCACCTACTTTGGCGGGAGGTCAGGATGTGGAATAGAGATGAAGTTCGCGGCAAGGTCGACCGCGTGAAGGGTCGCGTGAAGGAAGAAGTCGGCGACCTGATGGATAACGAGCAGTTGGAAGACGAGGGACGGGCCGAACGAGCGGCGGGCGAAGTGGAAGAAGGCTTCGGACGCGGCCGCCGCAAGATCGGCAACGCCATCAAGGACCTCGGCAACAAGATCGGCCGGTAACCGGTCCGCATCGTGATGGAGTGGGTTGCCCACTCCATCACGCCTCTCTGCGCTCGAGGTGGAACGGCATTTGTAGAGGTGCTCGTCGGGATTGCAGTCAATGGTTGAGCTTCCCCCGGCATAAGTGTCCATGCAGCCCGAGCAAGTGCCTCCCGGCGTCATCACCCCACAGACACTCAACGAGCTGCAAGTATGGATTCGCGACACTTTGCGACTTCCTCCAGATCTGGAAGCGGCCCTCCTCGCTTCGATTGACGCCGTGTTCATGCGCCACGAGCGGCTGTGGCAGGAGTCGAAACACGACGCCATCCGGGCCCTTTCGGCGGGATTCGCCGACAAGATGGCGCGCGTCAAGACGGAGCTGAGCGCCCGCGAGGCAACCGTCAGCAGCATCTCGCGCTACTTCGAAGCGCTCGTCGCCGATCTCACCGAAAAGTCGCACCGCGATCCGAAGACCAACCTGATGAACTTCGGGCGGTTCACCGATCAGCTCGAGTCGCTGCTCGCGCTCGAGCAGCGCGGCCGCTGGTGCGCGGTGGGTCTGGTCGACATCACCGGGTTCAAGTGGTACAACGACGCGCTCGGCCATGCGGTCGGCGATCGCATCATCGAGCGGGTCGCGACGCTCCTGCGCGAGCAGGTGCGCTCCGACGACATCATCGCGCAGGAATTGCCCGGCCCCCGGTCGGAAGATCTCCACGCGCGGTTCGGCGGCGACGAGTTCTGTTTTCTCACGCCGGATCTCGCGGAGTATCAGCAGGCGCACGCCATCGGCGAACGTTTCCGCGAAGCGGTCGAGCGGTTCGACTGGACCACCGAGGATCGCCGCCTCGCGGCCCAACCCGTGATGGTCGACGTCGGCGTCGTCTGCCTGTGGCTGGGGCGCGTCGCCGAACGCCGCTTCATCGCGCGGCGGCTCGCCGCCGAGCTCATTCAGCGCGCCGATCGCCTGATGTACGAGGCGAAGGATCAGCGCGCGAATCACATCTACCTGGCGAGAGTGAAGATCAAGGACGGCACGCTCGTCGAGATCCCCGACGGCGAAACACCCTAGGTGCTACACTGAACAATTCCTCCGTGTGGTGGGCGTAGTTCAGTGGCAGAACGCCTGACTGTGGCTCAGGAGGTCGCGGGTTCGATACCCGTCGCCCACCCCAATCATTCCACCCATTCAACGTCGACTGTGGACTTACTGTTGACTGTCTGCCACTGTCGACTGTCGACTGTCGACTTCTCTCCGCGGCACGGGCATTGCGGTTCCTAGCGAAGAGGTGATCCATGCCCGGCATGACACAGACGCTTGCTCTGCAGTTCGGCAACCTCGAGATCGGGTTTGCCATCCTGCTCGCTCTCGCGCTCGCCGCCGTTCTCTGGGGACCGTACCTCTACGAGGAAATCGTTCGCGGTAAGGCGACCGTCGGCCCGCGCGTTCCCGACGGCGCCGGCGACACGCATCCGGGACGCCGGGGCGACCCCGCGCCCGGCCAGCCAGACGCTCAGGCGGATCCCTACGATCCGAAGGCGCAGCGGTAGCACGACTCTCGGGAACGGCTAACCTGCGAAGGGCCGCGCGCGTGCGCGGCCCTTCGCGGCGTACAAAACCCGGACCTCGTCGTCTCAGAACGGCACACGCCGCCGCATGTTTCTTCCCTGAATTGCACACTTCAGCCTGGCTCAGCGGTTGCTCTGACCTGTTGAGGCGCGACCTGCCCTTGTGTGGCTCGGGCTGCGTCTTTGAAGTCATGGCGAATCACGGAGCGGCGATGCAGGCGTTCAACTGGCGGATCGAGCTGCCGGTGTTGTCCGGGCGGCTCGCCACGCTCCGCGAGCCTGCGCACACCGATGCCGACAGCGTTCGGGCGCTGCTGTCCCTGCCGGACGCGACGCGCTTCGATCTGGATGAGCCTCCACAGCCAGCGGCCGTCCACCGGCTGATCGACCGCGCGATGCGCGAACGCGCAGACGGCGTGGCGTTCATCTACGCCGTCACGTTCACCGCGAACGGAAGGGTCGTCGGCCTGCTGCAGGTGCGAGCACTCGACCCGATCTTCGAAACCGCGGCGTGGGAATGCACGCTCCTTCCCGACGTGCGCGGCACCGGCGTCTTTTGGGAAGCCGCGCACCTGGTGGGATCGTTCACGTTCGCCTCCGTGGGCGCGAGCCGCCTCGAGGCGCGAGTCGACGTCGGCAACGGCCGCGGCAACGCGGCGATGCGAAAGATTGGCGCGGTACCGGAAGGGATCTTGAGGCGGTCGGGGCGCCGCGGACACGAACACGTCGATCAGATGCTCTGGGCGGTGTTGAAGGACGCGTGGGAATTCGACGCCGCGCCGCCGGTCATCGTGGTGCACTGATGCAGGACATGCCACCGCGTGCGCGCAACTACGTCATGGCGGTCATCACCGTGGGCGCGGCGCTGTTCGGGGGCTGCCTGCCTTCGGCGCGCTTCGACGAGCCGATGCTCTTCATCGGCCTGCTGCTGATCTCGGCCTTGTCGGCGTCCCTCAAGGTAAAGCTCCCGTACACGGCCACCGGGTCGATGATCTCGGTGTCGTACGCCGTGGACTTCACCTCGCTCCTGCTGCTCGGCCCCGACGAAACCATGATCGTTGCCCTGGCCGGCATCGTCAGCGAATGGGCGCTGAAGCAAGGGGATCGGCCGCCGATCTTCCGCACCGTGTTCGACGGCGGCGTCGGTCATCATCACGGTCCAGGCCGCGGGGCTGACGGCGCATCTCCTCGGCGGCGCCACGCCGTCGATGCCGATGAGCGCGCTCGCGCGGCCGCTGGTCGGCGCAGCCTCCGTCTACTTCGTCCTGAACACCGGCCTGGTCGCCGCGGTCGTCGCGCTCTCGACGCGCGCATCCCTCGTCGGCACCTGGCGCAACAACTTTCTGTGGACGGCGCCCAGCTACTTCGTCGGCGCCGGCGCGGCGGCGCTGGCGGCGTCGCTGATGGATCACGCGGGCTACTGGATCGTGCCGCTGATCTACGCCCCGCTCCACCTCACGTATCGCACCTACAAGGTGCACCTGGGACGGATCGACGACGAGCAGCGGCACCTCCGGCAGACGGCGGAAACCTCGGACCTCCACCTCGCCACGATTCAGGCGCTGGCCGGCGCGATCGACGCGAAGGATCAGACGACGCACATGCACATTCGGCGCGTGCAGGCGTACGCCACCAGGCTGGCCCAGGCTGCCGGGCTGTCCGACGGCGCCATCCAAGGCGTACGCACCGCGGCGCTGCTGCACGACATCGGCAAGCTCGCCGTGCCGGAGCACATCCTCTCGAAGCCGGGCCCGCTGACGCAGGAAGAGTTTCAGAAGATCCGGATCCATCCGCAGGTCGGGGCGGAAATCATCGCCGAAGTGCCGTTCCCGTATGCCGTCGCGCCGCTCATCTTGTGCCACCACGAACGCTGGGACGGCAAAGGCTATCCGCAGGGCCTGGCGGGAGAATCCATCCCGATCGGCGCGCGGATCCTGACGATCGTGGACTACTACGACGCCGTCACGACCGACCGTCCGTACCACAAAGCGTTGTCGCGCGAGAACGCGATCGCGCTCCTCAAATCCGAGGCGGGCCGCGCGCTCGATCCGCGGCTCGTGGCGCTCTTCATCGCCCTGCTCCCGTCGCTCATCGAGCTGGTGGCGACCGAACAGCCGAAGCGCGCCTCGGCCGAACCGGCGGCGGGATCGCCGCTCGGATCGACGTCCGCGGGCCTGGTACCGGCCAACAGCGCGAACGCCTTCGAGAACATCGCGCTGGCGCACCGCGAGATTTATGCGCTGTACGAAATCGCGCAGGCCATGGGCACCAGCCTCGGCATCTCCGACACGATGGCGCTCATCTCGTCGAAGCTGTCCAAGATCGTGCCGTGGTCGGGGTGCGCGCTCTTCCTCCAGCAGGCCGACACCAAGTCCCTGAAATGCCGTTTCGCCACCGGCATCGACGCGCCACGCCTGTTGAACGCCGAGATCACGGTCGCGAACGATCTCGCGGCCTGGGTGGCGCGCAACGGCCAGACGCTGATCAACGGGCAGCCGGGCGTCACGTTCCAGGCGGCCGGCGTCGACGCGACGACGGCGCTGCAGTCGGCGATCGTGTGCCCGCTGCAGTACAACGACGCATTCATCGGCTGCCTGGCGCTCTATCACGTGGACGCCAACCACTACACCGACGATCATCGCCGCCTGCTGGAGCGGGTTGCCGAACAGGCCGGCGCCGTGCTCCACAACTCCATCGTCTTCGAGCAGACGCAGGAGGATTCGCTGACCGATCCGCTGACGGGCCTGCCGAATCGGCGCTCGATGTTCGTGCACCTCGCGTCGGAGCTCGCCCGCGCCGAGCGGCAGAACAGCGAAGTCGCGGTCATCGTGATCGACATCGACGGCCTCAAGACGATCAACGACACCTACGGCCACAACGTCGGCGATCATGCGCTGCGGGCCGTCGCGACGACGCTCGCAGGCGGCGATGCGGCCCTACGACCTGTGCGTCCGCTACGCGGGTGACGAATTCATCATGGTCGTCTCGGGCTGTTCGGAGGCGGACGCCGAGGCCAAGCGGCGAGAACTCCAGCACCAGATCACGCAGATCGAAATCGACGTGCGCGGTGGCGCGCGCCTGCGGCTCGGCGCGAGCGCCGGCGTCGCGGTCTTCCCCGACCACGGCCGGACCTACGACACGCTCCTCGCCGCCGCCGATCACCGCATGTATCGCGACAAGGCCGACCGCCGCGGCGACGGGCTGGGGCTGCACGCGGCGGTGCCGTCCGAGTTCCTCGCCGCCGACGCGTTCGAAACCGAGGCCCCGATGCCGGTCGCGAACTAAGGGCAGGAAGGGCCGGACGGGCAGGAAAGGCGGGAAAGGCAGGAAGGGAACGCGAGGGCTACGTGGCGTACCGGTCGTTGAACCACGGCTCGGCGGAATTGGAGTAGCCGCGGATTTCCCAGAAGCCTTTGTGGTCCTCGGCGAGAAATTCGATTTTGCGGATCCACTTGGTGCCCTTCCACGCGTATAGCTTCGGCGTGATCATCCGGCACGGGCCGCCGTGCTCGGGCGGCAGCGGGCGGCCTTCCCACGTGTGCACGAGCAGCACGTCCGCGTCCAGGGCGCGCGCCAGCGGCAGGTTGGTCGTGTAGGGGATGTACGAGTTCGGCATGAAGTCGTAGCCGGTGCACAGCACGAACATCGCGTGGTCCTTCGGGACCGCGAGCTCCGCGATCGTCGAGAACCGCACACCCCGCCAGCGATTGTCGTAGCGGCTCCACGTCGTCACGCAGTGGAAGTCGCTGACGTCCTCGACCTGCGGCAGGTCCAGGAACTGCTGCCACGTCAGCGTGAATGGGTTCTCGACTTCACCGCCGACCTCGAGCTTCCAGGTGTCGAGCGATACCTCCGGCTGCTCACCGAGATCCAGCACCGGCCAGTTCTTGACCTCGTGCTGTCCTGACCGGCAGCTTCGGCATCCCATGCCGGTTGCCGATGCCGCTGCCCTGGGGCTTCTTGTTCGCGAATGTGACGTTGACAGCGGAGGTGTCGAGCGCGATCTGGCGCTGGATGTATCGCTGCCGGCGCTCGACGAGGTCCCGTTTGTCGGCCATCCCCGCGGATCTTACTTCGAGCGTTCTTTCGCTGTTGACTCCCTGGCATCCTCTTTGATCCACGACGGGCGTGAGGATATGGCCGGGCTATCCCTATCCGCTGGGCGCTACCTGGACCGGAACCGGCGTCAACTTCGCGCTGTTCTCCGCGCATGCGTCGCACGTTGAGCTCTGCCTTTACGACGGTCCCGACGCAACCACAGAGAGCGCGCGCATCCGGTTGCCCGAACACACCGACATGGTGTGGCACGGCTTTCTGCCAGATGCCCGACCGAACCAGCTCTACGGCTATCGTGTACACGGACCGTACGAACCAGCCGCCGGCCACCGTTTCAACCCCCACAAAGTTGTCATGGATCCATACGCGAAGTCGGTCGCGCGTACGGTTCGGTGGGCGGACGAGATGTTCGGCTATCAGGTCGGCCACCCGAACGCCGACCTGTCGTTCGACACGCGCGACAACGCCTGGTGCGCGCCGCTCGCCGCCGTCGTCGACCCCGCGTTTACCTGGGGCGACGATCGGCCGCTGCGCACGCCATGGCACAACACCGTGATCTACGAGCTGCACGTCCGCGGCTTTTCCAAGCTCAACCCGGACATTCCTGAACCCCTGCGCGGCACCTACGAAGCGCTGACGACGGAGCCGGCGATCGAGCATTTCAAGCAGCTGGGCGTGACGGCGATCGAGCTGATGCCGGTGCACCACCACGCGCGCGATCGGCATCTCGAGCAGAGCGGGCTCACGAATTACTGGGGCTACAACAGCTTCGGGTACTTCGCGCCGGAGCGCCGGCTCGCGGCGTCGCGTTCACCCGCGGGCGCGGTGCGCGAATTCAAGCGCATGGTGCGGGCGCTCCACGACGCCGGCCTCGAAGTGATCCTCGACGTCGTCTACAACCATACGGCCGAGGGGAACCATCTCGGGCCGACGCTGTCGCTCAAGGGGATCGACAACGCGTCGTACTACCGGCTCGGCCGCGAACGATCGCCGGTACTACATGGACTTCACCGGCTGCGGCAACACGCTGAGCATGCAGAGCCCGCAGGTGCTGCAGCTCATCATGGACAGCCTGCGGTACTGGGTGCAGGAGATGCATGTCGATGGATTCCGCTTCGACCTCGCGAGCGCGCTCGCGCGCGAGCTGTTCGACGTGGACCGTCTGGCGGCGTTCTTCGACATCATCCATCAGGACCCGGTGCTGTCGCAGGTGAAGCTCATCGCCGAGCCCTGGGATCTCGGCGAGGGCGGCTATCAGGTCGGGAATTTTCCGGTGCTGTGGACGGAGTGGAACGGCAAGTACCGCGACTACCATTCGCCGCTTCTGGCGCGGCGACGGCGGGCATCGTCTCCGAGCTGGCGACGCGGCTGTCGGGCAGCAACGACCTGTACGCGCGCAGCGGACGCCGGCCGTACGCGAGCATCAACTTCGTCACGGCGCACGACGGGTTCACGCTGCAGGATCTCGTCAGCTACAACGAGAAGCACAACGAGGCGAACCTCGAGGAGAACCGCGACGGCGAGAACAACAACCTGAGCTGGAACTGCGGCGTCGAAGGCCCGACCAGCGATCCGGCCATCCGCGCGCTGCGCGCGCGCCAAACGCGCAACTTCCTGGCGACGCTCCTGCTGTCCCAGGGCGTTCCGATGATCAGCCACGGCGACGAGCTCGGCCGCACGCAGCGAGGAAACAACAACGTGTATTGCCAGGACAACGAGATGTCCTGGATCGACTGGAACCTCGACGCCGAGAAGCGGACGCTGCTCGCAGTTCGTGGCCAAGCTCGTGCGCTTTCGGCTCGCCCAGCCGACGCTGCGGCGGCGGAAATATTTCCAGGACCGCAGCATCCGCGGCGTCAAGGACGTCGCGTGGCTGGCGCCGGACGGCCGCGAGATGACCGATGAGGCCTGGAACGCCGACTTCGTCAGGAGCCTCGGCATGCTCCTGTCGGGCAGCGCGATCGAGGAAGTCGATGAGCACGGCGAGCCGGTGCTGGGCGACACGCTGCTGGTGCTCCTCAACGGCCACAGCGATCGGGTGCCGTTCACGCTGCCGGCGCTCGACGCCGACCAGCAGTTCTTTCGCGTGTTCGACACCTTCGATCCGCATGCGCCCGATCGCGCGTTCAAACCGGGCATGCGCTATCAGCTGCAGGGCCGATCGGTCGCCGTGCTGAAGGTTGGCGCGCCGCTTCGCAGAGCGGCGGCGCGCTCGGCCGACAGCCAGGCCGCGGTAGTCGCGGAGCCGATCGCCACATGACGTCATCCGCGGACGATCCGCTCTGGTACAAGGACGCGATCATCTATCAGGCGCACGTCAAGGCATTTTTCGACAGCAACAACGACGGCATCGGCGATTTTCCGGGTTTGACGCGGAAGCTCGACTATCTGCAGGCGCCTCGGCATCACCTGCCTCTGGCTGCTGCCCGTTCTTTCCCTCGCCGCTCAAGGACGATGGCTACGACATCGCGCGATTACCCGAACGTGCATCCGAGCTACGGCACGCTCGACGATTTCAGGGCATTCGTCCGCGCCGCGCACGATCGCCACATCAAGGTGCTCATCGAGCTGGTCGTCAACCACACCTCCGATCAGCATCCGTGGTTCCAGCGCGCGCGCCATGCGCCGCCCGGGTCGCCCGAGCGCGAGTTCTACGTCTGGAGCGACACCGACAAGAAGTTTCCGGAAGTTCGCGATCATTTTCAGCGACACCGAAAAGTCCAACTGGACGTTCGACCCGGTGGCGAGGCAGTACCTACTGGCACCGCTTCTTTTCACACCAGCCGGATCTGAACCACAACAACCCCGCCGTCGTGAACGCCGTGATCGACGTGATGAAGTTCTGGCTCGATCTCGGCGTCGACGCGCTGCGGCTCGACGCGGTGGCGTTTCTGTGCGTCCGTGAAGGCACGAGCAACGAGAACCTGCCGGAAACGCACGCCGTCCTGAAGCGGATCCGCCGCGAGCTCGACGCGGCCTATCCGAGCCGCATGCTGCTGGCCGAGGCCAACCAGTGGCCGGCCGACGTGCGCGCGTACTTCGGCGACGGCGACGAATGCCACATGGCGTTCCACTTCCCGCTGATGCCGCGCATGTTCATGGCGCTGCGGCAGGAGGATCGCCACGCCATCACCGAAATCCTGAACCAGACGCCCGACATCCCCGAGACGTGCCAATGGGCGCTCTTCCTCCGCAACCACGACGAGCTGACGCTCGAAATGGTCACCGACGAAGAGCGCGACTACATGTACTCGGTCTACGCCGACGATCCGCAGATGCGGATCAACGTCGGCATCCGGCGTCGGCTTGCGCCGCTCGTCGAGAACAGCCGCCGCCGCATCGAGCTGCTCCATTCGCTGCTCTTCGCGCTGCCCGGGCACGCCCATCCTCTACTACGGCGACGAGATCGGCATGGGCGACAACATCTATCTCGGCGATCGCAACGGCGTCCGGACGCCGATGCAGTGGAGCAGCGACCGCAACGCCGGCTTCTCGCGCGCCGATCCGGCGCGGCTCTACGCGCCGCTCGATCATGGACCCGGTCTACGGCTATCAGGCGATCAACGTCGAGGCGCAGGAGCGCTATCCGTTCTCGCTGCTCAACTGGATGAAGCGGCTGATTGCGCATGCGCCGGCAGCATCGGGTGCTCGGCCGCGGCTCGCTCGAGTTCATCCACGGGCCGAACCGAAAGATCCTCGCGTTCCTCCGCCGCGACGACCGCGAAACGATTCTCGTCGTCGCGAACCTGTCGCGCACCGTGCAGCCGGTGTCGCTCGACCTGCAGGCGTTCGAGGGGCTGATCCCGATCGAAATGGCCGGAGCTGACGGAATTCCCGCGGATTGGCAAGCAGCCGTATTTCCTGACGCTCGGTCCGTACGCGTCCTACTGGTTCACGCTCCAGCACGAAGCGGTCAAGATCACGCCGGCGATCGCCGCACCCGCCGATTCAAACGCCGATATCGAGGCGCTCCCGCAGCTGCTGATGGGCGGCGATTGGAGCAATGCCATCGACAACGCCACACGCGGCGTGATCGAACGGCACGCGCTGACGCCTTTCCTCCAGCGACAGCCATGGTTCACGCCAGGGTCGCGCACCATTCGAAAGTCATGCTTCAGCGACTGGGCGCCCGTACAGGCTCGGCACCGAGCCGGCGTTTCTCACGGTCGTCTCGGTCGATTACACCGACGGGTGGTCGGAGGCCTATTGCGTGCCGATGTCGTTCGTCGCGGGCGAACGGCTCGATCGCGTGCTGCAACAGTCGCCGGGCAGCGTGCTCGCGCGCATCACCGGCGCGCGGAAGGGCGCGATCGTTGACGGCATCGAGGATGACGTCGTCTGCGAGCGCCTCCTGGGGATGGTCCGCCGGACGGAGGAAGTCACGAGCGTGAAAGGGCGCGCGCAGGGCGTGAAGGTCGCCGACTACAACCCGGATCACGACGGCCGGCGCGTCCTGGACACGAGATCCCAGCTATCGAAGCAAGAGCCTGGCATTTGCCGGTGGTCGGTACGCGCTGAAGGTGTTTCGCCGCATCGAACCCGGAGACAACCCGGAATACGAGATCGGCCGCTATCTGACCCAGGAGAGGTTCCCGCAGGTGCCGTCGCTCCTCGGGGCGCTCGAATATCATCGCCCGAACCTCGAGCCCGGCACGCTCGCCCTCGTCCAGTCGGTGGTCCACAACCAGGGCTCCGGCTGGCACTACACGATCGAAAACCTTCGCCGCTACTACGATCGGGTTGCCGCACGCACGTCGACGGAGCCGACCGGGCCGGCCGATCTTCCGGCATCGGGGCAAGGCCGGCGAGCCGCCCCCGTTTTTCGCCGCCGTCGAACATTGGTATTTGAATACGGCGGCGATGCTGGGCCGGCGGACCGCGGAACTGCACGCAACGCTCGCGCGTTCGACGCATCCGGCTTTCGCGCCGGACCGCCTCGACGCGCGGAGACTCGACACGCTCGCAACCGGAATGCGCGCGCGTGCTGACGTGTCGTTCGCTGCGCTGGAGCAGCGGCTCGCGGCGCTGAGCGAGGCGGATCGCGCGCTCGCCGAACACGTGCTGTCCAGGCGCGCGGCCGCGCACTCGATTCTCGACGGTATTCGGGGGCTGCACGGCGCCGGCATCGCTGATCCGCATTCACGGGAACTTTCACCTCGGAACCGTCGTGCGCACGGAGGAGGACTTCGTGTTTCTCGATTTCGAAGGTGAACCCGGACGGTCGATCGCCGATCGCCGCGCCAAACAATCGGCGCTCAAGGACCTGGCCTGCATGGTGCGGTCGTACAGCTACGCGGCCTACGCGGCGCTCTTCGCGATCACGACGCATGCGCCTGATCGGCGAGCGCCGCTGGAGGTGTGGGCCGACACCTGGCAGTACTGGGTGGCCGAGTCCTTCCTGGGCGGCTACCGAACGACGGCTCGCAATGCGTCCTTTGTATCGCAGGGCGACGCGTGGTCGAAGTTGTTCGATGCCTTCCTCCTCGACCGAGCCCTGTCCGAACTGAGCCATGAGCTGGATGGTCGCTCCGATTGGGTTCGTATCCCCTTGCTGGGAATCTCGAGGCTCGTCGAACAGCTCGACTAGCGCCATGGCGGATTATTTGCACAGCTGGCCACTGACCCGCGTTTGGGCTCAACCAATGCGAATGGATTCTTGACAGCCACCTGAACGGACGGCGACGGAACTCGTTGGAGAAAGGGTTATGGCCAAACGACCAACACAGCGTGCCGAGGCCCGAGAGATCGCGACCGCGTCGAAACCGCCGTCGACGACCAGGGAATCGAGGGAAACGACCAGCTCGACAGCGATCGACATCGACCGTGAACGCAAGGAACCGTTGGATTCGGGCGTCGGCGTCCAGCGGGCCAAACGAAGACGACATCCGGCGGCGCGCTTATCAACGGTACCTGGAGCGCGGCGACGGGCCCGGCAGCGATTTCGACGACTGGTTGGCAGCGGAGCGGGAACTCAAGCAGTGGCAAGTCTGAAGTCTGACGGCTGACGTATGGCTCGCGCACTGTGGAAAGGCTCGCTCGCGTTCGGGCTCGTCAACATTCCCATCGAACTGCACACCGCCGTTCGCAATCACCGGCCGAAGTTCCGAATGCTGCACGCGAAGGACAAATCGCCGGTGCGGTTCGAGCGGGTCTGCGTGCGCGACGGGACGCCCGTGGCCTGGGAGGATCTCGTCAAAGGCTACGAGTTCGAGAAGGGGCACTTCGTCGTGCTGACGAAGGAAGACTTCCAGGCCGCCGCGCTCGAAAAGACGCGGACCGTGGACATCGTGGACTTCGTGAAGGCCGACGAGATCGACGATCGATTCTTCGAGACGCCGTATATCTCGTGCCGGCCAAGGGCGGCGAGCGCGCGTACGCGCTGCTGCGCGAGGCGCTGCGCGAATCGGGACGCATCGGCATCGCCAAGTTCATTCTGCGCGACGCGCAGCATCTGGCGGGCGTCGAGGTCATCGACAACGCGCTCGTGCTGAGCGTGATGCGATTCAGCGACGAGCTCGTGGACGCCGACGCGTTCGGGTTTCCGTCGGCCAGCGATGTGCGTCCGCGCGAGCTCGAGATGGCCAAGGCGCTCGTCGGCAACCTCGCCGCGGACTGGGATCCTGGAAAGTACACGGACCAGTACCGCGAGAATCTGCTGCGGATCATTCGCGGCAAGATGAAGGGGAAGAAGGTCACCCTCACCGCCGACGAAGAGCCGCGGCAGGCCGAGGTCGTCGATCTCATGGAACGGCTGCGCCAGTCGCTGGCGGGCGCCGGCAGAGCGCCGCGCGCGAGGGCCACGAAACGCGGCAAAAAGCCAGCCAAGCGACGGACTCGGCGCGCGGCCTGACATTTCAGATTGCAGATTTCAGATGGCAGATTTATTTGTGATTTCGGTGATTTCCCGAATCCTGAAATCTACAATCATCGAAATCTGAACTCTGAAATCTGAAATGCTGCAGCCCATGCTCGCGTCGGTGACGCCGGCGCCGCTCGACGACCCGCACCTGGTCTACGAACCCAAGTACGACGGCATTCGCGCGATCGCGGAGGTCGGGGAAAGACGTCCACCTCTGGTCGCGCCTCGGCAACGAGAAGACGTCGCAGTTCCCGGAGATCGTCGCGGCGCTCCGGCAGTGGGCGCGCCCGCTGAAGGCGCCCGTCGTGCTCGACGGCGAGATCGTCGCGCTGAATGCCAAGGGCGAACCCGCGGGTTTTCAGCAGCTCCAGGGACGCATCCATCTGCTCGATGCGATCAGCTCCACTCGCCGACAGGCCCGCCCCACCAGCCGCTACCAGCCCCGACCCGCCCGACCGTCGCCTTCATCGTCTTCGATCTGCTGCGCGACGGCACGAAGGACTGCGCGATCGGCCGCTCCTCGAGCGGCGCGCAGCGCTCGAGCGACTGTTTTCGAAGCGCAAGCCGACCGAGATCGTGCGCGTCAGCGACGATTGCTCGCGGCGACGGCCGCGCGCTGTACGACGCAGGCGCACGCCCATGGATGGGAAGGCCTCATCGCGAAGCACGCGCAGTCGCTCTACAAGTCCGGCAAGCGCACGCCCGACTGGCGCAAGATCAAGATCGTCCGCGAACAGGAATTCGTCGATCGGCGGCTGGACCGAGCCGCGGCAGACGCGCACCTACTTCGGCGCGCTGCTGCTGGGAGTCTATGAAGGCGGATCGTCTCGTCTACGTCGGCCACATCGGCACCGGGTTCAACGAACGCGAACTGGCGCGCGTGATGGCCCTGTTGAAGCGGCACGAAACCACTGAGTGTCCGTTCAGCGTGCGTCCCAAGACGAACGAACGCCCGCACTGGACGCGCCCCGAGCTCGTGGCGCAGGTGAGGTTCACCGAATGGACCGCCGACGGCAAGCTCAGGCATCCGGTCTATCTCGGATTGCGGGACGACAAGAAGGCTTCAGACGTGCGGCGGGAAGAGTGGGCCGCCGGACGTCGAGTCAGGTCAGGTGGACGTCGACGTCGGTCTGCGACGAAGGCTCGAGCCGGTCGACGCGGACCCGAACCACGAACGACGAACCACGAGCCCCGAACCTCGTCGATCAGCTGCAAGCCCTCGAGCAGTCGAGACGCGACGGCGATCTCGTCCTTCCCGACGGCGATCGGCTGAAGGTGACCAACCTCCACAAGATCTTCTGGCCGAAGCGCAAGCTGACCAAGGGCGATCTGTTTCGCTACTACGCCCGCGTCGCGCCGGCGCTGTTGCCGGCCATCGCGGACCGCCCGCTCGTCATGAAGCGCTTTCCCGACGGCGTCGCCGCGCAGCCCTTCTATCAACACCGTGCCACCCACATCCCGCCGGGTGTGCGGTCCGAGGTGGTCACGGTCGCCGAAACGCGCGCGCACATCGTCGGCGGCACCCTCAAGACGCTCCTGTACACGACGCAGCTCGCGGCGATTTCGCAGGATCCGTGGTTCTCGCGGCTGCCCCACCCGGAGGCGGCCGACTGCGCGGCGTTCGACCTGGATCCCCTCCGAAGGCGTCCCGTTCGAGACCGTCCTCGATGTGGCGCGATGGATTCGCGATGAGCTCGAGACCCTCAAAGCGAAAGGCGTCCCGAAGACGTCGGGCGCCGACGGCCTGCACATCTATATCCCGCTCCCGCCAGGCACGCCCTATGAGGCGGGCCTCCTCTACTGTCAGATTGTCGCCACCATCGTCGCCCAGAAGCATCCGAAGCAGGCGACCACGGAGCGCAGCGTGAAGGCGCGCGGCAAGCGCGTCTACATCGATTGCTTTCAGAACATCCTGGGCAAGACGCTGGCGTCCGCCTACAGCGCGCGGGCCAGCGAGTACGCCGGCGTCTCGACGCCGCTCACGTGGGCGGAAGTCGAGGCGGGCGTGGACCGCCACGATTTCACGATCGAAACCGTCCCGGCGCGGTTGGCTGAGGTTGGAGATCTGTGGGCGGCGCTGCGAAAAGCGAAGCCGGTGGACTTGAGCAGGGTGACCCGTTACACAGATCAGTGAGCGGATGATCGAACGCCGATCACCCGCTCACTGGTGACTTACTCTTCGATCTTGTCGTCGTCGGCGTCTTCTTCGTCGTTTTCCTCGACGTCCTCGAATTCTTCCGCGTCTTCCGACTTGTCAACGAGGTTCTCTTCGTCGGTACGATCTTCCATCTGTTCGTCTTCGCGAGGGTTGCGCTCGTCCATTTCCTGCCTCCGCGTCCCACACGAGCAAGGCTGATACCACTTCGCGCCGTTCTGGCAATGCGGTTGCACTCTCACGGACGTGCTCGCAAACTTCGAAATGGCGCTGTCGTGGCCCGAGCTGATCAAGCGCACGGCCCGCGACTCGATGAACGACGATGCGCAGGGCCTGGCGTCCCAGCTGGCGTATTACTTCTTTCTCGCATTGTTTCCGGCGCTGCTCTGCTTTCTGGCGATTGCCAGCTTCTTCCCACTCCAAAACTTCACGGACGAAGTACTGCGGGTGTTGGGCCCGTTCGCGCCGCCAGAGATCCTGACGCTCGTTCGGCAGCAGATGGTGACAATCGCCGAGGGAAACAAGGGCGGACTCCTCACGATCGGGCTTCTAGGCGGCGCTCTGGAGCAGCTCGGCGGCGATGGTATCGGTCGTCAGCGCGATGAATCGCGCGTACGACATCGAAGAGGGCCGGCCCTGGTGGAAAGTCCGCCTGACGGCCATCATGCTGACCGTCTCGCTGTCGATCTTCATCGCCTTCGCGTTCGGTTTGATTGTCGCGGGACCTGAAGTGGCCGATGCCCTGGCGGCGCGTTTCTCCTTCGGCGGCGTCTTCGTGTGGACCTGGAAGATCGCGCAGTGGCCGATTGCGTTCGCGCTGGTCGCGATCGGCATCGGCCTCATTTACTACTTCGCTCCCGACGCGGAGCAGAGCTGGGTGTGGATCACGCCCGGGTCGCTTGTGGCGACCACGCTGTGGCTGATCGGATCGCTGATCTTCCGGTTCTATACCGTGAACTTCTCGAACTACGAGGCGAGCTACGGCGCCATCGGCGGCGTCATTCTGCTGTTGTTGTGGTTTTACCTCTCGGGGCTGGTGATTGTGATCGGCGCTGAGATGAATGCTGAAATCGAGCACGCGTCGCCCTGGGGCAAGGCGCCTGGCGAACAGGTGCCGGGCCACAAGAAGCAGATTGGCGCCGCGGCCGCACGGACCTACCGCGAGCGACTCGCATCGAAGCCGGAGCGTCCAGCGCCGGCGCCCGCCGCCATGATCATGCCCGCGCTGGCGCAGACGCCGCGACGCCGTTCGAAAAGGCGGTGGCGCCGATCGCGGCGTTCATTTGGCGAAGCCGGACGAAAGACTGACGCCAGATGCCCGGAGCGACGCATCAGCTGTTCGCCCTGCTCATCCTCGCGCTCCCGGTCGCCTCGATCGCGTGGACCGTGACGCACGAGGAGATTCTTCGAGAATTCCGGGAGTGGTGCGCCGCCCGCAGCACGTCGAGCCCTCGACTGCTCACGCGGAAGTTCTTCTACGTCTTCACGTGCGAGTACTGCTTCAGTCACTACGTAGCGTTGGTGGTGCTGGCGGCGACGGGATACCGGTTGCTATGGCCCGACTGGCGCGGGTTCGTCGTTGCGGCGTTCGCGCTCGTCTGGATCGCGAACCTCTATATGAGCCTCTTCGGACGCCTGCGCCTGGACATCAAGCACGAACGCGTGGACATCGCGGTCGACGAAAAAATGCTCGCCGAAGCGAAGCCGACACCCCTGCTCATGACGAGGTCGCGTCAGTCAACATCGAGATTTTCCCAGCCAAGCCAGCCGGTCGGCTTTGTCCATACGCGGCGCGCGAGCTGGTGATCGTGCCCGCGCACGAACACGTCGATCCGCTGCGATCCAAACCGCACTGCAGCGGGCCCCGATGTCAGTCGCCCTCCCAGGTCCTCCCAGTCGCCCTTGGCCCAGTTCTCCCCTTCTCCCTTCAACGTCATGACCGCGAGCTGGCCGTCGTGGCCGCGGGCAAGAACGTGCAGACGATCCAGGCCGAGCACCACCGCGGGAGCGGAGGTGAGCCTCCCGCCCAGTGAATTCCACTCTCCGACCGGGCGCAGCTCCTCACCAGTGAACCGCCGATGGATCAAATCGGCGTCGGCGCCGCGCGCAAAGACGTCGACACGGTTCGGACCCAGGCGGATTGCCGCCGGCGCCGACGTCAGCCGCGCCCGCACCTCTTTCCATTCCGGGCTCCAGTCTCCAGCTGCAGTCAGGGCCCGGTGCGCGAGGTGCCCCTGATGCGTACGCACGAACACATCGAGCCGCCGCGTCAACCAGGCGGTCACCGAGGGCGCGGACGCGAGTGGCCCTCTCAGATCGCGCCAATCGCTCCAATCCTGCTCGGTGCTCCAGCGCTTGTGCGCGAGCGCCCCCGCGTGACCCCGAACGAAGATGTCGATTCGGTTAGGGCCCCAGCTCACCGCCGCGGGCGCCGAGGTCAATCGGCCGCGATCCAGTTCCAGCCATTTGCTCCAGCGCTCGCCGTCCCACTGGAGCATCCACAGGTGATCGTTTTCACCGCGAACGAACACGTCGAGGCGTTTGGGATCGCGCGCCGTCACCGCGGGCGCGACATCGATCGCGTCGCCCTTTGCCGCCCACGGGCTCCATGGATAACGCGACACCCAGTCGCCGTCCTCAGGAATGCCTCGGGCGATCGTGCTCCACGTCTTGCCTTGGTCCCGAGAGAGGAAGTAGTTCTCGAGCTGCGCTGGGTACGCCCGGACCCGCTTCCGCGAACGTCGGGCCGTTCTGCGCCGACACGGCAAAGTGAAGATGGGGACCCGATTGTGCCGGATTGCCATCCTCGCAGAGCGGCTGGAGGAAACCGACCCGCGGCTGATCGGGGACGGGCAACGTCTCGCCATTCGACGGGACACCTGGAAAGCGCTCCCGGAACGAGTCTTTGCGAATGTGCATGTAGACGGCCCGCTCGAAGCGAGTGTGGATCACGGTCAGGGAGTTACCCTGGTCGACATCCATGGTGGACTGATCCTGCGCATACGACACGCGGCCTGGAGCCGCCGCCAGCACCGTCGAGCCATAACTCTTGCTCTGTCCATCGACACGGACGAAGTCCCACACAAACCCGGTATGTTTTGTGTCCCCGTTGTGCGACCCCGCCGGGTCCTGCCAACCCTGCGACACTTGCCACCATTCCCCGGCGCAGAAAGGAACCGTCACCCCTACCACCGACGGTCGGTAGTCGAATCGGCCGCGATCGGTTTCGCTGTCTCCGGAGACCTCGACGTAGTAGACCGGCAACGGATGTTCGGCGCGCGGGTTGACGAAGTCCGCGACCTCCGTATCGCTCGCCGTCGGGACAGTCACCGGCCGATCGGACGACGTCGGGAATTCGTTATCGAACGTACAGCGTGCGAAGGGGCCTTCCCCGCTCGGTCGGCCACTCGCCGCAGCCCTGATGTCGTCGGCATCGAGCGCGCGGTCGTAGGCGGCGACCTCGTCGACGAGGCCGTAGAATTGCCAGGTACCGTTCTGCGTCAATCTGCCAGCGATCCCGGGCCGTGCGACCCACACGCACGCGTACAGGTATCGGCGGGTAGGTCGGCAGTGGGCACGGTTTCGCTGCCCGAGAATGGGGTGAGCGAGCTGCCGTTGAGAAACAGCTTGAAGCTCGAGCCGCTGCGAACCAGCGCGAGATGCTGCCACACGCCGAGGTAGCCGACGGGCCCGCCATGCCGATCTTCGAACCCGAGGACTTCGTAGACCACGCGCTGCGCACCCATCTGGACCATCAGCGTCGACGGACCGAGCGTCTTGAAGCCCCCGCTGCCGTCTCGATACGCCCCTTGGCCGATGAGAAATTGACGGTCATCGCTCGCGGCGGCAACGAGCGGTCCCACGATCCCGTACGGGTACTGCGGCATGTACCGCACGGTGAGCGTGTAATCGCCGGTGAGGAACTCGCCGAAGGTCAGACCGAGATCGGCGAAACCGCCGAAGCCGAGTGCCAGCGCACGCTTCAACCGTACCTCCCCGTTCGCTCGTCATTGGATAGATACGCGCAGGCAAACGTGCGCGTCACTACGCGGTCGCGTAGGAATCGTGAGGCTGCGGCGTGAGGTGGTGCGCCCGACAGGATTCGAACCTGTGGCCTACGGCTCCGGAGGCCGTCGCTCTATCCAGCTGAGCTACGGGCGCAAGTGAGTCAAGCCTATCACCATTTTCGGCGCGCTATCGCTAGGCACTGGTACCTCCATTGCTACACGGCTGACGTAGGAGTACCGCTGTGGTTCATCACGCCGAACGTGTCATTCGCGGCTGTATCACCTCAAGACACATCGTCCAACTGTTTGATACGCCGGGCACGCTCGCGCAGGGCGTTTCGACGTTCCTGACGAACGGATTCAAGGCCGGCGAACCCATGTTGGTGGCCGCGCGCGCGAAGAACTGGAAATCCATCGCCACGGTCCTGGAACAGAACGGCTGCTCCGTGTCCAACGCTCTCAGCACGGGGCTGTTGACGGTCTGCGATGCCGATCGCACGTTGTCGCGGTTCATGAGAAACGGTCAGCCGGTGGCTGAGCTGTTCCAGGCGGCCGTGGGCTCCCTCGTCGAGCGCCTGGCGTCGTCGACCGGCGGCAACCTGTGGATTTACGGCGAAATGGTGGACGTGCTCGCCGAGGAGCGAAACTTCGCAGCCGCACGCTACCTGGAAGAATTGTGGAACGAGATCGGGCTGCGGCAGTCGTTCACGCTGCTGTGCGGGTACTCTTCGGCCCATTTTGCCGATGCGTCGACCGCAGCACATGCTTTCTCAGATCTGCGACCGGCACACCCACGTCCAAGTCGGCGACGACGATGTGATGGGGAGTTGGGTGCTGAAGAAACGAGCCGACGGTGGGCACGGCAGCCACGAACTGCCGCCCGCTGCCCTCCGAGCGACGCCTACGATTTCGACGTAATCTGACTGGTCCGCCTCGCCAGCTTCGGCTGACAGCTTCGCTGCAAGCCGCGCTCGCGGGCGAGCGCGCAGTCTGGCGCGCCCGGAGGGAGTCGAACCCCCGGCCTACAGGTTCGAAGCCTGTCGCTCTATCCAGCTGAGCTACGGGCGCGCACCGCGATCAATCTATCGCATTTTCTCTCAACCTAAGGTATCTTTCTCCCTCGCTCGCCGACCTCGAAATCACGACAAACGCTCCTCCGCTCTTCATTTTGAAGCGTGGCGGAGCCGTCGTCGACAATCCGGCGTGCAGGAGTTCCCGTGCTGCACCGAGTAACTCTTGCCGCGCTTGGCGTACTGCTGTTGTCCGCCTCCACGGCCAGCGCGCAGTACTTCGGGCGCAACAAGGTTCAATACGATCGGCGCGACTTCCGCATTCTCGAAACCCCGCACTTCGAGGTGTATTACTACGCCGAGGAGCGCGACGCCGTGATGCAGGCAGCCCGCATGGCGGAACGCTGGTACGAGAAGTTGTCGGCCGTCCTCGATCACAAGTTCGATCGGCGGCAGCCGATCATCCTCTACGCGAGCCACGGTCATTTCGCGCAGACGTCGATCACGCCGGTCCTGCTCGGCGACGGCATCGGCGGGTTCACCGATCACCAGGCCGGCCGCGTCGTGCTGCCGTTCGCCGCCGGGCTCGCCGAAACCAACCATGTCCTCGGCCACGAACTGGTGCACGCGTTTCAGCGCGACATCCTCCGCAAGTCCGGGTCGTCGCTCGCGATGATGCCGCTGTGGTTTGCGGAAGGGATGGCGGAGTACTACTCGGTCGGCCGGATCGATCACAACACGGCGATGTGGCTCCGCGATGCGGTGAACGCGGACCATCTGCCGCGCCTCGAGGATCTCAACAACGCGCGCTGGTTCCCCTATCGCTACGGCCAGGCGCTGTGGGCCTTCCTCGCCGAGAAATACGGTGAGTCGGTGGCCGCGCGCGCGATGAAGGTGCGCGTCAAGGGCAACGCGATTGCGCGGCTGTCCGCGGTGACGGGGGCGAGCGCCGAGGACCTGTCGCACGGATGGCGCGAAGCGATGACCCGCCTCGCGGCTGACACGACGCCGCGCGCGAGATGACGCCCACCGATCGCGCCGTCGTCTCCGCGGCCCGCAACGGGGGCCGGCTGAACGTGGCGCCCGCGCTTGAGTCCCGACGGCACGCAGCTGGTGTTCGTGTCCGAGCGCGACGGCTACGCCGTCGACGTGTTCCTCGCCGACGTGCAGAGCGGCGCCATCATCCGCAAGCTGCTGAGCACGGCGACCGATCCGCATGTCGACAGCATTCAGTTCATCGAGTCGGCGGGCGGCTGGGATCGGACGGGCAAACAATTCGCCCTGGCCACGGTGCGCGACGGCATGGCGATGCTGATGGTGTTCGACATGCCCGGCGGCAACGTCGCGCGCGAGATTCCGGTGCCCGACGTCGACGAAATCTTCACGCCCACCTGGTCGCCGGACGGAACGCGGATCGCGTTTTCAGGGTTGAAGGGCGGGTCGTCCGATCTGTACGCGTTGACGCTCGAAACGGGCGCGCTCCGCGCGTACACGACCGATCTGTACGCGGACTTGCAGCCGGACTGGTCGCCGGATGGCGCGCGCATCGCGTTCGTCACCGATCGCTTTTCCTCGTCGATCGAGGCGCTGGCGTTCGGCAACTATCGGCTGGCGAGCCTCGACACAGCGACCGGCGCCGTGAGCGCGCTGCCCTCGTTCGAAGAAGCGAAGAACATCGACCCCCATTGGTCGCCCGACGGCCGCAGCGTGTATTTCGTCGCCGACCGTCACGGCGTCAGCAACATCTACCGCGTCGAGCTGGCCGGTGGCGACGCGACGCAGATGACGGACGTCCAGACGGGCGTCAGCGGCATCACCGCGTTGAGCCCCGCCATCTCCGTCGCCGCCGACACCGGCGCCATCGTCTACGCCGCGTATCGTGATGGCATCTACGAAATTCGCTCGCTCGGCGCGAACGATTCGACCGTCAAAGGCGACGGCGGCAGCGTGCCGCTGACGACGCAGCCGTTGCTGTCGGCGATGACGGCCGCGGCCGCCGCGCCCGAGTCGCCGGAGCGGGGGTTCCCCGAACGGCCCTATGCCCGCGGCCTCTCGCTGGTGTCGATCGGCCAGCCGTACGTGAGCGCCGGCGGCGGCGCGTTCGGCAGCTTCGTTCGCGCCGGCGTGTCGTTCGGGATGGGCGACATGCTCGGCCAGCAGCAGCTCGAAACGGCGGTGCAGGTCGGCAAGGAGATGATGGATTTTGCCGTCCAGAGCGTGTACTTGAATCGCCGCTCGCGCTGGACGTGGGGCGCGATGGGCGGGCAGATTCCGACCGCCACCGGCACGACGCGAACCATCACGCAGACCGTTGAAGGCGGTCCGCAGACCATCGTGCGCCAGTCGGTGCTGCTGGAGCAGATTCATCGCGAAGCGTCGGCGCTGTTCATGTATCCGTTCAGCCGCGCGCGGCGGATCGAGCTGTCGGCCGGCTTCGACGCGATCGGCTTCCGCACGGAGGCGCTCACGAACGTGTACGACGCCTCGGGGCGGCGGCTGCAGGAAACGCGCGAGCGGCGGCCCGGCCTGCCGCCGGCGACGATCGGGCTGGCGGGCGCGGCGCTCGTCTACGACACGTCGGTGCACGGCGCGGCGAGCCCTGTGCTCGGCGAGCGCTATCGTCTGGGCCTGGCGACGACCTACGGCGATCTCCACCTGGCGACGCTCGTGGCCGATTACCGGAAGTACGTGATGCCGCTGCGGCCGTTCACGATCGCGATGCGCGTGCAGCACGTCGGCCGCTACGGGCGCGACGCCGCGGATCCGCGGCTGCTGCCGTTCGTGTGGTACGTGCAGGACACCGTGCGCGGGTTCGACGGGCGCCAGCTGCCGCCGCACGGGCTGCGACTTCGCGACGACCGGGTGCGAAACGATCGATGCCGCGACGACCAAGCGCCTGCTCGCGGCGAACATCGAGCTGCGGTTCCCGCTGATGGGGGCGCTGCGGCGGACGCCGAGTTACGGCCGGCTGCCGATCGAAGCGCTCGTCTTCTCCGACACCGGCGCGTTCTGGACGGCCGCTCCCGGCACCGCGTCGCTGCAGACGCTGTTGCGCAGCGTCGGCGCCGGCGTGCGCATCAACGCCGGCGGCCTGGTGTTCGAGTTCGACGCCGCGCGGCCGATCGCGCGGCCCGGGCAAGGGTGGCGGTTGTCGGCGAACTTCCGTCCGGGGTTCTAAGCGCAATCCTGCGCGTGTTTAAGATTCAAAGTTCTCCGGGCCGGTAGCTCAATTGGCAGAGCAGCAGACTCTTAATCTGCGGGTTGAGGGTTCGATTCCCTCCCGGCTCACCATTCGACTCGCCTGCACCTTGACTTCGGCGAGCCGGCAGGCTCGCTCATGGCAGGCCAGCGTCATGTCGAATGCCCTGAGCGAGCTCTGAGATCGCGCGAGTCGAAGGGCCAGCCGAGGCACCGAAGCGTCCCCATCCAAGAGATCGACCGCGCGCGTGCGCGACGCATCCGGCAACCAGTGCGCGTAGATCCGTAACGTCGTTGAGGCATCCCGGTGCCCCACAGCGTGACCCGCGTAGCGATACGATCGCGCCGCCGCCTGGCGATGCGTGCCGTTGCGCCGCGACACCAACCGGCGCCAGGCCGATAGGAAAACTCGCCTGGTCCGGAGGACCTGAAAGGCCCGTATCCGCCTCCCGGCGCACCCGACCATCAAGTAGCCTCCGGCGTCTGAAGCGCCATGAGCTGGCGCGTCAGGCTGCTCGGGTTGGCTGGTGCCGTGGCCTTCGGCTGCACGTCCGGACCCACCGCGCCGTCGTCCGCGTCCGCTGCCTGCACCCCGCATCCGGCCTCGGCGAACGCCGTGTTGCCGGTCTTCGGCCGGCCATTTGACGGCGCGTTTCCGATCGGTAATTTCTTCGATCACGACAAGCCGATCGAAGGCGACGCCAACGGGTACGTCCTCACATTGTGCGGCGCGCGCGACACGAGCCAGGTGGATGGCCACCCGGGCTATGACTGGCGGATGCCGGAAGGCACACCGCTGCTCGCCGTCGCGGACGCCGTCGTCATGACTGCCGGACTTGAGGCGCCGAACTTCTGCCCGCAGTTGAATCGCACGGTGCAGGCGCTGCTCGTCGTGTTGGTCCACACGGCACCGACAGGCGAGCTCTACGCGAGCATCTACGGCCATCTCTCACGTATCGACGTGCAGGCTGGCGCCTCCGTCAGCGAAGGCACGGTGATCGGGCTGTCAGGCAACACCGGCTGCAGCGGCACACCGCATCTGCACTTCGGCGTCGGGCGGAGCGTCGCCGGCCGCTATGTCCTGATCGATCCCTACGGGTGGCACGCTCCGACGGGGGATCCGTGGGAGCTCGACCCGCGCGGCGCGGCGAGCGTGTGGCTTTGGAAAGACGGAGCGGCGCCATCTCTTCGATAATGGTGCCGATTGCCTCGGAGGACACGCAAGCCGGATAAGACACGCGCCAATGCTGATTCAACCACGTTGGCGGTCCATTCGTGGCGGGAGCCGTTTCGCGCCTATATCGTTCCTTAACTTAGGGTAATAGAGGCTTTTACGGGGGCTGGATGTGCGAGGGGCGCGGACCGCGCCATCGGCCCGGGACCGGGTCAAAAGAATCGCAATGCTCAATCGGTTCTGAGCACGACGTTCGGATCCAGCCGCGACGCACGCCACGCGGGCAGCCAGCATGCGATCGCCGGCAACGATCGAAATCGTCGCGATCACGGCCGCGATCGTCGCAGCGTCAGTCGGCTGGACGCCGAACAGCAGGGACGCCATCAGCCGGGTTACGCCAAAGGCGCCCGCAAGTCCGACGATGACGCCGATGATGGTGGCCTGGAGGCCCTGCTTCATCACCAGCGCGATCACGCTGGAACGCGCCGCGCCGAGCGCCATCCGAATGCCGATCTCGCGCCGCCGCTCCGTCACCATGTAGGAGAGCACACCGTAGGTGCCGACGGCGGCCAGCAGCAGCGCCAGCCCCGCAAATGCGCCAAGCAACTGCGCCAGGAGCCTCGGCCGGCGAATCGATTCAGCGAACACCGAGTCCATGTCGCGGAGCCGCACGACGGGAACGGCGGGATCCACGTCCCGTACCAGTCGCTCCAGCGTCCGCTGACAGCGCGGCCGGCGGCAGCGTGGTCCGCATCACCACATTCATCGTCGGCCGGCGCAGATCGCCGAGCTGATCAAGCGAATACGTAGAGTTCGGTTCCTGCCGACTGATCCATGCCGCGCTGCTTGACGTCCCTGGCCACGCCGATCACCGTGTGCCAGGGGTTATCGCTGGCGCCAATCGATGCACCCAGGTTCGGCCGCAGACGCTGCCCAATCGGGTTCCGTCCCTTCCAGATCCTGTTGGCCAGTGTTTCATTGACGACGACCACCTTGCCCTGCGACGCGATGTCGGTCCGTTCGAAGCCGCGGCCGGCGACGATCGGGATGCCCATCGTCTCGAAATAGTCGCCCATGACGAACTGGTAGTAGTCGACGACTTCAACGGGTCTTCCGTCGGCGGCGGTGTAGTTCTCGATACGGGTGCTGATCGCGCTTGGAGATCGATTCGGTGGCAGACCCGACATGACGGTCGCCGTCTGCACGCCTGGTACGGCGCGAAGCCTCTCGAGAAGGCGTTGATATGCCTGCGCGCGCGTGTCGGGCTCTGACGTGGCCATTGGCAACGTCATCGAGAACGTCACCAGGCGCGACCGATCGAATCCCGCATCGACGCCCGTGAGGTTGTACACCGTGCGGATCAGTAAACCCGCGCCGATGACCAGCATCACCGCCAACGCGACTTCGGCCATCACGAGAGCACGGCGGATGTGATGGCGTGCGGCGCCGCTGGAGCCTCTGTCTCCGCCCCCCTTGAGCGCAGTCACGATGCCATGCAGCCGCCCTTGAGCGACCGGCGTGAGCCCAAAGATCAAGCCCGTCCCAATCGACACACCGAGGGCAAAGAGCAGAACCGGCACGTCGATGGCGACTTCACTCGTCCGGGGCATGCTTGTTGGATAGGCGAGGATCAGCGCCTTCACGCCGGCCGGGCGAGCCACAGACCGAGCATGCCACCGGCGCCGGACAGCAGCACACCTTCGGTCATCGTCTGTCGAAGCAGCCGGCCGCGGCTGGCGCCAAGACGCCGCGCGCACCGCAAACTCACGACGACGTGACTCGGCACGAGCCATGACCAGGTTCGCGAGATTCGCGCAGGCGATCAGTAGCACGAATCCGACAGCGGCCTGCAATGCCCAAATCGAGCGGCTGGCAGTCCCAACAATCGCGTCCTGCAATGGCCGCATATGGAGGCGTGTGGTCTACCGCGCGCGAGGGACGGTTCGTCGGAACATGGTCCTTCGTGCCCGCACGCTCGCCCCAGTTTTCGAGGAATGCGTTCAGCTCCGTCTGTGCCGCCTGCGGCGTGACGCCGTCCTTCAGTCGCCCGATGATGTAGAGGACGTGGGCCGCCGCGATCCCCGGGCCGTATCCGGGTGGAGCCAGAGGGGCAACCAGATTTGGGTGCGGTTGTCCATGACGTCGACGCCGGGCGGCATGATGCCGAGGATTTCGTGGGGCCGGCCCTCGACTTTCACGGTCTTTCCAACGAGCGGTTGTCCGCCGAAGGCGGTTTGCCACAACTCGTGCGAGAGAATCGCGATCGGTGGCTCCAGCGTCCCGGTCCAATCGGGTGGTTTCTCCCGGGCCGAAGAAGCGTCCCTGCGCCGGCTGAACACCGAGCGCGTTGAGCAGATGCGCGTCCACAGCATACCGACCGCACGCGCAGCGGCCGATCGCCTGCGGTGAGGTTGACTTCGCCGCTTCGTGTACCCGCTCGCCGCCTGTTGTATACGCTCCGACCTCCGCGAACGACTGGTTGATCTCCCGGAACTCCAGTACTCCGGCGCCGAGAGCCGACGCTTCGGGTAAGCCCGAGCGCTGGAAATTGCGCGGTCAGATACATCAACTGTTCGGGTTTGGGATAGCCGAGTGGTCGCAGGATCACGCCATTGACGATCGTGAAGATGGCGGTGTTGGCGCCGATCCCCAGCGCCAGCGTCAGCAGGGCGACCGCCGTGAACACGGGCGTGCGCCGCGAGCGTGCGCAACCCATGGCGCACATCCCGCGTGAGATCGTCGAGCCACGGCAGGCCTCGCTGGTCGCGAAGCGCATCCATCGCTTGCGAGGCACCTCCGGCCTTGAGCCGTGCGGCGCGTGCGGAATCGGCGGCGTTGAGACCACGACGTCGGGCGTCTTCTGCGGCCAGTTCCAGGTGCAGCCGGAGCTCCTCTTCCAGATCGCCGTTGCGCCGGCCAGGAAGCAGCGTTCCCCAGAGACGGTGAATCCATTCGCGAAGGGTGCGCATCCGATCTCCCTGCCTCACGCTTCGCCGTGGAGCAGCGTGTGGATGATGCCCGCCATCCGGTCCCACGCGTGTCT
>CAVSWN010000035.1:0-60472 GCA_963731545.1 uncultured Acidobacteriota bacterium | reverse complement strand
ACGCAGAGCGGAAAGCTACCTCTCACGGCTGCACCGTAACCCGAGGCAGCGGCTGAGCGGGCCCTTCACCGTCCTGGTAGTAGTCCAGGCGAACGACTCGGCCTGACGGATCACGAACCGGGACGAAGTAGCTCAGTTCGTCGGGGTCGAAATGGAGTCGGCCATCGGCCGTGACTTGGAGGGGAAGCACGTTGCCGTTGCCGCGCTGCGCATACAGCCGGCCGTCCTTCACCGTCAGCGTTCGCACCGTGGCCTCGTCGATGCGGTACTGTCCCGTCAGCGCTTGCAGCGCCTCCGCCGCGACCGCGACTGGCGCGACGTCAGGGTACGGCGTGCCGATGGCGATGGCCGCCAGACGCCGGCCGACCACGCGAGCATCGAATGAGTCGTCATTGCCGAGCGCCACGATCGTCACGTCATGCGCCGGCAGGTACCCGACCATCGCGGCGAACCCTGGTATCTGGCCGGTGTGCCCAATCATCGTCTCGCCGCGCACCGTCCAGACGTAGACGCCAAGACCGTACCGGATCGGGCCGTTGGTCTCGGCGGCGGGCGTCGTCATCTGGCGTACGCTCTCGCGGCTGATGACGCGCCCGGCCGCGAGCGCGCGGCACCAGCGGAACAGATCATCTGCGGTCGACACCAGGCCGCCGGCCCCGTCCGGGATGGTCGGACTGATGAACTCAACGTTGCGGACCTGGCCGGCATCGGTGGTGTAGCCCGCGACGCGTCCCGACCGCAGCGTCGCTGCGTCGGCGTAGCCGGTGTGTCGCAGACCGAGTCTGGCGAAGAATTGCTGATCGAGCGTCACATACCAGGGCGCGCCCGTGATCCGCTCCACCAGCGCACCGAGCACGATGTAGCCGGCGTTGGAGTACCTCCAGGCCGACCCGGGTGGAAAGTCGCTGGGCGCTGGCCGATCGCCGTGACGCGGGCGAATCGATCGTACCCGCGGGGGGTGAGCGACCGCTCCGACTGCTGGGCCGTGTCGGACACGCCGGCCGTGTGATTCAGCAACTGCCGTACGGTCAGTCCGCGCGCTTCTCCGATCTCCGGCAGGCGACGCGCGACCGGCTCGTCGAGCGAGAGTGCGCCGCTCTCGGCAAGCTTCAACACGGAGGCTGCGACGAACATCTTGGTGATAGAGGCAATGCGAAAGACGTGGCCGGCCTGAAGTGGCAGCCCGAGCTCGATGTGCGCCCTGCCGAGCGCGGCGGTGTAGGTGATCGTGTCGCCTCTCGCAATCAGGAACACCGCGCCCGGTCCATCCTCGCGCACCGTCCGCTCGAGGAGGCGCCGCGCTTGCGATGCGACGGTGTCTTCGGCGATCGTCGCCGGAGCAGCAGTCACGAGAATGATCGAGACAACTGCACCAAGCGTAGTCTGGCGCCATGGAAGCATCGGGCGTTAGACGCCTCCGCCTACCGTAAGGTTTGATCGCTCAGGGCGCGCGAGGTCTCGCGTGGCGGAAGAGCCGTGGTTGACAGGCGACCAAGAGTACTATAGTACTAGTACTGTAGATGGTCTTCCGCATCGACCCCCGGTCCGGCGTGCCGCTCTACCTGCAGCTCATCGAACAGCTGCGGCACGCAGTCGAGATCGGCGCCCTGCGCACCGGTGATCAATTGCCCGGCATGCGCAAGCTCGCCGAAGAGCTCGTGATGAACCCGAACACCGTAGCCAAGGCCTACCGCGAGATGGAGCACGCGGGTCTCATCGAGTTGCGACACGGTGCCGGCGCCTTCGTGGCCGGCGGGCAGGCAGACAGCCCTCCCGGGATCCAGAAGGGGCGCGCGATCGCCCGTCGAGCCGTGACCGCGCTGCGCGGTCTCGGCCTGGATGCCGGTGCCATTCGCAGGCTGGTCGAGTCGGAACTCGCGGAGTCAGACGAGGAGAAATACGGCACATGACGGACCGATTCCCGGAACCTTCGGCGAAACCGGCAGCGATCGAGGTGCAGCACCTGACCAAGTTGTACGGCCCGCGTGATCTGACGTTCACGGTGCCGCGCGGCGCGATCTGCGGGTTTCTCGGGCCCAACGGCGCCGGCAAAACCACCACGATGCGGATTCTGATGGGGCTGGCGCGCGCGCGGAGCGGCACGGCGGCCATGTTCGGCGTGCCCGCCGGGTCCACGCACGAAATCTTCAAGCGCGTCGCGTTCGTGCCCGAGATCAAGGAGCTGTATCCGTTCGCGCGGGCCGACGCGATGATCCGGATGACGCGCGGCTTCTTCCCGCGCTGGAACCACGAGCTGGAACGCCATCTGGTGGAGCGCTTCGATCTGCCACTGCGCCAGCGGTGCCACAAGCTGTCGAAGGGCATGCGCAGCAAGCTGGCCCTGCTCCTGGCGGTCTGTCGACGATGCGAACTGCTCGTGCTCGACGAGCCCACCGACGGCCTCGACCCGCTCGGCATCGAAGACACCCTCCGGCTGCTCGTCGAGCAGGCCGGCGAGCACGGAACCACCATCTTCTTCTCGTCTCACCAGCTCAGCGACATCGAACAGATCGCCGACCACATCGTGATCATCCGGCGCGGGCAGTGCGTCGTCGACGGCGCCATCGACGACGTGCGGCAGCGATGGAGACGCGTTCGCTGCGTCATCGAAGCCGCCGACGCGGCCCTGCCAGCCATCGCCGCCGGCTGGCGCCGGGAGGGACGAGTCCTGACCGGCTTCTCGCCACACGACGCCACCGAACTGGGTGCGCGGCTCGCGGGAACTGGCATCACGGTCATGGACTCGGAGCCCGCGACGATCAAGGAAATCTTCTTCGAACAGGTGAAGGCATCATGATCTGGTACCGCCACTGGGTGGAGATGCGGCTGGGCGTGCTGGTGTTCGCCGGTCTCTGTATGTGGTTCGGCCTCTCCATCCTCGGGCCCTGGCGTTCGCTGGAATTCGGCCAGCCCCTGCCGCTGACACCGCTCGGGCAGGCGATCGGCGCCGAAAAAGTCCTCGTGTGGGCCGAGTTCGCGGGCCGCATTCTGCCGTTCAGCCTGGCGGCGTGCCTGGCGTTGTCGGGCGCCGGGTTCCGGACGTTCTTCATGCCGGTCGCGCCTGTCGTCTACACGCTGACGCTGCCGATCTCGCGCACGCGGCTCATCTGGACTCGCCTCGCCGCCGGCCTCGGCGTCGCGTGTGTTGTCGCAACGGTGCTCACGGCGGGCGGCGTCGTGTGGTTCGCGATGCGAGGCCAGAGCGTGCCGATTGCGGCGGTGCTCCAGTCGCTGGTCCTCGGTGTGGTGATGCTGGCGGCCATGCTCGCGATCATGTCGGCCGTCATCACGGCGCTACCCACGGCGTGGGCGTTCCTGGGGATCCTCGGGTTGATGGCCCTCGCCATTCCCAACAGCTACGTCGTCTCCGCGCCGGCGCGCGGGGACGTGCCCTGGCTGGCAGTCGGCGGCTACGTGATTGCGCTGGCCGCCGCGATGCTGTTCACGCTGTCCTACGTCAAGGCGCGGGAGTACTGACTCGCATGCTGGGCGCCACCTTGTATCGCCACTGGCTGGAACTCCGGTTCCTGGTCCTTGCGACACTCGGGCCCTGGCTCGCCCTGTGCGCCGTGACGGCGTTCCTGGTGGTCGCGGTTCCGCCGACGATCTCACCGGTTCGGGTACACGCGTGGGCCCTCAGCATGGCTGTCGTCCTCGCCGGCCTCGTATTCGGCGGTACTGGCATTCGATCGGGCCTCGAGAGCGCGCCTCGGTCCGTCTACTACACTCTCACTCTGCCAGTCAGCCGGTTCATGCTCAGTTGGACGCGGCTCTGCACGGCGGCGGCCATCGCCTTCGCCCTGGTCTTCGGGGTCTTCATCGCGGCCGTCGCCGCACTCTGGTCGGCGGGCCACGCCGTTCCGCTCCGCGCGCTCGCCGCATCGATGCTCCTCGGCTTTGCAGCGGCCGCCACCATCCAGGCCCTGGTCGGCCTGGTCCTGCCTCTCGTGACAGAACGGTTCAGCCCGGCGCTGCTGTCGCTGATCCCTGTCGGGGTGATCCTCGCGATCGTCCGCACGTTCGACGACAGATCGACCGGCTGGGCCCACGTCGTCCGGTTTCTGGAGTTCCAGCCAGAGCGTTGGGACCTGATCGGTGCCCTGCTGCTGGTCATCGTCTGCTCGCTGGTGACGGCGGCGGTGCTCGTGCGGGTGAGGGACTTCTAGCCGGCTGTTGAACGGTGACCGTGCGAGCGGAGTCCTCTCACGAAGCGCGGCTCAACTATGATGAATGCATGGACGACCACTCTCTCAAAATAACTGAGTTGATCAGTAAGTCTGAAGTCACGAGCGTGGTGCACAGCTATTTTCGCGCACTCGATGAGAAGCACTTGGACGCACAGTACCTTGCCGCTATCTTTACGGCAGAAGCGAAGGTGACGCGTCCCAATGGCGCATCGCTGATCGGACCCCAAGAGATCAGCGGCAGCCACGAGAAGAGCTTCGCCCGTTTTGAAGGATCGCAGCATCTCTTGACCGGGCACGATATCTCTATACAGGGCAATCAGGCGACAGTTCGCGCCAATCTGGTTGCCATGCACATGTGGCAAGGCAGCAAGACCAACGCGAACAATCCAGAAAACTTCTTTGTCGCAGGTGGTGTCATACATGCCGAACTTGTGCAGACAGACGGGCAATGGAAGATTTCGCGGATAAGCAATGATGTTGTCTGGCGTGCCGGCGGATTCAGAGACATGGCGCAGACCAAATGAAGCCAATGGCGCGGTTGCCCTGATTTGCCGTAATCAGTCGACGTCCTCGAACGGCGACTCGCGCCGGATCACCTTCACGGCAGCCTCCATCGGCTGACAACGCCTGTCTCCTGCACTTCGTCCAAGACGATCGATCGTCAAACGGAGGCGGAGATGCGCACAGGTCTTCATGTCGAGGCATTGATTCAGGACATACGCTTCAGCTTCCGATGGTTGCTGCGAGAACGGGCATTCACCGCGACGGCTCTCCTCACGCTCGGGCTCGGCATTGGTTCGACGACGGCGGTGTTTACGCTCGTTGATGTCCTGCTGCTTCGGCCTCTGCCGGTGAAATCTGCGGACGGACTCTTCACCCTGTCCGCGTCAGGAAGGAACGTCGACCTCACTCCCTCGGTACTATTCGCATGGGTTCTACGAGCATCTGCGGCATTCGAATCCCCTCTTCGCCAACCTGTTTGCATCGTCGACGGTCGTGTCATCGGGCGTCAATCTGTTCGACGGCGCGGTCACGGATCGCGTGCGGTGCGAGCTCGTCTCCGGCAACTACTTCGACGTGCTCGGCGTCGGTGCGGCCGCGGGGCGGACTCTCGGTCCCGACGACGATCGGACGCCAGGGTCGCACCCGGTCGTTGTTCTGAGCTACGCGTTCTGGCAACGCCGATTCGCAGGCGCGCCGGATGTCGTCGGGCGTTCGGTGACCGTCAACGGCACGCCATTTATCGTCGTCGGCGTGGCGAAGCGCGGTTTCTTCGGCACGAAACCTGGCTTCGGGCCGGATATTTGGGCGTCGCTGATGATGGTCAGGCAGGTGACGAACGGCAGCATCGCCCCGTTGGAACGCAACCAGAATTATCTGGAGATGACGGTTCGTCTCGAGCCGCCTTTTGAGACAGGGCACGCCCAGGCCATGGCGGCAACGATCCATGCCAACTGGCTCGACGAAGGCCCAGCGTCGCAGCCGCGCAGCGCTGCGCCGACAGTCCAACTGACCTCGTCGTCCAAGGGGCATTCGTTGTTGCGCGCCCAGTACGGTCAACCGCTTCTGCTGCTGACGGCCGCCGTGCTCCTTCTCCTGCTGATCGCTTGCGCGAACATCGCAACGTTGCTGATGTCGCGAGCGACGGCGAGAGCGGGAGAGATTGCTATTCGTACGGCCATTGGTGCGACGCGCAATCGCCTCGTCCGTCAGCTCATCACCGAGACCGCCTGCATTGCCGCAATCGCCGGCGTCTGTGCCTGGTTCGTTTCGATCTACCTCGAACAGCTGATGCTGTCGTTCCTTCCGGCGACTGCGGAGGCGTGGCAGTTTTCAGCAAACGGCCGAATCTTTGCGGCGACATTCTTCGTGGCGTGTGCGAGCGGCCTGCTGTTCGGGCTCGCGCCCGCAGCGCAGCTCGCTCGTCATCAGGCCGTCACGTTGAGAAGCCGCACCCCACCGGCGCGGACAGTCTGGCGCATCCTCGACTCGCGCGACGTGCTGACTGTCGTTCAGATTGCGTTGACGATCCTGCTGCTCACGGGTACGGGACTCTTCGCGCGAACGCTGCAGAATCTTCGGGCTGCGGACATGGGCTTCAACCGGGACCACCTCTTGCTGGCGTCGCTGGATCCAGCCAGGAGTGGGTATAACCGACCGCGAACAGCAGCGTTCTTCCAGGAACTCGTTCACCGCCTGCGTGTGCGCGAGAACATCGACACCGTGGGGCTGGCGAGCCACGGTACTTTGAGCGGAGTGCTGCCGGTGGGAACCCGCTTCATGAGCACTCAAATGCATGGCGACGGCGTGCCCGAGCCTGCGAGCCGCGACCTAACAGTTCAGCAGAACGTCGTCAGCGCGGAGTACTTCGAAGCGTCGGGCATCGCGCTCATGCGCGGCCGGCCGTTCACGGAGTTCGATCGCGAGGGAAACGCGGTCGCGATCCTCAACACGGCGGCCGCGCAGCTGCTCTTCGGCAGCGACAATCCAATCGGCCGGCAGCTAGGTTCGGGCCGACAGGGGCCAACACACCTGGAAGTCGTGGGGGTGGTCGAGAACGCGAAATACCTGAGTGTGCGCGAAGCTCCCATCCCCATTGTGTACGTGCCGTTCCGCGACAGCAGCCCGATGACGTTGCACGTCAAGACACGTGCGGATGCACAGTCGACGCTGCGCGTCATCGAGCAAGAGGTGAAGGCCCTGGATCCGACGCTGCCGCTCTTTCAAGTGCAGACCATCGAGGCGCGCGTGGACGATGCACTGCGTCAGGAGCGGCTGGTGGCGACGTTGGCAACCGTCCTTGGCGCAGCGGCGATGCTGATTGCTGCCGTTGGTATCTACGGCTTGATCAGCTTCTCGGTGGCGCAACGAAGGCGCGAAATCGGAATACGGCTTGCCGTCGGCGCAGAGCCGCGTCAGATACTCCTGATGGTCTTGGCGCGAGTGTGCCTGCTCGTGACGCTCGGAAGCGCCGTCGGCCTGCCCATTGCGCTCAGCTCATCTCGCGTCGCCGCCACGTTTCTATTCGGGGTCAGGGCGTGGGACCCGGCGATCATCGCGAGCGTGCTCACCGTCGTAACAGTTGTCAGCCTGTCGGCGGCCCTGATTCCCGCGGGCAACGCGGCGCGGACGGATGCCTGGAACGCGCTGCGCTCGGACTGAGCGGTCGAGGGGCTTCCTGGCGACACAGCGATCGCGTGATCCGCGGCGGAACGGCGGCGTAGCGCGAGAGATGTCCTCGCAGGATCACCTTGGCGCGAACCCGCCCGGTCTTCATCGCAACAGGCCGACCACGTCCGCCTTCATCGCGCGTCTCGCGGGGACGTAGCATGCCGCGAGCGCAACGGCGACGAGCAGTGCGGCAACCGCCGCGAAGGTCACCGGGTCTGAGGGGCTGGTCGCGAACAACAAACTCTTCATCCAGTGTGTCAGCGCAAGTGAGCAAATGATGCCGAGTGCGCAGCCAAGGAGCGCGAGGCCCATCCCGTTGCTCAGCACCAGCGTGAGCACGTCGGTCCGCTGCGCCCCCAGCGCCATGCGAAGGCCGAGCTCCGGCAGCCGTTGCGACACCATGTAGGACACGACCCCATAGAGACCGACGGCGGCGAGCACCAACGACAGCGTGGCGAATCCTCCCATCAACCACACCCCGACGCGGTGCGCCGACGTTTCGCTCGCGAGAACCTCGTCGAGGGTTCGGACGTTCGATACCGGCTGATTCGGATCGATGTCGGTCACCATCCGTCGGATGCCAGCAACAAGGCCGAGCGGGTCGCCGGTCGCGCGAACGACGATGGCAGCGGGAGCAAAGCTCGCGTTGTAGAACACTTGCTGGTACGGCAGGTACATCTCCGCCCTGACCGGGGCCTCAACGCCCATATTCTTTACGTCACCGGCGACGCCGACGACGGTCAACCACGGATTGGGCGACTCCGGCGGACCGATCTTGAATCGCTTGCCGATCGCGCCTTCGTCGGGCCAGAGCTGCCGGGCCATCGTCTCGTTGATCACGGCGACTGGCAACGACGCGGCGGCGTCGCCGGCGTTGATCGCGCGCCCGGCCCGCAGCGGGATTCCCAACACGCCGAAGTAGGCTGCACTGACTTGGCGGTGCAGGGCGCTCTGTCCAGGCTGCGGTGCCCGACCGTCCACCGACAGGCTGTTGGAGCCACCCTTCCAGGTCAGTGGCGCCGCTGTCGTGACAGCGGCGCCGGCGATACCGGGCATCGCGTCCAGCCGCTCGAGCACCTGCGCGTAGAACGCCGAACGTCGCTGGGCGTCGGCCTGCACGGCCTGAGGCAAGCGCACGCTGACGGTGAGGACGCCATCGGACCGGAATCCCGGCTCCACACGTCGCAGCTGCGCGAACGTCTGCAGCAACAGTGCCGCCGCGACGACCACGACCATGCTGACTGCGACTTCAGCCACGACCAGCGCGCTTCGCAACAACCCCCGCCTCGTCGCCACGGCGCTACGACCGCCAGCCTGACGCAGGACTTCGAACGAATCTCGTTTGGTGACCTGGAGCGCGGGGAGAACACCAAAGCCAACGCCCGTCAGGAGTGAGACGAGCAGGGTAAACGCCAGTACCGGCAGGCTGATGGACACGCTCGTGCTGTTGAGCATGGTCGCCGGCACCAGCTGTGTCAGCAGGGAAAAACTCAACGGCGCCAGTGCGAGGCCGGCCAGGCCCCCGAGGCCCGCAAGCAGCACGCTCTCGGTCAACAACTGGCGGACCACACGCGTCCGGGTCGCGCCGAGTGCCGAACGCACGGCGATCTCTGCCCGCCGCGCCGACGCCCTGGCCAGCAAGAGACTGGCGATATTCGCACACGCAATCAGCAGTACGGCGCAGACAGCGCCAAACAGCACATACAGCAAGAGGCGGGCACGTCCGACGACGTGCTCGCGCAGCGGCATGACGTAGGCTCGCAGGTTGTCCGCGTGGGTTGGGAAGTCTCGGGCGATGCGCTGCGTGATGGCATCGACGTCGGATTGCGCCTGCTCCATCGAGATGCCCCGCTTCAACCGTGCGATCACGGTTAAGTAGTGCGATCCCCTATCTGAAGCAGATGGCGCAGCCGGCAGCCAGACGTCGGACGTCGCGTCGATGACTTGAAACTGCGGCGGCATCACCCCCACGACCGAGACGTGATTGCCGTCGAACAGCAGGTCGATGCCGATGATGTCCGAGCGTCCGCCAAAGCGCTGCTGCCAGAGGCGGTGGCTGAGGATCACCACCTCCGGGGCAACAGTGTCTCGAGCATCGCCAGGCACGAACGTGCGGCCAAGCATCGGATGAACGCCCAGGACGTCGAAGAAGTTTTCGGTGACGGCTTGACCATTGAGGCGCTCGGGTTCACCGCTGCCGGACTGATTCAAGGCAATCGACCCGAACGCCGCGACGTCGTCGAACGTCCGGCTCTGCGCCTGCCAGTCCCGATAGTTGCCTGGGGCGACGTTGCCGCGCAGGGTTGGCGCCGAGCCGCTCGCCTCCCAGATCAGCATGAGGCGATCCGGTTCGGGAAACCCAAGCGGCCGGACGAGCACGGCGTCAACCAGTGCGAAGACGGCGGTATTGGCGCCGATGGCGAGGGCGAGTGACAGGACGGCCACGAACGTCAGGCCGGGATGCTTTCTGAGCGAGCGTGTCCCGTACCGCACGTCCTGCGCGAGCCGTTCAATCCACGTCGATCCTGACGAGCCGGAGGTGTCCTCGCGCGCGCCCTTGGCAAACTGCGCCTGGCGCAGCGGCGCGAGGTTCTTCGACAGCACGTCGACCCGCAACTGCCCGAGCGCGACGGACGCGGCCTCCTCCTCGGAGGCGCCACCGGCGATCAGCTCCCGCCATCGATCGTCGAGATGTTGGGCCAGTTCCTCGACAATCTCGGCTTCGCGGGACGGCGACAGGCGCAGTGACGCCAGGCGCGAGCGAATGTGCGGCTTCCAATCAGGCATGTTCTCCTCGCGTGACCAGTCGTACGGCCTCGACGAACTCGTCCCAGGTCTGGCCCTTCTTCAGTTCGCGGTCGAGAGCCGGGAGGTTAATGTCTGTCATAGACAGATACTATAGCTCTGACGAGACGACGGTCACAAGGGTTGGCTCTCGCCAACCAGCCGTCGATGAAAGGCTGCGGCCGTGCACCATCTCGGTCATCTCGCGCACAGTCCGCCAGATCGAGAACGTGGAGATCGTATTGGGTGGCCGCTGGGCTCCGGTCGAAAACACGGCCGCCGGGTGGCTGGCGATCAGTCGTTCGACGGGCCTGCCCCAATGAAGGAAGCGCGGCAACTCGCGCAGCTTCATGCGCGCGATCGTGACCGCGACGATGGCCTCTTCGAGATCCCAGGTGCCTGCCCGTTCCGGCAGGTCGCCAAGCGCGGCGATGGTCCCGTACCGGCGCAGGTACCGCAGCCGAACGTGCCAGCCCGCGGCGAGGCGGCGTCCGAACGCGTCGGTGTCGAGAAAGCGGTCGAGGGCGGACTCGTCGTCCCGCTGGGCGAACATCGCGAAGCGCTGAAGCTGCAAGCGGGCGAGCGACACGATCGGTGTGCCAAACCGCATCAGGACGAGGCACTCGGC
Organism: uncultured Acidobacteriota bacterium; assembly: GCA_963731545.1. GTDB lineage: Bacteria > Acidobacteriota > Vicinamibacteria > Vicinamibacterales > CAVVIG01 > CAVSWN01. Next base: position 49,702 of record CAVSWN010000035.1, on the reverse strand, counting down.
GTGTTGCAGGCCTTCGACCGTCGTTCGGTTCGGCGGCCGCACCAATGTTCCGGCGCTCACCAGCGCCGGCATGTCGACCAGATGGAAGGAGTGCGTCACGGTGTCACGCGCCGACGATCGTGATCGCCGACGGCGTTGAGTTTACCGGAAGGGCTCGTCGTCGACGCAGGCGCTGGCCGTGTCGAGCGAGAGCGCGCCCTCCTTCGCAAGTGCTTTCTGCGGCTGAGGTCATTCAGCTAGAATCCGCTCGAATGAGCGTCGCACCGCACTTTGCACGGAAGGATCCGGCGGTCAGAGCGACCTACCAGCGGCTCCTCGATGTCGCACGCACGCTCGGCCCGGTGACGGAAGAGGCCAAGAAGACCTCGATACATCTGGTACGCCACACCGCATTTGCCGGCGTCACGACGCGCCGTTCCTCACTCATCCTCACGCTGAAATCCGCTACCGACATCCGGAGCCCGCGCATTGAGAAGCGGGAGCAGGCGTCCGCCAGCCGTTGGCACCTCGAGGTACGCCTCGAGAAGCCTGCGCACATCGATCGACAACTCACCTCGTGGCTCAAAGCCGCCTACGAGCTTGCGGGTCCTCGATCGTGATGCGGAACGCCCATTGGGGAGGTTCGATATGCCGCGCGTGACGTTGGGTGTGATCCTTGGTCTTTCGCTTGGCATTGCCGACGTGCTGTTGATGCTTCCTCTCTCGTTCCCGGACAAACGCACGGCCCTTCTCGCGGCGCTCTCGTCGCGCTTTTCGCTCGGGTTCTTCGCCGCCACGATCAACTTGCGCATGTCTCCGATCGCGGCTGGCCTTCTCGTGGGGCTGCTGACGAGCATTCCCGACGCGATCGTGACGAAGGCCTATGCGCCGATTCTGATAACCGGGGTGATATTCGGGGCGGTGGCCGGGTGGATCGTCGGACGATGGGCGGCGCCATTCTGAATGGAGCCGGTCCACAGAACCTGATCGCGGTGGCGTCTCCGGTCGGGCTGACGCGATCACGCCGCACCATCTCCGCCGCAACAGCCACGCGAGCTACTTCACGGGTCGAAGCACGTTTGCACTGGCAAGATCGCCAGCATCGACTACCCGCATAGTCACGTTGCCGAGCTTGGCCACGGATGCGAGCTCGGCGACGTCGCGGGCGAGCTCCCCACCTGGATCCGCAACCGCCGCCTCGAGCGCCGTGGCTGCCGTTTCGGCCGAGCTCACGAACACGAAGTGCTTGGACCCTCCCGCCACTTTTGCGAGGTTCCGGACGATGTCCGTCGCTGTCAAGAATGATACGTGGGCGTAGCGGCGGGAATCCGCACTGTGAGCCGTGCTTCCGGGGGCTTGTTCTACCACCGGCAGTAGACGACCGTTCGTAATTTTTCGAATCGAGTCGTTGAGCCTTCGGGGATCAGCGGGAGAGTGCAGGTCCGTCGCGACACCAGAGGGGCCCGTGGACACAATCCCGACGAGGTCGGCCTCGGTCAAAATCTCGTCACGAAGTAGCGCCAACAGCTGCTCGGCGTTCCGGGTTTCAGATGGTTTGAAGCGCAAGTCGTCGACCATCACCACGAAGATCCGCGCGGAGGTCTGGGCCTCGGCCGGAGTCGCGAGACAACCGAGCAGGACAGTGAGCGCCGCCGCAGTTCCACATCTCATAATGTCCCTCGTGTTCGCTGAGTCTGACGCCAATCCCGCCCTGTCGGCCGGGCCACTTCGTCATGACCGCAGAAGGTCCCGTACCGATGCCGCCGAACGATCGGTCAAGATCGGGGGGCGATTCATGGTTCTGCCCCCAAGGGGCATAAGCCCCCTTGCCCACTGTACGTGTCGCCCAGTGTAGTGTATGCGCACGGGCCGGCCTTCGGCTGGATGAGGAAACTCTGTGTCGGATACGTCGGCGAGCGAAGCTGGCTGACCTGGACGAAAGCTCGCGCCGAAGGCGCGAGTGCGTCAGCGCAGCATGAAGCGGCGTCCTCGGGAGAGGTGAACGGCCGGAGCTTTACCGAGGGTCTGAGGCGGCCTCGGCTATCGACATTCCTGCCTTCTGGAGTCCCTGTATCAGGTGCTCCACCATGTCCGCCTGAATCCAGGTGTTGAGGATGGCCCGCGGGTTCGCTGAAAAGCTCGGGATCTGCGTTATCACCGCGCGAACGGCCGCAGACGCCGGCTGTTGTTCGCCCAGTTGGCCGTGCGCCGCCGCCAGCACGATCTGCAGCCAGAACAGGTACGGAGCATTGGTCCTGACAGCTTCGTCAATGGCCGCTCGGTAGTTGCCGCTCCAATACTCCCGGTAGCTCAGCATGCCGCGGTACCAGACGGGATGTTGCGGGTTCAGGTCCATGGACCGCTCGATCAGTGCGCAGCCCCGGACCCAGTCCCCGGCGAACGCGATGTTCGCGCCCATGTTCGCATTGCATCCGGCATCGAACGGGTTGAGCGCGATGGCACGGTCGGCCTCGTGCAACGACGCGGTGACCTCCTTGCGGAGGAGCATGACCGTCGACATCGCCTGGTGGGCCAGGGGATTGCCCGGAGCCAGGTCCACTGCGCGGCTGGCTGCCGACTGCGCACGCTCCAGCGGGTGAGGACCGGTATTGAAGCCATGAGCGTATTCGTGAGCGTACACAAGTGAGAGTACGGCCCAGCAGTCGGCGTTCCGTGGGCTGATCTCGACCGCGCGCTCCAGCCCGCTGCGCGCAGCAAGGTGGTCAGCTGCCGTCAACCGTTGGTGGTACGCGAAAAAATGCAGAAGCGCCTCGTAGGGCGACCACAAAGCGGGATCCGTGCCGCGAACGACGTCACCGATGCTGCGCGGGATGACGCCGAAGGGATCAGCGCACGTGGACACGATGCGAACGACGAGATCGTCCAGGATGTCGAAGATCTTGTCGGGGTCGAAGGGGCGTTCGTAGGTTTCGACCCACAACTGGGCTTTCGTGATCGTGTCGGTCAGCTGCACGGTGACGCGCAGCCGGGAGCCTGCCTGCCGGATGCCCCCGTCGATCACGTAACGAGCCGCCTTCTCGCTGGAACCGGCGGCGATGACACGAAGATAGCTGAAGCGCGTCAGGCCAGCGTTGATCTCGGCGGTCAAACCCTCGGCGAGAGTCTGGAGACTCGCGTCGACGGCACGGCAATGAAACGGTGACACCGCCACCCAGAAGCCGTGATCGCGCGCGTCCGCCTTGCCGCTGGGCGCAACTGCTGTTTGGCGCGAGATGTCGCGCAACCCGGACGCGAGCAGCCGTGCTGACTGGAGGCGCCCGCCGGCGGCCTTGGCGAGGCACTGGCCGATCAGCGTGATCAGGGAAGAAGGCACGTCCGGCTTGGTGACCGGCGGCGGCGGATCGCGCAGGATCGCAGCCGTCAGTTCAGCCGGCGACGCGCCACGAAACGGCCGATGACCCGTCAGCATCTCGAACAGGATGATGCCGAGCGAGAACACATCCGTGCGGTGATCGACCTCTGCTCCCGAGATCTGTTCGGGCGACATGTACAGCGGCGTGCCCATAATCACACCCGGCTGCGTGCCTCCGTACGACGTGACGGTAGAGCCGTCTTGTCCGCCGGCATGAACGTCTTTGGCCAAGCCGAAATCCAGCACCTTGACGTGTTGGTCGCTGGTCACCAGGATGTTCGCGGGTTTCAGGTCGCGGTGCACGAGTCCTTTGCCGTGGGCGGCAGCGATCGCCTCTACCAACGGGGTCGCGAGTTCGACCACCCGATCGGCCGGGAACCCCTCCGCCGGAATCAGCTCGTCCAGAGGGCGCCCGTCAACGAGCTCCATCGTGAAGAAATGAATGCCGTCGATCTCCTCTGCTGAATAGACCGTGACGATGTTCGGGTGATTCAGTGCGGCGGCGGCCTTCGCCTCTCGGTGAAACCGCGTCAGGCGATCATGATCCGCAGCCATTTCCGCGGGCAGAACCTTGAGCGCGATCTCCCGGCCGAGCCTGGTGTCGGTGGCTCGATAGACTTCACCCATTCCGCCCGCACCAAGCAGTGCGTGGATCTCGTAGTGACCGAGATGCTCAGCAGCGGTGAGACGCATGTGCACGCAAGTCTACATACGAATGCGGAGACTTCATCTCCTTCAACACGCCAGGCCATGCCGCGAGCCGGATGGAACCATCGCCGTTCACTTGACGTCCTAGTGGAAGCGTGTGAGGCTCTGCTCCGGCCCGGCGCATGCGCGCGCGCACAACCTATGACGATGATCCGACGTTTTGTCCTCCGACTGCTGTCGTTCTTCCGCCATGACGCGGTCGAAGCGGAGCTGTCGCGCGAAATCCGCTCACATCTCCAGCTCCTTGAAGACGAACATGTCGCGAAGGGCATGTCACGAGATGATGCCCGGCTGGCGGCGCGGCGCGCATTTGGCGGCGTCGAGCAGGCCAAGGAGCATCAGCGCGACGCGCGCGGCTTCCGCTGGCTGGAAGACTCACGCATCGATCTGAAGCTCGGCGTTCGGATGCTCGTGAAGTATCCCGGTTTGTCGATCATCGGCGGCGCCGGACTGGCGGTCGGGGTGGCGATCGGCGCGGCCTTCTTCGCGATGCTGTATTCATTCCTCTACGCGACGCTGCCGGTCGAGGGCGGTGACCGCATCGTGGCACTCGAGAATTGGGACATCGACGCCAACAACGAGATGCGGCGGTCGATGCACGATCTCGTGATGTGGCAGCGCGAGATGAAGACGGTCGAGGAGATCGGCGCGTTTCGAACCATCGCGCGCAACCTGACCGTTGCTGGCGGCTCGGCTGAGGCCGTTCAGGTCGCACAGATCACGGCGGCCGGCTTCAACATCACCCGTGTGACGCCGATCATCGGACGCGCGATTGTCGCAGCCGACGAGAGCGCCGGTGCCTCGCCGATCGTGGTCATCGGTTACGACGTGTGGCACTCGCGATTCGGCGGTGACGCGTCGGTGCTAGGACGAGAGCTGCGGCTCGGCAACGTCGTGCACACCATTGTCGGTGTCATGCCCGAGGGCTACGCGTTTCCGGTCAACCACCGTTACTGGATACCGTTCGGTACCAATGCCGCTGCGTTTGGACCGGGAGAGGGTCCCGACATCTTCATCTTCGGACGCTTGCGCGACGGCGTTGCGATGAAGCACGCCCAGGCTGAGCTCTCGGCACTTGGCGCGCAGGCGGCCAGCGCGTTTCCGCTCACGCATGCCCGGCTGCAACCGCGCGTGATGCCGTACGCGTACCCGATCCTCGACATCCAGGGCGGGAGCACCATCCGCGATTTCACAGCGATGCAGTCGATGATCAGCATGCTGGCGCTGATCGTCGCCGTCAATGTCGGCGTCCTGGTCTACGCCCGGACTGCGACGCGACAACGGGAGATCGCGGTTCGAACGGCTCTGGGCGCCAGCCGCCGCCGCATTATCGGTCAGCTGTTCATCGAAGCACTCGTGCTCAGCGGGGCAGCCTCGGCCGCCGGCATCGGGCTCGCCAGATTCGGCATCGCACAGGGCTTCGCCATCTATGCCGCCGAGGGAAGTGATGCGTTGCCTTATTTCCTCAAGCCCGATATGCCATTGGCGGCCTACGTGTACGTCGCCATGCTGACCGTGTTCGCGGCCGTGGTCGCCGGCGTGCTTCCTGCGCTGCACGCGACTGGACGCCGAGCGCAAGACACCTTGAAACAGGCGAGTGGCACCGACGGGCTGCGCCTGGGACGCGTCTGGACGGCCATGATCATTGCGCAGGTGGCCGTCGCGGTGACGGGACTCCCGGCAACCATCAAGATCAGTTGGGACGGAATCCAACGCGGCCTGACCAAGGCCAACTACAGCGAGGAATCCTTCCTCGCCGCCATCATCAGCGCGGATCCCGATGCGCCGGCCGGCATGGCAGCGTCCGTCTATGAGCGCGAATCGGTTTTGCGGTTCGAGAAATTGAAAACCGATCTGGTGACCAGCCTCGAAGCCGAACCGGCCGTGGACGATGTGACGGTGGCATCCACTATTCCGGGCGCCGAGCCGAGGGCGCGCATCGCCATTGACGGAGCGGTCAACGTTGCAATCAGGTGCTCTCGATGTCGGCTTCAACGGCGTCGCCACGGATTTCTTCGACGCGTTCGGAGCGCGGGTGATCGCCGGCCGGGCGTTACGCGACAGCGATGGCACGGGCTCGACGCAGGGCGTCGTCGTCAATCGCGCGTTCGTGAATCAACTGCTTGGCGGCGCCAATGCCGTCGGGCGCCAGGTGCACTATGTCGAGGCAGGCCGGCGCGCGTCGGGTGGCACCACCACGCAATTTGAGATCGTCGGTGTGGTGACCAATCTGGGCACCAATACCATCGCGCCAGAGTTGATCGATCCGGTCATTTATCACTCGCTGCGGAGCTCGACGCGCGCGACGGCGCTGATTCGGATGCGCGGCAACGAGCCGCTGCAGTTCTCATCACGCCTTCGAGACCTGGCCTCGGCGCTCGATCCCACGCTGCGGTTGCGGGTCGTGACGCTGAGCGAGATGAGGCGGCAGCAGCTGATCGGGCTCCGCCTGATGCTGCTCGGCTTCTCGCTGGTGATCGTCACCGTTTTGCTGCTGTCGGCGGCCGGCATCTACGCGATGATGTCGTTCACCGTGTCGCAACGCCGCAGGGAAATCGGCATCCGCGCCGCGATGGGCGCCGATGCCGGCCAGCTGTTACGAAGCATTTTCACGAAGGCGGCGCTGCAGCTCGCGGCAGGGGTCGCGGTCGGCATCGTGATGGCGCTCATGATCGATCGGGCCAGCGACGGAGAGCTGCTCGGCTTGTTCGGCCGCGCGCTGTTGCCGGTCACGGCCGTGGTCATGACCATCGTCGGATTGTTCGCCACGATTGGCCCGGCCCGTCGAAGTCTGCGTATCCAGCCCACCGAGGCTCTACGCGCCGAATAGCACGCTCGGTACTACCGAAGCGTGCAAGCGGATTGCAATCGACGCTGGCGATTACGCAGGGATCGCGGATCGCTAGGTCAACGGCTGAAATCCGTGCGGCTCGTCGGCAGGGCCGATGGTTTCGGCACCATCCGTCCAGCGGCGATCATTCAATCGCCGCCGTCCAGTGTCTCCCTTATCAACGCGGCGATTGCCGCTCCCGACGGCGTGGCCTCGCGTTCCAGCGCTTCAACGACACCGACTCTGTCGGAGATCGACCGATTCTGGCTTACCTTCCATTTGCCCACGAGCTCCGTGATGGAGATCTCGATTCCGACGACTGCGGCCACCATCTTTTCGACGAAGTCGGCAGGTGCGTCGGTCACTGCCCACGGAGGGTCCCGCTTTCCTTCATGTTCGCGCGTCAACGCTTCTACGTGTGATCGCACCCAGGCAGGGTCATCAACAAATCGAAGGACTCCGTGCACGTGGACGACCGCATAGTTCCAGGTCGGCACGACTCTCGCGTTCTCGCGCTTGCTCGGGTACCAAGACGGCGAAATGAAGCTGTTCGGTCCCTGGAAGATAACGAGCGCTGCCGCGTCACGTACGCCCTCCCGCCACAACGGGTTCGCACGAGCAATGTGGCCGTGAAGCGTTCCAGCAGCGCTCCCGGTGTCGGCAAACACGAAGGGAATGTGGTTCGCATCCAACCCCGACTCTGTCGCGGTTACCAGCGATCCAAGGGGGTAGCGTTGTATGAGACTGCGGAGGCGCTCCGGGTCTCGTTCTTCAAAGTGTCTTGGTAAATACATGCGTTCGACTCTGTTGTATCCGCTGCGGGTCATCGCTTGCGTCTCGACGTCCGCCGACGGTCACTCCTTCGGAAGCGCGCGCCTCAACACCTCGTTGCCACCATCAAGTATCACCTCGGTTGGCATCATCCTAGATCCACTTTTGATACTGTTAATCAGTCCACATGCAGCTGCCCATTTTCTTGGACCGTGGAAGCCGCGTCCCACTGCAGCGCCAGATGTACGACGCGATTCGGCAAATGGTGTTGACAGGAGGGCTGCGACCGGGCGATCGCCTTCCCGCCAGCCGCGAGTTGGCGGAGATGCTCGATGTCTCGCGCGTGACCGTATCGCTGACATATGACCAGTTGACGGCCGAAGGCTATCTTCACGCACGGCGTGGTTCGGTACGTTTGTCTCCTCACAGATTCCCGACGCCCTCGGCGAGACGCGCCATCGCACCCTGCCGCGGACGGTGTCCCAGGCACGCATTCGCCTGTCGAAGTACGCAGACAGATTGCTGGAGGAGCCCGCGCGCCGCCAGGTGCCGGCGGGAGCGATTGACCTCTCCTGTTTTGCCCCTGATTACGAGCGCTTTCCGATGGCCGAATGGCGGCGAACGCTCGGTCGTCGGCTTCGCCGCAGCGGGAAACTCCTGTTTCAGTACGCGGGCGACGCCTACGGATACGAGCCTCTGCGCCAGGCCATCGCGGCATATGTGGCGAAGTCACGCGCGATCCGGTGCACCGTCGGCGCAGGTGCTGATCGTCAGTGGTTCGCAACAGGCGCTGGACCTGTGCGCTCGCGTGCTGATCAATCAGGGGGATTCTGTCGACATCGAGAATCCTGGTTATCCAGGCAGCCACGGCGTGTTTCGAGCACATGGCGCGCGCGTGCACACCGTGCCCGTTGACCAGGACGGCATCGTCGTACGGCAGCTGAAGGCGGGAACGCGTGTCATATACGTCACGCCTTCACACCAGTTTCCGACTGGCGCGTCGATGTCGCTCGCCCGCCGCATGCAACTGATCGACTGGGCGCGGCAACATGGTTCGATTGTGATCGAAGACGATTACGACAGCGAATACCGGTACCACCGGGCTCCTCTTCCAGCCCTCTACGGTCTCGCCAGCGATGTGCCGGTCGTGTACATCGGTACGTTCTCCAAAGTGATGTACCCGGGCATTCGCCTCGGTTACCTGATCACCTCAGCGACTCTGGCGCATCGGTTTGCAGCAGCGAAGTTGATGATGGACCGCCACACGTCACTGCTGGAGCAGATGGCGCTCGCGGACTTCATCGAGGCGGGCCTTCTCGAGCGGCATGTTCGGCGAATGCGACGGCTCTATCAGCAACGCCGGATGGCGCTGGTCTCTGCGCTCGACCACCACTTTGGACAGGCGGCAGAGATCCTCGGCGATCAAGCGGGCATGCACATCCTCGTGAGGTTCAGGAACGTCGAGCGGGAACCTGATCCTGCTCGCGACGGCGTTCGGCTGACCAGCGCGTCGAAGTATTACTTTTCCAACGCACCCGCCAACGAGTACGTGATGGGGTTCACCGCCATCACCGAGCGCGCGCTGCGCGAAGGCGTTTCACGGCTGCAGCGCGCTTGGAGCCCACGAGCGAAGGGAGCTAAGCGAGGAGATCGAGGCTGACGGCTGAGGACGTAGACGGGGCCAGACGTCATCAATCTGCCTCACGCTGACACATTTGCGAAAGAGCTTGGTGGGAGTTAGGGACGGAATTCGCAACTGGCTGGTCACGGCAGCGTGACAGAAAATCGTCATCACGACTGGGTACGCCTGCGGATACCGGGATAGCCCTCGACAGCCCTGTCCGAAATATGTAGACAGATTTCGGACAGGGCGATTTGACCCACCAAGGTCATCCGACAAGCCGGAGTGTGGTGATGAGGGCCGTGAGAGCGGCGGGCTGTTGCTTGCGAGTCGGGTAGTACAAGAAGAAGCCGGGGAACGGTGGACACCAATCCTCGAGCACGCGGATCAGCGCTCCACTCTCGAGGTGTTCGGCGATGCGATCCTCCGTGACCCACGCGAGGCCCGCTCCGTCAAGCGCAGCTTGAATCACGAGATCAACATCATCGAGCAGGAGCGAGCCATTGACGGCGATCGTGAGCGACTCGTCGCCCTTGTCGAGCTCCCATTTGTAGACACTTTCGCCGCGGTGCCGGAAGCGGATGCACCGATGGTTCAGCACGTCTCGAGGCGACGCCGGCTTCGGGTGTGATTCGAAGTAGGCGGGTGCGCCAACGACGGCTGGCCGGAGGTCCGGCGACACGCGAACGGCCACCATGTCCTGCGCGATGTATTCCCCGAACTGAATCCCCGCATCGTAGCCGGCCGACACGAGATCGACCCGGGTATCGTCGGAGGTAATTTCAAGCTCAACCCCCGGGTAGTCGCGCACAAACTGCCCCAGCTTCGGCCCGATGACGGTCTTCGTGGCGACGCGGGGACACAAGAGCCGTACCCGTCCGACGGGCGTGGACTGAAGCCCGGACAACGTCGTCAGCACGCCGCGAATATCGGAGAGCGCTGGACGAAGTTGTGCCAACAACTGCTCGCCCGCATCGGTCGGTGACACGCTGCGCGTTGTGCGCGTGAGCAAGCGCACGCCGATCTGTTCCTCCAGCCGCCGGATCGCATGACTCAGCCCGGAGGTGGAGATGTTCAGGCGCTTCGCCGCCCGGGTGAAGCTGCGCTCATCGGCGACCGCCAAGAACGCTGACAAAACGCTGAGTTCATCGCGCACGATTATTTACTCCCAGTCAACAGCCCTTGCAGATTGTACCGGCTACTCAAGGTTCGCGTGGAGCGGCGCTACGCTGATTTTGCAGAAGGAAATCGAGGGAATTCTGGCGAGCTGAAGACGGCTCGATTGTTGAGGCGTGGGCCGTCCGGGATCGAGCATGCGGAGATCTGACATGAACAAGAACACTCGCACTCGACACATCGCGGATTCGCCGGTCGGCGGCGACGTCGACCGCCGCAGTTTCTTGAAACTGACGGGCGCGGGTCTCGTCGCAGCGCTGCCTATCAGTGCCGCACCGTGGGCGGGCCCGGCAGCAGCTCAATCAACGCAAAGCATCAAGCGGGAGGCACACGTAATGAAAACGCGGAAACTGGGAAGCTTGGAGGTGTCGGAGATTGGCTTCGGCAACATGACGCTCAGCGGCGGCCACTACGGGCCGGGCGTTGACCGGGCCCAGGGCATCCGTCAGATTCGCGATGCCCACGAGCGGGGCGTCACGTTCTTCGACACGGCGGAAGTCTACGGTCCCTATGTCAACGAGGAACTGGTCGGCGAGGCCCTCGCACCGGTCCGCGACAAGGTCGCCATCGCGACCAAGTTCGGCTTCAAGATCGATGGCACGAACGGATTGGACAGCCGGCCGGAGCGCATCCGGCGCGTCGTCGAGGAATCGCTGAAGCGCCTCAGGACCGATCGCATCGATCTCTACTATCAACACCGCGTCGATCTCACAGTGCCAATCGAAGACGTGGCCGGCACCGTCAAGGATCTGATCAAGGCCGGGAAGGTGCTGCACTTCGGCCTTTCGGAGCCGAGCGCGAAGACCATTCGTCGCGCGCACGCGGTTCAGCCGGTTGCCGCCATCCAGACCGAATACTCGCTCATCGAAAGAAGCGTGGAGCACAACGGGGTGCTTCAAGCGTGCGAGGAGCTTGGAATCGGCTTCGTTCCATGGGGACCGCTGGGACAAGGCTTCCTGCCCGGGACAATGGACGTGAACGCACAGTCCGCCTTCGACCCGAAGAACGATCTGCGAGCGACGTTCCCGCGCTTCTCCCCCATGGTCATGACGAACAACCAGCCGATCATCGAGCTGCTGAGGACGTTCGGTGCCAAGAAAGGCGCGACGCCCGCCCAGATTGCGTTGGCGTGGCTGATGGCTCAGAAGCCCTGGATTGTTCCAATCCCTGGCACGACGAAGATGGATCACCTGCGCGAGAACCTGGACGCCGTGAAGGTCCAACTCACGCCGGCGGACCTTCGCGAGATCGAGACGGCCTTGTCCCGGATCGAGATCTATGGCGGCCGCATGGATGCGAGGCAGATGGCGCAGATTGGCCAAGACGGAGAGTAACCATGAGCAGCCTGATCTTGCTGTTCAGCCTGCTCGTCCCGGTGGCTGGTGCGGTATCTGCACAACCGGAGGAATTGCGGATGTGGATGACCGTCGGCGAACGCCGCTTCGCCGTCACCTTGACCGACAACGCCGCCGCCCGTGCGTTCGCAGCGCAACTGCCGCTGACGCTGGACATGAGCGAGCTCAATGGCAATGAGAAGCACGCCGACTTGCCGAAACCGCTACCCGCGAATGCGAGCCGACCAGGAACGATCCGGAATGGCGATCTCATGCTGTATGGCGCGGACACCCTGGTGGTCTTCTACCTGACGTTTCAATCGTCGTACTCGTCCACCCGCCTTGGTCGGGTGGACGACCCTTCCGACCTGCCACAGGCGCTCGGGCCGCGCAGTGTTCGAGTCCTATTTTCCAAGGACTAGTTTTCTGAGGCGGTCCGTCATGACGAGAGACACAAAAACGAATCGGCAAGCTGGGTGCTCGCGGCGCTCCGTCTTGCGGACGGCACTTGCGACCCTGACGTTCTCGTTCGTCCGCGCTTCCGCCGCAACGCCAGGAGGTGAGATGGAAATCAAGCGCAGTGGTTCACAACCGTCGGCGAAAGGACCCGCCGAGTGGTTCACCGGAACGGTCCGCATCGATCCGCTGTTCGACGCGCCTGTGCCGGCCCGCGCTGCCGGCGCGAGCGTCACGTTTGAGCCCGGCGCCCGGACGGCCTGGCACACGCACCCGCTTGGCCAGACGCTGATCGTGACATCCGGCGTGGGCCGCGCCCAGCGATGGGGTGGGCCTGTCGAGGAGATTCGGCCGGGCGACGTCGTCTGGATTCCGCCAGGCGAGAAGCACTGGCATGGCGCATCACCGACGACGGCGATGACGCACATCGCGATTCAGGAAAAGCTCGATGGGAAGCCGGTGGACTGGCTGGAGCACGTCACGGCAGAGCAGTACGAAGGACGGTCCGGCGCAAGCTAGCCTGTGATCGCAGCATGGCGAGGATCTTCATCACCGGTAGCACAGACGGCCTGGGCCGAGCAGCAGCACAGGCTCTGATCCAAAAGAGTCACCAGGTCGTTCTGCACGGGCGACTGGGTGGTCAGGGAGTCGAACGTGACAATAACAACTCAGCAGGCTGTCATCACACCCGTCCGCGGCCTGGAGAGAAATGTCGCTTCGCGAACGCGCGGCCGGAGCCGGACTTGAGGTACTTTCTCGAATCGGGCCGCCGCTGACTCAGTGGGAAACTCGATCGAGACGACGACCGACCACGGACGGTTCTGGCGGGTGTGACCGCATGGACCGGCGTTATGCCAATCGAGCCGTTGCTCGACGTCCGCGGTGCGGCCGACGTAGTGGCGCGAGCGATCGCTGTCGCTCCGCAGAATGTAGACGAAGCGGGCTCCAACACCGCGCATATGGGGAGCTCACTGGCATCTTGCGCGCCAGTGGGAAGCGAGAAGAGATTCCTGGGAAACCGGCTCCGTGCGCCCGAAGGTACGCGTGAATTGCGCCTCGGAATCGACCGGAAGTACGCTGAAACAGTCCGCCTCCGCTGCGTGAACTGAGCGCGGCTTCGGCGAGACAGCCTTCGCGTGTCTGAGAGCTCGCTGATGGTACGTCGGCGCGAAGCGCCGACCTAGACGAAGCTCGCGCCGAAGGCGCGAGCGAAGTCTGGCTGGGACGTAGGGATTCGAACCCCAATAACCGCGTCCAGAGCGCGGTGTCCTACCGTTGAACGACGTCCCAGTAAAGAGGTCGAGTGGTAGAGGAGCCTTTGATTATAGGAAAGCCGAGGGCCATCAGGCAAGCACGGCATGGCCGGCAGGGTCTTGACGGGGCGGCCATGGGCGATGCCGCCCATGGCCGGTGGTCTCGGAATGCGGTCGAGGCACCGCCTTCGACGGAGCCCTTGGGGAGCCCCCGACGGGGCCTTACGGGGCAATGATGAACAGAATCAGGCCGCCTTTGCCATCCTGCTCGAAGCCGACGTGGAGGTGCTCGTCGTACGCCGACAGCGCCGCGCGGACCCGTTTCATCGCCGCCTCGTCCAGCCGGTCGCCAATCGAGACGCCGGCGCGTCCGAGAATCTCTGTCGCCACCAGCTCCGGCAGGCGCTCGGTCTTGATGCGCACGAGCGGCCCGTTCCAGCCCGCCTTCGCGCTGCGCGTCTCGACGCCGACGTGGGCGAGCTGGGCCCGCAGCGCGGCGGACCGCGTTTTGTACTCGATGCGCTGGGCATCGGTCAGCCCGGCGCCGCTCGCCGCGCTCTCCAGCTCGAGCAGCTGGCGCTTGAGAAGGTCCGTATCCTCCCGCACGGCCATCAACGGGCGCTTGTACCGAATCTCGTATTCCTTCGGCTCTCCGTCTCTAATCGTGAGCAACGCGGTGTACTTCGCGACCTCTTCCTCCGACTCGACGCCGGCGGGTGGCGCCGTGAAGCGCAGCGCGACCTGGGCCGACGTGGAGCGCAGCTTCTCGGGCGAGTAGTGCCACTGCAGCACCGACTCGAGCGCCGCGCGCCGCAATTCGTCGGGGCCGCTCAACACGCGCGCGTCCGACACCTCGCCGCGCTCGTCGACGGTGACGTCGAGCACGACCTCGCCTTCGACACGCTGCTGGATGGCGCGGCGCGGGTACTCGGGCAGCGACGCGTGCAGCAGCTGCTCCCCTCCCCTCGCGATCACCACCGGCCCGGCCGGCTGGCGCTGCGCCTGCGCCGGCTCCGGCGCGCGGGCCTCGAGCGGAAACGCCCGCACGACGAGCGACGGCGGCGACGTAGAGCGCCGCGGCGCTGACGGTGACTGACGCAATCAATCGGCGTGTGGTCATCGTGGTCTCCTGAAGAATGTGCGCGACGCGGCGCTTGAGGAAGCGGCGGCGCAGGAAAAGCGGCGCCGGCGCGAGCGAGGGCGGACGAGTTCGCGAGCGCCACGGCGAGCATCGCCTCGACGTAGCGATCGCGCGACTGCGTCAGGCGAATCACGGCTTCGTCGACGACGTGCTCGCGGCTCAACTGAATCCGGCCGATCAGCCACCAGATCGCCGGATGGAACCAGAACACCGTGCGGACGATTTCTTCGGCGATGACGTTGCAGCCAGTCGCGGCGCTGGACGTGAATCAGCTCGTGGCAGACGATCGCCTCCTGCACGTGCGGCGCCATCGACAGCACGCTCGGCGGCAGGAGCACGACCGGTGCCTGAAGCCGAAGGTGATCGGACCGGCCACGCGATCCGACACACAGACGCCGGCGCGCACACCGAGCCGCGCCCGCGCCGTCGTCGATGCCGGGCGGCAGCGGCATCGATTGGCTCGCGCCGTGCGGCGGAGCCGGCGCAGGCTGAACGCGCCGAGCACCAGCCACAGGCCGCGCACGGCGATGCCGGCGGCCAGTACGCGAGCAGCAGCTCACTCACTGGCCACGCGCGGTCGGGACGACGCAGTGGACGCCGTCGCATCGCCGCGCGATCGACGTCGCCGGCGATCGACATCGGCGCCGGTGTGCCGGCGACGATCGGCGGCGGCGCACGTCGCCTGCCACGGTTGCGCGAGCGGCAGCAGCAGACACGCGAACAGCAGCAGCCGCCAGTAGGCGAGCGAGCGCCGCGTGGCGCACGCGGAGCAGCCGCCAGACCGCCGCACCGGCGGCGACGATCACCGCGAGCTGCAGCGCGAACGATCCGAGGTCGCGCAGCCACAGCGTTGTCGTCATCGCTTCTTTCCCCATCAGCCGGGCGATCTCGCGCAGGTCGGCTTCGCTCAAGTGCTCGTCCTCGAGCAGGTGGACGACGAGCGGCCGGCCGAGCCGTTGAACACGCGATCGACGAACTCGCGCACCATCGCCTGATCACCTTGTGCTTGCGGCTGCGCCGGCTTGTAGACGATACGCGCGATCCTGCTGGCTGGTCTTCAGGTAGCCCTTCTGCTCGAGCGTCTTCATGCTGGTCATCACCGTGGTGTAGGCGATCGCCGCGGCGGGCCCGCAGCTCCTCGTAGACGTCGCGGACGGTGACGCCATCGGGCTCGGCCCAGACGATCTTCATCAGCTCGAGCTCGTTGGCGGTGAGCGTCGCGGACTTCGGTCGCATGTCTACGATTAACTAGTACTAGCGAACCGTGTCAAGCGACAAATCACCAATCGGAGAAAACAGGTGGGATGAACGCGGATCGCGCGTCAGCGGCCGGCGGCCGGTTTGGGCTCGTTGTCCAGGCTCCGCCACAGATACCACGACGCCACCGACCGGTACGGGCGCCACGCCTCGCCGATCTTCCGGATGCGATCCGGCGTCGGCCGCGCCCGCAGGCGATAGGCCTTCTGCACCGCCATGACGATGCCGAGATCGCCGACCGGGAGGACGTCTGGACGGAGCAGCCGGAAGATCAGGAACATCTCGGCCGACCAGCGGCCGATGCCCTTGACGGTGACCAGCGCGGCGATCACCTCGTCGTCGCTCAGCGCGTCGAGCGCCTCGAGGTCGATCTTCGCCGACTGCACCTTCTCGCAGAGATCGCGCAGGTAGCCGGTCTTCTGGCGGCTCATGCCGGCGGCGCGCAGCTGCTCGTCGCTGAGCGCGGCGAAGCCCGCCGGCGTCGGAACGCCGTCAGGCATCAGCGCCGCCATCCGGTTGTAGATCGTCGTCGCTGCTTTGGTGGAGAGCTGCTGAAACGTAATGGCGCGGACGAGGGCGGAAAAATGATCGGCGCGTCTCGCGGCGGCAAGGCCGCATGGGCCTTGTCGCCGGATCAGCGCCGCCAGTACTGGATCGCGCCGGAGGAGAATCCGGCGCGCACGCGCGTAGTCGGCAGCGGTCACCGCCACCGATCATACGCGCAGTCGCGAACCGCTGAGGTCTACTCCGGCTCGGTCAGCGACGGCTCGTTCTCACCGCTCATCCCGGTGTCGCCGGTGTCGCCGCCCGTGCCCGGCTCCTTCTGCTCGCGCCGGCGCCGGTGGCTGGCGAGTCCGCCCTTGCGGCCGGCGTCGCGCGCCTCTTCACTGGTCCACTCGTGTGCCGTCCCCTTCTGGTGGGCAGCCTTTCCGCCCTTACTTGCAATCTCGCGCTGACGCGCGCGATCCATTGATGCGAAGCCACGATCTTCTTTTGCCACGGTCCCCCCTTGTGCTCGCTCGTCCTCCCGCCGAGCCATGCGAGTGCAACCGAGGTGCCACGAAAGTGACGAGATGGCCGGACACAGCGCTGAAGACCGAGAGACGCGAGAGGCAAAGAAAAGCGGCGAATCGTGGAAGGCGAGGGACGCGTATCGTCGAGCTCGAACGGGCCGCGATCAGGTCAACGGGCGACGATACGCTGACACGCACAGACCGCACACCATGTAAGTCCTTACTCCGACGCGATCAGCGCGGCGCGGTCGAGTCGCGCACGGACGCGCTCGGAGCCCAGCAGTTCCAGCACTTCGAAGAGTCCTGGACTCACCGCGCGGCCCACAACTGACACGCGCGCGGCATGGATCAGGGCCGCCGCTTTCACACCACGTGCCTCAGCCGTATTTCTCAGCGCCGCCTCGAGCGCCGGCGGGTCGAACGGGCTCACGTGTCCTAGCGCGGCCGCCAGCTCCACCAGATGCGCGCGCGTGCCGGCCGGCGCCAGGTGCTTCTTCACCGCCGCATCGTCGAACGTCACGCTCTCTTCTACAAACGGCCGCGCGTCGTCCACGATCTGTCCGAGGCGGCGCACGCGCGGCCGCAGCAGATCGAGCAGACGCAGGAGCCAGTCGCGGTCGGCGCCGTCGAACCCGTCGCGCCACAGGCCCGCTTCCTCGAAGAGCGGTTTCACGCGCCGGGCCAGCTCGTCGAGTGGCAGCCGCAGGATGTGCTGCTGGTTGAACCAGTCGAGCTTCTCCTGGTTGAAGACGGCGTTGCCGCCGCTGATGCCTTCGAGCGCGAACGCCGCCACCAGATCGTCGCGGGTGAAGAGCTCGCGATCGCCGCCCGGCGACCAGCCGAGGAGCGCGAGGAAGTTGACCATTGCTTCCGGCACGTAGCCGAGCCGGTGGTATTCCATCACCGACGTCGCGCCGTGGCGCTTGCTCAAGCGCTTCTTGTCGGGACCGAGGATCAGCGGCACGTGCGCGAAGCGCGGCGGCAGTCTGGCCGAACGCGGCGAAGAGCAGCACGTGCTTCGGCGTGTTCGAGATGTGATCGTCGCCGCGGATCACGTGCGTGATCCGCATGTCGATGTCGTCGGCGACCACCGACAGGTGATACGTCGGCTGGCGATCGGAGCGCAGGATGACGAAGTCCTCGATGTTGGCGTTGTCGAAGGCGATGGCGCCACGGACGCTGTCGTCGAACCGTGTCTCGCCGGGAGGGACGCGGAAGCGGATCGCGCGCGCCGCGCCGCCGGCCTCGCGCACCGTACGCTCCGCCGGGGTGATCGCTTCGCAGGTGCGGTCGTACTTCCATCCGCCGCCGGCCGCCTCGGCAGCCTCACGCTTGCGCTGAATCTCCTCCGGCGAGCAATAGCAGTAGTAGGCGCGGCCGGATGCCACCAGCGATTCCGCCATCTCGCGATGCGTCGCGAGGCGCTCGGATTGAAAGTACGGCGCGTGCGGACCGCCGACGTCCGGCCCCTCGTCCCAATCGAGACCGAGCCAGCGCAGGCCTTCGACGATCCCGGTGACCATCTCCCACGACGAGCGCTCCGTGTCGGTGTCCTCGATGCGCAGGACGAACGTGCCGCCGTGCCGGCGGGCGTAGAGCCAGTTGAAGAGCGCGGTCCTCGCGCCGCCGATGTGGAGGTATCCCGTGGGCGATGGAGCGAAGCGGACGCGCATCACCTGATCGTAGTAGATCGTGTCGGGGTTCGGGACTCGGGGCTCGGGACTCGGGGTTCGGGATTCGCGTCTACTGGCCCTGTGACGGTGGACGATTCTGGCTCTGGACAGCAGCCTCGCGCCCTCCTAGAATCCGGTCGCGGCTGGCCCTTTCACGCTGTCGAGGCTACTGATGTCCAGATTGTCGATCGTCCTGGCGGCGCTCCTCCTGACGGGGCTGGCCGCGGCTCGAGCGCAGGACAAGAACGCGAACGCGTTCGGTCCGGCCACCGATCGCGTCGGCCTGCCGAAATACGCCGACGGCTACACGGTGCTGCGGACGTTCAGCACGCCGCAGGACAAGGTCATGACGGTGTATGGCAACGAGCGCGCGGCAGCGCTCACCGATCTCGCCGCGGTCCCCTATCCGTACGGCTCGATCATCGTGTTCGAGCGGCGCAATCCGCTCAAGGACGCCGCCGGCGCGATGCTGCGCGACGACAAAGGCCAGCTCCGCGGCGGCGACATCTTTCAGATCGACGTGATGCGCCGGGAGAAGGGATTCGGCGAGAGCTATCGCGACGTCCGCACCGGCGAATGGGAGTACGCGAGCTATCGCCCGGATGGCACGGTCCTGACGCCGCCCGATCGCACGAGCACGTGCGCCGCCTGTCACATCAAGGCGGGCACGGCGCGCGACTTCGTCTATCGCGGCCGATTCCCGGCGCTGCCGGGACAGTAGATCTCCCGGTCTACTGCGGCTCGGGCACGATCCTCACCTTCAACCGCGCGTCGCCGAGGACGATCTCGTCTCCGGTATCGACGCGCACGCCGCGCGTGCCGCGCGGCACGGCAACGGTGCGGCCGTTCCTGACAATGCTGGTCCCGTGCTCGCTGCCGTCGTCGTGCAGGCGGAACTGCCGGGACGACGGCTCGTACGAGAGATGCGCGTGCCGGCGCGATACGGTCTGGTTCGCGTCGCCGGCCCGTTCGACGAAGGCGACGTGGTTGGTGCGAATGAGCCGGTGTTGGCTGTCGCGCACCTCGGGGCAGCGGCCCAGATCGATGCGGTCGGCGGCGGCAAGCGCGTAGGTCCGCCGCTCGGCGGTGCCGTGCACCACACTCAGCTCGACCCGCAGCGGCCTCGATTCGACGGCCACTGGAGCGGGCGCCGTCGCCTTCTCGATGCGCGCGAACTCGACGTGGAAATCGGGAGTACGCCACCCTCGCCGCGGTTTCGTCTCGTAGGTGACGTTGACGTCGAGGTCGTCGGACGGACAGCCGGCCGAGCGCAGCCTGGCGAGGATGCGATCGCCGAGCGGCGGTCCGTCGGCGATGACCGCCTCGAACCGGGCGCGGGCGTCGCGCGACGGCGCGAGAATCGTCAGCGCGATGCTGTTGAACGGGAACACGCGGCGGCCGCGGCCGCTCGACTGAATCTCCTCCAGCACCGCCTCGACGATCGCATGAACAATCTCGAGCGGCTCGCGCGAGCCGGACTGCACGAGGTCGCCCATGGTGCGATCGAACTTGCCGGCGATCTTCGCCTCGAGATCCCTGGCCTTCCGCAGAAAGTCCATCGTCATTTTCCAATCAACCCGGCCGCCGCCGCGGCTCCGACGATCTCGCCGGCCGCCGGCGCCGCGGTCGCGCCGCCGTAGCCGGCATGCTCGATGACGACGGCGAAGGCGATGCGCTTCTTCGCCGCCGTAGGGAGCGAAGCCGACGAACCATCCGTGCGACGGCCGTCCCGCCACTTCGGCCGTGCCGGTCTTGCCGGCAATCGCCACCGCGTGGCCGCGCAGGCTGCGGCCCGTGCCGCTCGTGACGACATCGCGCATGTAGCCGTTCAACTGCCGCGCGGCGGCGGGATCGAGAATCGACTCGGCCCGCGATGCGCCGGCGGCGTCCTGATCGACGTACGGCAGGCGCAGCCGGCCGTCGTCGGCGATCGACGCGGCGACGCTGGCCAGGCGAAGCGGCGACGCCACGACCTGCGCCTGACCGTAGCCGACCTGCGGCAGCGCATCGCTCACGCGCTGCGCGCTGTCGCTGTCGGCGGCCAGCGGAATGCGGAATCGGCTGGCGATGGCCATCAGCGGCTGCGGTCCCAGATCCACGGCGAGCTGCGCGAAGTAGGCGTTGCACGACTGCACGAGCCCGTCGTGCAGGCCGATCGTTCCGTGCGGATGCGTGTCGCGGATGTCGTCTCGCACGGGACGCGACCATCCGTCGATGCGGGCGCCGACGCGGCCGTCCGGCAGCCGGCTGCACGTGTAGCTTGCCGCCGGCGGCGCGATCGCGCAAGGCGGCCATTGCGACGACGAGCTTGAACGTCGAGCCGGGTGGATACGCACCGTAGCGCGCCCGATCGAGCCAGACGTCGTTGGCCTCGGCCGCTTTGTCGACGGCGATCGACGGACCGTCGAACGCCGCCGGCCACGGATAGCTCGCGCTGGCGAGAATGGCGCCGGTGTCGGGATCGAGCACGACGGCGGCGGCCTTGCCCTGCGCCCGGCGGGCCTGATTCGCAACGATGGCGGCGACGCGGAGCTGGAGATCGGCGTCGAGCGTGAGATGCACGTCGCGGGGCCGGCTGCGAAACGCGGCGACGGCCGCGTTCGACGGTTCGTAGCGATGGCGCAGGACCGGCACCAGCTCGCGATAGTCGCGATGGATCGTGTACATCGGCTGGCCGTCGCGATCGAGCGTCCTGACGGAGGCGGCGTGGTCGTCGAAGCCGCGCAGACGATCGTCGGCATCGCGCTCGACGTAGGACGTGTTGGTCGCGCTCCAGTTCCGGCCGGTCCGGGCGTCGCCAAGGACGTGAAACGCGCGGCCGCCGAGCGGATAGCAGCGCTTGTCCGGCATCGGGGCACGCTTCCGCCAGCGAGATGCCGAGCCGCTCGTAGACCGGACGCGCGGCAGCCAGCACGCGCGGATCGTCGGTCGCCAGCGGCAGGCCGCGGCGATCGAAGATCGTCCCGCGCGGCATCTGGCGGATCAGATCGAGGACGCGCGGGTTGTACTCGAAGCGCCGGCCACCGTCGGCATGGACGCCGAGATGCGGCTTCACGACCAGCTCGTCGGCGTTCAGCACCTGCACGCGCACCGCGACGGCGACGAGCACGACCGCGCAGGCAGCGAGCACGCCGCCGAGATACCGCATCGGCGCGCGGAACGGCTCGAAGTCGTTCGCCGGCCGCCGGTCGGCGTGAATGGCGGCGAGCAGGCCGAGCGCCGCGAAGTTGGCCAGCATCGCCGAGCCGCCGTAGCTCAGGAACGGCGTGACCACGCCGGTCAACGGCGTCACGCCGATCACGCCGGACGCCATGATCAGCGCCGGCAGGATCAGGAAGAGCGTCAGCGCGGTGGCGAGAAAGAAACCGTAGTCGCTCGACGCCAGCCGGCCGATGCGGAAGCCGCGCCAGGCGATGACGGCGAACATCGCCGCGACGGCGATCAGCCCGACGGCGCCGAGCTCCTCGCCGATCGCGGCCAGGATCAGATCGGTGTGTCCGGCCGGAAGATAGCGCGAGTCGCCGAGGCCGAGCCCGGTGCCGAACGTCCCGCCGGTCGCCATCGCCCATATCGCATGTGTGATCTGATTGCCGCCCGCGACCGCGTTGTCCCACGGCGACTGCCACATCCGGACGCGATCGGCCAGCGTCGCGGAAATTCGCAGACGGTAGCCGACGTAGAAACCGGCGGCGAGGAGCACCAGCCCGATTGCGGCCATGCCGACGCGTCCGCGCGCGACGGCGTAGACGGCGAGGAACACGCAGCAGAGGAAGAGCGCGGGCCCGAGATCCTTCTGGAAGAAGAAGAACATCAGCGCCGCCGCGACGCCGACGAAGACCGGCAGGACGTACTCGCCGCGCGGCAGGTTGATCCAGGACGGCAGCCGGACGTCGCGAATCGTCGCGCCGCGCAGCTCCCGCAGCAGCTCCCATCGCCGCGCAAAGTATCCGGCGAGAAACAACGCCAGCAGCAGGCGGATGCCCTCGATCGGCTGCAGCGGACCGAGGTTGACCTTGGCGGAGCTGTTGCCCGGCCCCGATCCGAAGAGGATCAACACCACCGACAGCGACAGCGCCGCGAGGAGCGGCAGATAGCTGAGCGACGCGAAGCCCATCGCCGTCGACGTCGACCAGCGACAGCACCGCCATCAGTCCGAGCCCGAGCGCCGATCGTCTCGGCGTAGCGGACGAACAGCAGCGTGTCACGCAGCGGATCCGGCCGGCTCAGGAGCACGGCGAAGCCGACGCCGGTCAGGAGGTGCGCCGTCGCGAGCAGCAGGCGATCGCCGCGGATACGTCGCGCGCGACCACAGCAGCGCCACGGCGTGAAAGCCCGCGATGTAGAGCGCGGCGAGGCGCCAGCACCAGGCTCCGGAACTCGTCGGCGCGTACGCACGGTGAGGTACGGCTTCAGCTTGGCGAGGTCGGCCACGGTGAAGAGCGGAACGCGCGCGGTCGGGTCGGCGCGATCGCGAGCGACGCGGCCGGCGAGCACCTCGAGACCCTTGGCTCGCTGAATCGCGTCGACGCTGACGGTGACGCGCGAAATGGCGCCGACGTTCGGCAGCACGTGCCGGGCCCCGGCGTCGGTGCTGAAGGACTGAAACAGGTGATCGGCGGCGAACCGTGCGCTCGGCCGGATTCGCGAAGACCGCCGCGAGCGCCGGCTCCAGCGCGGCGGCATCGCGGGCGGTGTTCAGGTTGACGACCGCCGCCGCCGCGATCGGATTCGCCGAGCACGCGGAGGCGGCCGGTGTAGGCGAGCGCGATCGCGCAGAGCGGCAACGCAGGGACGCCGCGGTCAGCAGCGGCTCGGGCGCCGCCGGCCAGAACGCGCGCGTGGACCGGCGTCGATCGCGATCGGCGGCCGAGGTGTAGGTGACGCTCATGCCGCCGCTTCGCTGTCGCCGCCCGGCGATGGACAGCTCACGACGATCCTGCCCTGCACTTCCGCCAGGCGGCGCCGTGCCTCGCGCAGCCGCTGGGTGACGTTGCCGTAGCCGGCGGCCTTCGACAGGTTGTCGATGGCCTGCGTGTAGGCCTCGGCGGCGCGCGTCAGCGTCTCGAGCTCCTCGCTGGCGGCGAGCTTCGCGCCGCGGGCGAGATAGCCCTCGCCGAGCAGCGCCCAGTCGCGATTGACCGCGGTGTAGCCGTAGCGCTGCGCCTGCGCCAGCGCGTCGGCGCCCGCGCTCGATGTCTTCCATGACGATGAACGTGCGCATCAGGCCGAGGAACGGATCCGGCCAGTTCGGCCGCAGCTCGGCGGCGGCGCGAAACGCCGTGACGGCGGCGCCGAGCTCCTGCTGCGCTGGCGTCGCCTGCTTCACCTTGATCGCGCGCCTCGCCGTCGATGCGGCGCAGGTGCCCGTCGCACTAGGCAGATCGCCGCCGCCAGGTCCCGGCTCGTGGGGTGCGACTGCAGCGCGAGTTCGAGCACGTCCCGCGTCTGGCGCCACTCCTTCTCGTAGATCGGCGTGCTCGCGGTGCGATAGCGCGCGAACGTTCGGTCCGCCAGCGCGCTCGTCTGGCGGATCAGCGCGCGTTCGAGCGCGCCTGGCGCCGAGGTTCAGGCTGCCGCTGGTCGAGCGCGGCGTGCTGGCCCCACATCTGGATCAGGCCGCTCGAGTCCTGCGGCACGTTCGGCGCCAGCGCGCCGGCGATCATGTAGACGCGGATCTCGTTCAGCACCATCGCAAACGCGATCGCCACGAGCGCCTTGCGCAGGAAGCGGCGGATGCGCCGCGCTTCGGCTTCACGGCCGGCACCGGCGCAACCGCGGGCGGCTGCGCGGCGGCCGGTGCGGCGACAGCCGCGACCGGCGACGGCGCCGCCAGCTGCCACCGGAGCGGCCGCGGTCGCCGCCGGCGCGTCGCGCAGCGTGCGCCGGGTCACGTCGGTCTCGACCGCTGCTGCCGCACCGTCCGCCGGGTCGACGCGCCTCGTCTAGCCGTCGCGGGCCGGCGACGGTGCGTCCGGCGCGTCGCGCCTTCGTCGCTGCCCGCGCCCGGCCATCCTTCGCGCTGCGCCAGCGTCTCCTCACCCGCGGCGAAGCGCCGCAGGTCGTCGCGAATCGCCGTCGCGCTGCGGTAGCGATCGCCCGACGTCGGGCGCGAGCAGCTTGGCGATGATCGCCTGCAGCCCGACGGGACAGCCGTTGTCGAGCGCGGCCGGCGGCAGTCGCGCGCGAATCCGCTGCTCGAGCCGCCGCGTGTCGGAGCGCGCGAAACGGCTGCGCGCCGCTGACCATCTCGTAGAGCAGCACGCCGACCGCCCAGAACTCGGCCTGCGCGTCGATGTCGCCGCGACTCGAGCCGCTCGGGCGAGAGATAGGCGATGCTGCCGAAATCGTTGCGCGTCACCTTGCGGCTGAGCGACAGCGCCTTGGCGATGCCGAAGTCGAAGACCTTGATCTCGTCGCCGGCGAGCACGCGGATGTTGCGCGGCTTCAGATCGCCGTGCAGCAGCAGGTTGAAGCGGCGGCCGTCGAGCGTGCCCTCGAAGCGTCGGCGTCCTCGAGGAACTCGCACAGCTGCGTCGCGACCTGCACCGCCCGCGCCGGCGGCAGCGGGCCCTCGCCGATCACCTCCGACAGGTTTCGCCCGTCCAGGTACTCCATCGCGATGAAGAAGTACTTGCCGTGCGTGCCGTGCTCGTAGACCGCCGGGACGTAGTGGCTCTCGCGGCAGAACTCCTCCTGCAGCTTGGCGCCCCAGCGCTCCGCCTCGAGGATCTGCAGTCCGTCCGGATCGGTCTCGATCGACACCAGCTTCAGCGCCACCTCGCGGTCTCGTTCGCGTGTCGGTGGCGAGGAACACGACGGCCATGCCGCCGCGGCCGATCTCCTCGTGGATCTCGTAGCGGCCGACGCTGTGGAAGACGGTCGTCATCGTTGTTGGAACCGCCTTCAGCGTCCACGCGACGGCGGCCGCGTCGATCCGATCGGCCGCGCGTCCGGGAACCAGTTGTTGCGGGCGAAGCGCGGCGCGCTCGTCGCTCGATCCGAGGAACAGCGCCGGGCGTGCTGCCGGCGAAGATGTTGGCGGTGAACGTGACGCGGCTGGCCGCGCTCGATCGCGAGCGTCCGCAGGCTGCCGCCCGGCCGTCCCGTTGCGGCTGAACACGTTGTGCGCGACGGCCGCGGCCGCCCCGGCCGGACCGCCAGCGCCGAGCCGGGGTTGTCGTGAATCTCGCTGCCGACGACCCGGACGCGCGACGCCGCGCCGACGTCGATCGCGGCGCGCGCCGCGCCGGTGATCTCGACATCCGAGATCGACAGCTCCGAATCGATCGCCGAGACGCCGGTGCCGAGCGGCGTCGCCGCATCGCCGACGATGCGGAAACCGGCAAGCGCGGCATCGGTCACGCCGGTCGCGACGAATCGCCGCGGCGCGCTCGGACGCCGTGCCCGGCAGCCGGATCGTCGCGCCGCGCGGCACGCGGCTGACGATGCGCACGCCGCTCTTCAGCGTCAGCGTCTCGCGGTACTCGCCCGGTTCGACCACGATCGTCGTGCCCGGCCGCGCGCGCAGCAGCGCCTCCGCGATCGACTGTGACGGCTCGCACGACGATGCGGTCCGCGTCGACCGCGGCCGGCAGGCTCACGACGGGCTCGGCGAAGGGCGTCACGCGATCGGACTGCACGAACGTCAGCACGATCACGGCCGGCAATCAGGATGATGTTGGCCGAACCGGCACGGCGTACCGGCGCGCGCGACGGCGCCGGCGTCACCGCGATTCAGCCGGCGTGGTGAATCTCCGAGCCGGCCGATCGCCGGCGGTCTCGCGCCGAACGCTGGCGCGCGAACTGCTCGCCCTCGACGTAGACGACCGTGACGTTGTCCTTGCCGCCGGCGTCGTTGGCCGCCGTCGATCAGCGCGTCGACCACCATCTGCGGCCGCCCGGCCCAGCGCGACACGATCGCCGCGATCGCGGACGAGTCGACCAGATCGGTCAGGCCGTCGCTGCAGAGCAGCAGCGCCGCGTCCGGCTCGAACGGCACTTCCTGAATGTCGATGAAATCCGGATCCGCCGGCTCGTGCGGCTCGGAGCCGACGTCGCGATACACCTCGTTCCGCCGCGGGTGCTGCATCGCCTCGAGCTCGGACAGCTCGCGGGCGTCCTCGCGCTCGCCGACCGGCGAGTGATCGCGCGTGACCTTCTCGATGCGGCCGCGCCGCAGCTTGTAGAGCCGCGTGTCGCCGACGTGCCCGACGATCGCGACGCTGCCGCGTCGACGACGACGACGGTGAGCACGCAGGCCATGCCGTTCCACTCGGGCCGGAGGCCGGCGAGGCGATGGATCTCGTTGTTGGCGACGGTGATGGCTTCGCGCAGCCGCGACACGAGCGGACCGGTCTCGCGCTCGAGCCGGGCCCTCAGCATGGTCACCGCGGTGTCGGCCGCCTTGCCGCCGGCCGCCTGGCCGCCGACGCCGTCGATCGACGATGAACAGGCCGCGCGCGACGTCGACGTGGAAGCGATCCTCGTTGACCTCGCGCTGGAGGCCGGGATCGGTCGCGCCGGCCGCGCGCACGCCGAGCGCCTCGATCGGGCCGCTCATCGGACCGCCTCGCTCGCGCTCGTCGCCGCGCTGGCGGAAGGCCGTCCACACGAAGACGACAGCGAGGCCGAGCAGCATCGCGGCAAAGAGCGGCCGCGACCAGCAGGAGCGCGGTCATCATTGAGCCGTCGCCGGATGGATCCAGCACGAACTCGAGGAACACGGTGTCGGCCAGGCCGATCCTCGCCGTGTCCGGCAGCGGCGTTTCGGCGCCGTTCTCGCGCTTCGTGCCGTCGACCTCGTCGTAGCCCTTCGGCACGTGCCGGCCGTTCAGCGTCGTGCCGAGCGAGCTCAGGTCGATCAGGAAGAACCGCCCGGTCGCCGGATCGCGGCGGATGCGCGCGTGCTCGCGCGACACGTCCGGCGACGACGCGATGCGGATGTCCACCGGGTAGGCGATCCCGCCGCGGCCGATCGTGACCGAGTCCTTCACGACGTCGTAGCGAGTGATGCCCGGCATCGTCGTCGTACTCGATGCGGCGCGCGGCGGCGTCGGCGCCGGCGCCGGTCGCGGCGGCTCGCGATTCACCGTCTGCTCGCGCGTCGGCCGTCCGCTGCCCGGCGTGGACCGTCGTGATGCGGCGCGTGCGCTCGCCGACGCCGAGGTCGGGCCTCGCCGGCAGGATCAGCTCGGAATCGATCAGGAGGTCGCCCTTCGTTCATGTCGCCGTCGGGATCGGCGAGGAACTCGACCTGCCACTCGGCGCCGGCGTTGCTGAATCTGCGGGCCTGGACCGCCAGCGTCCATCAGCTCGAAGCGCTCGAACCGGCTGGCGACGTTGGCCAGCGGCGAGCGGCGGTTCAGCTTTCTCGAGCTCATCGGTCGAGCGCCCGCGTCGTCTGCTCCTGCAGGATCGGGATGATGCCTTCGAGCCGGGCGAACTCGTTGGCGTGCAGGTAGACGGTGTAGCGGCTCGGCGCCAGCGTCGAGTACTTCAGCGGCTCGAGGTTCTTCCGCATGTTGTCGACGACGGCGTCGATGATGTCGCGCGCGGGCGCGGCGGGTCCGGGCGGCCGAAGCCGTTCGGGGCGAGACATGCCTGGTGCAGTCCTGATTAAGACTCGAACCCGCCGCGTCTGTTCCGCAAATCGCGCGCCGGGCGGAGCCGCGAAACCGGGTTAGGATCTGGACCTCGCCCGGCCACAGGCACTATCGCCAAGCCCGCGGGCCGAAGTCCTAAGGAAACCCCAAGGAAATCGTAGGTTCGAGACGCCAGTGAGAGCGCGTTTCGGCCCGTTCACCGTCGACACGGACACGCGGCAGCTGCTGCGCGAGGCGGCGAGCTGCACCTCTCGACCAAGGCCTTCGACCTGCTCTGCGGCGCTGATCGAACAGCGGCCCAAAGTGATCGACAAGGCCGACCTGCACGCCCGGCTCTGGCCCGACACCTACGTCGTCGACGGCAATCTCAACGTCCTCGTCGCCGAGATCCGCCGCGTCCTGGCCGACGATGCGCGGCAGCCGCGGTTCATCCGGACCGTGCACGGCGTCGGCTACGCGTTCTGCGGCGACGGTCGGCGACGACGCGGCGCAGCCGGCCGGCCGATGCCCTGCTGGCTGGCCACCGGGAGCGCAGACGTTCCGCCTCCGGAGGGCGACAGCTCGTCGGCCGCGATCCGGATTGCGAGGTCTGGCTCGACTCGCCGAGCGTGTCGCGGCGGCACGCCCGCCTCGTCGTCGAGGGCGACGCGCGGCGGGTGTGGCTCGAGGACCTGGACAGCAAGAACGGCACGTTCCAGCGGGGATCTCGCCGTCCGCGGCCGCATCGAGGTGGCGGACGGCGACGCGCTGACGTTCGGATCGGTCGAAGTGACGCTGCACTCGTGGAACGAGGCGACGGCGGCGGAGACCAGACGCATCGCCCGCAAGCGGCGGTAGGCCGAATCGATGCCGCACGACGCCATCAAGCAGACGTTCACGGCGGCGCTCGATGCGCTGGTCGAGCAGATCAGAACCGACCGCTCGATCCTCGCCGCGATCCTCTGCGGCAGCCTGTCGCACGACACGGTCTGGGCGAAGTCGGACATCGACCTGGTGCTCGTCACGGTCGACGACAAGAAGGTCGACGCCGTCGGACGTGTCGCTGAACGCCGACGGCGTCAACGTGCACGCGTTCCTGATGCCGCGGGCCGAGTTCCGCAAGATGGTCGAGGGCGCGCTCACAATTCGTTCATGCACTCGCTGCTGGCCAAGGGCCGGCTGCTCTACACGCACGACGACACGATCGCCGACCTGTGCGAGCGGCTGCGCGAGATCGGCGAGCGCGACATCGCAGGTGCAGCTGCTGCGGCGCCGCGACCCACGCGCTGCCGTCCGTCGACAAGGCGCACAAGTGGCTCGTCACGCGCGGCGATCTCGACTACACCGCGCTGTGGATTCTCTACGCCGCGACGCCGCTGGCGCAGATCGAGGTGATCGCGCGCGCGCCAGCTGGCCGACCGCGAAGTGATCCCGCAGGCGCTGACGCTCAACCCGGGTTCTTCAAGACTGATCTACACGCGACCTGCTGAACGCGAAGAAGACGCGGCGCGAGCGTGCAGGCGGCGCTCGACGCCGTCGACGACTACCTCGCCAGCGCGGGCGCCGGCGCTGTTCGCGCCGGTGATCGATCACCTGCGCGAGGCCGGCGAAGCGCGCTCGTGCACCGAGATCGAGGCGCACTTCAAGCGCACTTCGGCGTCGAGGGCGTGACCACGGCCTGCGAGTACCTGGCGGATCAGGGCCTCATCGGCAAGGCCTCGCTGCCGGTGCGGCTCACGAAGCGGAGCAACGTCGACGTGCAGGAGCTGGCGTTCTTCTATCCGACGAAGTCGAACGATGGACCTTGCGGACGGATGGAGCGTCGCGATCGGCCGAAGCCACGACGCCGCGACAGGCAGCGCCGCGGCCGCGGCCGCACCGACGAGTCTGCCGGTGCGGCCGTGCAGGGCGCGCGCGTCCACAACCTGAAGAACATCTCGCTCGAGATCCCGCGCGACAGCCTGATCGTCGTCACCGGCCTCTCCGGCTCCGGCAAGTCGAGCCTCGCCTTCGACACCATCTACGCCGAAGGGCAGCGCCGCTACATGGAGTCGCTCTCGAGCTACGCCAAGCGCTTCGTCGCGCAGGTCGCCAAGCCGGACGTCGACTTCGTGTTCGGCCTGTCGCCGGTCATCTCGATCGAGCAGAAGACCATCGCCAACAACCCGCGCTCGACCGTCGGCACGATGACCGACATCGCCAGCTACCTGAACCTGCTGTTCGCCACCATCGGCGAGCCGCACTGCCCGCGCACCGGCGAGCCGACGCCGAGCCGCATCGTCGAGCCAGATCCTCGAAGCGATCCTGTCGCTGCCGGAAGGCACGGAGATCGAGCTGCGCGCGCCGGTGTTCAAGGTCTACGGCGAAGACCTCGACTTCGTCTTCACCGAGGTCCGCAAGAAGGGCTGCCGGCGGCTGATCGTCGACGGCAAGCCGGTCGACATCTCCGACGCGAGAGTCGACGCTCGGACGACGTCCGACGGTCGACGAGCACATGGACGCCATCGTCGACCGCTTCGTCGTCGAGCCGCAAGCACGAGAAGGCGATCAAGGCGGGCATCGCCGCGACGCTGCTCGTCGGCGACGGCCTGATGCAGGTCCACGTCGTCAAGGGCGCGAGCAAGGCCGAGGCCGAGCGCTTCTACAAGCGGCCTCTGCAGCGCGACGCACCACTTCGTCTACGGCGACATCGGGCCCGAGTTCTTCATGTTCAACAACCCCGAGAGCGCCTGCCGCACCTGCGGCGGCCTCGGCGTCGACAAGCTCACGCATCCCGAGCTGCTGGTTCCCGATCCGAAGCGCAGCATCCTCGGCGGCTGCTTCGTGCGCGAGGCGTTCAAGTACAACCCCGACACCTGGGACGGCCGGATGATGTTCAGCCTGTCCAAGGCGCTCGGCTTCTCGCTCGACACGCCGTGGAAGGACCTGCCCGAGAAGCGCGCGGCACGCGATCCTCTACGGCATCGAGCCGAAGAAGATCGTCGCTGACGACGCCGCCCGACGCGAAGGTCAAGCGCGACGATTGGGAAGGGCAGCGAGGTCGGCTTCGGCGGCATCGCCCGCCGCATCGAGCGCTACTACCGCCGCTACCGCCAGCGCGGCGAGGCCAACTCGCGGATGGAAGCGTGGCTCGACAAGGTGATGGTCGAGCACACCTGCCCCGACTGCAACGGCGCGCGCGTGCGCGCGACGCGGCTGCTGTTCACCATCGCCGGCAAGACGCATCTACGACGTCGGCCAGCTCCACTTCGACGAGCTGCACGCCTTCCTCGGCACGCGTCAAGCCGACGGGCCGCGGCGCCGACGCCGGCCGGCAGGTGCTGAAGGAGATCCGCGGCCGGCTCGAGCTGCTGCTCGGCATCGGCCTCGACTACCTGAACTTCAACCGCCGCTCGGGCACGCTGTCGGGCGGCGAGTCGCAGCGCATCCGGCTGTCGACGCAGATCGGCTCGGGCCTGATGGGCATGCTCTACGTGCTCGACGAGCCGAGCATCGGCCTGCACCCCAAGGACAACGTCAAGATGATCGCGACGCTCGAGAGCCTGCGCGACATCGGCAACACGGTGATCGTCGTCGAGCACGACGAGGACACGATCCGCGCCGCCGACCACCTCGTCGAGATGGGCCCGGGCCCGGGCGTGCACGGCGGCGAGGTCGTCGTGCAGGGCACGCTCGACGGACGTGCTCGCGTGCAAGGCGTCGCCGACCGGCCAGTTCCTCTCGGGCAAGCGATCGATCGCGACGCCGCGCGCAGCGCCGCAAGGGCAACGGCAAGGCGCTGACCGTGCGCGGCGCGCGCGAGAACAACCTCAAGAACGATCGACGTCGACGTTCCCGCTCGGCACAGCTCGTCGGCGATCACCGGCGCGTCGGGATCGGGCAAGAGCACGCTCGTCAACGAGATCCTCTACAAGGCGCTGTGGAAGCGGCTGGTCGACACGCGCACGCTGCCCGGCGAGCACGACGGCGTCGACGGCATCGAGCACGTCCACAAGGTGGTCAACATCGACCAGTCGCCGATCGGCCGCAACAGCCGCTCGAACCCGGCGACCTACATCGGCTTCTACGACACCATCCGCGACCTGTTCACGCAGCGCGCCGCTGTCGGTCGAGCGCGGCTACAAGCCGGGGCGATTCAGCTTCAACGTCAAGGGCGGCCGCTGCGAGGAGTGCCAGGGCGAAGGCGTCATCACGACGCAGCTCTACTTCATGCCCGACGTCGAGGTGACGTGCGGCGCCTGCAAGGGCGCGCGCTTCAACAGCGAGACGCTCGAGGTCACGCTGCGCGGCAAGACGATCGACGACGTGCTGAACATGTCGATCGAGGAGGGCGTCGACGTTCTTCGCCGAGCGAGCCGGCGATCGGCACGCAAGATCGAGGTGCTGAACGACCTCGGGCCTCGGCTACCTGACGCTCGGCCAGTCGGCGACGACGCTCTCGGGCGGCGAGGCGCAGCGCGATCAAGATCGCCACCGAGCTGAGCAAGCTGCAGCGCGTCGAAGCACACGCGTCTACATCCTCGACGAGCCGACGACCGGGCCTGCACCTCGCCGACGTCGAGCGGCTGCTGGAGTCGCTGAACCGGCTCGTCGACGCCGGCCACACGGTGATGCTGATCGAGCACCACCTCGACGTGATCAAGACGGCCGACCACGTCATCGATCTCGGGCCCGGAGGGCGGCCACGCCGGCGGCGAGGTGGTCGTCGACCGGCACGCCCGAAGCAGGTCGCGGCGTGCAAGGCGTCGCACACCGGGCCGGTTCCTGAAGGCCCATCTCTCGACCCGGGCCTCCGGCAGGAAATAGCGAACTTGGTCGAGGACGGTGCGGCGAATGCGGCTCAGCGCGCCGGACGCCGGATGGCGACGTCGACCGGAACGTTTTCCTGCGCGCCGTCGCAGGTGACGGCGGTGAACGTCAGGCGATAGTTGCCGACGAAGCCCGGCCCGGGCTGCCAGGTGAACGCGCCGGTCACTGGATCCAGCGCCGACCCGGCGGGCAGCGGACGGCGATCGTCGCCAACGATCTCGGCGCCCGAGAACGCCGCCGCGCAGCCGGGCGCGAGCGCCAGCTCGCGCCGCAGATCGAGCTGAACCCTCTCCATCTCGCGCATCTGAACGCGGCGGACGCCCCGCGCCGGCCCCGCTTCCGCAACGGCCTGCGCCGGCATGGCCGAGGGCACCGCCGCCGCCTGTGCACTGCTGGTCGTGCTCGACGCCTGGCCGGCGTTGTCCACGTGGAAGTAGCGGCTGCCGATGCCCTGCGTCACGCCGGCGGTGTCGGTGACGATCCACGCGATCGTGTGCATGGCCGTCGCGAGCAGCCGTCGTGTCGATGATGCGATAGCCGACCGCGCCGTGCGAATTGCCCAGGCCGGGGAACAGGCTCGCGACGTCGGCGCGGAACTGGTTGTAGTTGACGTTGCCGAGCGACAGCGCCGTCGATCAGACACGGTGATCGTCGAGCCGTCGGACGGGATCGATCTTCGGCAGCGGCGTCAGCGCCCAGCCGAAGTTGACGTAGGCGGCGCCGCGAATCGTCTCCGCCCTGGCCGGGCGTGTCGATGGCCCCGAACGGGTGCACGCGGTGGCGTTCTCGGCGACGATCGTCGTCGCTCCGAGCAGCGTTCGATGCACCTTCGATGTCGTCGGCGTAGGCGTAGCAGTCGGAACGTGCCGTTGCCCTGGTTCGGCAGCATGTTCGTCAGGAGCAGGAAGCCCCAGCCGGCGCGATCGTTGAACGGATACGTCGGGTAGAAGCTCGCGACATCGGGCCGCGCGCCGCGGACCAACACGCCGTCGCCGAGATAGATCAGCTGAGCGGCGGGCTCGCCAGCGACGGGATCCCGATACAACCGGATGCGCGCGACTTCGATATTGTCCAGCGCCCATCCGCCGACGGCGATGGCGCCCGTCACCCGCTCGCCGTTCCGCGGCAGATCGAGGAAGCCAAACGCGTTCGCGGAGAGCGCTCCCGCCTGCCGGATGGTCACACGCTGGTCGCCGATCTGGACGACGGCTTCGCGCGGCGAGCCGGAGAAATTCTGGCGCACGGCGATCTGCAGCGTGGTGGGCGTCGTGATCGAGAACGGCAGCGGCTGAATCCAGTCGCTGCTCTCGAACACTTCGGCGGCGCAGGCGCCGCGAACGGCGAAGTCGCGGGTCGATGCGCTCGCCGGAAACGACAACGTCGACGCAGCCAGGCTCACGCGGCATCCGAGCACGCTCGATCGTATAGCGCGCCGCCGCCGAACATCCCGCCGCGTCGACGACGCCGACCTCGAACGAGAACTGCCCCGCGGCCGTCGTCACGCCCGAGGCCACGCCCTGGACCGGATCGAGATTCCAGCCGGCCGGCAGCACGCCATTGAGCAGGCTGAAGGTGAACGGCGCCGTCCCGCCGAGCACCACGAACCGTTCGTCCGACGCGGTATTCAGATAGCGAATCGCGCTCATCTGCGCCCGCAGCGCGAACGACGGACAGCCCTGCAGCGCGAAGTTGATGCCGGGCGTGGTGGCGCCGAGGGCGACCTGAATCGGCGTGCCGCTGGTCGGCACGCAGGCGCCGCCAGTGCACGGCAGGCCGTTGAACAGCACGGCGTTCCGTCCCGGCACGGGCTCGGTTCGCGCGTAGAGCGTCCCGGCGGGAACCGCCACGTGATACTGACCGTTCGCCCGCGTCGACACGCGCGCGACGCGCGTGCCCGCGGCGTCGAACAGCTCGACGCCGACGGCGCCGACGCCGACGCCAACCGGATCGATCACGGCCCCGGCGATGAATCCCGCACGCGACAGCGCGATCGTCACCGGCCCGGTATCCGAATTCGCCGTCATCGTCACCGGTTGCGCACCGCTCAGGCCGCACGACGGGCAGACGTGGTCCTGATAGAGCTCGTCGACGTAGCCGCGCGTGTTGAGGGTGGCGAGGAAGTAGTCGCCCGGCGCGAGGCCCTGCACGCGCCAGGCGCCCGCCGGACCGGTCACGGCTTCGCCGACCTGCACGCCGGCCGCCGACAGCACCCGCACGGTGACGTTCTCGAGCGGCGCCGACGTGGACGCGTCGATCACCGTGCCGGTCAGCGTCCGTCCCGGATCGAGCACGATCTCGATGCCCTCGACGCGCTGCCCCTCGACGACGTGGATGGGCGTGCCGGATTGCGGCGGACAGCCGCTGCAGGGAACGTCCTGCCACGCCTTGTCGCCGTAGCCTTTCTTGTAGCCGTCTACGGTGCGCAGATAGTACGTCCCCGTCGTCAGCCCGACGAACTCGTTCTGTCCGATCGACGGGTTGACACCCGCCGGCCGGCCGAACTGATCGAACAGCTGCAGACGGAACGTCGTCGGGAAGACGAACCACTCGCGGCCGCGGGCGATGGCGCGGGCGCGGACCGAGCCGCCGAAGCGCAGCGTGAAGTCCACACGCTGACGCGCGTTCGGCCCGACCGCGTCGAGCGTCACGACCGCCGCGCCATCGAGCGGACAGTCGTACGAGATGCAGTCGATGCCGGGGTGAACCTGACCGATCAACTGCGGAATCGTCATGCCGGCGAGCAGTCCGTACTCGGAGTCCATGGCGCGGACGCGATACGCTCCCGGCGCCAGCCCTCTGACCCGGTACGCGCACGGCGACGGCTCTTCGCAGTAGGCGCTACCGACGCTCGTTCCGGCGGCGTCGAACACGTCGATGCGCGTCGCGAGCCCGCGATTCGGCCGGTTGATGACGCCGTAGATCTCGGCCCCCTGCGTCAGCGTGAAATTCACGTTCGCCGTCGTCTGCCCGCCGGTGACGAGGATCGGCGTTCCCATCGACGTGCCGCAGCCGACGCAGACGTCCCCGAACCATTCGTCGAAGGTACTGGGAATCGGTGCGCGCGTAGTAGACGCCCGGCGTGACGCGATCGAAGCGGAACGAGTCGTCGTTCATCACCGTGGCGGCGAACGGCGCGCGCGAGCCGTTGGCGTAGTAGAGGCCGACGAACGCAATGATGACTCGCCCGTCGGGTCCGAACACGCGGCCGGTCACCAGGCCATCGTTCCGCCGCTTGAGCGCGATCGGCAGCGTGAGTTGCGCGCCCGCCGTCAGCACGATGGGCGTGCCGAGCGTGAGCGGACACGTATCTTCAGGACATGACAACGACGCGCCGTAGACGCGCGACTCGAAGGACAGGTCGCTCGCGACGGCGTAATAGCGGCCCGGTGGGATGTCGTCGGCGACGTTGGTGCCGCTGGTGCTGCCGTGGTACGGCGTCGGCAGCACCAGGAGCCCGGACTCCGAGTACAGGGTCACCTGCGCCCGAACCGGGGCGCCGCTGTCGATGTCGGACAACTGGAACGTCACGCGCGCGCCCTGCGGCACCAGGATGTTGATCCCCGCC
The DNA here is from genome assembly GCA_963731545.1 of uncultured Acidobacteriota bacterium. Taxonomy (GTDB): domain Bacteria; phylum Acidobacteriota; class Vicinamibacteria; order Vicinamibacterales; family CAVVIG01; genus CAVSWN01. Next base: position 13,162 of record CAVSWN010000035.1, on the reverse strand, counting down.
GTCGCGCCGCTCGACACCACGACTGGCGTGCCGGCGTCCTTCCGCAACTCGCACGCGGGCACGTCGTCATCGCACGCCAGCGGGCCGCCGCCGTAGACCTGCGAGGCGCTCCAGCTCTCCGACCACACGCTGTAGGTGCCCGAAGGCAGCGCCTGGAACGAGTACAGACCGTTGACTTGCCCCATCTGGAAGAACGACAGGCCGGTCGAGCGATTGCGCGCGCGCACCAGAGCGTTCGCGATCGGCGCGCCGGTCGTCGCATTGAGAACCAGGCCGCTGATTGAACCGGTCGGCGGAGGCGGCAGCGCGAGGTTGATGCCGGCAATCGCCTGGCCGGCGGCGACCGTGATGCGCGTGCCATCGTCGAGGCGGCAGTGCACGTTGCATCCGACGCCGTTGAACATCACCCGATCCTCGAGCATCACGATGTACGTACCCTCGTCGAGCGGCGAGAGCTCGTAGTTTCCCGCGGCATCGGTGTCGGTGTAGAACGGCCGTTCGCTGATCGTGTTCACCGCGGCCACGCGCGCGTTGGCGAGCGCGCTGCCGTTGGCATTGGTGGCGCGGCCGGACAACGAACCGGCGCGCTTGACGACGATGTCGATGCCGGTGATGGGAGCGTTAGCGACGACGAGCGGCGTGCCGCTGGACGCCCGGCACCAGAATCCACTGCAGGGCGGACCGAACGTCGCGCTCCGATACGGTGGCGGGCCAGTCGCCGTCACGAAGTACGTGCCGGGTGCGAGCCCGTCGACGACGAACGTGCCCGTTTCGTCGGTAAACACGTTGCGGACGAATTCGTCGATCGGTCCGGTGACGTAGATGCTCGAGTGCACGAGCGGCGCGCCGGTGTCGGCGGCGGTGACGCGTCCGGACAGCGAGCCGCTCTGCGCGAAGGCCGCGGTCGCCGACAGCAGCCATACGCACAGGGCCGCACACCACGCGACGTAACGACGCGATTTCGAGAAGCTCGGGCGCGCCAAGGGGCGATCAGTATAGCCGAGGTTGCTGACGGCTCAGCGACCGCGCAAGGCGTCTAGAACGCCCGTGTAGGCGGGCTTTGCGGCGTACTGCGCGTCGAACAGCAGCGGGCTGTCGCCGCTGATCCAGGTGTGCGCGTCGGTGAATCCCCAAAACGTAATCGCCTCGCAGCGCGGCTCGCTCACGCAGAGCCGGACGATCTCCTGATACGCGGTTTTCTGGGCGTCGAGCCGTGTCTGCACCGTGCCCGAAACGCCGTTGACGCGAACGTCCATTTCGCTGATGTGCACGGTCAGGCCGAGATCGGCAAGGCGGCGCATGTTGCTGGCGATGCTCGCGTTCGGCGGACGATTGTTGGCGGAGACGTGCATCTGCAAGCCGACGCCGTCGATCGGTACGCCGCTCGTCACGAGATCGCGGACGAGATCGTAGATGCGATTCGCCTTGGCGCCGAGGCCCTCGCCGCCGTAGTCGTTGTAGAAGAGCCGCGCCTGCGGATCGGCCTCGCGCGCGATGCGGAACGCGTCGGCGATGTAGGAGTCGCCGAGCTTCTGGCGGAAGACCGTGTCGCGCAGGTTGACGCCATCATCAGCGACGGCTTCGTTGACGACGTCCCAGGCGTGGACGCGGCCGCGGTAATGTGCGCCGACCGTCCTGATGTGACGCTCGAAGGCGGCGCGGAATTCCGCCGGCGGCAGACTGTTGATCCAGCCCGGCGAGGCGCCGTGCCAGATGAAGGTGTGGCCCTTGACGCGCTGATTGCGCGAGGCGGCGTAGCCGACGATCGCGTCGCCGGCGCGGAAGTCGTCGAGCCCCTGGGCCGGCTCGACCACGTTCCACTTCATCTCGTACTCGGCGGTGATGTAGCTGAACTCGCGGCCGGCGACGGCCTCGTACTGTCCGCCGGTCAACAGGCCGGACTGCACCGCGGTGCCGACGAGCCTTCCGGTCGAGTCTGCCGCGGCTCTGAGCGTGTCGGATGGCGAAGGCGGAGGTGTTGGTCCGGTCGGGGGGCCGCCATTGCCGCTTCCGCCGCCGCACCCGGCCCCGAGCACCAGAACGGCGCCGAGAGTTGCCAGCCACACTCTGGGGTCTGCCCCCAATCGGCCGTTCATGGCGCGTTGAAACCCGATGAACATTGGGTCGTTGCTTCTGGGGTCAGCCCGGCATTGCCCGAAAAGTCAGGAACGAGTAGACGCGGATCTCGCGGATTCCGCGGATCACGTGTTAGCGCTGGGCGACGGCCGCGAACAAAACGATCAGAACATGGGCCCGGCGGCCTGGCGAAGCCAGGCCGGTGGCGTGGGGCCGCGCCGGGTATCCACACGCCGCCCAGCGCGACGACCCGGCGTGCGGATACCTGGCGCGGCCCCACGTCACGTGCGCCTGCGGCGCGCCCGGGCCCAGTGATCCGCGGCATCCGCGAGATCCGCGTCCGTTCTTGACACCGCTCTTGCCAGGCTCTGACTTCTTGGGCAAAGCCGGTCAGACCCCAGGACGTCACTTCGGGAGCGCTATTGAATCCGAGTCACGGGAACGTCTCCGGTGGTTCCCCACTGGTAGGTCGCGTTCGTCGTGAAGCCCGTGCTCGACTTCAGGATAAACCAGTGGCTGGTCGATGGACGGTAGACAGCGATGTCGCTCCTTCCGTCACCGTCGAAATCGCCCCGGACGGGCACGTCCCCGGCCGCGCCCCATACGTAGCCGAAGCCGCTGGTAAAGGCGCTGGTCGAAGTGAGGATGTACCACGCGCCCGAGGATGCGCGGTAGATGGCCACATCCAGTCGACCGTCCCCGTCGTAATCCGCCGGCACCGGTTGGTCGCCGGTCGTACCCCACTGATAGGTGTCGAACGTAGCGAAGTTCGTGGTCGATCTGCGAACGAACCAATGGGCCGATGAGGATCGATAGAGTCCGAGGTCGGCCCTGCCGTCTCCGTCGAAGTCGCCGGCAATCGGCAGGTCCGTGCTCGCTCCCCACGCATAGCCGAATCCGGCGGCGAACCCGCTGCTCGAAGTGAGGATGTACCAGGAACCGGTCGAGGGTCGAAAAATGGCGAGATCGGTACGGCCGTCGCCGTCGTAATCGGCCGGAACCGGAATATCACCGCCCGTCCCCCACTGATAGGTGAGCGAGGTCGTGAAGTTGGTGCCAGACCTCAGGACAAACCAGTGGCCAGACGACGGTCGGTAGACCACGATGTCGTTCCTGCCGTCGCCGTCGAAGTCGCCTGTCAGCGCAACGTCGGAGCTCACGCCCCACGTGTAGCCGGCGCCGTTGACGAAGTTGCTGCTGGAGGTCAGGAAATACCAGCCGCCGATCGATGGTCGATAGACGGCCACGTCGGTTCTCCCGTCTCCGTCGAAGTCGCCGAATCCTCTGCGGCCTTCCTGGGTCAGGGAGAACGTCTGGCCTGCAACGGTCAACGTCCCCGTTCGCAGAAGGCCCGCGTTCGGCGAGACCTGGTAGCTGACGACGCCGTTTCCGTTTCCGCTTGCGCCGCCCGTCACCGTCAGGAACGAGGGGCTGTTGCTGGTCGCCGTCCACGTACACCCGGCCGCGGTAGTGACCGACAGGCTCCCGCTCCCTCCGCGCGAGCCGATTCCGGCCGATGTCGCGGACAGCGTGTACGTGCACAGGCTTTGACGAAAGTTGGCAACCGTCAGCGACGTGCCGTTCAACGCGCGCGCGTTGTCCTCGGTGGCGGTGCCCGCCGGCACGGCCGTGCCGGGAAAATTCGCCAACGGCGTCGAATAAATTGCCCGCCGTGGACAACCCACGCAATTCAAGTCGTAGGACATCACGTCGCGTCCGACGTTGTTCACGAAGTACCCGGTACGCGTACGGAAACGCCGGCTGTCCGGTCGCGTTCAAACGGTCGTGGTGAAGGCCCATGTTGTGGCCGATCTCGTGCGCCATCGACAGGTTCGCGTTCGCGCAGTTCCATTTGACGATGTTGAAGGCGCGCGATGCGAACCCGGCGCCGATGTTTCCCGGCCCCATCAGCCATCCGACACCGCACGCGTTCGAATCCGTGGTCAGCAGCGTCACCTCGTCGGCGCGAAACTGATCGCGGAGCGTGAACACGTCGTCCATGATGCCGTCCATGAACGTGAGCCGATCGAGGCTGGTGTTGATGTCGTTGGTTTCGGCGTAGGCGATCTCTGCGTTGTGCACCAGCCGGAACCGGTGGGTCACATTGGCGTTGGACAGGGCCAGGTTAGCGTTGTTGACCGCGCCGGTCAGCTCGGCGACGATGGCGCTCGTCCCCCCGGCCGCGACCCGCGCCGCGGGGGTGTAGAGAATCATCAGGTCCACGAACGCGTTGGTGTCTGCCTGCGGGAGGTCACCCTCTCGGGGTGCCGCGGGCGAATCGGGCACGCGCCGGGGCTCGGCCTCCGGCGGCAGCGACTGCAAGTCGACCTGGGTCACGAGATGCGCGGCTCCGTTCGAGGCCCGCCGCACGATGAACACCCTATCGTCGACCACCACCCGCCCCAACAGCTGCATCGCCGACGATGGTGAGGCTTGCCTCGCCTGTGCCGCCGGCGACGAGCGGGCCGGCCACGAACCGTTGGCCTCGGTCGCTCTGGACAATGCTGACGCCCGCCCGGACGATCAGGCCGGCATCCAGCGCGAGCTCGATCGTTTCGCCTACTTCCGTCGCCGCGAGCGCATCAAACCGTATGGAGACGGGAAATCCTGCCTGTCCATCTGCCACCGCCGTCAGATCCGCCGGCTGCCACGCCTGCCTCAGCGTCGCGGCGGCGCTGGTTTCGGCGCGCTGCTGCGCGGCGCCCATCGTGGACGGGCCAGGCGTGACCAGCAACAGAAGTGTCAGGGGCAGCAGTGGCCATCGCAGGCTCGACATGAGGCTTGAGCTTGATGGCTGAGCTTCGAAGTGTCAAGGTCATCGTCGGTTGGCGGACGCGGCGGACCGCCGTGTCACCGGCCTCCGGTTTCGAGCGACGCCTTGGTCGTTCTCAACGCCGCCATCATGCCCTTCTCCGCTTCGCCGCGGACCTTGCCGCGGATCATCGAGCCGACGAATCCGCTGAGCCCGTCGGAGCGGCTGCGATTCACGCTGACGAACCAGAAGCCCTTGCCGCGCGCCGGATCGGGCACGAGCACGCGCAGCTCGAGCGCGGTCCAGAAGTAGTGGCTGGCATAGAGCATCTTCGACGCCACCGCGACGTGCGTCGGCTGCTGGCTGATCACCAGGTGATTGATGCGAATCGTCGGCTTCAGGCCGAACTTGGCTTCCTGCCAGTAGAGAAACGACTCGGAGTTCGGCAGCGCTGCCTGGGGATAATCGAGCAGGTACCGCTTCAGGTCCGGCAGGTACTCGGTCAGCGACGGCATGCGATCGATCATCGACGAGAACTCTTCGCCGACGAACGTCGGGCGGCTCGAGTCGCGATAGGTCGCCAGCCGCGCGTTGCCGCCTTCGAGGTAGCCTCTCACGTAGTCGAGCGCCAGCCTCTTCGCGAGCGCCTCGGCATCGGCGCGCGCCGTCGGCTTCGACCAGTCGACCTCTTTCCTGACGCGCGTCGAGCGCGTTCTCGCTCAGCTTCAGCTCGCACGCGCCGACGCGGCATCGCCGCAGGTCGGCGACGTCGTCGTTCGGCAGATCCATCTGCGCGAAATCCTCGGCACGAGGCGGGGTGCTGATGCGCTTGGTCACGCGGAAGTTCGCGCCCTTCTCGAACTGCTCGATGTTGCGGACCGCGGCGACGTAATTCGCGGTGGGTGCGTTCACCCAGACGGCGCCGAAGACCGCGACCTCACGCGCGGGGTCGGCGTCGAGCAGACGGGTGACCGGATGCCCGCCGAGCAACTGGGTGCGGCTGGCCGGCGGCAGCTTGACGTTGTTGGTGATGTACGCCTCGAGGCGGCCGGGGAACGACGCCGTCTGCGCGGGGATGGCCGCGGCGCCGGCGAGCGCGCTAGCGAGGAGCGCGAGTGGCGCGACGAACGTGAGTCGGCGCACGTGCATGATGGCTCGGATTATCCGATGGCGATGACGCGGATACAAATCGGCAACGCGGATAGTTCGGACCGACGGAACGCGGATCTCACGGATCACGATACCGAACCCCGAGCCCCGAGTCCCGAGCCCCGACTGGGATCAAGAACACGCCCATCGGCAGCACCGCGCTGGCGGCGATCCACGCCAGCGGCAGCCAGGCGGCGACGTCGTCTGTGAGCACGAGCACCTTCATCGCGCCCTGCACGACGAAGTGCACGAGCGCGGGGGCCCAGATCGTCCGGCCGCCAAGCTCGAACAGCCGCGCGAACGGGAACGACATGACCACCGACAACGTCAGCGCCGCCAGCGCGAGCGGCCACGGCATCGACGCGAAGAGGATCAGGTGAACGGCGACGAACGGCAGCATGGAGACGGCCGCCGCGGACCAGAACGACCGGCCAATCCGCAATCGTCCGAAAAGGTATCCGCGAAACAGCGTTTCCTCGGCGATCCCGGCTTGCGCGAACAGGCCTGGAATGAGCAGGAGCCAGCGATCGACGAAGCCGAACGGCCTTCCGCTCGACAGTAGCGTGAGCGTCAGGAGCAGCAGAAGCGAGATGCCGATCGCGCCCGCCGCGATCATGCCCATTGCGCGGGGCCGGCCGAGGCCGAGCGTCCGGGCCGCGGTACGGATCGGCTGGCCGAACGCCACGCGCTCGACCGCCAGCGTAGCGCAGACGACGAGCGCGCCAACCAGCAGCCCGGCTTGACCGCGATCGCTCCCGAGACGCTGCGCCGACCACTGAAACAGCGCGAAGACGGCCACCAGCCCGATCGTCAGACGCATGGATGCTTATGCTACCGGAGCCGGTTAGTCCCACCCCTCGCCACGGCAATCTGCGCCGCGCCGGCGCGAAATCCTCTCGCTCATGAGAGGATGCGGCCGGAGGGATCCATGCATCATCCGCAGACCGCCGTCAGCCGCCGTTTCCCGCACATTCTTGCGGCCGTCGTGCTCGTGCTCACCGGTGCCGCCGCGGCCGCCCAGTCGGTGCACGAGGCGCCCCGCGACGCGCCGTCGGTGGGACGCGTCACTCCAGAGGCGGAACCCGGTGACGCGCTGACCGTGAGCGGCGTCGTCGTCGGCAGCGACGGCGCGGCAATCCCCGGCGCGTCGCTCTACATCTTCCAGACCGATCGCGAGGGGTACTACGGCGTCAAGCCGGTCAGCGACAACAGGAATCCGCGGCTGAAGCTGTATCTGCGATCCGACGCGCGCGGCGCCTGGTCGTTCACGACGATCAAGCCCGGCTCGTACCCGAACAGCCGCATCCCGGCCCACATCCACTTCGAAGTCGCCGCGCCAGGCCACGCGCCGAAGATCTTCGAGATCGTGTTCGAGAACGATCCGTTCATCACGGCCGATATGCGAAGCAACCCGGCGTTCTCCGTGCGGACGATCGCGGCCGGCAAAGTCACCGAGCGGATCGTCATGAAGTAGACGCCCGCGATTTGCGTGATCGGGTTGTCAGGTTGTCGGGTTGTCGGGTTGTCAGGTTGGCGCGTGGTCGGTCGCGATGAATCGTGTCCAGTCCGCGTCCCCCGTCGCCCTGCGTCCACAAACCATCCGCGTCGCTTCACCGTCCAATCCCACGTTCGGGTGTGCCCGCAGGAGGCCCCCCAGGAGACCACGATGGTGAGGACAATCGCGCGCGACGTGCAGTTCGGCTTTCGGCTCCTGCTGCGGCGGCCCGGCTTCACCGCCGTCGCCGTGCTCGCGCTGGCACTCGGCATCGGCGCCAACTCGGCCATCTTCAGCGTCGTCTACGGCACGCTGCTTGCGCCGATGCCCTACCGCAATCCCGACCAGCTCGTGATGGTGTGGTCGCAGATCCAGGACGGACCGCAACGTCACCGCGGCCGGCGACTATCGTCGACTGGAAGCAGCAGGCCACGGTCTTCCAGGACCTCGTACGCGTGGACCGGCGGCGCGTCAACCTGGCCACCGCCGATCGTCCCGAGCAGGTCGATGCGCGTGCGCATGACGCCGGGCTTCTACTCGATGGTCGGCCTGCCGCTCTTTCTCGGGCGCGACTTCCGCCCGGAAGAAGGACGGCCCGGCGCGCGATCAAGTGGTCATCCTCACGCTACCGGCTGTGGGAGGAACGGTTCGACGGCGACCGCGCCATCGTCGGGCCGCAGATCCGCGTCGATGGCAAGCCGCACACGGTCGTCGGCGTGCTCGGCGCCGATGCCGGCCGAATATCGCGAACCGGCGTCGCTGGCGGTGCCGCTCGCCTTCACGCCCGAGCAGATCAACCACGACTTCCACTGGCTGCTGGTGATGGGCCGGCTGAAGCCGGACGTCACGCTGGCGCAGGCCAACGCCAACATGGACGTCGTGACGCGGCAGCATCGCCGCGGCGCACCCGAAGTCGAATACCGGCTGGAGCGCCAGCGTCGAGCCGCTGCAGCACAACTTCCTGCCGCAGCGAGACGCAGCACGGCGCTGTGGCTGCTGCTCGGCGCGGTCGGGTTCGTGCTGCTGATCGCCTGCGCCAACGTCGCCAACCTGCTGCTCGCCCGCGGCAGCGTCCGGCAGCGCGAGCTGGCGGTGCGCGCGGCGATCGGCGCCAGCCGCGGCGCGCCTCGTTCGCGCAGCTGCTGGCCGAGAGCCTGGTGCTCGCCGCCGTCGGCGGCGCGCTCGGCGTCGCGCTCTCGCGTCGCGATCATCCGACGCGATCGTCGCGTTGATGCCGCCGTACACGCTGCCGTCCGAGGCGGACATCACGCTCGAGCGTGCCGGTGCTGCTGTTCACGTTCGCTCGTGTCGACGCTCGTCGGGCGTGCTGTTCGGGCTGCGCGCCGGCGTGGCAGGCGGCGCGCGCCAACCTGAGCGAGACGCTCAAGGAAGCCGGCCGCTCGATCGGCGGCATCGGCCGGCATCGCCTCCGCCGCGCGCTGGTGGTGGCCGAGTTCGCGCTGGCGCTGACGCTGCTCGCCGGCGGCGGCCTCGCCGTGCACAGCCTGTCAAGCTGACGAACGTCGACCTCGGCTTCCGCACCGACCACCTGCTGACGTTCGGCGCTGCCCGTGCCAGGACGATCGCTTCGCCGAGGCCCGAGCAGATCGACGGCGTTCTATCGACGCCTGCTCGACGGATCCGCGCCGTTGCCCGGCGTGGAGTCGGTCGTCGGCCTCGACCGGCATGCCGGTGCAGCGGCACGAACTTCGGCATGCCGTTCACGATCGTCGGGCAAGCCCGTCGACGATCCCTCGCAGCGGCCCGGCGCCGGCTTCAACATGGTCATCGCCGGAGTACTTCGGCACGTTCGGCATCCGGATGCTGCGCGGCCGGCGCGTTCACCGAGCAGGACCGCGCAGGGCAGCCAGCCGGTCGCCGATCGTCAACGAGACGTTCGTGCAGCGCTACTTCCAGGGCGTCGACCCGCTGACGCAGCGCATCCTGCGTCGAGCAGCTGATTCCGGGTGTGACCAGGCTCGGCCCGCCGATCGAGTGGCAGATCGTCGGCGTCTACCGCGACGTCCGGAACGGCGGGCCGCGCGAGCGCGGCTTCCCCGAAATCGACGTGCCGCTGGCGCAGAGTCCCGTGGCCGGGCATCACGATCGCGGTTCGCACCGCGGGCGAGGCCGCCGGGCTCGCAGCGCAGCATCGCCGACGCGATCCGGATCGCTCGATCCCGATCTGCCGATGGCCGACGTCAGGACGATGGAGCAGGTGGTGCGCGAGTCGCATCGCCGGCCGATCGCTTCAACACCGTGCTCTTCGGCAGCTTCGCGGCCGTCGCGCTGCTGCTGGCGGCGCTCGGCATCTACGGCGTGATGTCGTTCCTCGTCGCGCAGCGCACGCACGAGATCGGCCTGCGCATGGCGCTCGGCGCCGCGCGCGCGGCAGCGTCCTCGCGCAGGTGCTCCGGGAAGGCATGCGACCGCGGCTCGCCGGCATCGCTCCTCGGCTTCGGCGGGCGCCTATCTCGTCGGCCGCGCGATGCGAGGGCATGTGGTACGGCGTCGGCGCGATCGACCCGTCGGCTTCAGCGTCGTCGCGGCGCGTGCTGCTCGCCGCGGCGCTCCTCGCCTGCCTCGTCCCGGCGCGCCGCGCGGCGTCGGTCGATCCGCTGACCGCGCTGCGGCAGGACTAGGACACTCCAGCGCCGGTTTGCGTATTCAGCCGGCGATGCTCGGCGCCGACGTGCAGATCGCCGCCGCTCCAGGCGACGCGATCTCGCCCTTGGTGTTGCGGTAAGCCTTGGCGCCGGCCGGGAACATCGCATCAGCGCATTGCGTCGACGAGGCCCAGCGCAGTCGCCGCCGCTCGTTCAGGCCGCCGACGCTGACGAGATCCAGCTCGATCGACGATGCCCAGCAGCTTGGCGTTGCGTCTCGATCACGACGTCGCGGCTGCCGGCCCACGCTGCCGAAGAGCGCGCCGTGATAGCGGCTCGTAACGGTGCTCGGGCACACTGCCCGGCACGCCGCCAGATCGTCGAGCGACGCGGTCGCGTAGTCGGCCGCGCACCTCGAGCCGTTCGCGCATGCGACGCTGGAAGGGTCGCTAGGAGCTCCCACTCCGAGCCCGATAGCGTGCGCACTTCCTGGGCGCACCAACGCACGCCGGCGGTGGCCGCTCTGCCCCGCGATCACCTCGGCCAGCGCTTCGGCCGAGAACGCCGAGCGATCCTCGAAGTTCAGCACGAAGCCGACGGTCCCGGGCTCGACGCCGCCGAATCGCTCGACGCGCGAAGAACACGTTCGCCAGTTCCGGGCCGGACGCCACTCGATCGGGTCCGACGATGGCGCTGAGGAGACGCGCGGATTGGGCGTCGCGGGTCCAGATTGCTTCGATCTTGACGATCGCGCGCGTCGCGGGATTGTGCCATCGCGCCGAAGTCGTTGACGCCCACGCAGAAGAAGTACGTCGGCTTGCCGAAGCGGCGGCAGCGGTCGCGCTCGGCGAGCAGGTGATCGAGGAACCACGATCCGACTTCGGATTGGAACGGCGAGTCGCCGACGCCAATCCACGCGTCGCACGCGGCGATGTGCTCGTCGTCTTCGCGCCGCGTCGGTGTATTCGAGCCAGCTGACGCCGGGCAAGCGGAGGAACGCGATCGTCTGCGCAACAGGTCAGGCGCGCGCACCGCAAGCGACGACCGGACGCCGAAGCAGAAATCGCGGCATAGGTGCTCTGAAGCATGAAGCCTCGCCAGCCTGAATCCCTCACGCAACGGTGCCCAGTTTGTGGACGCCGCAGCTACGCCGCGGTGCCGTAGTGATGCGCGCGCTTCTGCTTGAGGAACTCGACCGAGCGCCGCAGCTCGTCGAGGCCGTTCATGCCGTCCTCGACCGAGATCCAGCCGGTGAAGTTCCGCGGCGGCAGCAGGCGGAAGATGGCGTCGTAGTCGTTGGTGCCGCGGCCGGTCTCGCCGTGCGTCATGCTGATCGGGATAGCCGACCGTGCCGTCGTGCAGCGCGGATCTCGTCGAGCGTCGTGCCCGGCGCGAGGAACCGATCCGACGCGTGCACCGTCACGACGCGATGCTTGATCTTGTCGAGGAACGCGATCGGATCGAAGCCGCCGATCACCGCGTTCGAGGGATCGTACTGCACGCCGAAGTAGCGGCGTGACTCGGCAGCGCGTCGAGCAGCGCCAGGATACGGCTCCTCCTGCTGCGCGAACTCCGGATAGCGCCACTCGCCGACCTTGTAGTGGTTCTCGAGGCAGAGGACGACGTCGCGCGCGCTCGGCGTACTCGAGCGCTTCGGCTGATGCAGGCCGCGGCGCGGGCCACACCTTCGTCGAGCGAGAGGCCGGGATACTTCTGGCCGCTGAGCGTGCGGCAGTGCCGCGCGCCGATGCCGGACCGCCAGATCGATCGCGCGCTTCTGCCGCTCGACCTGGCGCGCCCGCTCGCGCGGTCGGGATGCGTGAAGTCCGGCGAGAAGCACAGCATCGACGAGATCTGCCCCGTCTCCGCCATCGCGTCCATGACCGGCGCGACGTCATGCTCGTCGTAGCTGCGGAAGAACTCGTCGTAGTGCTCGACGCCTTCGCCGCCGAGCGTCGCGGCGTCGTGGATCCACTGCGACGTAGCTCCGCCGGCCGGCGATGAGTTCGTCGACGTAGCACTTGGGGAAGACGGAGATGCGGGGCGCGGGCATTGGTCGGGAAGCGAGGTCCATGCTGTTGGAGGGTCTGGTGTCCCTCGACCATTCGCTCCCTTCGGTGGCTTCGGCGGACAAACTTCGCCGCTGTTGCTCGCTGCCTCGCTGGCCTGCCAACCGTCGACCGAGACGAGCCGCACCGAGCGTTTGAGCGAAGTCTGGCGGTGAGGGAGGGATTCGAACCCTCGGTAGGACTTTAAAGGCCCTACAACGGTTTAGCAAACCGCCGCCTTCGGCCACTCGGCCACCTCACCGCGCGAGAAAGCTAAGTATAAACGAGATCGCGACTTACGCGCCCGCCGACTGTCCCCTCGATTGTCCCTGAAATTGTCCCTGCCAGCTCTGAAGATTGGCGCCGAACGGCGATGCTCCCCGCGCCCGGAGCGCTGATCCGAATGCAGCGGTTCTTTTCGCCGACAACGATGCCGGCAACTGATTGGCGCACGCCGCTTTGCTCGCATGAGCCGGCGTCCACTTCTCTGGCCATTCGCGCGTTGAAGACACGCGGCGCACGCCGGATCTGGCGCACGATCGGGCCTTCGGCAGGCACCGGTTCTTTGAACCGCTGCGTTCCCCCCACGCCGGTTCGACGCATGGCCTCAGGCGCACCGCTTTTTTCACCGACGCGAGGACTTGATTGGCGCTGCGTTTCGCACGCTGGACATTCCTCACCTTGACCGTGTGGACGCTGTGGTCGATGGCGAGGTTGTGCACTGAGGGCGCCAGGTTGCCAACCGGTCCATTTCGACCGACGAGCGCCACGCGCTGGATGAGTTTTGGGGGACGCAATTTGGTAAAAGCTTCCAGCGACCTGGCCCATTACGGTCGCCAAAACGACAAGGATGATGAGGTCGCACAACGGCGGCGCCACGATGCCTGGGGCGACCCTCGCCATCTCGAGCGGAGACGTGCTGGTCGATGACCACGCCAGGCAGTCGACCACCGAGCGCCTGTTCGGGGAAGCCCCGCACCCCCAATGGCCCCACCGTGTCTGATAAGAGAGCAGTGTTCGGACCCTTTAGGACGAG
>CAVSWN010000034.1:0-34662 GCA_963731545.1 uncultured Acidobacteriota bacterium | reverse complement strand
TCTTCATGGCCTTGTCCTTTGGGTTCCTTTAACCGTATCGGCCCTCTACGTACATTTCGGTCTCTTTGCGCGCCGGCTTCAGGAAGAGGTCCGCGGTCGTGCGCGTGCTCGATCAGCTCGCCCAGCAGCATGAAGATGCACTCGTCGCTGGCCCGGCGGCCTGGGCCATGTTGTGGGTGACGATCACGATGGTGTAGCGCGCCGCGCAGGTCGCACATCAGCTCCTCGATGGCCCGCGGTGCCCTCCACGTCGAGCGCCGAGCAGGGCTCGTCCATCAGGATGACCTCCGGCTTCAGCGGCAGCAGCCGCGCGATGCACAGCTTCTGCTGCTGCTCGAGCTGCAGGGCGTGGCCTTGCGCGTGCAGCCGGTCCTTGAGGTCGTTCCACAGCCCGACCTCGGTCAGCGCCTTCTCGACCAGCTCGTCGAGCTGTCGCGTTGCGAACGTCGCGTGCGCCGTTGTGGATGCGCAGCCCGAAGACGACGTTCTCGTAGACCGAGAGCGGCAGCGGGTTGGGCCGCTGGAACACCATGCCGACCGCCTTGCGCAGCTCGACCAGCGAGACGTCGGGGTCGTAGATGTTCTTGCCGAGGACTTCGATCTCGCCGGTGGTGCTCACGTAGCCGTAGCGCTCGTTGACGCGGTTGAAGCAGCGCAGCAGCGTCGTCTTGCCGCAGCCCGAGGGCCCGATCAGCGAGGTGATGATCCCGTGCTTGATGTCGACGGTGATGTTCTTCAGCGCCTGGAACTTGCCGTACCAGAGGTTGCAGGTCCCGGGTCTCGATGCTGAGGTCGCTCGCGGCCGCGTCGGGGCGTCATCCGAAGATTCCCGTTACGTATTCGTAGGTCTTTCGCTGGCGCGGCGATGCTCCGAGAAGATCACCTCGTTGCGGCCCACCTCGATGAGCTCGCCGTTGAGAAAGGACACGTCGGTCGGCCAGCCGGCGCGCCTGCTGCACCAGGTTGGTGACCAGGATGATGGTCATCTCGCTTCTTGCAGCTCCTTGAGCACGTCCTCGATCCGCATCGTGGTGACCGGATCGATGGCGATGGAGAACTCGTCCAGGCACAGGATCTCGGGCCGGTGCGACAGCGCCCGGGCGATGGTCAGGCGCTGCTGCTGGCCGCCCGACAGCTTGGTGCCCAGGCTGTCCAGGCGATCCTTCACCTCGTCCCACAGCGCCGCCTGGCGCAGGCACGCTCGACCAGCGCGTCCAGCTCGCGCCGGTCGCTGCAGCCCGGCCAGCGCGGGGCGAAGGCCACGTTGTCGTAGATGGTCAGCGGCAGGCCGACCGGCAGCGGCGCGACCATGCCGATCTGGCGGCGCAGCTCGTAGACGTTGCGCAGCTGCGGACGTCCTCGCCGTCGACCTGGACTGTGCCGCTCGACCTTCGCGCCCGGCGATGAAGTCGATCGTGCGGTTGATGCACTGCAGCAGCGTGGTCTTGCCCGACTGGGCCGGGCCGATGATGCCGAAGATCTCTGCTGCCGGCATCGTCGAAGGAGATGCCGTGGATCGACCTCTTGGCGCCGTAGCGACGGCGGTCCGACGTGCTCGAACGGCGATGTGCGGCTGACCGGTGCCTGGCTCACCACTTCTTCCGCGACCGCAGGTAGACGCGCAGCGCGATGGACAGCGGGTTGACCAGCAGCACCATGCCGAAGCAGCACCACGGCGGTGGCGTAGGGCAGCGCTCTCGGGCACGTCGGTCACCTGGGTCGTGATCAGGTGAAGAGGTGCATGACAGCGCCATGCACTGATCCCAGAGCTGTAGGCAGAAAGGATGCGACGCCCTCGTCCGGATCGCCTCGAAGAACACCGCGCCCGGTGAACATGATCGGCGCGGTCTCGCCGGCGGTGCGCGACACCTGCAGGATGACGCCGGTGAGGATGCCGCTGATCGAATTGGGCAGCACGATGCGTGCGGATGGTCTGCCAGCGGGTGGCGCCCATGTTCCAGCACGCTTCGCGGAACGAGCGCGGCACCGCCGACAGCGCCTCGTGCGTGCTGGCGATGATCACCGGCAGCGTCATGATCGCCAGCGTGCAGGAGGCGGCCAGGATCGATCGGCCCATGCCGGCGAACAGCACGAACGCGCCCAGGCCGAACAGCGCGTGCACGATGCTCGGCACGCCGGCCAGGTTGACGACCGCCAGGTTGACGATGCGGGTGAACCAGTTCTCGCGGGCGTATTCGTTCAGGTAGACGCCGCCAGCACGCCGATCGGCGCGGCGATCAGCCAGCGAAATCAGCACCAGGTAGATCGTGCCGAGGAGCGGCGCCCAGATGCCGCCCGTCGCATGCCGTCGGTGGGATTCGTGAACAGAAACTCCCACGACAGCAGCGGCCAGGCGCGGATGACCAGATAGCCGACGATGACCAGCAGCGGCACGACCATGGCGGCGACGATCAGACCCAGGATCGCCTGCGCCACGCGATCCACGATCGCCTTCCGCCGCTCAACCGGGCCGGTCGTGAACGGCTGCTCGCTCCGCGGTCGCGGCCCGCTCAGCCATTCTGTCTGCCCCGGATCCCCTTCACGATGAGGTCGGCGGTGAGATTCACCACGAACGTGATCAGCAGAGGAGACTGCCGATGACGAAGAGCACCTGGTAGTGCAGTCCGCCCTCCACGGCTTCGCCCAGTTCGGCGGCGATCGTGGCGGTCAGCGTGCGCACCGGATCGAAGACGGTGTGCGGAATGTCGACCGCGTGGCCGGTGGCCATCAGCACGGCCATCGTCTCGCCGACCGCGCGCCCCACGCCGAGCAGCACCGCCGCGAGCAGGCCGTTCTTGGCCGCCGGCAGCAACACCCTGTAGACGATCTGCCAGCGGGTGGCGCCCAGCGCCACCGCCGCCTCGCGATAGGAATCGGGCACCGCCTTGAGCGCGTCCTCGCCGACTGACATGATGATCGGCACGCTCATCAGCGCCAGAAGGATCGCGCCGTTCAACACGTTGAGCCCGATCGGCGCGCCGGTCGTCTGCTGATGATCGGGTTCATCACGACGGCGCCGATGAATCCCCACACGACGGACGGGATCGCGGCCAGCAGCTCGATGACGATCTTCAGCGTCTCGCGCGTTTTCGGACCGCAGAACTCGGAGACGAAGATCGCCGCGCCGAGTCCGAACGGGACCGCGATGGCCATGGCCAGCGCGGTCACGCGACCGTGCCGGCGATCAGCGCGACGATGCCGAACTGCGGCTGAATCGTCGAGTCGGGACGCCAGTTCTGGCTGGTGAAGAACTCTTTCAGGCTGAGTCCCTCGCCGAAGCGCCGGCGCGGCTTCGCGGAACACGAAGAACAGGATGCTGAAGACGAAGAAAATGGCGCTCCACCCGCACAGGCGGATCGCCCACTCGATGATCTGCTCGGACGCGCGAGAGAACCGGTGCGCAGCGCGTTGCCGCAAGGCCAAGGTCGTGAAGGTCGTCTTATGAACTGGGCCCGTGCATGGGCACGAAGCCGACGCCCGACACGATCTGCTGGCCCTCGGGCGAGAGCACCCAATCGAGGAACTCTTTGACCTGCGGCTTCGGCTCGCCCGGCGAATAGAAGTACAGCGCGCGCGCCAGCGGATACGTCTTGTTCATCGCGGTTTCCTTGCTGGCCGCGACGGCGGGCTCGCCCTTCTTTTTCGACACCGTGAGCGCCTTGACCTCCGGCGTGATGTAGGCCATGCCGCTGTAGCCGATGGCGCACGGCGTCCGCCCGACGAGCACGACGACATCTTTGGATCCGCTCTGATCGATCGACCCCAACTTGTACTCGCGCTTGGCGCCGAGAACGGCCTCACGGAAATAGACGTAGGTGCCGGAACTATTCTGACGGCCGACGCGGACGATCGTGTCGCTGTCGCACCCGGGGACCTTCGCGCCCAGCTGCGACCATTTCTCGATGGTCCCCTTGTCGCCGTAGATCTCCGCGACGTCCTCCAGCGAGATGGTGCTGATAGGGTTGTCCTTGTGCACGTAGACCGACAACGCGTCGAGCGCGACGGCGTGCTCGATCGGCTTGTGGCCCTTCTGCGTCGCGCGCTCGATTTCTTTCGGTTCCATCTCGCGGCTCGCCGCCGCGAGATCGAGAATGCCGTCGATGAGCCCGGCGATCCCGACGCCCGATCCGCCGCCGGCGACTTGCACGGATACGTCCGGCTTCTTCTTCCGGTAGTTTTCCGCCCAGGCCTGCACCAGGTTCACCATCGTGTCGGACCCGGTAATGCGAACCACGGTGCCCGAAGCAGGCGTCGCGGTCGCGGTTCCTGCTGTCTCGCGCGACTCGCCGCCCGAACAGGCCCACGTCATACCGACCACGCAGGCGACCAGCGAAAGGCGCGGCGTTCGGATTGTCTGCATGGGAGTCTCTTTCAAGGGTGCGAGCCGGTGACCGTCCAGCCGCACATGGGTCATCGCAGGATCTAACCGTATCACAGGTTTTTTGACCCTTGCGGCTGGGCTTCTCGATTTTACCTCCCGGAAACAACTACAATCCCACGTCCATGGCCTTCCGCTTCCTGCCCCGCGAAGAGAAGTTCTACAGCGACTTTCAGGCGCTCGCCGATGAGCTGAAGCGCGGCGCCTCGACGCTCGAAGCGATGCTCGCGCCGGACCACCCGATCTGGGACAAAGCGGACGAGATCAAGGAAATCGAGCACAAATGCGATTTCCTTACGCACGAAATCATCCAGCGCCTGAACCGCACGTTCGTGACGCCGCTGGACCGCGAGGACATTCACGCGCTCGCGCGATCGCTCGACGACGTCATGGACGCGATCGACGCGGCGGCGACTCTGCTCCGGCTCTACCGGCTCGACAGCTGTCCGCTTCGGCGCGAGGGAGCTCGCGCACATCATCACGTCGTCCACCGAACAGGTGCACCTCGCCCTAGTCGCGCTGGAGCAGCTCAAGGGCCTGACCACCCACGCCGTCGAGATCAACCGGCTCGAGAACGAGGCCGATCGCATCCATCAGCAGGCCGTCACGCCGCCTCTTCGACGAAGAGCGCGATCCGCTCATCGTGATGAAGTGGAAAGAGGCGCTCGACTTCCTCGAAGATGCGACCGATCGATGCGAGGACGTGGCGAACGTGCTCGAAGGCGTGATGGTGAAACACGGATAGCGCGCCGATGCTCCTCGTCGCCGCGCTGATCCTGGTCGCGCTCATCTTCGACTACATCAACGGCTTTCACGACGCCGCAAATTCGATCGCGACCGTCGTGTCCACCCGGGTGCTCTCCCCGGGCAAGGCGGTCGTCTGGGCCGCGTTCTTCAATTTCATCGCGGCATTCACGTTCGGCACCGCCGTCGCCAAGACGGTCGGGTCGGGGATGATCGACATCGCCATCGTCACGTTTCGCGGTGATCTTCGCCGGACTGGCCGGCGCGATCGTCTGGGACCTCATCACCTGGTACTACGGCCTGCCGACGAGCTCCTCGCATGCACTGGTCGGCGGCTATGCCGGCGCAGCCGTCGCCAAAGCCGGCGTGGCCGCGATCATTCCGGGCGGCTGGACGAAGACGCTGATCTTCATCGTCCTCTCACCGCTGATCGGCCTGGTGCTCGGCCTGCTGATCATGACGGCGATCTTCTGGCTGTTCCGCTGGACGCCGCCGGCGCGCGTCGATCGCTGGTTCAGACGCCTGCAGCTCCTGTCCGCGGCCGCGTTCAGCCTCAATCACGGCGGCAACGATGCGCAAAAGACGATGGGCATCATCGCCGGCATCCTGTACGCGGCGCAAGTACATCGACACCTTCTATATTCCGTTCTGGGTGGTGTTGTCCGCGCACGCCGCCATCGGACTTGGGGACGCTGGCCGGCGGATGGCGAATCATTCACACCATGGGATCGAAGATCACGAAGCTGCAGCCGGTGGGCGGCTTTGCCGCCGAGACGAGCGCCGCCATCTCCATTCTCATCGCGACCCAAACGGGCGTTCCCGTGAGCACGACGCACGCCATCACCGGCGCGATCGTCGGCGTCGGCGCCACGCGACGCCTGTCCGCCGTTCGCTGGGGCGTCGCCGGTCGAATCGTCTGGGCATGGGTGCTCACGATTCCGGCGGCGTTCGTCATCGCCGCCGGCACCTACTTCGTGCTGCGCCTCGCAGGCGCTCAATAAGCAGATTCTGTATATTTCTGACGCCACCTGGAGTCATCTGTGACCGTGACGACATCCTCGTTTGTGCGCGATCTGATGGCCGAAGTGAAAGCCAAGAACCCGATGGAACCCGAGTTCCATCAAGCCGTGCAGGAAGTCGTGGAATCGCTGGACCTCGTGCTGGAGCGGCGGCCCGAGTACCGCAGCGCAAAGATCATCGAGCGCATGGTGGAGCCGGAGCGCGTGGTGATGTTTCGCGTGCCGTGGCAGGACGACCACGGGGAGGTGCACATCAACCGCGGCTTCCGCATCGAAATGAACAGCGCGATTGGCCCCTACAAAGGCGGCCTGCGCTTTCATCCATCGGTCAACCTCGGGATTCTCAAGTTCCTCGCCTTCGAGCAGGTGCTCAAGAACTCGCTGACGACGCTCCCGATGGGCGGCGGGAAGGGCGGATCCGACTTCGATCCGAAGGGTAAGAGCGACAACGAGGTGATGCGCTTCTGTCAGAGCTTCATGATCGAGCTGTGCCGCCACATCGGGCCGAACACCGACGTGCCGGCCGGCGACATCGGTGTCGGCGGGCGCGAGATCGGTTTTCTGTTCGGCCAATACAAGCGTATTCGCAATGAGTTCACTGGTGTGCTGACCGGCAAGGGGCTTGAACTGGGGCGGGTCGCTCATCCGTCCCGAAGCCACGGGGTACGGCGCCGTCTATCTCGCGGGTGAAATGCTGGCGACGCGCAACGAATCGCTCGCCGGCAAGGTGTGTCTGGTGTCGGGCAGCGGCAACGTGGCGCAATACACGATCGAAAAGCTGCTCCAGCTCGGCGCGAAGCCTGTCACGCTGTCGGATGCAGACGGCTACATCTACGACGAGGCCGGCATCGACGCCAAGAAGCTCGACTTCGTGATGCAGCTCAAGAACGTGCGCCGCGGCCGCATTCGCGAATACGCCGACGAGTATCCGGGCGTGGTCTATGCGGCGCGTGACCCGCACCTCGACTACAACCCGATCTGGAACTTTCCGGCGGAGTGCGCGTTCCCGAGCGCGACGCAAAACGAAATCAACGCCAAAGACGCCGCCAATCTATTGCGCAACGGCGTCTACGTCGTGTCGGAAGGCGCCAACATGCCGACCGAGCTCGACGGCGTCCGCCAGTTCCTCGACGCGAGGATCCTCTACGCGCCCGGCAAAGCCGCCAACGCCGGCGGCGTCGCGACGTCGGGCCTCGAGATGGCCCAGAACAGCATGCGGATGACGTGGACGCGCGAAGAGGTCGACGAGCGGCTGCGCGGCATCATGCGCGCGATTCACCGCGACTGTCGCGAGACCGCGGACATGTTCGGCACGCCCGACAACTACGTCAACGGCGCGAACATCGCGGGCTTTCTCAAGGTTGCGGACGCGATGATGGATCAGGGGCTCGTCTGACGCAGTTGAGCCCGTTTTGCTCAGAGCTCGCGCGGTTCCGCGTCCACGACATCCTGCTGGTTTCGAGTCTGTACGACGCGTTCATCCTCGCCGAGGATGGCGAGCTGCACGAGGTCATCCTCAAACAGTTTCTCGATCTCAACGTGCGGCACACGCCGGGCATCACGCACGTGTCCACGGTCGAGGCCGCCCTGGCGCTGGCGACGGATCGCGTCCGCTACAACCTGATCATCGCGTCGGCCAGCGTCGGCGAGGTCTCGGCGATTGCGCTCGCGCAGCGGCTGCGCGAGGCCGGCGTCGACACGCCGGTCGTCGCGCTCGCCTACGACATGCGCGACGTGGCGCTGTTCAACGCCGCGGCGAGCTCGGCCCATCGAGCGCGTGTTTCTCTGGCAGGGCGACGTCCGGCTCGTGCCGGCGATCGTGAAGTATCTCGAGGATCGGCAGAACGTGGCGCACGATGCGGGCGAGCTCGGCGTCCAGGCGATCCTGGTGATCGAGGACAACGTCCGCTATTACTCGTCGTTTCTGCCCACGATGTACGCCGAGCTGATGCACCACGCGCACAACCTCGTGCCCGAGGGCGTCAACCTGTCGCACAAGCTGATGCGCCTTCAGGCTCAGCCCAAGATCCTTCTCTGCACCTCGTACGAGGAAGCGTGGGCCTACTTCGACGCCTACGAGACCAACATCCTCGGCGTGATCTCGGACGTCGAGTTCCCGCGTGAAGGCCGCATCGTCCGCGACGCGGGGCTCGAGTTCGCGCGGCGGGTGCGGGAGCGCCAGCCGGACGTGCCGGTGATGCTGCAGTCCACGCGAGCGGAGAACCAGTGGCAGGCGCGCGAGGCGGGCGCGTCGTTTCTGCTCAAGGGCTCGTCGACGCTGCTGCAGCAGTTGCGGCGCTTCATGGTGGACCAGCTCGGGTTTGGCGATTTCGTGTTCCGGCACGCCCGATGGGCGGGAAGTGGCGCGCGCGCGCGATCTTCGGGAGCTCGAGGACCGGCTGGTCACCGTGCCGGGCGAAAGCCTCGCCTACCACGGCGAGCGCAATCATTTCTCCAACTGGTTCAAGGCGCGGACGGAATTCGCGCTCGCCGATCGGCTTCGGCCGCGCAAAGTGTCGGACTTCGCGACGGTCGAAGATCTGCGCGAGGAACTGCTGCGCGCGATCCACGAGTACCGGCGCGACACGAGCCGCGGCGCCGTCGTGACTTCGACCGCGCCACGCGCGATCCCGAGACGACGTTCAGCCGCGTCGGCGGTGGATCGCTCGGCGGCAAAGCGCGAGGCCTCGCGTTCGTGGACGTGCTGCTCAGCCAGTCCGGCCTCGCGGAGCGCTTTCCGCGCGTCCGTATCACGGTGCCGCAGGCAGTCGTGCTGGCCACCGATCTCTTCGACGAGTTCCTCGAGCAGAACTCGCTGCGCGACTTCGCGCTCGAGACCACGGACGAGCAGGAGCTCGAGCGCCGCTTCGTGTCGGCCGATCTGCCGGCCGCGGCGGAGCGCGATCTGGCGTCGTTCGCCGCGGCGACGTCGTATCCCGCTCGCGGTTCGATCGTCGAGCCTGCTCGAGGACTCGCAGTACCAGCCGTTCGCGGGCATCTACGCCACCTACATGCTGCGCCAACGATCACGATCGGACAGACGTCCGGTTGCGGCAGCTGCTGACGGCGATCAAGCGCGTGTACGCGTCGACGTTCAGCCGCGCGGCCAAACAGTACCTGGCCGAGGGTCCGTACCGTCTCGAGGAAGAGAAGATGGCGGTCGTGCTGCAGCGCGTGGTCGGCGGGCGGCGCGGCAGCCGCTTCTACCCGGACGTCGCCGGCGTCGCCCGGTCGCACAACTTCTATCCGTTGCCGCCGATGCGCCAGGAAGACGGCCTGGCCGCGGTCGCGCTCGGTCTCGGGGAGACAGTGGTGACCGGCGGCGCCTGCTTCCGCTTCTGTCCGCGCTATCCGCGGCACATCGTCCAGTTTTCGTCCGTGCAGGACACCTTGATCAATGCGCAGCGGGAATTCTTCGCCCTCGAGCTCGGGCGCGGCAGCTCGACACCGTTTGCGCCGGCCCGCTTCGATCTCGCGGCGGCGGAGCAGGACGGCACTCTGGCGTCGGTCGGCTCGACCTACTCGCCGGAGAACGACGTCGTCTACGACGGCATATCGCGCGCCGGCGTGCGGCTCGTCACGTTCGCGCCCATCCTGAAGCACGGCCTGTTCCCGCTGGCCGATCTCGTCGACGCGCTGCTGCGCATGGCCGTCGAGGGGACCGGCGTGCCGGTGGAGCTCGAGTTTGCGGCGCACCTGCAGCCGAACGACGTCGCCGGAGTTCGGCGTTCTGCAGTTGCGTCCGCTCGGCCGTGTCCGCGACGTGCACGAGCCCGACCTGCCGCGCGTCGAACGCGAGCGGTTGATCTGCGCGAGCGATGCCGCGCTGGGCCACGGCACCATCGCCGGCGTCCGCGACCTGGTCGTGATCGACGTGAACCGCTTCGATCGCCTGAAGACCCGCGACATCGCCCGAGCCGTCGCGCAGCTCAACGCCGACCTGACGGCCCGCCGCCGTCCGTACGTGCTGATCGGCGTCGGCCGCTGGGGCTCGGCCGATCCCTCGCTGGGGATTCCGGTGACGTGGGATCAGATTGCAGGCGCGCGCGCGATTGTCGAGGCCGGGTTCGCCGACTTCCGGGTCACGCCGTCACAAGGCAGCCATTTCTTCCAGAACCTGACGGCCGGCGACATCGGGTATCTGACGGTCAATCCTGACGCGGGAGATGGGTTCGTCGACTGGGCCTGGCTCGCGGCACAGCCGGCGGTTGCCGAGAGTGAATTCGTCCGGCACTTGAGATTCGACAAGCCGATCGAGGTCGCCATCAACGGCCGCCAGCACAGCGGCGTGATCCTGAAACCGGTCTAGAACTCAGGCGTACATGCCGCGCATCCGCGTGACCGTGGCCACGCGGTTGATGGCCACCACGTACGCGGCGACGCGCATGTCCACGTTGTATTTGATCGAGGTCTGCAGGACGTCGTCGAATGCCTCGCACATCTTGAGCTCGAGGCGTTCGTTCACTTCCTTCTCGCTCCAGAAGTAGCCGTAGCGGTCCTGCACCCACTCGAAGTACGACGTGGTGACGCCGCTGCTGTTGGCGAGGATGTCGGGGACGATGAAGACGCCGCGGTCGTGCAGTTGGCGATGCGCGTCCGGCGTCGTCGGTCCGTTGGCGCCTTCGATGATGATGCGCGCCTTGATGTCGCGGGCGTTCGACATCGTGATCTGATTCTCCAGCGCGGCCGGGATCAGGATGTCCACGTCGAGGCCGAAGAGCTTCGCGCTCTCCAGCGGTTCCGCTCCGCTGAAGCCGTCCACCGTCTGGTGCTGTTGCACGTGCGCGATGAGGCTCTCGACGTCGATCCCCTGTTCGTTGTGCACGCCGCCCTTCCAGTCGGTGACGGCGACGATCCGGGCGCCCATCTTCGCCAGCAGCTGGGCGGAGATCGAGCCGACGTTCCCGAACCCCTGGACGGCGACGCGCGCTTTCGCGATGTCGATGCCGACGTGCTTCGCGGCCTCGCGCGTGGCGATCATCACGCCGCGGCCCGTGGCTTCCCGGCGCCCGAGCGATCCGCCGAGCTCGATCGGCTTGCCGGTGACCACCGCGGTTTCGGTATGGCCGACGTGCATGGAGTAGGTGTCCATCACCCACGCCATGATCTGCTCGTTGGTGTTGACGTCGGGCGCGGGCACGTCCTTCTCGGGTCCGATCGCGTCGATGATTTCCGCGACGTAGCGGCGTGTCAGCGCTTCGATCTCGCGCTTCGACATCTTCGACGGATCGCAGATCACGCCGCCTTTGCCGCCGCCGAACGGGATATGGGCGACGGCGCATTTCCACGTCATCCACGCGGCCAGCGCCGTGACTTCGTCGAGTGTGACGGCGGGGTGATAGCGGATGCCGCCCTTGGCCGGCCCGAGCGTGATGTTGTACTGCACGCGGAACCCGGTAAACACTTCGATGTCGCCGTGGTCCATCTGCACGGGACAGGAGACGACGATCTGCCGTTTCGGATGGGTGAGGATGCGCCAGATGCCCGCGTCGAGGTTGAGCAGCCTCGCGGCGAGGTTGAACTCCTGGAGCATCGCGCCGAACAACGGCCCCATCCCCGGGCGCTCACCGCTGTGGGGTGGCGACGCGTCGTTGCGTTGACTCATATGGGCGCCGGTGAGCCTACTGTTACCGCTTTTGCGAAGTCAAATCTGCAATGCGAGCACGGGTCCGCCTAAAGGCGGACGCCACGTACGACATTAGGTAACTGGTTGCGCTGCGAGTAGGTGGCGTCCGGCTTTCGCCGGACCTACGGGGTCGCATATCATGCCTGTTGGCCTCCCGACGTGCGGTCCGTTGGCGTCCGGCTTTAGCCGGACGTCCTCTGTCCGATGTGGAGTCCGCCTTTGGCGGACCTTTCCATCTTTCCGTCCGTGGCGTCCGGCTTCAGCCGGACCTCGGGGCGATTCGAGTCCGGCGTGACGTTGTCCTGCATTGCATTCAGGATCTCCTCGAGCGTATACACACTCGATCCCAGGAACGGATAATCGCGAGGGTTCGTCACGAGACCTGCTCGCACCGGATTTTCTACGATGTATCGAGCGACCACGAGCGTCCCCTCGTCGTCTCGCAGCACACGCTCGAAGCCGTATCGCTGCCAGAGGCCGCGTTGGTGCTGTTTCTTGTAATAGAACCCGGAGTATCGCTTCGTCAGCGCGATGAATCGCTTGCAATCAGTCGTTTCGGACGTTCCCGCCACGAGCAAGTGAACGTGATCTGGCATGAAGCAATACGTAATAAGTGCAAAGCCCTCTTCCGCCGCACTTCGCAAAAACTGCTCGAGCACGAGATCGACCACTGCGTGCGTGACGAACAACTCCTGTCTGTGCATCGTGCAGAAACGAAGGGAGTAACGATGGAAGCCGCGGTAGTCGAAATGGCGCAAGTGCTCAGGGTGTGCAGGGAACATGCTGCTGGGCTGTGCAAAGTGCGCTCCTCTGGTCCGCCTAAAGGCGGACGCCACGTACGGCGAGGTAACTGCCTGCGTGCGTACGTGGCGTCCGGCTTTAGCCGGACCCTGCCATCGCTCGCTGGATATAATGAAAAGAGATGAAAACCGTCGCCGAGACGGCGAAGCAGCGCTGGGAGCGAGAAACGTTGGAGCCGGCGCTGAAAAAAGCGCCGGAGCGCTCGGCTGCGTTCACGACGATCTCGGGACGGCCGATCGAACGGCTCTACACGCCGGACGATCTCAGCATCGACGAGTCGCGCGACATCAGCCTGCCTGGCGAGTTTCCGTACACCCGAGGCATCCACCCGACCGGCTACCGCGGCAAGCTGTGGACGATGCGGCAGTTTGCGGGGTTCGGTACGCCCGAGGACACCAACGCGCGCTACAAGGCGCTGCTCGCAGCGGGCGGCACCGGTCTGAGCGTCGCCTTCGACCTGCCCACGCTCATGGGCCGCGACCCCGATCACGAACTCTCGCTCGGCGAAGTGGGGAAATGCGGCGTGAACGTGACGTCGCTGGCCGACATGGAAACGCTGTTCCAGGGGATCCGCCTCGGCGACATCACCACGTCGATGACCATCAACTCGCCGGCCGCGGTGATCTTCGCGATGTACCTGGTCGTCGCCGAACAGCAGGGCGCCGACTGGAAGACCCTGTCGGGCACGATTCAGAACGACATCCTCAAGGAATTCATCGCGCAGAAGGAATACATCTTCCCGCCGCGCCCGTCGATGCGGATCATCACCGACATCTTCGGCTTCTGTTCGACCGACGTGCCGCGCTGGAACACGATCTCGGTCAGCGGGTATCACATCCGGGAAGCCGGCTCGACGGCGCTGCAGGAGCTCGCGTTCACGTTGCGCGACGGTCTCGAGTACGTGCAATGGGGCGTCGAGGCCGGCCTGGACGTCGACGACTTCGTGCCGCGGATGTCCTTCTTCTTCAACGCCCACAGCGATTTCTTCGAGGAGATCGCGAAGTACCGCGCCGCGCGGAAAATCTGGGCGGAGGCGATGCGCGACCGCTTCCACGCGAAGAACGAGCGGTCGTGGAAGCTGCGCTTCCATAGCCAGACCGCCGGCGTGTCGCTGACCGCGCAACAGCCCTACAACAACGTCGTGCGCACGGCGCTGCAGGCGCTGTCCGCTGTTCTCGGCGGAACCAACTCGCTGCATACCAACTCGCTGGACGAAGCACTGGCGCTGCCGACCGAGGAAGCGGCGACGCTCGCGCTGCGGACGCAGCAGATCATCGCCCACGAGAGCGGCGTCGCGAACATTACCGATCCGCTCGGCGGCTCGTATTTCGTCGAGCGCCTCACGAAGGACATGGAGGACGGCGCGCTCGCCTACTTCGACACCATCGACAGGATGGGCGGGATGGTCGAGGCGATCGAGCGCGGGTTTCCGCAGCAGGAGATTGCCGAGAGCTCGTACCGCTACCAGCAGTCGGTCGAGCGCAAGGAAAAGATCGTCGTCGGCGTCAACGACTTCGTGCAGCACGACGAGCCGCCCATCGAGATTCTCTATATTGACGAGTCAGCGGCCGAAACGCAGCTCGCCAAGCTCGAGACGCTGAAGCGAACCCGCAACGGCGACCAGGTCGCCCGGTCGCTCGATGCCCTCCGCGCGGCCGCCCGGACGACAACGAATCTGATGCCGCCCATCCTCGACGCCGTTCGCGCCTACGCGACCGTCGGCGAAGTGTGCAACGCGCTTCGCGACGTGTGGGGCGAGTACGAGGAAGTCCCCGTCATTTAGCTGCCGAAAGGCAGACCAGCGGCAAGCACGAAGACACGAAAAAGACATTGTCTGATGCGCAAACTCCGAGTCGTGATCGCCAAGCCGGGTCTCGACGGCCACGACCGCGGCGCCAAGGTGATTGCGCGCGCGCTGCGGGATGCGGGCATGGAGGTGATCTACACCGGCCTGCGCCAGACGCCCGAGCAGATCGTCTCCGCCGCACTGCAGGAAGATGCCGACGTCATCGGTCTCTCGATTCTGTCGGGCGCGCACAACCACATTGCGCCGCGACTGATGGATCTCCTCCGCGCCAAGGGACTCGACGATGTGCTCGTGGTGATTGGCGGGATCATCCCGGACCTCGACATCCCGAAGCTCAAGGCGATCGGCGTGAAGGGAATTTTTCTGCCGGGCACGCCGATGCAGGAGATCGTGGACTTCATCAACGCGAACGCCCGCGCACGCGTATAAACTCTGTCGATGCCGTTGCCCGAGAAGCCCGCACTCGAGGGGCTCGAAGCGAAATGGATCGCCCAGTGGGAAGACGCGGGCGTCTACCGGTTCGATCGCACCCGCCGCCGCGACGAGATCTTCTCCATCGACACGCCGCCGCCGACGGTCAGCGGATCGCTGCACGTCGGGCACGTGTTCTCGTTTACGCATACCGACCTCGTCGCCCGCTTTCACCGCATGCGCGGGAAGGAACTGTTCTACCCGATGGGGTGGGACGACAACGGCTTGCCGACCGAGCGCCGCGTGCAGAACTACTACGGCGTCCGCTGCGATCCGTCGCTGCCCTACGATCCGTCGTTCACGCCGCCGGCGCAGCCGCCCAAGCCGCCGATCTCGGTGTCGCGGCCGAATTTCATCGAGCTGTGCGATCGGCTGACCATCGAGGACGAAAAGGCCTTCGAGGCGCTGTGGAGGTATCTCGGCCTGTCGGTGGACTGGTCGATGACCTACGCGACCATCGGCAAGCGCGCGCAGCGCGTGTCGCAGCTGGCGTTCCTGCATCAGCTCGAGCGCGGGCTCGCGTATCAGGTCGAGGCGCCGACGCTGTGGGACGTGGATTTCCGGACCGCGGTCGCGCAGGCGGAGCTCGAAGATCGCGAAATGCCCGGCGCGTATCACCGCGTCAAGTTTGGCAGCGTCGAAATCGAAACGACGCGTCCCGAGCTGATTCCGGCCTGTGTCGCCCTGGTGGCACATCCCGACGATGCGCGGTATCAGCCGCTGTTCGGGACGGAGGTCGTCACGCCGCTGTTTGGCGCGCGCGTCCCGGTCAAAGCGCATACGCTGGCCGACCCTGAAAAGGGCAGCGGCATCGCGATGATCTGCACGTTCGGCGACATCACCGACGTGACGTGGTGGCGCGAGCTGTCGCTCCCGGTGCGTGCGGTCATCCAGGCCGACGGCACGCTGCGGCCGGTCGAGTGGGGCGCTTCAGGTTGGGAGTCGGCGGATGCCGGCCGCGCGCAGCAGTTCTACAACGAGCTGGCGGGATTGTCCGCCGCGAAGGCGCGCGTGAAGATCGTCGAGCAGTTGAAGGCCAGCGGCGATCTCGTCGGCGATCCCAAGCCGATCACCCACGCCGTCAAGTTCTACGAGAAGGGCGATCGGCCGCTCGAGATCGTGACGAGCCGTCAATGGTTTTTCAAGACGATGGAGTTCCGCGAGGCGCTGCTCGCGCGCGGTCGCGAGCTGCGATGGCACCCGGGCTACATGCAGACGCGGTACGAGAACTGGGTGAACGGGCTGACCGGTGACTGGTGCGTGAGCCGACAGCGGTTTTTCGGCGTGCCGTTTCCCGTCTGGTACCCGATCGACGACAGGGGCGCGTGCAACACGACCGCGCGATCCACGCGTCGCACGATCGGCTGCCGGTCGATCCGTCGACCGACGTCCCGCCGGGCTATCGCGCGGATCAGCGAGGGACGCCGGGTGGCTTCATCGGCGACCCCGACATCATGGACACGTGGGCCACCTCGTCGTTGTCGCCGCAGACGGTGTGCGGCTGGCCCGACGATCCCGATCTCTTCGCGCGGACGTTCCCGATGGACATGCGGCCGCAGGCGCACGACATCATCCGCACCTGGCTGTTTTCGTCGGTCCTGCGCGCGCATCTCGAACACGATTCGCTGCCGTGGGCCAACGCCGCCATCTCCGGCTTCGTCGTCGATCCCGACCGCAAGAAGATGTCGAAGTCGAAAGGCAACGTCGTCACGCCGATGGGGTTGCTCGAGGAGCACGGGTCGGATGCGGTCCGGTATTGGGCGGCCAGCAGCAGAATGGGCGCCGATACGCCGTTCGACACGAACCAGATGCGGATCGGGCGGCGGCTCGCGATCAAGGTGCTGAATGCGTCGAAGTTCGCGCTGTCGGGAACGGAGACGCGGGCGGACAGCCCGGTGACCGAGCCGGTCGATCGCGCGATGCTGCGCAGTCTCGCGGCGCTCGTGTCCGAAGCGACCGAGGCGTTCGAGGCGTACGACTACGCGCGCGTGCTGCAGCGGACGGAAGCGTTCTTCTGGCGGTTCTGCGACGACTATCTCGAGCTGGTCAAGGGTCGCCGCTACGGTGAACAGACGGAAGCGGGCGCGGCGTCGGCCAATGCCGCGCTCGTGACCGCGCTGTCGACGATGCTGCGGCTGTTCGCGCCGTTTCTCCCGTTCGTCGACCGACGAAGTCTGGTCCTGGTGGCAGACGGGATCGATTCATCGGGCGCCATGGCCGACCGAGGACGAATTGCTGTCGCGCATCGCCGACCACGCGGATGCGACGCGCCAGGCTGATGAACGCGCCTATGCGTGGGCGACCGATGTCCTGTTCGAAGTGCGCAAGCAACGCTCCGAGGCCAAGCAGCCGCTGAAGGTGCCGATCACGAACGTGCTCGTCACGGCCCCGGAAGCGTTCCTCGCCCTCATGCCGATCGTCGAAGCCGACCTGCGATCGGCGCTTCGGGTTCGAGCGTTCGAGACGGCGGTCGGGGAGCCGCAGCAGATCATTGTCCAAGCTTATGGGACGACCTAAGACCCAGATGCTCGTCGCGGTGTCAACGGTACAGCCACTCGATCCGATCGCGTATCGAGATGTCGTGCGCCGCGCGCTCGAAGAAGACGTGCGGGGAGGGGACATCACGACGGAGGCCATCGTGTCGTCCCGGCAGAAAGCTCGCGGCGTGTTCTTGATCAAGACCGACTGCGTGTTGGCCGGGCTCGAGATTGCGCTCGAAACGTTCCGGCAGCTGGACGCCACCGTCAAGATTGAGATCCAGAAACGCGACGGCCAGATCTGCCGATCGGGCGACACGGTCGCCAAGCTGGTCGGACCGGCCCGCGCGCTGCTCGTCGGCGAGCGGACAGCGCTGAATTTCCTGCAGCGCCTGACCGGCATCGCCACGCTCACGCGGCGGTTCGTGGACGCAACCAAAGGCGCCGTGACGATTCTCGACACGCGGAAGACCACGCCCACCCTGCGCGCGCTCGAGAAGTACGCCGTGCGCGTCGGCGGCGCGACGAACCACCGCAACGGGCTCTTCGATGGCGTGCTCCTCAAGGACAATCACGTCCGCCTGGCCGGTGGCGTGACCAAGGCTGTGCAGCGGGCGCGCGTGCAGCATCGCGGGCTGCCGATCGAGGTCGAAGCGCAGACGCTGACCGAGGTCAACGAAGCGCTCGCCGCCAGGGCCGACATCATCCTCGTCGACAACATGTCGATGACGGACATCCGGAAAGCGATCGACCGCGCGAAAGGCCGCGCGAAGGTCGAGATCTCCGGCGGCGTGACGCTCGATCGCATCCCGGAGCTCGCCAAAACCGGCGCCGAGTTCGTGTCGGTCGGCGCGTTGACGCATTCCGCGCCGGCGGCCGACATCAGCTTCGAGATCGAGCCCCTCTGACGACTGGAACAGCCACGAAATCACGAAAGCACGAAACCTGCTGCGGGTCAGCGTGAAAGATCTTCCCGCTGACATCGCGACCGCGATCGAGGCGGCGCGTCCGCGGCTCGGCCCGCTCGCGTCGCCGATCGTGTTCTTCCCGACGATCGGATCCACCAACGACGCCGCGGCGGCGCTCGCCACGGAGGGCGCCGTGGTGATTGCCGACGAGCAGTCGGCTGGCCGCGGTCGGCGCGGCCGTGTCTGGTTTTCGCCGCCGCGAAGCGGCCTGTATGTGTCGGTCGTGCTCGCCCCGGCCGCGCGCGCGTCGACCCGCGGCGGGCCACCTCGCTGCTCACGATCGCCGCGGGTGTCGCGATTGCCGAAGGTGTTCAAGAGTGCAGTGGTCTCCGCGCGGATCTGAAATGGCCGAACGACCTGTACGCGTCGGGCCGGAAGCTGGCAGGCATCCTGGCCGAGGCTGCGCACGATCTGGTGGTCCTCGGATACGGCATCAACCTGACCAGCGCGGCCTATCCCGCGGACCTGCGGGATCGTGTCACCTCGCTCGACGCTGAATCGTCGACATCGATCGATCGCGGCCGTGTGCTCGTCGAGACGCTCGCCGCGCTCGCGCGACGGTACCGCGATCTGCTCGAGGGCCGGTTCGATGCTATTCTCGACGCGTGGCGGCAGCGCGCGCCAGGCGCCGTCGGCGCGCGTGTGACGTGGACCGTCGGCGGCCGCGACACTCGGGCACGACGGCGGGCATCGACAGCGACGGTGCGCTGCTCGTGCAAACGGACAGCGGGCTGGAGCGAATCGTTGGCGGCGAAGTGCTGTGGAAGTATGACACGGTGCACAGTGACGTCAGTGCACGGTGAGTGCACGTGAGTGCACAATGCAGTGAAGTGCACAGTGTAGTCCAGTCAGCGAGCCTAGTCGCGTGAGCCTCATCGTGCACAGATGCACGAGCTGAGCACTCGAGCACGCATGAGCTGACGCATCTGAGCATGCTGCCTAGCGATCGACGTCGGCAACACCAACATCGTGCTCGGCGTGTTCGAGGGCGCGTCGCTCGTCCAGAGCTGGCGCCTGCAAACGCTGCGCGAGCGCACGTCTGACGAGCTCGGGTTGCTGGTGGAGGGCCTGTTCGCGCACAGCCGGATCGAGCGGTCGCGAATCAGCGGCGTCATCCTCGGGTCGGTCGTGCCCCCGCTGACGGGCACGATGAAGATGATGTCGCAGCGCTATTTCGGTGTGACCGCGCTCAACGTGGAGCCGGGCGTCAACACCGGGATGCCGATCCTCTACGAGAATCCCGCCGAGGTCGGCGCCGACCGGATCGTGAATGCGGTGGCCGCGTACGAGAAATTCGGGCGCGACGGCCGCCACCCGCTGATCGTCGTCGACTTCGGCACGGCGACGACCCTCGATGCGATCACCGCGAAGGGCGAGTATCTGGGCGGCGCGATCTGCCCAGGCGTGCAGATTTCGGCGGACGCGCTGTTCCAGCGGGCCGCCCGTCTGCCGCGCATCGACGTGCGCAAGCCGTCGCGGATCGTCGGGCGCACGACGGTCGGCGCGATGGAGTCGGGATTGTTCTACGGCTACGTCGGCATGGTCGAAGGTCTCGCGCGCCGGATGAGCGACGAGCTCGGCGGCGACGCGATCTGCATCGCGACCGGCGGGCTCGCCGAGGTGATGGCCCCGGAGATTCCGGCCATCGTGCACGTCGATCCCGACATCACGCTCCAGGGCCTCAGGCTGGTCTGGGAACGCAATCAGAAATAGACCGTGGAGATCGCGGAATTCTGTCGCGAAATCGAGACCTACCTCTGTCGCAAGAACGATGGGCACTTGATCCGCGTGACCGGTCCGTCGTTCGACCTCGTCGCCCACTGGGCCGAGGAGGGTGTCCCGCTCAAGGTCGCGTTTGCCGGCATCGACCGGTATTTTGAGCGGTACTACCGCAGCGGACCGCGCCGGCGTCCCGTGCGCATCGACTTCTGCGAAGCGGACGTGCTCGACGTGTTCGATGAATGGCGGCGGGCGACGGGGGTGACCACGCGGTCGACAGTCGACAGTCAACAGTCGACAGTAGTCGACAGTCAGCAGTCCACGAAGCAATCGCTGCCGGCTCACCTGCAGCGCGTGGTGCTGAAGCTGACTGCGGCGCGGACGAGTGGCGCGCTCGGGCCTGAGTTCGACGACTTGATCGACCGCGTTGCGCGCGAGCTGGAGGAGGCGCGAGCCGATGCGCGGGGTGTCCGCGGCGAACGGCGGCGCCAGCTCGTCGATCGGCTCACGGCGTTGGATCGCGAGCTGCTCGAGCACGCGCGCGCTGGCCTCGACGAGGCAGCGCGAGAAGAGTTGACGCGCGAAGCCGATGCCGAGCTGGCGCCCTTCAAGGCTGGGATGACCGCCGACGTGTTCGCGCGCGCACGAGATGCGGCGATCGACCGGCTGGTGCGCGACCGGTTTCGTCTGCCGACGGTCGCGTTCATGTATTCACGTGGGGTCCGCCTTTCGGCCTCATGACAGCCGGATCCGCTAGGCGTACCGAAGATCGATGCAGGTCCGGCTAAAGCCGGACCCCACGTACGATCGTGATGCCGCGTGACCAACCACGGCTCACCGATCGGATGCTCACTCCAGGACAAATCCTCTCGCTCACCATCGAGAAGCCCGCCGCGGGCGGCCGCATGATCGCGCGCCTGGACGGGCAGATCGTGTTCGTCAGCGGCGCGATTCCCGGCGAGCGGGTGCGCGCCCGCGTCGAGCGCGTCGCCAAGAGTGTCGGATTCGCCGAAACCGTTGACGTCGAGGAGCCGTCGACCGATCGCCGGGCGTTCGCCGATCCGTTGTGCGGCGGCTGTCTCTACGGGCACCTCTCGTACCCGCGTCAGCTCGCCATCAAGAGCCAGGTGATCGACGATGCGTTTCGGCGGATTGGCCGGCTGCCGCTCCCGTCGGCGGTGACGGTCGCGCCGTCGCCCGAGGACGGGTATCGGATGCGCGCCCGGCTGCACGTCCGCGGGCGGCGGCTCGGGTTCTTCCGCGAAGGGACGCACGACGTGTGCGACGCGCGTCAGACCCGGCAGTTGTTGCCGGCGACGTGCGACGTGCTCGACGCGCTCTCGGCCGTCATCCAGTCCGGTGGTCTCGACGCGATTCGCGAGATCGAGCTCTCCGAGAATCTCGATGCGACCCAGCGCGTGGTGTTTCTCGATGCCGCGTCGGAGATTGAAGAGGGCGCCGTGGACCGCCTCGCCGCGACCCCTGGGCTGACCGGCATCGCGTCGGCATTCGGCTCAGCGGGCGACCCGCATGTCGTCGATCGAATCACCGTTGGCGACGTGGGCGTGGCGCTTCGTCGGCATGTCCTGGCATTCTTCCAGGGCAACCGGCATCTCCTCGGGGAGTTCGTCGCCCATGTCGTGCGCCAGGTCCCGGAATCCTCCCCGACGCTGGATCTCTTTGCCGGAGTTGGCCTGTTCGCGCTGAGCGCCGCGGCCGCGCGCGGCGCCGACGTCACGGCCGTGGAGGGCGATCGCGTCGCCGCCGCCGATCTGGCGAGCAACGCCTCGGCCGCTGCCAGTTCAGTGAAAGCCGTGCATCAATCGGTCGAGGACTTCTTCCGCCAATCGATGCGCCGCGATCGGCCATCGACCATCATTGCGGATCCGCCTCGAACCGGGCATGTCGAAGGAGGCGCTGGAAGGGATCGTCGCGTCTGGAGCCGCCCGGCTGATCTACGTGTCCTGCGACGTCGCGACGCTCGCCAGGGACAGCCGCCGCCTCGTCGATGGCGGGTATTCGATCGAACGGATCGACGCCTTCGATCTGTTCCCCAACACGCCGCATGTGGAGACGGTGGTGGTTTGTCTCCGCCTAAGGCGGACAGGACCGTAGACTCGCTCTGCGCGGCTTCCAGGAACCCCTCGAACAGCGGCCTGAACTCGCCCGTGCGGAAGAAATTCTCCGGGTGCCACTGCACGCCCAGGCAGAAGCCGTGGTCCGGATCCTCGATCGCCTCGATGACGCCGTCCGGCGCCGTGGCCGAGACGCGGAAGCCGTTCGCGAGATCTTTCACTGCCTGATGGTGACGGCTGTTCACCTCGCACGAGTCGGTGTCGCTCAGGCGCTCGCGCATCAGCAGCGAGAGCAGCGAGTCTTTTTCGAGCCAGACCTCGTGCGCGAGGGAATAGGACTGGTTGGGCGGAACCGGCAGATCGTGCGCGAGCGCGCCCGTTACCTGCGAGGGGATGTCCTGCACCAGCGTGCCGCCGCACGCGACGTTCAGCACCTGCACGCCGCGGCAGATCGCGAAGATGGGCAGCCCGCGTTGCCGGGCCGCCTTGACCAGGCCGATCTCGAACTCGTCGCGCCCGGCGACTTCTTCCCTGATGGCCGCATGCGGCTGCTCGCCGTAGATCGTCGGCGCCACATCGTCGCCGCCCGTGAGCATCAGGCCCTCGATGCCCTCGAGCGCCGCGTCGACGGTCATCGACGCGTCGACGATCCGCGGCTCGCCGCCGACATGCAGAATCGATTGCCGGTAGTCTTCCAGCTTCCGGCAGTTGGTAATCCCGATCACGGCCATGGTGTTTGGCCACAAAGGACACGAAGGACACTAAGGAGAAACCTGGTCTGGTCTGATCCTTTGTGTCGCGGCTGTCCTGAGTGGTTGGTCTTTGCTCCGGGTATCCTGCTACATTCGGTACGGGAACTTCAATCCCCATCAAATCGAGCGCGCGGGTGAGCTGCGCCCGGACGTAGGCGACGCCGGCGGCACGCCAGCGCTTCCGGTCGATGTCCTCCTCGTTGAGGATGGGGTATCGATGGTAGAAGGCGTTGAACAGCTGCGCCAGGCCGAACGCATACTTGGCGAGGGTCGCGAACTCGAGCGACCTGACCACCTGCTCCACCACGTCGTCCAGCCGTGACGCCTCGAAGGCGACGGCCCACAGGGTGTGGTCGCCCTCGTCGTGATTCAGCTCGTCGGTCGCGGCTCCGTCGAGCGACGCCAGAATGTCGGACTCGGACAGCCCCTCGCGCTCCTGAAGCTTGTTGAAGATGTTTCGCGCGCGCACGACCGCGTATTGCAGATACGGGCCGGTTTCGCCCTCGAAGCTGAGCGCCTCCTCCATGTCGAAGACAATCAGTTTCCCGCGCGAGAACTTCAGCATGAAGTAGCGAATCGCGGCGACGGCAATCTGCGCGCCCACGCGCTGGCACTCCTCAGGCGAGAATTCAGGATTGCGGGTCGCCACTTCTGTCGTCGCCTTCTTCGTCAGGAGATCCAGCAGGTCGTCGATCTTGACGCCAAGCCCCTTGCGGCCCGACACCTCGACGAATGGCTTGCCCGCATCTTCGCTGTCCGGCGCGATCGTGTAACCCAGTTCCTTCGCCGTGGCATGCGACAACGCCACCATCTCGTACGAAAAGTGAATCGAGTTCTCCGCCTCCTTCGGGCGGCCCAGCGTGCGCAGCGCCTGGCTGAGGAGCGCCTGCAGGTACATCTGCCGCGAGTCGATGACGTTGTAGATGCGGGCGGCGTGTCCGAACGCCGGCGCGCCGGGGTCGCCGTCGGTTGACGTCGTGGACCACAACTGGCGGCCTTCGGCCTGCACGGCGAAGCGGCGATAGCGGAAGTCGCGGCCGAGGAGCCCGAGCTTCCAGAACTGATTCGCCAGGTCCTTGCCGATGTAGGTGACGACGCCGTTCGACCGCACGATGACTTTTTCTTTGACGTCGCCCTCCTCGTCAGACGAGGCGGAACCGTCGCCCTCCTCGATGGGCATCACCCAACACCCGGCCAGCTTTCCTTCGGTCTGCAGGAAGACCGCCCCCTGGGCTTTGAGCAGATCGAACGCGTGGGCCCAGAACTTCAAACGGAGGATGTCGCCCTCGTAGGTCAGAAGGTCGTAGGAGATCTTCAGCCGCGCCATGGTCGCCAGGTGCGCGCGGACGATCCGCTCGACGATGAAGGCGCCCATTTCCGCGGTCTTGTTCCCGCCCTCTTCGAGGTCGTGGAGCGCGGCGCCGCGGCGCGCCAGACTGTCCTTGGCCTCGTCGTACCATTCCGTCACGCGCGAGTACAGGTCCCAGCAGTAGTAGTCGAACCGCGTCGTGTCCGCGATCCGGCGCACGTCGTCCAGCGACGCATGCTCGAACTCCCGAAAGCCGACGATGATGTCCGCGACCTGCACGCCGAGGTCGTCGATGTAGTTCTGCACTTCGAGCGGCGTGCCGCGAAAGCGCAGCACGCGCGCGAGCGTGTCGCCGAGCGCGGCGTTTCGCAGGTGGCCGATGTGGGCCGCCTTGTTGGGATTGATGGCCGTGTGCTCGACGATCGTCTTCTCCGGGGCGGCCGCGTCGGGCGCCACCTGGTCCCGCACGCGCGGCAGCAGGAAGGCGCGCCGATCGAGGTGCACGTTGAGATACCCGTTGGGCGCCGCGGCGACCCTGGCGGCGCCGGGCATGGCGTCAAGCGCGCCGGCAATCTCCTGGGCGATGGCTTTCGGCGGCTTCCGCAGCGCCCGCGCGAGTTGAAAGGCCACGGGAACCGCGAGATCCCCGAGCGCGCGCGAGGGCGGGATCTCCACGGCGAAAGCGGGCACCTCCGCGAGTGCCGTAGTGGCGTCGAATGAGGTCGGCCACCTGGTCGTGCACTTGACGTTGGACGGGTCGGATCATGGACCGGTGATACGATTATCGTGAACTTGAAGCGACTCGAGGCCTGCGTAGTCGGCCGGCGTATTCACGTTGGCCAGCAGCCGATGGCGTTCCCCAAACCTTTCGATTTCGTCGGCCTCGACGACGCGAACGCGCACGTCGT
Source organism: uncultured Acidobacteriota bacterium (assembly GCA_963731545.1). Taxonomy (GTDB): domain Bacteria; phylum Acidobacteriota; class Vicinamibacteria; order Vicinamibacterales; family CAVVIG01; genus CAVSWN01. The sequence continues at coordinate 9,608 of CAVSWN010000034.1, read as the reverse complement.
CGAGAAGCGCGCTCATCTGGAGCGTCCGCGCCGCCAGTCGCCGCGCGAGCGGCTCCAGGCAGGCGCGAGTGTACACCGCGCACAACGGATGATAGCCGCGCTCGGTGCGTGGAACGACCAGGTCGGCATCGCGGGCCAGGGAGAGCAGATGTCTCGCGAACGCCGCGGAGACGTGCGGCATGTCGCACGCCATCACGAAGACCGTGTCGTGGCGCGCGGTGGTCAGCGCGGCGTGCACGCCGCCCATGCGGTCCGCATGCCTGGAATCAGGTCTTCGTCCGCTCCGATGATCAGGATCTCCTCGGCGACCTCCGACAGGATCGCGAGTTGACGTTCGCGAATCGTCCGCCCGTCGACGACGAGCGCGCCCTTGTCGCGGCCGCCGAAACGGCTCGCGCGGCCCCCTGCAAGAATCGCTGCCGAATGCATGGGATGACGGTGATCTTACCGCGATCATGAAAGATGCCCGCATCGGTCGCGTTCTCGTGGCCAGTCTGCATCAGGGCATCGCCGACATCCTTCCGACCCGATTGAGCTTCTACGAGAACTGGCTCGACGCCCGCGGTCTTCGCTTGGGGACGATTGGTCTGGCCCCGCTGACTGCCGTGCTGAGTTTCCTGCGGCAGGAAGGCGACGCGTACGGGATGATCACGAGGCGAGCCGGCGAGTATGCCGCCGAGTGGACCGTCGAGGCGCTCTCGGCGCCGCAGCGGGCGGCGATCAAAGCCGCGCCCCGATGGCTCCGCAGCCGCATCGTGATTCGCGTCGCCCGCCAGATCGTGCGCAGCAGCTATCGCGACAGCCGCGCCATTGCGCGGTTTCGGCGCGGAACGGCGCAGATCGACGTGCGGGCGTCGATCTTCTGTTCGGTCCGCGAACCAGTTGCGCGTCCGTTGTGCGGTTTCTATGCTGCGGCTGTGCAGCGTCTGATGGAGAAGTTCAACATCGGCGCACAAACCGAAGTCGTCGCCTGTCGCGGGACCGGCGAAGCGACCTGCGTGCTGCGGATCGCGCTGGCGAACGGCGCTCGCGACGAAACCGGGAGCGACGCGTGACGGCCACCCGGCTCTGTCTCATCGCCTCGCTGTCGCTTGTCGCAGCGTCTGCCCGCGCGCAATCGGGCGTGCTCGTGATGCCGTTCGAGAACGTCACCCGCGACGCTCGCATCTTCTGGCTCGGCGAAGCCTCGGCCGTGCTGCTGACCGACGATGTGAACGCGTTGGGGGGAGATGCGGTGACCCGTCAGGAGCGGAAGCGGGCGTTCGCGCGCCTGCAGGTGCCGCCGGCAGCGACCCTCACCGACGCCACGTTGATCCGCATCGGGCAGGTTGTCGGGGCCGCCGAGATCGTCGTCGGCACGCTCCAACTCGAGGGCGACGTGCTCGTCGTCAAGGCGCGCCGCATCGCGCTCGACACGGGTCGCGTGCAGGCCACCATCACCGAGCGCGGACGAGTGGCGGAACTGTTTGCGACCTTCGAGCGCGTGGCGCGACAGATTGCCCCGCCGTCGCAGACATCGTCGGAAGACATTCGCCGGCAGCATCCATCGGTCGAGGTGTTCGCGAACTTCATCAAGGGACTGCTCGCGGAGACGCCGCAGACGGCGGTCAACTACTTGTGGGCGGCGCTCAGGGCCCAGCCGAGCTTCGAACGGGCGCGTCTGGCGCTGTGGGACGTCTACGCGAACCAGGGCGACTACGGCCATGCGCTCGACGCGATCGCGGCCATCCCGGCCGATTCACCCAACGCGCGTCGCGTGCAGTTTCTGACGGGTCTGGCGAAGCTCGAGCTGAAGCAATACGAAGACGCCTTCAAGATCTTCACGGCGTTGTCCGAGGAGCAGCCCACCGCTATCGTGCTGAACAATCTTGGCGTCCTGCAGCTTCGCCGGTTTGCGCCGGCGCCAGACAGGGCTGCCGGTGTATTTCTTCGACAAGGCCGTCAAGGCCGACTCCGAGGACTCCGACTACGCGTTCAACCTTGGCTACGCGTACTGGCTCAGCCGGGACGTTCAGGCATCCATCTACTGGTTGCGCGAAGCGGTCCGCCGAAACCGCGCCGACGCGGATGCGCACTTCGTGCTTGGCACCGCCCTGGCAGCCAGCGGCAACGCCGCTGAAGCGATGCGCGAGCGCGAACTGGCGCGCCGTCTCTCTGCAGAGTACGAATCGCCCGGCGCGAAGCGGTCGGCCGCGAATCTCGTCGAAGGCGTCCCGAGAGGTCTCGAGCGCGTGAAGTACGAAGCCGAGCTGCCACGCTCCCGGCGGATCGAGTCGCGGCTGGCGGCCAGCGAGCAGAGCGATCAGGAGGAGACGGCGCGGTTCCACCTGGATCGGGGCGGCGGCATTATCAGCAGGACAACGATCGCGAGGCGCTGGTCGAACTCGACCGCGCGCTGTATCTCTCGCCGTATCTCGCCGAAGGGCACCTGTTGCTCGGACGCATTCATCTGCGAAGCGGCCGCGTCCAGGAAGCGATCGACGCGTTCAAGATCTCATTGTGGAGCGCCGAGACCGCGGACGTGCACGTCGCGCTCGGCGAAGCGTACCGGCAGATCGAAGGATCTGACGGCCGCCCGCGCCGAAGCGGAGCGCGCGCTGGCGATCGATCCGGCATCGCTCGATGCCAAGCAACTGCTCGCGCGGATCGACGGCCGATAGCAGAGTTGTACTGTCAGAACTGACGTGGTACAATCTCTTCGGCTGTGACACCAACACCAGACGAAGGCTTCCATGAGATCCAACTGAATGGGAAGCAGGTGGTCTTCCTGTTCATGGCTGCGACGGTCGTGTCCGTCGTCATTTTCCTCTGCGGTGTGCTGGTCGGTCGCGGTGTTCGCGCCGATCGCACGCTGCTCGCCGATGCGGCGCCGGTCAGCGCCGTCGCCGAAACAACGCCACCGCCGCAGCCTCAACCCGCGCCCGCGCCGGCGGCGACACCGGCCGGTTCCGATCCGCGAGCCGCTGCACCACCGCCCGGCGTGGACGAACTGAGTTACTTCAACCGTCTCGAAACCAAGACGCCACCGCGCGAGCAGCTGAAGCCCGTCGACCGACAAGCCTGCCGCGGACAAGCCGCCTGCCGACAGGCCTGTGGCGTGACAAGCCGGCGGCCGACAAGGCCGTCAAAGCCACCGTTCCGGCCGAGAGGATCGCGCCGGAGAAAACGCCGCCCGTAAAGACAGCGGCGGCCAGGCCTGCCCCGAGAAGATCGTCGCCGACAAACCGGTCCTTGAAAAACCGGTCGAGAGGCTGGTGCCCGATCAGATCATTTCGGCCCCGGAACGCCCAGTGGCGACCGACGCGTTTGCGGTGCAGATTGCGGCCCTGAACGTGCGCGGCGAGGCCGAAGCCATCGCCAAGCGGCTCAACTCGAAGGGCTACGCGGCCTATGTGCTGGTGCCCTCCGACGGGACGCCTTCCGTCTACCGCGTCCGGATCGGCAAGTTCCCGACGCGGCGCGAAGCGGAAACGGTTGCCGCGAAGCTGAAGAAAGAAGAGCAGTTCAACCCCTGGATCACTCGCTGACGCGCTCGTACGCGCTCGCCGCCGCCTCCGGCCTCCTCCTCGCGCTCAGTTTTCCAAAGTTCGGTCATCCCGCGTTCGGCTGGATCGCGCTGACACCGCTGTTTGTCGCGGTCGCCGGTCTGGCCGGGCACGAGTCGCGATTCCTGACGAGCGAATCGCGTCGTCTGCGGCGGGCCTTTGCGCTGGGGTTCGTGACGGCGGCGGTCTACTTCACCGGCACGCTCTACTGGATCACGGGCGTGATGGCCGTGTACGGAGGTCTCCAGACGTGGGTGGCCGTGCTGGTCAACGCGTTGATGATCGCGACGCTGGCGCTGTTTCCCGCGCTCTGCGCGGCGGTCCTCTACCGCCTCGTCAGCACGAACGGGCCGCTCGCCGTGATCACGGCGCCGGTGGTCTGGGTGGCGACGGAACTGGGTCGCACCTACATGCCGCACATCGGGTTTCCATGGGCTGCTGCTCGGATACAGCCAGGTCACCGTCCTTCCCATCGCGCAGTTCGCGAGCCTGTTCGGCGTCTACGGACTGTCGATGCTCGTGGCGGCCGTAAACGCGGCGCTGGCCGTGATCGTCGTCGGACCGCGCGACCGGCGGCGCTACCGTCCGGCTGCGGCCATGGCGGTCGTTCTACTCGGGATCGCCTGGTGGGGTTCTGCCCGGCTCACGCGCAACGAGCTGACGCAGACCGGCGAGCAGATTCGCGTCGGCCTCATTCAGGGCAACATCGACCAGGCCATCAAATGGGATCCCGGCCACGCCTCGTCCATCTTCGGCGATCACTTGCGCTTGACGCGGCATGCGCTCCAGTCCGGGGCGGAGTTCGTGATGTGGCCGGAGTCGTCGATGCCGTTTTTCTTCGAGGAGGATCGGCGTCGCCACCGAGCGGCATGCGGGCGATGGCGCGTGATGCCGGCGTGCCGATTCTGTTCGGCAGCGATCAATTTCTGTGGCGCCAGGACAACGGCCGCCGCGTGAGGGACAAGCTGTACAACGCCGCGTTCATGGTGCGGCCCGACGGATCGACCGCCGGCGTCTATCGGAAGATGCACCTGGTGCCGTTCGGCGAATACGTGCCGTTCAAGAACGTGCTGTTCTTTGCGGCGCCGCTGGTGGAGGCGGTGTCCGACTTCAACGCGGGTGAGACGGTCGAGCTCCTGCCGGTCGGCAATCACCGGGTCAGCACCGCGATCTGCTACGAGATCGTCTACTCGGATCTCGTGCGCCAGGGCGTGGCGGCCGGAGGCGAGCTGCTGACGACGATCACCAACGACGCGTGGTTCGGCGCCACGTCCGCGCCGTACCAGCATTTCGAGCAGGCGGCGATGCGGGCGATCGAGAACGGACGGTATCTGGTGCGGTCTGCCAATACCGGCATCAGCGGCATCGTCGATCCCTACGGCCGCGTGCTCGATCGAAGCGAGATCTTTCAGCAGGCGGTGATCGTGGGGTCCGTTCGGTTCCTCAAGACGTCGACCTTCTATACCCGCCACGGCGACGTCCTGGCCTATGCCTCGGTAGTGGTGACGCTGGCGCTGCTGGTTCTGTCGCGCCGCCGTGTAAGATAGGGCACGCACATGCCTACTGTCGACGAATTGATGCGCCGCTACGAAGATCTCAGCAAACGCGCCACCGATCTGCGGAGCTATCTTTGAAGCCGCTCATCCTGCCGACGAACTGACCCGCCTCGAAACCCGCGCCGCGTCGCCGGACTTCTGGAAAGACCAAATCGAAGCGCAGAAGGTGCTGCAGCGCCGGCGCCGCCTGGAACAGGATCGCGACCTGATGCTGTCGCTCAAGAAGAAGAGCGACGACCTTGCCGTGCTCGTCGAGTGGGCGGAGGCGGGTGAGTCGGTCGACGCGGAGTTCGCCCAGGCGCTGGAAGCGCTCGACCAGGAAGTGCAGGCCGGGGAGATCAAGAAGATGCTCGGCGGGGAGCACGATCGCAAGAACGCGATTCTCGCCATTCATCCGGGCGCCGGCGGCACCGAGTCGCAGGACTGGGCCGAGATGCTGCTGCGGATGTACCTGCGCTGGACCGAGCGCCGCGGGTTCAAGCGCGAGACCATCGACTATCAGCCGGGCGAAGAAGCCGGCCTCAAGAGCGTCACGCTGACGGTGACGGGAGAATTCGCCTACGGCTTGCTCTCGGCCGAGGCCGGCGTCCACCGGCTGGTGCGGATCTCGCCGTTCGATCAGGCGGCGCGGCGGCACACCTCCTTTGCCTCCGTCTACGTGTGGCCCGAGCTGCCCGAAGACGTCGACGTGGAGATCGACGACAAGGACATCCGGATCGACACCTATCGATCGAGCGGGGCGGGCGGGCAGCACGTCAACGTGACCGACTCGGCGATCCGCATCACGCACTCTGCCGACCGGCATCGTCGTGTCGTGCCAGAACGAGCGATCGCAGCACCGCAACCGCGATTCGGCGATGAAAGTGCTGAAGGCGCGCCTCTACGATCTCAAGCATGAAGGAGCAGCAGGCCAAGCTCGATCAGATCGGCGGCGTCGAAGCAGGCAGATTGCCTTCGGCAGCCAGATTCGCAGCTACGTGCTGCACCCCTACCAGCTCGTCAAGGATCACCGCACCAAGGAGCAGGTCGGCGACGTCAACCGGGTGCTCGACGGCGACATCGACATTTCATCAAGTCGTATCTGATGAAGAATTCGAGCGGCACGCTCGGCCATCGAGGCGCCCGACGAGGACGTTGACTGACCCGATCGACGGACCGCGCGCCGATCCGGCGCCGTCTCGCGTCGGTCGCTCGGCATTCTCGCTCAGCCGCATCGCCGGCCTGGTCCGGCAGCGCGTCTTCGCGCACTACTTCGGGCTGGGCATCGAAGCCGCCGACGCCTTGACCGCCGCCTTCCGCATTCCCAACGTCCTGCAGAATCTGTTCGGCGATAGCGCGCTGTCGGCGTCGTTCATCCCCGTCTACGCGTCGCTGCTCGCGCGCGGCGAGCGCCGTCGAGGCCGACCGCGTCGCCGGCGCCGTCGTTCGCGCTGCTCGCCTCGATCGTCGCGGTCATCGTGCTCGTGGGCGTGCTCGCGACGCCGTGCTCATCGGGTGATCGCGCCAGGGTTTCACGGGAGCGAAGCGCGAGCTGACGACCGCGCTCGTGCGGGTCCTCTTTCCGGGCGCCGGTCTGCTGGTGCTGTCCGCGTGGTGCCTCGGCGTCCTGAACTGCCATCGACGATTTCTGCTGTCGTACACGGCGCGCGTCGATGTGGAACGCCGCCATGATCGCCACGCTGGTGCGTTCGGCGGCGCACGACGCTGCCGCGGCTGGCGGTGCTTGCTGGCGTGGGGATCCGTGGTCGGCAGTGCGCTGCAGTTCGCTGGTCCAGGTGCCGGCTGTTCTGCGACGTGGCGCCGGAGCTGCGCCTTTCGCTCGACATCGACGTCCGAGCACGTCCGGACCATCGCCCGCAACTTTGCGCCGGTCTTCGTCAGCCGCGGCGTCGTCCAGATCAGCGCGTATGTCGATCAGCTGCTCGCGAGCCTGCTCGGCACCGGCGCCGTGGCGGCGCTCACCAACGCGCAGCTGCTGTACACGCTGCCGGTCAGCCTGTTCGGCATGGCGGTCTCCGCCGCTGAACTGCCGGCGATGGCGGGCATCGCCGGCGGCGATCGACGCGAGGCACAGCGCGCTGCGAGCGCGCCTCGACGCCGGCCTGCGTCAACATCGCGTTCTTCGTCGTGCCTTCCGCCATGGCCTTCCTCGCGCTCGGCGACGTGATCGTCGGCGGCGCTGTTCCAGACCGGACGCTTCACATCACGAGCCGACTCGATCTACGTCTGGGGCATTCTGGCGGGCTCGGCGGTCGGACTGCTCGCGTCGACGCTCGGGCCGGCTGTATGCGTCGACCTACTACGCGCTGGGCGACACGCGCACGCCGCTGCGCTACGCGATCGTCCGCGTCGCGCTGACGACTGTGCTCGGGTATCTGTTCGCGATTCCGCTGCCGCGGCTGCTCGGCGTGGCGCCGGCGTGGGGCGCGGCGGGGCTGACCGCGTCCGGCAGGGTCGCGGGATGGGTCGAGATGCTGCTGCTGCGCGCGACGGCTCAACGCCCGCATCGGCCCGACCGGCCTCGCCGGTCGGCTACGTCGCGCGGCTCTGGGCATCGGCGCGCTCGCCGCCGGCGCGGCGTCGATGGTGAAACTGTCGATCCCGCTGTCGCAGCCCGATTGCCGTCGGATTCGCGTGCTCGTCTGCGGCCTATGGCGTCGTCTTCTTCGGATGACTCTGGCGCTGCGGTTCCGGAAGCCTCGACGGCGCTGGAGCGCCTGCGCTATCCCTATCCCGGCGCGCTTCGCGGCTGATTTACGACTTCGTAGATGTAGTCGCCGAGCGGCGAGTCGTCGTTGTTCGACGCGTTCGCCGCGACGTTGAACTGCACCGGCGCCGGCCGCCGTCGATGGCGCTGTCCAGTCGATGTCCACGTGTTGGCGCCGGCGGTCGGCCGTGCGGGACCCGGTGAGGTTGTGCTGCACGAAGGTGAGCGCCTTGTCGACCGCGCCGGGAATCAGCTGCGCGCGCGCGTCGGTCAGCTCGCCAGCTCCCGCCTGTCGTCCCTTCTGCTCTACCGCTCGCAAAACGCGCGGCGATCTCGAATCCGCCGCGGCGCAGGTCCTCGCGGCGAATCGTCACCGTGATGGGGTAGGTCTGCGCCCGGAGAAAAGCTCGGCGGCATGCCGGCGAGCGTCAAGCGATCCGCCGGGCGCGTTGAGCGGATTGTCGAGGTGGCAGAGGCGGCACGTCTGTTCGCCGAATCCGCCGGTGACATTGGGATACGGCCCTTCCTTGAACCAGCCGCGATCGCTTGCCCCGAGCTGAATCGAAGAGTCGCCACGCCGATCAGAAAGGCGGCTACCAGGATTACAATCGCCTTCATCTGGAGGACATTATGCGCGTGAAAGCCCTTCGCCTTGTTCGTCCTCGATCGCCGCGCTCGCTCGCGCTCGTCCAGATCCCCGCGGCGATCTCGGACAACGTCGACGTCAAGTTCGACGACTGGATGACGCCGAGCAAGCCGGCGTATCCGCACGATCCGGCGGTCGCGCCGGACGGATCGATCTGGTACACGGCGCAGCGCGCGAGCACGATCGGCCGCTTCGATCCGGCGACGCAACAGTTCAAGGAGTTCCCGCTGCCGACGGAGAACTCGGGCCCGCACGGTCTGCAGGCCGACAGGGACGGCAACATCTGGTACACCGGCAACGCCGCCGGGCTCATCGGCAAGGTCGATGCGAAGACCGGCAAGGTGACCGATACAAGATGCCGAACCCGAAGGCGAGCGATCCGCACACGATCGCGTTTCTGCGCGACGGCCGGATCTTCTTCACGGTTCAGGCCGGCAACTTCATCGGCACGCTCGATCCCAAGGCGCCGGACGGGGCGATCAAGCTGATCGAGGCGCCGACCGCTGAACTCGCGGCCCTACGGCGTCCGCCTCGACTCGAAGGGCGTGCCGTACTTCGACTTGTTCAACTCCAACAAGATCGGCAGCATCGATCCGCAGACCTTGGTCATCCGGGAGTACCCGCTGCCCGACCCGAAGGCGCGCGCCGCGCCGCATCGCCATCGGCAAGGACGACACGGTGTGGTACGGCGACTACGCGCGCGGCTTCCTCGGGTCATCTCGATCCGAAGACCGGCAAAGTCGAAGAGTTCCAGTCGCCCGGCGGCGCCGAGTCGAAGCCCTACGCGATTGACGTGACCGCCGACGGCGCCGTCTGGTACGTCGAAACCGGCGACGAACAGAAGAACGTGCTGGTGCGCTTCAACCCCGAGACCAAGAAGTTCCTGACCTGGCCGATCCCGGGCGGCGGCGGCACCGTCCGCAACATGGACATCGACAAGGACGGCAACCTCTGGCTGGCGGAGAGCGGCGTTGGCAAGATCGCGAAGGTCACGATTACGGTGGGGAAGGCGACGCAGTAGGGCGGTAGGGCAGGACGGGCAGGACGGGCAGGAAGGCGAGACGGGAAGACACGGAGGTTTTCCCCTCCCGGCCCATCCAGCCCTTCCCGCCCGTCCTGCCCTTTCTACGGTTGTCTCGGAAACGAGTTTGCGC
>CAVSWN010000033.1:0-164385 GCA_963731545.1 uncultured Acidobacteriota bacterium | reverse complement strand
ACCTGTTGCATGCGCCCCTGGTCCAACCTGAGAATCCTCCCAAATTACCGAGTTTTCATCCGGTCGATCGCGTTTTGTGTCAGTAAACCGTTCACGGGCTCGAACGTCGTCGGACAACGTCGGAGGGGGGAACTATGAGAATCCGGGCTGCGCTCATTGGAGCGTTCCTGGCGGTGGTCACCTCGAGCACGGTCTTCGGACAGGGCTTCCAGGGTGGCTTGCGCGGAGCCATCAAGGACGCGGGTGGCGTCATCCCCGGCGTGGAAGTCACGCTCACCAACGAACCGACGAATATCTGCCGGACCACGGTGACCAACGAACGCGGCGAGTACGCGTCCCCGAATATCGATCCCGGCAGCTACATGCTGAAGGCGACGCTGCACGGGTTACAAGACGTTCGAGCGCCGCGAGATTCCGATCGGCACGCAGCAGTTCATCACGCTGGACCTGACGATGGAGGTCGGCGCGATCGAGGAGAACATCACGGTGACCGGGCAGTCGCCGATCATCGAGACGTCGAACGCGTCGCAGGGCACCGTGCTCGACTCGCCAGGCGCTGCAGACCCTGCCGTCGCCGGCCGCGCGGCGTTCATGATCGGCGCCACGGTGCCCACGGTCATCCCCTCGGGCGACGCGCAGTTCAACCGGCAGCAGGATCAGACCAACGCGTCGCTGCTGTCGCTCGGCGGCGGCACCGCCGCGGCAACAGCTACATGCTCGACGGCGTGCCGATTACCGACCTGCCGAACCGCGCGGTCGCCAACCCGTCGATCGAAGCGCTCGAGGACGTCAAGGTGCAGGTGCACACCTACGACGCGGAGATGGGACGCACGGGCGGCGGCGTGTTCAACATGACGCTGAAGTCGGGCACGAACAGTTTCCGCGGCACCGGCTTCTACCAGACGCGGCCCGTGTGGGGCGCGGCGAACAACTACTTCAGCGAGATCGCCCCGAGAACTGCCGGCCGGCGACGAGCTGCGTCAACCTGAACCAGAAGCCGACACGTCGTGTACACGCCGGGCGGCGGCTTCGGTGGACCGATCGAAGGACCGGACGTTCTTCTGGTTCGCCGACCGAAGACTACCACGACGTCTCGACCCGGAACGTCGCCGGCGATCGTCTGCCGACGGCGGCCGAGCGCAACGGCGACTTCTCGCGACCACGAACGTGGCCGGTGTGCCGGTCGTCATCTACGATCCGCTGACGCGGCAGCCGTTCCCGGGCAACGTCATTCCGGCGACCGCATCAACCCGTCGCGGCGAAGATCTTGAGCTACCTGCCGCTGCCGCACGCGATGTCGACGATCGGCAGCGCGAACTACAACTCGCACGGCGATCTGATCGATAAGTTCCAGCAGGAATACAGCGTCAAGATCGAGCACAAGTTCACCGACAAGGTGTCGCTGACCGGCTTCTACCTGTACAACCGCACCGACGAGCCGTGCGCCAACTACTTCGGCCGGCCAGGACGATCCGAACCGCTTCGTCGACCCGGCGACTACATCCTGAAGCGCCGGCCGCAGATCCTCGCGATCAACAACACCTGGGTTCCGAACGACAGTTCGGTGATGGCGCTGCGCTTCGGCTGGACGACCTTCCCGGACAATCCCTCGCTGTCGATCGACTTCGATCCGTCGACGCTCGGCTTCTCGTCGAATTTCCTCAGCCAGATCGCCAACGGGCGTTCGAAGTTCCCGCTCATCGACTTCACAGACGACCTACCGGGATTTCGGTCATCAGGACCCGGTGAAGAGTCGCGTCTACAATTCGATCGGGGGACCAACGGCGTCTTCTCGCAAGTTCGTCGGGACCCATACGTTCAAGGTCGGCGCTGACTACCGGCACATTGGCGTCGACTGCTCGACAGCACGTCATGCCCGAGCGGCTGCTTCGTAGTTCGGGCGGGAGTTCACCTCGTCGACCGGCCTCAACAACGGCAGCACGACGGACGGTAACGCATTCGCGCGTTCCTGCTCGGGTTTCCCAGCGGCGACTTCCAGGCGAGCGGCGGCGAGCACCCGACCCACATGGGTCTGACGACGCCGCTCAACCTGTATACGAACTACTACGGCGGCTACGTGCAGGACGACTGGCGCGTGAGCTCGAAGTTCACGCTGAACTACGGCCTGCGTCTCGAGCACGAAGACGGCATGCGCGAAGTGAACAACAACTTCACGGTCGGCTTCGATCGCACGCGCCAGCGAGCCCGTCAACGTGACCATCCCGGCCACCGTCGATCCGAGCGGCGGGACGCCGGCGCGCCGTCCTCGGCGGGCTGATGTTCGCCGGCGTCAACGGCAACCCGACGGAGCAGGGCGATCCGCCGGCAGCGAAGTTCTCGCCGCGGTTCGGCGCCGTCTATTCGATCAATACGAAGACCGTGCTGCGCGGCGGCTACGGGGTCTACTGGGCGCCGTGGAACTATCCGGCGCCGAGCCCGGAAGCAACTACGGCGGATCGGCTTTTCAACAACACCTCGTCGCCGCAGATCGCACGGTGACGCCGACCGTGGCGCTCGCCAACCCGTTCCCGAACGGCCTGGTGCACGCCGTCGGGCAACACGCTGGGCCTGCTGGCCGGCGCCGGCACCGACATCAACTTCGTCGATCAGAACCGCATGGCGCCGCGCGTGCAGCAGTACTCGGTGGACCTGCAGCGCGAGCTGGGCGGTGACATGGCCGTCACGTTCAGCTACGTCGGCGCGCGCGGCGACTACCTGCCGCTCGGCGGGACGGTGAATACCGCCGTCAACATCAACCAGCTCGATCCGAAGTACCTGCGCGCTCGGCTCGGCGGTGCTGAACCAGCCGGTGCCGAATCCGTTCTTCGGCAACCCGGCCTTCGCCGGCACCGCGTTCGGCAACGGCGACCACTGACTCGCGGCCAGCTGCTGCGGCCGTTTCCGCAGTTCGGTAACATCAGCATGTTCCAGCGAGCGAAGGCCTGAACCGTACAACGCCGGCGTCGTCGAGCTGAACAAGCGCATGTCGCACGGCTGGGGCGGACGCTTCAGCTACACCTACAGCGTGCTGAAGGACAACCAGATCGGCGAGACCAACTTCTACTCGCACCAACGGCGTCGGCCCGGTCAACAACTACAACTACGAGTCACGTTGCCGGCGTGCGACGGCGGGCTGTCACGCGTCCAGAAGTACAGCGCGATGTGCTTCGACCCGCTGGTCGACTACGCTACGGCATCCTCGACACGCCGCACCGCTTCATCGTCGCGCCGATCGTCGCGCTGCCGTTCGGCAAGGATCACAAGATCGGCAAGAGCGCGGATCGGCAACTCGTTTGCCGGCGGCTGGACCGCGGCGGCCGTGTTAACGTGGCAGCGCGGGTTCCCGATCACGTCGAGCCAGAGCAATTCGGGGAGCAATCTGCTCGGCAACGCATGCGGCCGAATCTCGTGCCGGGTGTGGACACGTCGACGCCGGGCAGCTGGCCGGACGCGTTGCGTCGGCCGACCACAACACGGCGGAGTGGCTCAACCGGGCGGCTTTCGCTCGGCGCCGGCCAACACGTTCGGCAACGCGCCACGCTCCATCGTCAGCACACGGACGCCAATCCAGACCCAGACACGACCTGTCCGTGGCGAAGAACTTCGGCTTAAGCGGCAGCAAGACGGCGCAGATCAAGATCGAGATCGTCAACCTGTTCAATCGCGTCCAATTGCGCGGCAATCAGATGGTCACGAACCTGAGCGACACGGGCTTTGGCCGGATCATCTCGCAGGGCGGGTTCATGCGGGTGACGCAGGTGATGTTCCGCTTACTCCTGGTGGAGTCGACACCAGCTCGGAGTCAGATCAGTCGCCACGAGTCACGAACACACAGAGGAAGTATTTCCTCTGTCGATTCTGTCGGGTCTGCCGAACGGTTCCTTCTCCCGTTCTGCGGAGGCCGCCGAGCGCTTGCGTGCTTTCGCTCCGCGCCCCTCAGCAACCCCTCCTCGGTCGCATTTCCTTCCCACCTCAGGCACTGCTCAGGCCCAGCCGTCGTTCGTGCGTGGCGTGCTGCTGCTCCACAGCTTCGAGTACGACGACGCGATCGTCGCGTTCCGCGAGGCGCAGCGGCTCGCCCCGGCTTTGCGATGGCCTACTGGGGCGAGGCGATGTGTCACAACCAGGCGCTCTGGTTCAACGAAAGCGTCGAGAAGGCCCGCGCCGTGCTGGCGAAGCTTGCGCCCGCTCGCGCCGCCCGGCAGGCGAAGGCGCCGACCGGGCGTGAAAAGGGATATCTCGACGCGGTCGAGCGTTTGTTCGGTGACGGCGACAAAGCGCAGCGCAACCGCGCCTACGCGGATCGGATGGCGGAGCTCACGCGCCAGTTCCCCGACGATGACGAGGCCGCGGCGCTGTACGCGCTGTCGTTGCTCGGCACGATTCCGTCAGGCCAGCGCGATCCGGTGACGTCGCTCAAGGCGGGCAACATCGCATCGGCGATCCTGAAAAAGAACCAGGAACATCCGGGCGCGGCGCACTATGCGCTCCATGCCTTCGACGACGGCGAGCATGCGGCGATGGGGCTGCAGGCGGCGCGCATCTACGCGCGCATCGCCCCGGCCTCGAGCCACGCGCGTCACATGCCGTCGCACGTGTTCCTGCCGCTCGGGATGTGGGACGAGGCGGTGGCGTCGGACGAAGCGTCGTTCGCGGCCTCGGTGGAGCGGGTGAAACGCCTGGGTCTCTCGATGGCGCAGGCGGATTTCCATTCGCTGAGCTGGCTGCACTACGAGTATCTGCAGCAGGGACGGTTCGCGAAGGCGCGCGAGGCGATGAAGACGGTGGAGCAGGCTCATGCGTCGGCGTCCCGTCCCGTCCTGCCGCTCCTGCCCTTCCCGCCCATCATGCACCACGTCGAGAGCGAGATCGGGCGTGGATTCTCCTCGATGTCGCTGAAGAGCGAACTGGGTTCCATGCGCGCGCGCCTGATCGTCGAGAGCGGCAGCTGGGGCGACATGCGCGGGCAGGGCAGCTTCGAGAACATCGACGAGCTGTTCGCGCTCGGCTATGCCGCGCTGAAGCTGGGCGATCAGGGGCGGACCGAAGCGGCCGTGGAGCATCTGTCGAACGCGAGCAAATCGGTTCCGGACGCCGACGCGCGTGCGATTGCGGGGATCATGGCCGCGGAGCTCGACGGCTTGTTGCGGACCGCGCGCGGCGATCGCGCCGGAGGACTGGCGGCGCTGGCGCGCGCGGCCGCAGCCGAGGCCGCGCGGCCCGAAGCCGATCGCGCGCCCGTATCCGATCAAGCCGGCGGCGGAGCTGTACGGCGAGGCGCTGCTGGCGTCGGGTGACGCGGCCGGCGCGCGTGAAACAGTTTCGCGCCTCGCTGGCCCGGACGCCGCGACGCGCCGCGTCGCTGCTCGGGCTCGCGCGCGCGGCGGCGAAGGCGGGGCATGAAAGCCGAGGCCGCCAAAGCCGCGACCGACTTTCTCGCCGCCTGGAAGCGCGCCGACGCAGACAGACCGGAGCTCGCAGAAGCGCGGCAGCTCGCTCGCGAGTCAAGTGCGGACCACGAAGACACGAAGGCACGAAGAACAGAAAAGTTTGCGTGCTTCGTGCTTTCGTGGCTGACTTCAGATCTCGTCGATGTCGACTTCCCGCACGTAGAAGAAGATATCCAGCCGCCGGGTTCGGATCGACGGGTCGTCGACCTTCAGCACAATCTGATATCGCCCCGGCGCCTGCGGCCGCCAGGTGTGCGACCACAGGCTCCACGTCAGCGTCGACGAGGGCAGCGGACAGTTCTCGACGCGAACCCACGGCTCTCCGGATTTGAACCGGATCGACAGCGCGTTGGTCGGCTTCGATCCGCCCCAGATGATGCCGACGACCCGATAAAACGACCCGGCCGCCGACCGACCCATTTCTCGACGCGCACCGGCATCGCGGCCGTGTCGATGACGGCCGGCTCGAAGTCGCGGGCGAGCGCCGGCGATCGCCGATCCTGATGCGTCCGCGCCGCGAACTCCCGCATCTGCGTCGTCGCCGGCGCATCGTCGGCCACGATCTCGATGCGGTTGACCCACTTGATGCACGCGCAGCCGTACCAGCCAGGAACGATGAGGCGGACGGGCGCGCCGTGATCGCGCGGGCAGCGGCGCGCCGTTCATGCGCGTCGCCAGCAGCGCGCGGCCGAGATCGGCGCGCGCGAACGTCCAGCTCGCGCCCGGCACCGACGTGCGCGCGGCGCTGGCCTCGTGGTCGACGCCGGAGACCAACACGCGATGGGTCGCGGCGGCCGGACGCGCGCGCTCGAGCACGCGCTCGAGCGGCACGCCGTCCCAGTCGGCGGTGCTCATCAACCCGTAGTTCGACTGGTCCACGTTGCCCGAGCACTCCAGGAGATACCGGCCGCCGCGTTCCGTCATCGATTCGAGGGCGCGCGCGTCGAGGTCGAGCGGCGACGCGGCCAGGCCGCCGACGCCAAGCTTCCAGTCCGCAACCGGCAGCGCCGCCGGCGCGGCGGTGCGGACGAAGAATCGATCGGTCGGCGTGACGAGGGTGTCGGGCTTGTCGGCGGAGAGCGTCGACAGGTCGGTGAACAGCCGGGCATCGAGGCCGGGGCCGAGCAGTTGGCCGAATGGCGGCGTGCGGCCGCCGCCTGACAGGCCGAGCGGCACGGTGCCGATGAAGCGGGCGCCGCTCTGAAGCAGCGCGGCGCGGCGCGAGCAGCGTGCCGGCGAGGAACTCGCGCCGCGTTAGGCGAGGCACCACCACGGAGGTCACCGGCACAAACGGAGATACGACGGTTTTGGTCTTTGGCCATAAGAATACCGTGTCCTCGCGTTCGTGTCCGTGTCCACCGTGGTGGAGCAGACTGCCGCTACTTGGTCGATACTGCCGCTACCTGGTCGCCGTCCCCTTCGGCCAGACCGTCCCCTGATCCTCGCCCTTGGTGACCGTCTGCATGCCTTTGTAGAGGAACCGCTGCAGCCGGCGGCCGTCGTAGGTCTCGGTCGTGTAGATGTTGCCCTTCGAGTCGGTGGCGATGCTGTGCACGGCGTAGAACTGGCCGGGCTGCTTGCCGCCGTCGCCGAAGCTGGTGAGGATCTCGATCGACTGCGCGATCGAGGATCCAGACCTTCTCGTCCTTGCCGTCGGCGAGGTAGATGAACTTCTGCTGCGGATCGTTCGAGAAGGCGATGTCCCAGGTCGACCCGTCGCCGAGCGTGTTCGGCGAGACCCACGCTTCCTTGACGAACTTGCCCTCGGGCGTGAACACCTGGATCCGATCGTTCGACGCGATCGCAGACGTAGACCAGGCGTCGTTCGACATCTCGGCGCAGTGCACCGGCGTGCGGAACTGCTGCGCGGGCGGCGCCTCGGGATTGTAGCGGCCCAGGTTCGGTGTCGTCGGGCTTGTTGCCGTAGGCGCCCCAGAACCGCTTGAACTTGCCGGTGTCGGTGTCGATGACGACGACGCGCTTGTTGCCGTAGCCGTCGGCGATGTACGCCTCGTTCTCCTTCGCGTCGACGAAGATCTTCGCCACCATGCCGAAGTGCTCGGTGCTGTTGCTGTCGATCGGCACGCCCTTCTTGCCGACCATCATCAGGAACTTGCCGTCCTGCGTGAACTTCAGCACCATGCCGTCGCCGCCGCCGTTGCCGCCGATCCAGACGTTGCCTTTGTGATCGATGGTGATGCCGTGGTTCGACCCCGGCCACTGATAGCCCTCGCCGTCGCTGCCGCCCCAGTGGCGCAGCAGCTTGCCCTGCTGATCGAACTCGAGGATCGGCGGCGCCTTCGCGCAGCACGTCCCGGTCTTCGCGTCCGCCGCGGCTTCGTTGGCGTTCACGCGTGTCGGGCCGATGGATGATCCACACGTGATCGTTGGCGTCCACGCCGACGCCGATCGTCATGCCCTGGTACCAGCTGGTTGGGCAGCGGCTTCGGGAACGTCGGGTCCACCTCGAAGCGCGGCACCTGCACCTTGCGCCTTCGCCTGGGCCGCGGCCTTCTTCTCGAGCAGTCCCTGCCCGATGCCGAGCGCGACGAGCAGCGCGACGAGCGTCGCACCGATCAAGACGTTACGCGTGGTTCATACGCGTCCTCACTGCAACAGTCTACAGTCAAGGGTCTTCGTGTCTGTCGACTGGTCCACTGCAGTTCGACGTTGCGTCGACCGTTGCTCTTGTTCACGAATTTCTGCACGCGCTTGCCTTCGTACGTTTCGCCGGTGTAGACGTTGCCCTTCGAGTCGACGGCCACGCTGCCGACGCCGTAGAACTGGCCGGGGTAGCGCCCGCCGTCGCCGAAGCTGCCGAGCACTTCGAGGGACGAGCGATCGAGGATCCACACTTTCTTGTCGTGGCCGTCGGCGACGATAGAGCTGCCGCTGGATCCGGCGAGAACGCGATGTCCCACACCGATCCGTCGCCCGTCGTGGTCTTCGAGACGAAGGCTTCCTTCACGAACTTGCCGTCCTTCTGGAACACCTGGATGCGATCGTTCTGGCGATCGCACACGTAGACCATGCCGTCTTTCGAGATCTTCACGCAGCTCACGTCCGGAACTGCTTCGACGGCGGCGCGTTCGGATCGTACGGGCCCTGCTCGGCGTCGGTCGGCTTCTCGCCGTACGCGCCCCAGCTGCGCTTGAACGCGCCGGTGTTGGCGTCGAAGACCGCGATCCGGTGGTTGCCGAAGCCGTCGGCCACGTACAGCTCACCGCCGTCAACGGCCACGCCGCCCGGACGATTGAACCCGGTCGTGCTCTCGCTGCCCTCGGTTTTCCCGGCCTTGCCGATCTGCAGCAGGAACTTGCCGTCCTTCGAGAACTTCAGCACCTGCGCGTCGCCGGCGGCGGAGGCCGGCGCCCGCCCCGGCCGCGCCCGGCGGCGGCCGCGGCGGGCGCCTCTGCGCCGCGAGCGGCGCCGGCGGCAGCACCGCGGCGGCAGGAGCCCACCAGCGAGCGCCACGGCCCACCGCGTCCCGCCGGCACGAGCGAGGGCGTCGGCAGGCCGCTGCCAATCCACACGTTTCCGTAGGGGTCGACCGCGATGCCCGACGGGTTGACCGGCCAGTCGTAGCCGGACCCGCCCTTCGCTCCCAGCTTCTCAGCAGGGTGCCGGCCGCGTCGAACTCGAGCACCTGCGGCGCCGCGAAGCAGCACGAGCTGGCCCACGGCTCGAGCGTCGGCCCCTTCTCGTTGGTCTGCAGCGAGTCAACGCCGCGATGCACCACCCAGATGTGATCCTGCGCGTCGACGGTGACGCCGGTGACCGATCCCAGAATCCAATGCTTGGCGACGGGAAACGGCTTCGGCCAGAGCGCCTCGACCTCGAACTTGGGTGCCTGCGCGGCCCCGCCGCGCTGCGCGAGCAGACGATCGGACCGGCCGCGACGAACATAGCCGCGAGCGCATGCCGCCAATCAAAAGACATCGTTTCATCAATGTCCTCTCGGTCCGGCGGAACAGTACGAACCGTGAAGGTAAATGCAACCACGAAGACACGAAGCCACGAAGAAGAAGATCGTTTTCTTCGTGTTTCGTGACTTCGTGGTTGCCTTTGTTCTAAATGCCGGGCGGCACGTGGGTCCGCCCCTACCGAGATGGTCAGTGCTCAACGCGTCGTGACGTCGGCCAGACGGTTCCCTGCATCTTCTTGGTGACCGGCGCGAGACCCTTGTAGACGAAGCTTCTGGACGCGGCGGCCCTGGTAGGTTTCCGTCGTGTACAGGTTCCCCTTCGAGTCGACCGCGATGCTGTGCATCGAGTAGAACTGTCCGGGGTAGTGGCCGCCCTCGCCGAAATTGGTGAGCTCGGTCATCGAGGCGCGATCGTAGATGTGCAGCTTCTGGTTCCGGCCGTCGGCGACGTAGAGATATTTCTGCGCCGCGTCCTTCGAGAACGCGGTGTCCCACGTTGAGCCGTCGCCGAGCGACTCGGGTTCGACGAACACTTCCTTGACGAACTTGCCGTCGCGCGTGAACACCTGGATCCGGTCGCTCGTGCGGTCGCACACGTAGACGAACCCGTCGTTCGACGGGTCGGCGCAGTGCACCGGTCCGCGGAACTGCTGCGACGGCGTCGAGCCCGGCGTGTAGCGCGGCATCGCCGCAGCCGCCGCATCGTCCGGCTTGTTGCCGTAGGCGCCCCAGAACCGCTTGAACTTGCCGGTGTCCATGTCGATGACGACGACGCGGCGGTTGCCGTAGCCGTCGGCGACGTAGGCCTCGTTGTTCTTGTTGTCGAGCGAGACTTTCGCGACCAGGTAGAAGCGGTCCATGCGAGCTGCTGTCGGCGGCCAGGCCGCTCGGCTTCTTGACGCCGATCTGCAGCAGGAACTTGCCGTCCTGCGTGAACTTCAGCACGTGGCCGTCGCTGCCGTTGCCGTTGCCGCCGATCCAGAGGTTGCCCTTGGCGTCGATCTGGAGGCCGTGGTTCGACCCGGGCCACTGATAGCCCTCACCGTCCTTGCCGCCCCAGTGGCGCAGCAGGTTGCCCTGCTGATCGAACTCCATGACCGGCGGCGCCTTCTTGCAGCACGTGCCCGGTCTGGTCGTCGGCGGCCGCTTCCACCGGCGTCGAGCGAATCGGAGCGATGGATGATCCAGACGTGATCCTGCGCGTCGACGCCGACGCCGATGATCTGCCCCAGATACCAGCCGTTCGGCAGCGGCTTGGGCCACATCGGATCGACCTCGAAGCGCGGCGCCTGTACGGCGCCCTTGCTTTGCGCGTCAGCCGTCTTCTGCAGCACGCCGGCGGCGATCCCGAAGCGCCACGACCAACGCGGCAAGCGTGGAACCGATGTAGAGATTGCGCTTCATCCCAGATCCTTTCACATCGAAGATTCATAGCATCGTGCCTTCGTGGACTTCGTGCGTTGCCTTTAGATTACGACGCGCCGCCGCGGGACTCCACTTCTGCACGCGCTTCCCGTGATGCTGTTCGCCGGTGTACACGTTGCCGCGCGAGTCGACGGCGATGCTGCCGACCGCGAGGAACTGGCCCGGCAGGCGGCCGCCGGTTCCGAAGCCGCCGACCTCCGCCATCGTGTCGCGCTGCAGCACGATCACCTTCTTGTCGTGGCCGTCCGCGACGAAGATGAAGCGCTGCTGCGGATCGTTCGAGAACGCGATGTCCCACGCCGATCCCCAGGACGAGACGACGCCGAACTGCCCGACTGACCGTCGCGCCCATCGTGTTCTTCGAGACGATGCCTTCCTTGACGAACTTGCCGTCCTTCTGGAACACCTGGATGCGGTTGCTGGTGCGATCGCAGACGTAGACCATGCCGTCCTTGGCGATCTCGATGCAGGTCACGTCGCGGAACTGCCGCGACGGCGCGGCGTTCGGATCGTACGGGCCGCCGCCGGCGGCGGTCGGCTTCTCGCCGAACGCGCCCCAGTGACGCTTGTAGGCGCCCGATTCCGAATCGAACACGACGACGCGATGGTTGCCGCTGTCGGCGACGTACACCTCGTTCGCGCCGGCGTCGACGGCCACCGCGGCCGGACGATTGAGCGACGTCTGGCTGTCGGGACCTTCCATCTTGCCCGGCGCGCCGATTTGCAGCAGGAACTTGCCGTCGCGCGCGAACTTCAACACGTGCGCATCGGGCGGGCCGGCGGGAGCCGCCGGGCCGCCACGGCCGCGCGCCGCGGCCGGCGCCGCGCTGAGGCTGTCGGTGCGTCCGCTCCGCGTCCGCGAGCGGCCGGCTCGGGGCCATCAGGATTCGCGTTCGAGCCGGTCGCGCGTCCGCGTCCGCCGGCGGGCGCGGGCTCGAGCCCTGCGCCGGCGACCCACACGTTGCCTTTGGCGTCGACGGTGAGGCTGCCGGGCGACTGCGGCCACTGATAGCCCTGGCCGGGCCCGCCGAAATTGCTCAGGAGTTTGCCGGCCGCGTCGAACTCGAGGATGAACGGCGCCGCCGTGCAGCAGAGCACGGACGTTGGCGGCGTCGCCATCATCCCTTTTTCGTTGCCCTCGAGCGAGTCGGCGCCGCGATGCGTGACCCAGATGTGATCCTGCGCATCGACGGTGACGCCGGTCACCGATCCGAGGACCCAGTGATTGGGCAGCGGCTGCGGCCACAGCGCGTTGACGCGATAGGCGGGCGGACCCTGCGCGACGCCCGAGGCGGTGAGCAATCGCGGCAATCGCGAACGCAGCAAGCAGACTGCGTTTCATAACGCCTCCGGCATTACTCGGACAGATCGACAGCCACGAAATCACGATATCACGAAACCAAGGCCGATCTTGTTCGGTCCGCGTCTCCGTAGCGATCGAACTACTGCGTGGCTCGTCCGCGTCGGCCACACCGTGCCTTGATGCTGCTTCGTGACCGGCGCGAGGCCCTTGTACACGAATTTCTGTATGCGCTGGCCGCGGTAGGTCTCGGTGGAGTAGAGGTTGCCCTTCGAGTCGGTCGCGATGCTGTGGACCGCGTAGAACTGGCCCGGCTGCCGGCCGCCGTCGCCGAACGTGGTGAGCTCGGTCAGCGACTCGCGATCGAAGATGCGGATCTTCTCGTTCGCGCCGTCCGCCATGTACATGTACTTCTGCTGCGGATCCTTCGAGAACGCGATGTCCCACACCGCTCCATCGCCGAGCGTGTTCTTCGCGACGATGACTTCCTTCACGAACTTGCCGGCCTTCGTGAAGACCTGGATGCGATTGTTCGGCCGGTCGCACACGTACACGTTGCCGTCGGTCGTCGGCTCGGCGCAGTGCACGGGCGTGCGGAACTGCTGGATCGGAGCCGCACTCGGATTGTACCGGCCCGTGTTCGTGTCGTCCGGCTTGTTGCCGTACGCGCCCCAGTACCGCTTGATCTTGCCGGTATCCATGTCGATGACCGCGACGCGCTTGTTGCCGTAGCCGTCGGAGACGTACGCCTCGTTGGCCGCCTCGTCGAGCGACACCTTCGCCACGCGGCTGAACGCCCACGTGTCGTTGCTGCCCGAGTTCGCCCAGGCGAATCCGAACTGCTTGACGAACTTGCCGTCGCGCGAGAACTTCAGGATGTGATTGTCCGGGCCGCCGTTGCCGCCAATCCAGAGGTTGCCCTTGCTGTCGGCGGTGATGCCGTGATTCGAGGCCGGCCACTCATAGCCCTGGCCGGGGCCGCCCCACGCTTTCACCAGATTGCCCTCGGCGTCGAACTCGAGCACGGGCGGCGCCGGCAGACAGCACTCGGACGCCGGCGGGTTCGCCGAGGCGTACACTTCCTTTTCCTCGAGCGACGCGCCGCGGTGGATGATGAACACGTGATCTCGACTGTCGACGCCGACGCCGATCGTGTTGCCGAGCAGCCAGTGGTTCGGCAGCGGCTTCGGCCACATCGGATCGACTTCGAAACGCGGCGCCTGCACGGCGGCCTTCGACTGCGCAGCCGCGGTTCTTTCCAGCTGTTGCTGCGCGATGCCGAGCGCGACCAGCAGCGCGATGATCGACGACCCTACCAGGACCTTTCGCGTGCGCATAAGTCTCATCCTCCAACCCGTTTGGGCGCGCTAAGTATACAATTTCGCACGTGAAAAAAGCGGAACCACGGTGGTCACTGGGCTAAAACGGCAACGTTGGCAGGGCACTGTCTTTTCTGGGCTTTTTCCGTGTCCTCGGTTGCAACGCCGTGGCCTCCGTGGTGGTGCTGTTCCTCGTCTGGCCGGCGGTGCCGGCGGCTCATGACATCCCCAACGACGTAACGGTTCAGGCGTTCGTCAAGCCGGAGGGGACAACCCTCCGCCTGCTGGTGCGCGTCCCGCTGTTGGCGATGCGCGACATGGACTACCCGAAACGGGCCGGTTCGTCGAATTTCGACCTGCTGGACCTGCCGCGCGCCGAGCGGTCGCTCCGCGACGCGGCCACCCTGTGGGTGGCCGACGACGTCAGCGTGTACGAAGAGAACGTGAAGCTGGCGTATCCGCGCGTCACCGAAGTGCGCGCGTCGCTGCCGTCGGATCGCTCGTTCGCCTCGTACGAGGAGGCCCTCGCGCACGTCACCGGGCCGCGCCTGCCGGCCGACACCGAATTTTTCTGGAGCCAGGGGATGCTCGACGTGCTGTTCGAGTATCCGATTCAGTCGGATCGGTCGCGGTTCTCGTTCGAGCCGCGACTCGGCCGGCTGGGCCTCCGCACGCTGACGATTGTCCGCTTCCTGTTCCCGGACGGCGGAATGCGCACCTTCGAGCTGCACGGCGATCCCGGCATCGTCCGGCTCGACCCGCGGTGGCATCAGGTGGTGGCGCAGTTCGTCCGGCTGGGGTTCCGCGACATCCTCGGGCGGGTCGATGCCTTGCTGTTCCTGGCCTGTCTGGTCATGCCGTTCCGCCGCATCGGTCCGCTCGTGTCGGTCGTCGCGGCGTTCACGGTGGCGCACTCGATCACGCTCATCGCGTCGGCGTACAGCCTGGCGCCGGATGCGCTGTGGTTTCCACCCTTCATCGAGACGCTGATCGCGCTGTCGGTCGTCTACATGGCGATCGAGAACATCGTCTCGCCGCAGCGGCAACGGTGGATGATTGCGTTCGCGTTCGGGCTGGCGTACGGCTTCGGTTTCTCGGTTGCGGTGCGGGACGCGCTGCAATTCGCGGGCTCGCACCTGCCGACGTCGCTGCTCGCCTTCAACATCGGCATCGAGCTGGGCCAGCTGTTCGTCCTGGTGCTGCTCGTTCCCGCGCTCGCCGCTGTTGTTCCGCTTCGTGGTCCCCGAGCGGCTGGGGACGATCGTCCTGTCGGCGTTCGTGGCGCACACGTCCTGGCACTGGCTCGCGGAACGCTACGCGGTGCTGCGGCAGTTCCGGTTTCAGTGGCCGGTGATCGACGCCGCCTTTCTCGCCATGGCCATGCGGTGGGCCATGTTGATCGTCGTGCTGATCGGGGCGTACTGGGTTCTCGGAAACATCCTGGGTGTAGCGCGGCCCTTCCAGGGCCGCGATCGCGGGGCTGAAAGCCCCGCGCTACGACAGTAGCGGACGCGGCCCTGAAAGGGCCGCGCTACAAGGGAACGAGACGGCTTATGACGCGACGCGTCCTCCTGGCCATCCTGCTGCTGTTGGTCGTTCTCCTTGGATCCTCGCGAGTCGACACGCAAGGCCGCGTCACCAGCCCGAAGGAGGAATTCGGCCACGACTTCGGCGAGGACTACTTTCTCGCGAACTACAAGCAGATCTCGGCCTATTGGAACAAGCTGGCGAAGGAGTCGCCGCGCATCACGGTGCACGACATCGGCAAGACCGCTGAAGGGCGTTCGCAGCTCATGGCGATCGTCACGTCGCCGGAGAACCACGCGAGCCTCGCCAAGTACAAGGACATTTCGCGGCGCCTGGCGCTCGCGGAAGGCCTCACCGATGCCCAGGCGCGCGCGCTCGCCAAGGAAGGGAAGGCCGTGGTCTGGATCGACGGCGGGCTGCACGCCAGCGAATCGCTCGGCGCCCAGCAGCTCGGCGAGATGGTGTACCAGATGGTGAGCCGCACCGACGAAGAGACGATGCGCATTCTGAACGACGTGATCATGCTCTTCGTCCATGCCAATCCCGACGGCAACGATCTCGTCGCGGACTGGTACA
Organism: uncultured Acidobacteriota bacterium; assembly: GCA_963731545.1. GTDB lineage: Bacteria > Acidobacteriota > Vicinamibacteria > Vicinamibacterales > CAVVIG01 > CAVSWN01. The sequence continues at coordinate 148,863 of CAVSWN010000033.1, read as the reverse complement.
TGCGCGCGGCGGATCCGAAGGCGCGCAGCCTGGCGAACCTGCCGAAGCTGTATCAGAAGTACATCGGCCACGACAACAACCGCGACTTCTTCGCCTCGACGCAGGCCGAGACCGAAAACATCAATCGCGTGCTCTACCACGAGTGGTTCCCGCAGATTCTCTACAACCACCATCAGAGCGGACCAGCCGGCACGGTGCTGTGGTCGCCGCCGCTGCGCGACCCGTTCAACTACAACCAGGATCCGCTGCTCGTGCTCGGACTGCAGACGGTTGGCATCGCGCTCCAGTCGCGGCTGGCGGCCGAAGGAAAGCCCGGCGCGACCTCGCGGTCGGGCGGCGCCTACGACGGCTGGTGGAACGGCGGCATCCGCAACACCGCGGCGTTCCACAACATCATCGCGATCCTGACGGAGATGATCGGCAGCCCGACGCCGATGCGCGTGCCGCTGGTCATGCAGCGGCAGCTGCCCAACAGCGATCTGCCGTATCCGGTGCCGCCGCAGGAGTGGCACTTCCGGACCTCGATCGAGTACTCGATCGCCGCCAATCGCGGCATCCTCGATCTCGCGTCGCGGACGAGAGAGAACATCCTGTTCAACATCTACCGCATGGGGAAGAACTCGATCGAGCGCGGCAGCCGCGACACCTGGACGCCCGCGCCGCGCCGCTACCAGGCGCTCGCGGCGAAGATGGGATCGCAGCCGGGCACGGCGGAACGTGACATGGCGTTCTGGGCCGAGCTGCACACGCCCGAACTGCGCGATCCGCGCGGATACATCATCCCGTCGACTCAACCGGATTTTCCGACCGCGACGAAGTTCATCAACGCGCTGCGCGAAACCGGCATCGCGGTCCAGCGCGCGACCCGCGACTTTGACGTGGCGGGCAAGAAGTACCCGGCAGGCTCCTACGTGGTGCTGAGCGCGCAGGCGTTTCGCCCGCACGTGATCGACATGTTCGAGCCCCAGGATCATCCCGACAACTTCCCGTACCCGGCGCGCCGCCGACGCCGCCGTACGACAACGCCGGCTGGACGCTGGCGTTCCAGATGGGCGTCCAGTTCGATCGCATCCTCGAGCCGTTCACCGGGCCGTTCGAGCCGATCACGGATTGGAACGTCAAGGCGCCGCCCGGCAAAGTCGCGACGATGTCAAAGGCCACCGGCTATGTGTTCAGCCATCAGGTGCTCGACTCGTTCGTGGCGGTCAATCGGCTGCTCGAGCGCGAACGAAGACGTGATGTGGTTGCAGGCTCCGATCAGCGCCACAGGGAGAGACCGATCCGGCCGGCACGATGTATGTGACGGCGCGGCCGTCAACGCTCCCGCTGATCCAGCGGATCGCGTCGGACCGCGGGGTGAGCTTCGACGCGACGTCGGAGCGCGCGCCCGCGACCGCCTGGAAAATGAAGAAGCCGCGCATCGGCTTGTGGGATCAGTACGGAGGCTCGATCGACGCGGGCTGGACCCGTTGGATCCTCGAACAGTTCGAGTTCACCTTCGATCGCGTCTTTGCGCCGGCGCTCGACGCCGGCAACCTCAACGCGAAGTACGACGCGCTCGTGTTCGTCGAGGGCGCGCATCCCTTGCGGCAGCACCGGCGCAGGGCGGGCGAGGTCGCGGCGGACAGCCGCCGGCAAACCTTCCGCCGGAGTACCAGGGCCAGGTTGGCCGCGTCACGCTCGACAAGACGCTGCCCGAGATCAAACGATTCCTCGAGAACGGCGGGACCGTCGTCGCGCTCGGCGACTCGGCCGCGAATCTGGCGAGCTGGCTCGAGCTGCCGATCGAAAACCATCTGGCCGAGGGCGGCGCGCCGCTGCCTCGAACGAAGTTCTACACGCCGGGCTCGGTGCTGCAGGCGCGAGTCGACACGTCACACCCGATCGCGCACGGCATGGCCGAGCGGACCGACATGTTCTTCGAGAACAGCCCGGTGTTCAGGCTGGGGTCGTCCGCGGCGGCTCGCGGCGTGAAGGCGATCGCGTGGTTCGACACCAAAACGCCGCTACGGAGCGGATGGTCCTGGGGTCAGCACTATCTGGAAGGCGGAGTGGCGGCCATTGAAGCGCCGGTTGGCAAAGGGCAAGGTCCTGCTGTTCGGCCCTGAAATCCTGAAGCGGGCGCAGCCGCACGGCACGTTCAAGCTGCTGTTCAACAGCCTCTACGCGAGCAGCGCTACGGCATCACGATCTTCGACACCGTAATCGACTGTCCCTTCAGCTCGCCGGTGACGGTGACCATGTGGCCGGCGTGCGTTTTGAGATCCTCCAGATCCTGGTTGGCGATCTGAAAGAGCTTGCCGTCCACCAGGAGCGCGAACTTCGAGCCGCCGCGCACGCACGCGATCGTGCAGTCGCGATCGGGCATCTTGCCCTGGCCCTCGGCGGCCTCTTCGTGCTTGGCGCCGCACAGGCTGTCGGTGATCTGGCCTTTCCAGGTCTGCTCGGCGGCGCGCGGCGCGCCCGCGAGAACGAGTAAGGCGGTGACGAAGGCGAACGTTTTGATCATGTTTAAGCCTCGCTCGGTTCCATCGCCACCGTTTCGCGGCGGCCTGTGAGTACCTGCAATGAGCGGCGCGACGTCTCGACCAGGATGACCACCGCACACGCCATCATCATCGCGGTTCCCGTGGAGTTGATGTAACCCTGGAGGTGCAGTTCGGGCTTGGGCCCAATCGCCATCGGCCAGAACTGGTCGCGAATAATGAGATAGCCGGCGGTGAGCGTTGTCGTCGCCACCCAGCACAACGGGGCGAACGTCACCCAGGCGTATTTCGCGCGCCCGAGGTTGATGATGAGCGTGGTGGCCACCGCCAGCGACACGCTGGCCAGCAACTGGTTACCGACGCCGAACATCGGCCAGATGCTGCTGATGTTTCCGGTCCAGATGAAGTAGGCCCACCCGAGCACGATGACGACCGTCGCGAACACGTTGCCCAGCAGCCAATCGGTTCGCGCGAGCGGCTTCCACAGGCGGCCGCCGAATTCCTGCACGAGAAACCGCCCCACCCGGGTGCCTGAGTCGATGGTGGTGAGGATGAAGACGGCCTCGAACATGATGGCGAAGTGGTACCAGTACGCCATCAGGCCCGCGCATCCCCGGGAGCGAACTGAAGATCTGCGCCATGCCGACCGCCAGCGATACGCCGCCGCCGGTCCGGCCGACGACTGTTTCGCCGATCTGATTCTGCAGATCGGGCAGGTTCACGACCGGCATGCCGAGTGTTTCGAAGACGGCCGGCGGCGTATTGATCGCGTAGTAATCGGCCGGATGCAGCGCGCTCGCCGTAATCAGCGCGACGACGCCGACGACGCATTCCATCAACATCCCGCCGTACCCGATCGGCCGGATGTCGCTCTCCCGGTCGACCATCTTGGATGTCGTGCCGGTCGAGATCAGGACATGGAAGCCGGAGATCGCGCCGCAGGCAATGGTGATGAAGACGAAGGGAAACAGCGGCCCGGAAAAGATCGGCCCGCCGCCGCCCACGAATTCGCGAGAACGCCGGCGCCTCGAGCTTCGGGTTGATGATCATCACGCCGATCACGAGAAACGCGATCGTGCCCAGCTTCAGGAACGTGCTGAGATAGGCGCGCGGCGTCAGCAGCATCCAGACCGGGAGCACCGACGCGGCGATCGTGTAGAGCGCCATGGCGATGACGACCTGGTGATGCGTCAGCTCGAACCAATGGCCGATACGAGGATTCCGCGACGTTCTTGCCGAAAATCACGGAGAGGATCAGCACGGCGACGCCGATGATGGTGGCTTCTTTGATATGTCCCTGGCGCCAGCGGAACATGTAGAAGCCCATCACCACCGCCAGCGGAATCGTGACGAAAATCGTGAAGGTCGCCCACGCGCTATCCGCGAGGGCGTTGACCACGATGATGCCGAGCCCCGCCATCGTCACGATCAGCACGAACAGGACGGCGACGGCCGCCGTGAGCCCAGCGAGTGTGCCGACTTCTGTGCGCGCGATGTCAGCGAGCGAGCGGCCGCCGCGGCGGGTAGACGCCCACAGCCAGATGGAATCCTGCACCGCGCCGGCGAGGCAGACGCCCGCGACCAGCCACATCAGGCCGGGCGCGAAGCCGAACTGCGTCGCGAGCACCGGGCCGACCAGCGGGCCCGCGCCGGCGATGGCCGCGAAGTGATGGCCGAACAGGACCCACCGAGTCGTGGGATAGTAGTTCGCGCCGTCGTACTTCTGGTGGGCCGGCGTCACCCGTGCGTCGTTGAGCGCCATGACTTTGGCGGCAATGAACGCACTGTAAAAGCGGTACACGATGACCAGGGCGCCCAGCACGGGCACGATGACCACTAGTGCACGCATGAAGTTCCAATTCTAGCAGTGGGTTGGAGACACCGTAAATAAAGGATAAAGGCCCAGCCTTGACACTCAGGGCGAGTGCGTCGGACCGCCGGATATACTCGAATCGTGCCCGCGTTTCGGCGTCTCTTCGGCTACGTCCTCCGCTATCGCCGCGATTTCGTGTTCGGACTGATCTGCTCGGTCACCACCACCAGCATCACGCTGGCATCGCCAAAAATCCTGCAGTACGCGGTCGACGATCTGACGCGAGGCGTCACGCGCGCCAAGCTGCTCGAGTACGGATCGCTGCTGCTGGCGGTTGGACTCGTCGGCGGTGTGTTCCGCTTCCTGATGCGCCGGATTCTGATCGGCGCGTCGCGTGGCATCGAGTACGACATGCGCAACGACTTCCTGGCGCATCTGCAGAAACTGCCGCTGTCGTATTTTCAGGCGCACCGGACGGGCGACCTGATGTCGCGCGCGACCAACGATTTGAACGCGGTGCGCATGATGATCGGCCCGTCGATCATGTATTCCGCGAACACGCTGCTGACCTTCGTCGTCGCGATCGCGCTGATGCTGGCCATCGACGTGCGGCTCACGCTGCTGTCGCTCATTCCGCTGCCGTTCGTGTCGGTGTCGGTGAAGCTGTTCGGCACGGCCATTCACAAGCGGTTCGAGCAGATCCAGGCGCAGCTCTCGGACGTCAGCGCCGTGGCCCAGGAGGCGCTGTCCGGCGTGCGGGTCGTGCGCGCGTACCGGCAGGAGCAGGCCGAGCTCGAACGCTTTCGACGATCGAACTATGAGTACCTGCAGCGAAACCGTCGTCTGATCACGCTGCAGGGGTTTTTCTTCCCGAGCATGTCGCTGTTTCTCGGGCTCGGCGCGCTGCTGGTCGTGTGGCTCGGCAGCCGCGAGGTCATTCTCGGACGCATCACGCTCGGACAGTTCGTCGCGTTCAATTCGTATCTGACGATGCTGGCCTGGCCGATGATCGCGTTCGGATGGGTCACGAACATGCTGCAGCGCGGCATGGCGTCGTGGAAGCGGATGCTGGAGGTGCTGGATACGGAACCGGCGATCGCGCGACGAGGTCCGCCTGAAGGCGGACGCCACGTACCACGGACGCACGACGTCTCGAATCGACCGGTCTCGTACGTGGCGTCCGGCTTTAGCCGGACCTCCGCGATCCGCGGCGAGATCGAATTCCGCGATCTCGTGTTCGCCTACGACGTTCTTGCGACCCCGTGCTGAATCACGTGTCGGCGACGATCCCGGCAGGCCAGACCGTCGCCCTCGTCGGCGTCACCGGCTCCGGGAAATCGACGCTGATCTCGCTCCTCGCGAGACTGCACGATCCGCCGCCGGGCACGGTGTTCATCGACGGCATCGACGTGCGCGACATGCCGCTCGCGACGCTGCGCGGGGCCATCGGCTTCGTGCCGCAGGAGCCGTTTCTGTTCTCGGACACGCTGGCCGACAACATCGCGTTTGGCTTTGACGCGATGGATGACGGTCGTAGGGCGGCCCTTTCAGGGCCGCCGGACGTCGCGGGCCTGAAAGGCCCGCGCTACGAGAGCATTGTTCGCGCTGCGGAGGTCGCTCGCCTCGACAAGGACGTCGCCGACTTTCCGAAGGGCTACGACACGATGGTCGGGGAGCGCGGAATCACGCTGTCGGGCGGCCAGAAGCAGCGGACCGCGATCGCCCGCGCCGTGCTGATCGACCCGCGCATCCTCATCCTGGACGATGCGCTGTCTGCGGTTGATACCTACACCGAGGAGGAGATCCTGTCGCGCCTCCGCGGTGTCATGCGCGAGCGCACGTCAATCATCGTGTCGCACCGCATCTCCACCGTTCGCGAAGCGGATCAGATCTTCGTGCTGGACGAAGGGCGGATCGCCGAGCGCGGCACCCACCAGGAGCTGATCCGCCACAACGGCCTCTACGCCGAGCTGCACAAGAAGCAGCTGCTGGAGGAGGAACTCGCAGCGTCCTGACTGCTCGGCCGGTGGTCCGCCTAAAGGCGGACGCGTCACGTTCGGCCGATGGCTGTTCAGGTGTGGCGTCCGGCTTGAGCCGGACCTTCGCTATTCGTCTCGCAACGCGACGAGCGGATCCACACGCATCGCCCGCATCGCCGGCACTGCGCACGCCGCGGTCGCGATCGTGCCGAGCAGCATGATCGCCACGGTGTAGGTGATCGGGTCGATCGCTTCGACGCCGAACAGCAGCGACTGCGTCACGCTGGTCACGGCCAGCGCTCCGGCAATCCCGACCACCGCACCCACGACAACCGGGCGAAGTCCCTGCGCGATGACTTGCCGGAACAGCGTGCGCGGATGCGCTCCGAGCGCCAGCCGGATGCCGAGCTCGCGCGAGCGCTGCGACACGAAGTACGCCAGCACGCCGTAGATGCCCAGCGCCGCCAGGAACAACGCGACACTCGCAAACGCCGACAGCAGAACCGTGCGGAAGCGATGATCGCCGAGCGCCTCGTCCACGACGGTCTCGAGCGTCGTGACCGACGTCAACGCGAGATCCTTGTCCACCGCCCAGACACGCTGCCGGGCCGCGGCGACCGCCGCATTGGGCTCGATGGTCGTCCGCACGACGAACGTCATCGGGTTCGACATGGCCTGCCGGATGCCCTGATAGGCGACCGCCTGGGCTTCCTTGTCCAGGCCATCCTGCTTCTCGTCGGCGACGATGCCGACGACGGTGATCCACGGCGCGTTGTCCTGCGGGCGGCCGAACGTGATCCGGCGGCCGATCGCGTTCTCGCCGCGGAAGAACCGGCGCGCGCCCGCTTCGTTGATGATCGCCACGCGCGGCTGATCGATGGTGTCGCGTTCGTCGACCATGCGGCCGGCGACGAGACGGATGCCCATGGTCTTGAAATAGTCGGGCGTGACCGATTTGTGCCGCACGTCGCGCTCGTAGTCGGTGGGCGACGCGCCCTTCGACGGTGGTGTCGCCTGTCCAGGTGAAGCCCTTCAGCGCGAGCGTGCTCGCCGCGCCGACGGACTGGAATCCTGGCTGCTCGCGCAGCTGTTGCTCGATCGCTTCCCACCCACGGAGCCGCTCCAGGGCATTGGTGTACCTCGCGCTCGGCAGGGTCAGCGTAAACGCCACGACGTTCTGCTGGTTGAAGCCCGGATCGACCTGGTTCAGCCGGACGAGGCTTCGCACCAGGAGCACGGCGCCGACGACGAGGATGATCGACAGCGCCACTTCACCGGCAACCAGCACGCTCCGCGCCCAACTCGTGTCGCGCGACGTCGCCGTCGTGCGTTCGGTGAGACCGTCGGTCCGCGACGAGGTCAGCGCCGGCAGGACGCCAAACAGCATCGGGGCGCAGAGGGACAGCGCGATATCGAACGCCACGACCGACCAGTCGAGGCGGAGATCCGCAAAGAGCGGGACGACCGACCCGGCAAAGCGCAGGAGCACGACGCGCGCGCCTGCCACGAGCGCGAAGCCGAGCGCGCCGCCGACGACGGACAGGACGAGCGATTCCGTGATCAACTGGCGGACGAGACGTCCGCGAGCCGCCCCGAGCGCGCGGCGAATCGCCAGCTCGCGCGTGCGAACGGCCGCCCGCCCCAGCTGCAGACTGGCCAGGTTGGCGCAGACGATCAGGAACAGGACCGCAACCGCGCCGCTCAGCATCAGCAGCGCCGGCCGCGGCTCGAACGCGAGGCTGGAATGGAACGTCTCCAACCGCACGCCCATCTTGGTGTTGGTGTCCGGGTATTGCTCCTCGAGGCGACGGGCAATCGCGTCCATCTCCTGGCTGGCCTGCGCGAGCGAGACGTCCGGGAGGCGGCGCGCGATCACGCCGAGGTAGTGCGGGCGCCGGTTCCTCACGAAGACCGATGGGTGCGTAGCCGACCGGCAGCCAGATCTGAACGTCCCTGCCGGGGAAGAAGAAGTCGCGGGGCATGACGCCGACGACCGTCGTCGTGCGTCCGCTGAGCACGATCGACCTGCCGATGATGGCCGGATCCCCCGCAAACAGGCTCCGCCACGTGCCATAACTCAGCACGGCCACGCGGGCTTTGCCGTCGAACGTTTCCTCGTCGGTGAAGGTTCGGCCCAGGAGCGGTGGCGCGCCCAGCACGCGAAACAGATTGCCGGTGACGCCAAGCGACTTCAGCGCCTGCGGCTCGCCGAACCCGGTCAGGAAGATATCGGAGGCGCCGCTGCCAATCGAATTGAACTGTTCGTAGGCCGCGATGTCGGTGAATGACTTCGCTTGCGCCTTCCAGTCGGCGTAGTTGGCCGGCGAGGCAATGTTCCGGGTCCAGTCTCTGAGCGGGTTCGTTTCGAAGACGCGGACCAGACGATCCGGGTCGGCGTAGGGCAGCGGGCGCAGCAGCACGGCGCCGGCAAGGCTGTACACCGTCGTTCCGGCGCCGATGCCGATGGCCAGCGTCGCAATCGCCACCGCCGCGTACGCCGGGTTCTTACGAAACGTCCGAATGGCGTACCGCAGATCCTGCACGGTCGTTTCCACAAACGGCAGGCCGCTTTCGTCGCGGTGCCGTTCCTCGAGCTGGACGACGCCGCCCAGCCGGACCCGGGCCTGCCGGGCAGCTTCGGCGGGGGACAGCCCGCGGCGGACGTTCTCCTCGGTGAGCATGGCGAGATGCGATTGCAACTCCTGGTCGAAATCCTGATCGAGCCGGCGCCGGGTGAAGAGGGCGCGGCACCGGGAGAGAAGGACGAGCACTCTGGTCCACATTGTCAGCGCTCAATTCTTGTAGCGCGGCCCTTTCAGGGCCGCGTCCGCGGGGCGGAAAGCCCCGCGGATGACAATCGCAGCAGGCGTCCAATGACGCCGGCGATCCGTTCCCAATTGTCGGTCGCGGCCGCAAGCTGCCGCCGGCCCGACTTGGTGATGGTGTAGAACTTGGCTTTGCGGTTGTTGTCGGACAGGCCCCAGCTCGCCGAGATCCACCGGCGCTGCTGCAACCGGAGCAGCGACGCGTAGATCGTCCCCTGATTGAGCTGCAGCACGTCGTCGCTGACCTGCTCGATGCGCCGCGCGATGCCGTAGCCGTGCGTCGGCCCCATCGCCACCAGCGTCTGCAGCACCATCAGATCCAGCGTGCCTTGTAGAACGTCCGATTTGTCGCCCATGTTCGCGTGACTCCTGTGGAACAGCCACATGAGTCTAGTGACCGCTCGTGTGGGATGTCAACAGGTATAGACGAGGGACCCGGGCCGATTTGGTTGATCGCGGGATGCTAATCTAGCAACGTGGACGAGGACGTTCTCGGTAAAGCCTACGACGCCAGGCTGATGCGCCGGCTGCTGCAGTACCTGCGCCCGTACTGGCGCCAGGTGCTCCTCGCCCTGGCGGCGATCGTCGTCGGCGGCCTCGCCGCGCTGGCGCAGCCCTATCTCATCAAGATCGCCATCGACCGCCACATCGCGGCCGGCGCGCTGGCCGGCCTCGATCGCCTCGCGTTCGTCTTCCTCGCGGTGCTGATGGTCGGTTTCGCGGCCGAGTACGTCCAGACCTGGACGATGCAGCTCACGGGGCAGCGGATCATGTTCGACCTGCGGATGGCGGTCTACGGCCACCTGCAGCGGCTGGATTTGCGCTACTACGATCGCAACCCGGTGGGCCGCCTGATGACGCGCGTCACGTCGGACGTCGACGTGCTCAACGACCTGTTCACCTCCGGCGTCGTCACCGCCTTCGGCGACGTGTTCATGCTCGTCGGCATCATGGTGACGATGCTGTGGATGAACTGGCAGCTGGCGCTGGTGGCGTTCGCCGTGCTGCCGTTGATCGTGCTGGTCACCCAGTGGTTTCGCCGCAACGTGCGCGAGTCCTACCGCGTCGTTCGCGGCTGGATCGCGCGGATCAACGCGTTCCTGCAGGAAAACATCACCGGCATGGCCACCGTGCAGCTGTTCCGGCGCGAGCCGCTGAACTTCGCGCGCTTCGACGAGATCGATCGCAAGCACCGCGACGCGAACATCGACTCGATCTTCTATTACGCCGTCTTCTATCCGGCGATCGAGGCGATCGCCGCCCTGGCGGCGGCGCTGATCATCTGGTACGGGGGCGGCAGCGTCCTGCGCAACACGCTGACCCTCGGCGCGCTGGTCGCGTTCCTGCAGGTACTCGCAGCGGTTCTTCCGGCCGATCAGCGACATGTCGGAGAAGTTCAACGTGCTGCAGTCGGCCATGGCCTCGTCCGAGCGCATCTTCAAGCTGCTCGACGAGCCCGTGGCGATCACGTCGCCGGCCGTCCCGACGCGGCGGCAGCCCGACGCCCAGGGCCACATCCGGTTCGAGAACGTATGGTTCGCCTACAACCAAACGTCAAAGTCAGACGTCGAAGTCAGAAGTCAGAGCTTCAACTGAGACTTCAGACTTGCTGGGTTCTGAGAACTGGGTTCTGCGCGACGTCAGCTTCGAAGTCCGTCCGGGCGAGCGTGTCGGTATCGTCGGCGCCACCGGGTCCGGCAAATCGACGCTGATCAACCTGCTGCTGCGCTTCTACGACGTCCAGCGGGGCGCATCACGATCGACGGCGTGGACATCCGGGAGCTCGATCTCGGCGAGGTTCGCGGCCTCGCCAGCCTCGTGCTGCAGGACGTCCACCTGTTTTCCGGGACGATCGCAGACAACATCCGCCTGGGCAACGCCGCGATCGACGACGATCGGATGCGGCGGGCGGCTCGTGCCGTCCATGCCGAGCCCTTCATCGAGCGCCTGCCGCAGGGCTATGCGAGCGCGGTCGCCGAACGCGGATCGACGCTGTCAGTGGGGCAGAAGCAGCTGTTGTCGTTCGCGCGGGCGCTCGCGTTCGATCCGCGCGTGCTGATCCTCGACGAAGCCACGTCGAGCGTCGACACGGAAACCGAGCTCCTCATCCGCGACGCGCTGCACGTTCTCATGGCCGGCCGCACGACGATCGCGATCGCGCACCGGCTCTCGACGATCCAGGACATGGACAACATCCTGGTCCTCCACAAGGGCCGCGTGCGCGAGTCGGGCACGCATCAGGAGCTGCTGGCCGAGCGCGGGATCTACTTCAAGCTCTTCGAGCTGCAGTATCAATCGAACCTAGAAGGTAGAAGTGAGAAGGTAGAAGGACAGTTCAGCACGCCTTCGCAGTCCTTCTAACTTCCAGATTCTCACTGCGAACTTCCTAGCGGACCCCGGTGACGACGTACAGATCCGCGGATGAGAGGCCATAGCCGTAGGTATACGCGCTTCCGTCTGGCGTCATGAAGGGCGCTGAGATCCGCATGCCCGTAAACGCGGGCGCGGATGTCTGACGCCACATCGTCCGCTCACCGGTCCGTGGGTTGAGGCGCTCGATCCGCAGCAGTGTCGGCGTGGCGCTGGCGACGAAGATCTGTCCATCGGAGGTCCAGCGGCGCATCGTTTCGCCCGGCTGCATGCCTCGAACCGGCACCGGCGAGCCGCCGTCGAGCGGCACGAGGGCCGGCCCGTCAGGACCGACGGCCGCAACCCACTCTTCGTCAGGCGACAGGAGTGCGCCAAAGAAACCCACCTCCGAGACAGGTCGGGGAGCGCTGCCGTCGAGGGCCTGCACGTAGATCCGGAACCGGCGGTCACGCTCGCGGCCGGAAAAGACTATCCGCTTGCCATCAGCGAAGAACTGCGCTGCGGTTGACGGCACCATGTCCGGCGGACTGAGCCGTCGCGCCTGGCCAGGGCCGACCGGCTCGAGCCACAGCTCCGATTCGGAGTCGGGGAGACGCAGCGACAACGCCCAGGCTTTGTCGTCCGAAAGGGCGACGCCATAGCCTGAGCCGATCTCCACTGCCGGCGATCCATCCACGTTGCGGACGAACGTGCGATAGCCCATGCCTTGTTCCTCGATGAGCACCATCTGTCCGTCCCGGCTGATATCGCGGACGTACGATAGATTGAGCCACGTCAGATCGCGCTGGTTCTGGCCGTTGTTTGAAACGACGATCATGCCGCGCCGCACGGTCCCTTGTTCCAACAGGATGCGACCGTCGGGCCGCACGTCGCGGAGATGCAACCGACCCGGCACGTTGAGCAGATCGCGTCGGCGTCCACGGAGATCGAGCGCCTCGATGACGCCGTTCAGCAGCGGGGCCGTGGTCCACACTTCGTCGCCAGCCGAATTCCATGCGAGTCCACGATGGCTATCCCGCAACGGTCCTGTCGCCACCTTTTCGCCGTCCGCACGTAGAATGACGACCGACCCGCGATCGTCGCCCGCCGACAGATGATCGATGAAGGCGAGGTGTCTGCCGTCCGGCGAGAAGCGCAGATCGGTCAACAACGCGCCGCGGGCGAGCACGGTGCCGGCGGGGAACTCAACCTGGCACGTTCCGTTGGCCGGATTCACGCGAACGATCGCCAGCGACGCGCCATCCGGCGTGTAGTCGGCTGCAAGGATGTTCTCGATCTCGGGCTTGGGCGCGCCGCCCGTCATCGACCCACGCGCAAGCGTCCCCGGCGCCAGGTACGGCGTCGGTCCCTTGGGGTTCAGCGCGACCGCCACCTCGCCGGTCCGCGAGACCGCGAGGAGTGCTGCATTCTTGACTTCCAGCGAGCGCCCACCGGTCTCGTTCGCCGGTACGATGAACACCTCCGGCGCCGAGGCCTCCCACGCCGCGGTGTAAACGATGTTCTGACCGTCGGCGGTGAAGCGTGCATTGCCGAGCGTTCCGTGCCGGAAAGTCACTTGCCTGAACGCCGCCGTTTCGCGCGACGCGGTGGCGAGGCGCCAGCCGGCGGCCGCGGCCATCGCCGCGACCACGACGGCGACGCCGGCAGCCGCGACAAGCGCCCAGGCGTCGCCGCTTCGGGGACGGCGGCGCGACGAGGCTGCCCGTGGCCGGCGATGCCGACAAGGCCTCGAGGTTGAACACGATGTCGCGCGCGGCCTGGAATCGCAGCTCGGGCGTCTTCTCGAGGCAATGGTGAACGATCCGCTCGAGCGCGGGGGGAACGCCGGTCTGCAGACTCGTCAGTTCTGTCGGATCGGTCTTCAAGATCGCCGAGATCGTGTCGGCGGCCGTCTCGCCGCGGAACGCGCGCGTACCCGAGATCATCTCGTAGAGGACGGCGCCGAAGCTGAAGAGATCAGTCCGATGATCGACCGGCTGCGCCGCGTACCTGCTCCGGCGACATGTACCCGGCGGTTCCGAGGATGGTGCCGACGCGGGTCTCGAGGTTGCGCGTCGCAGCCATCGTCGCACGGCTGCCCTCGACCGGCGTTCGGGCTCCCGGAGCTTGGCCAGACCGAAATCGAGAATCTTGATGCGACCGTCACGCGTCAGGAACAGATTCTCCGGTTTGAGGTCGCGATGGACGACGCCCTTGTCGTGCGCCGCCGCAAGACCGCTCGCGATCTGCGTCGCGTAGTCGACGACCTTTCGGATCGCCAGCGGTCCGCCTGACACGACGTCTCGGAGGGTCTGACCCTCGAGCAGTTCCGAGACGACGTAGGGCGCGGCGGGCGATCCCGGGTCGGGGCGAAGGCACCGACCTCGTGCACCGTCAGGATGTTGGGATGATTGAGCGCGGCCGCCGCGCGGGCTTCCTGCTCGAACCGGCGAAGCCGATCGGGATCGGTGCTGAACGCCGGCGGCAGCACCTTGATCGCGACATCGCGGCCCAGGCGAGCATCGTGCGCTCGATACACTTCGCCCATGCCGCCGCTGCCAATCAGGCCGGCCACTTCGTAGTTGCCGATCCGAGTGCCGGGAGCGATTGACACGGATGTCGTTACGTTCGCGGCGTGCGAGTGTGGTGCATCATGTCATGAATCCGCCGCCGGCTCTGCACGAACCCGAGCGCCAACGGGTACGCGATCGCCGCGATTGCCAGCGCGCCGATCGTCGAGCCGACCATGTACGGGCCAGATCCAAGGTTTCAGCAGCGTGACGAGCTGACGCCAGAACTCGCTCTGATAGACCGACAGGTCGAAGAGCGCCGCCACCTGCGATTTGAACCCCGGCGGAATCTTGTGGCGCGTGATCGAGGCGCCGACCACCATCGTCGCGAACGCGTAGTACGGACCGATGATCCACGGCAGGTTCGAGTAGACGCCGAGCAGCACCGCGACGCGATTCAGGTTGAGCAGGAAGGCGAACACGATCCCCAGAATCGTGTGCAGGCCGAGGAACGGCGAGAAGCCGAAAAAGACGCCGAGCGCGAACGCGGCGGCCGTCCGCTCCGGTGTGTCGGCGATGTGCAGCAGCGTGCCCAGCCAGCGCCGAAGAAATCCCCGGGTCCGTTCAATCATTCGTGGGCAGGGAACCGGCCGTGGCCACGAAATGATCGAATCCGGTCTGAGCCAGCGGCGCCTCGCCGCCGGCATGCCGCAGCACGACGGCGCGCCCGTCGGTGCACGTGCCAATCCGCGTCAGCGGCAGGCCCGTGTGTTGCGCGCGCGGACGCGACGCTGCGGCGCATGCGGCGCCGGACCGTGAACAGGAGCTCGTAGTCGTCGCCGCCGGCGATGGCTTCCTGCACCGCATCGCTGCCGCGCGCTTCGAAGACGCTGCGAGTGCCGGCGTCAATCGGCAGCGCGCTCGCGTCCAGCGAGATGCCGACGCCGCTCGATTCGGCGATCCGGTGGACGCCGTCGGCGAGGCCGTCGCTGAGATCGATGCACGCGCTCGCCGCGCGGTTGCGGCCGAGCCAGATGCCGAGGCGTACGCGAGGCTCGGGCCGCAGATAGCGCTCCACGCACTCGGCACGGTCCGCTGAGACAGGCTTCCTTGCAGACGGCCTGTTCGTGTCCGTGACCTCCGTGGTAGCTTTCAGCAGCGACAACCCGGCCTCGCGCCACCGATCGTGCCGCTGACGTAGAGATCGTCGCCGGGCGCGTGCGCCGCTGCGTGTCAGCACCTGCCGGCGTTTGACGGTGCCGGCGACCGTGACGTCGATCATGAGCGGTCCGGGCGAGCGCGTCAGGTTGCCTCCGGCCAGATGAAGGCGATGCCGTTCCGCGAGCCGGCAGAAGCCGGAGACGATCGCGTCGAAATCCGCGAGCGGCAGGGCAGGCGGCAGCGCCATGGCCAGCAGCGCCAGCCGAGGTGCCGCGCCCATGGCAGCCAGGTCGCTCAAGTTGACCGCCAGCGCTCGATGGCCGATTGCGTCCGGCGGCACGAAGGCCCGATCGAAGTGGACGCCCTCCACGATGCTGTCTACGGTCAGCACTTCGAGCCGGTTCCGTTCCGGCTCCACAACGGCGGCGTCGTCGCCAATGCCGACGGGCATCCAGGCAGGTGCGGGCGGCAGCTGGGTTCTGGATCCGCGCGATCAGCTCGCGTTCGCTCAGCTGTGAGACGCAGGGTGAACCTGCCGCCTCACTTGGCATAGTCGACTGCGCGGGTCTCGCGAATGACGGTGACCTTGATCTGGCCCGGATATTCGAGCTCGTTCTCGATGCGGCGCGCGATGTCCTTCGAGAGCCACACGGCTTCCTCGTCGGAAATCTTCTCGCTCTCGACCATGATGCGGATCTCGCGGCCGGCCTGCAGCGCGAACGACTTCGAGACGCCCTTGAACGAATCGGCAATGCCCTCGAGCTTTTCGAGGCGCTTGACGTACGACTCGAGGATGTCGCGCCGGGCGCCCGGGCGCGCCGCCGAGATGGCGTCGGCCGCCTGGACGATCATCGCTTCGAGCGACGGCCAGTCGATGTCCATGTGGTGCGCGGCCATGGCCATCACGACGGCCTCGTTCTCGCCGTGCTTGCGGAGAAAGTCGATGCCGATTTGCAGGTGCGTCCCTTCCATCTCGCGATCGATCGCCTTGCCGATGTCGTGCACGAACGCCGCGCGCACGGCCACGTGCGCGTCGAGGCCGATTTCCCTCGCCATGATGCCGGCGAGACGCGCGACTTCGGCCGAATGCGACAGCACGTTCTGTCCGTAGCTGGTGCGGAACTTGAGGCGGCCCATCAGCCGCAGAATCTCGGGGTGCAGATCGTGCAGCCCCAGATCGAAGGCAACGGCCGCGCCTTCCTTCCGCACTTCTTCGTCGGTCTCGTCCTTGACCTTCTGCACCACCTCTTCGATCCGCGCCGGGTGGATGCGTCCGTCGGCGATCAGCCGCTCGATCGACTTCTTCGCAATCTCGCGGCGATAGGGATCGAAGCCGGACAGGATGATCGCGCCCGGCGTGTCGTCCACGATCAGGTCCACGCCGGTGGCGAGCTCGAGCGCGCGGATGTTCCGGCCTTCACGGCCGATGATGCGGCCCTTCAGATCGTCGCTGGGCAGGTCCACCACCGAGACCGTGGTCTCGATGGCGTGCTCCGCGCCGCACCGCTGGATGGCTTCGGTGATGTAGTGCTTGGCGCGATCCACGGCGGTCTCGCGCGCTTCGGCGTCGAGCCGCTTGAGCAGGTTCGCGGCGTCGTGCCGCGCCTCGCTCTCCATCTGCTTCACGAGCAGCTCTTTGGCCTCGTCGGCCGTGAGCCCGGCCACGCGCTCCAGCTCGCGCTGTTGCGTCGCGACGAGCTGCTGGTACTTGGCGGACGCGGCCGCGGCGGTTTTCTCCCGCTCGCTCAACGCACGGTCGCGCGCGTTCAGCTCCTTTTCGAGGCGTTCGATGGCGGTCTGCCGCTCGGTGACCGCGGCTTCGCGCTTGCCGAGGGTCTGTTCGAGCGTCGCCGCCTGCTGGCGCTCCTGTCGAGCCTGGCGCTCCGAGTCCACGAGGATCTCGTGCGCCTTCTCCTTGGCTTCGAGGAGCGCCTCCTTCTTGCGGGCCTCGGCATCGCGCTCGGCATCCTTGACGATGCGGAGCGCCTGCTCTTCGGCGCGGCCAACCGTCTCGGCGGCGATGCGCCGGCGGTTGGCGACCCAGACGGCGAAGACGGCAACCGCCACCACGGCAGTGGCGACGGCGGAGACAATCACGTTAACCAATATGGGCGACACGCGCAGCGTCCTTTCTGGACCCGCGTGAACCACACCGTTCGGGACTAGAAACGAAAGACTTGGGGGACCGGGACCTTATGAAAGGCCCCGCTTTGCCGTGTGGGGAGGTCGATGAACCTGCGTAAGCAGGTGGAACCGCTCAAAAAGCCACGCTTCAGGCTTCCTCGCTACAGAGGCATGCACACCACGCGGCGTCGCGACTCACTTGGGTAAAACGTTGGCTCAAACGAGCCTACCGCCATCACGAGCAAAGCAGGGAACTCAAAGTCTGTGGGCATCTTACGTCGACTCGGCGTCGCGGTTCAAGACGAGCCGCCGGGCGAGACGGGCGGGTGCAAGCAGGAAGTCGACGAGCAGCCCGGGCAGGCACCGCACGTCCTCCCAGAACGGTCGCGCCGTCTCGCCGACGATGAAGGCGCCGCGCCGGACGGAGAACACGGTGAACAGGGCGGACATGACGGAAAACGCGACCGAGACGAGCACGCTGGTGCGGAGCTGGGGCGTGGCCATGAGCCAATGCACCAGGAGTTCGATCGCGTGGCTGGCCGCCGGCACCAGTCCGGCGATGACCAGCGAGTGCGGCCCAACGCGGCTGGGCGGGCGCGAGCGCCTGCGAAATCGTGGCGTAGATGCCGGAGAGCGGCACGCGAAACGCCGCGTCAACGACCAGGGCGCGAACAGCGGCTGGCCAGCCGTCCACCAGGTTGGTCGCGAAAAACACGCCGCCGCGCACCACTGCGGTGAACACGCGCGTGCTTCCAGTTCCAGTTGTAGATGAGCTCGCGGACAGGGTGGCGCGCAAGCCGGCCGCACGTCTCGAGTACCGTCATACTCGAGAATGCGCCGGGCCGCTGGAGAACTCCGGCTCAGCCGGACCTTTACTTTAGCGACCTTTACGTATTTGCGGTCTTTCGCTTACGCCATCAGGACGCGATCGAGGAGCCGCTCCAGCTCGCCCGCGCGCTCGGCCAGTTCTCCGTCGCGGGCGTCCGTCACGTCGCGGCAGCGAAACAGCTCGTCGGCGATATTGAGGGCGGTCAGGACCGCCAGGCGCAGCGAATCGCTGGACGGCGTCGCATCGGCGGCGGCGCGGAGCTTCTGGTCCACGTACGCCGCCAAACGGGCAACGTACTCGGGATCCAGCGTGCTGCGGATCGGGTAGCGCTGCCCGTGGATCTCGACAGGAATGACCCGGCCTTCCGACATGGCGCCCTACAGGCTCAGCGCTTCGAGCTGTTCGAGCATGTCCGTCACGCGAATGCGAATGACGTCGCGCTCCTCTTTGAGCGCGGACAGCTCGTTGACCAGCCCGTCGCTCGCCGCGAGGCGGCCGCGCAGGGCGTCGAGCTCGCGCGACAGCCGCGCGTTTTCTTCCGCCGCGCGCGCCTGCTCCGCCTTCATGCGATCGACCATGCCGACGAGCAGCTTGATCTTTTCTTCCAACCGATCGATGGGAACGAGCTCGATGCTGCGCGTCGCTGTCTTCGCCATAGAACCCTCGTGTGGTCAGTGGTCAGTGTCCAGTGGGCAGTCCGTCTGGCCACCGACCACTGGCCACTGATCACTATCTTTGTACTGCGCCGTGCTCTCGAACGAGCGCCGCCAGAATGGTGTCGACGCTCCGCTGCACTTCGCTGTCGGTCAAGGTGCGGTCGGCCTGAAACGTCAAGCGCACCGACACGCTGACGCGGCCCTGCGGCACGCCCGTGCCCTGGTAGCGATCGAAGAAGGTCACGCTCGACCAGCGGCGCCGGCGCGTCGCGTCCGGCCGCCTGAATGGTGCCACGAATGATCTCCGCAGGCAAGGAGTCGGCGACGACGACGGACAGATCGCGGACGACGAACGGATGACGCGGCAGCGGCCGCGTCGCGTCCGGCGACGCCACGCGAGCGCCGGCGAGCGCATCGAGGTTCAGCTCTGCGACGAACACCTTGTCCTGGCGCGGCAATCCTCGGCTTCCGCGACGGCCGGCGCCACCTGACCGAGGATGCCGACGCGCGCGCCGCCGGTCGATCCGTCGGCGACCAGCACGGCGGCCGCCTGGCCGGGAACGAGAAACGCCTCGTCGGCAGTCGCGAAGCGCACGGGCACGCCGAGCGCGCCGCACACTTCTTCGACGAGCGCCCTTGGCATCGAAGAAATCCACGTCACGGCTGCCGCCCGACCAGTGATCGACGCCGCCATTGCCCGTCCACGCGAGCCCGACGCCGCGGGTTTCGCCCATCGGCCGCGAAGCGCGCGCCGATTTCGAACAGCCCGACGTCGCGCCTGCCGTGCCGGCGATTGTGCG
The DNA here is from genome assembly GCA_963731545.1 of uncultured Acidobacteriota bacterium. Classification (GTDB taxonomy): domain Bacteria; phylum Acidobacteriota; class Vicinamibacteria; order Vicinamibacterales; family CAVVIG01; genus CAVSWN01. The sequence continues at coordinate 129,331 of CAVSWN010000033.1, read as the reverse complement.
CCACCGCGTCGACCAGTCCGGGCACGAGCGACGGACGCAGCGTGTCGAATTTCGCCGACAGCGGGTTGGCGACCGACGCGACGTCGGCGCCCCGGCGCGAACGGCTCGACCGCCTTGGCCTCGATGAACCCGAACGTGACCGCTTCCGACAGGCCGGCCGCCGTCAGGATGCGGCGCACCAGCTGATCGCGCGCGATCCGCGGATCCGGCGGCCGGCGCCGCCGTCGTCACGACGGGGAACGTCGGTTCGAGCTTGTCGAATCCGTAGTGACGGCCGACCTCCTCGATGAGATCCGACCTCGCGCAGCAGGTCGACGCGGAAGGTCGGCGCGGCGACGTCCCATCCATCGGAGGCCGCGGCCACGTCGAGGCCGAGACGCTGCAGGATGCGCTCGACTTCGGCGTCCGGCACCGGCGCGCCCGAGCAGGCGCGCGAGCCGATCGCGGCGCAGATGCAGGCGCATCGGCCCGCGCGGACTGCGGGTAGCAGTCGATGACCGGCCCGATCGGCGCGGCCCGCGCCGATCTGCTCCATCAGCGCGATCGCGCGCTGGAGGGCGACGACCGGCGCGTTGATGTCGGCGCCGCGCTCGAAGCGCGTGGACGCTTCCGTCTTCAGACCCAGGCGCTTGCTCGTGCGCCGCACCGACGCCGGCTTGAAATAGGCGCTCTCGAACGCGATCGTCGTGCGTCGTGTCCGACACCTCCGAGGCCGCGCCGCCCATGACGCCGGCGATCGCCTGCGCCCGATCGCGATCGGCGATCACGAGCATGTCGGGATCGAGCTTCCGCGTCCACGCCGTCGAGCGTCGTGATCGTCTCGCCGGCCGCGGCGCGCCGGATCCGGATCTCGGGCCCGGCGAGCCGCGCCAGATCGAACGCGTGCATCGGCTGGCCGAGCTCGAGCAGCGACGTAGTTGGTGATGTCCACGATCGAGCTGATCGGCCGCACGCCGGCGGCCTGCAGCCGCGAGGCCATCCAGTGCGGGCGACGGTCCGACCGTCACGTCGGCGACCGCCGCCGCGTATCGCGGGCACAGCTCCGCATCCTCGAGCGACACCTTCGACGTGCTCGGACTCGCCGACTGGCATGCTGCCGAAGCGGAATGGCGGCATCGGGCTCGGTCGACGGCAAGGTCACCGGGCAGGTCGTACGCCGTCGCGACTTCGCGCGCCAGGCCGAGGACGCTCAGGCAGTCCGGCCGATTGGCGGTGACCTCGAAATCGATCACCGCGTCGCCGCCGGGCAGTCGATTCGATCGACGCCACCTCGAATCCGCGCAGCGCCGAGCGTCTCGGCGATCTCTTCGGCCGACGCGTCGACGTCGACGAAATCACGCACCCAGGAAACGAGGAGACGCATATCGGCAGTCGATCACGAAAGCACGAAGCCGACATGTTCTTCGTGATCTTCGTGCTTGTCGTGGCTCAGTACGGAAACTGCTCCAGAAACCTCAAGTCGTTCTCGTAGAACAGCCGGATGTCCTCGACCTGGTACCGCAGGATCGCGATGCGCTCGATGCCGATGCCCCACGCGAAGCCGGTGTAGCGCTCGGGGTCGTAGCCGACCGCCTCGAACACCGCCGGGTGCACCATGCCGCAGCCGCCGAGCTTCGATCCAGCCGGTCCGCTTGCACATCGCGCAGCCGGCGCCGTCGCACTGCCAGCAGCTGATGTCGATTTCGGCGCTCGGCTCGGTGTACGGGAAGAAGCTCGGACGGAACCGCACGCGCGAGCGTCGGCGAAAACATCTCGCGCGCGAACGCGAGCAGCGTGCCCTTTCAGATCGCGCCAGCGAGATGCCTTCGCCGACGACGAGCCCTTCCATCTGCCCGAACGCCGGCGAGTGGGTGAGATCGAGATCGTCGCGGCGATAGACGCGGCCCGGCACGACGATCCGGATCGGCGGCTGGTGCGCCTGCATGTAGCGGATCTGCATCGACGAGGTGTGCGTCCGCAGCAGCGTCCGGACGTCGTCGGCGCGGCCGCTCTCGCCCTGCGATCGGCGACGCCAGATACAGCGTGTCCTGCATGTCGCGCGCGGGATGCTCGGCCGGCATGTTCAGCGCGTCGAAGCAGTGCCACTCGTCCTCGACCTCGGGCCCTTCGACGATCGCGAAGCCCATGCGCGTGAAGATGTCTTCCATGCGGTCGCGGACGATCGTCAGCGGATGGCGATGGCCGAGCGCGCGGCACGCGGCCGGGCAGCGTGACGTCGACGGCGCCCGGCGGGCGCGCGGTCTGCGCCGCGCGCTCGCGGTATTCGGTCCAGCGCGCTTCGATCGCCTGCTTCAGCTCGTTCGCGCAGCGGCCGATGTCGCGTCTTCTGATCGGCCGGCGCGGCGGCCGATCGCCTGCATCCACGAGGCGACGACGCTGTTCTTGCGGCCGAGGAAGCGGTCGCGGACCGCCTGGGCGTCGCGCGTCGGACGTGGCGCCGCGCGAGCTCGGCTCGAACTGCGGCGATCTGCGGCCTGCGACGGAGGCGGCGTCGGGGAGGTCGTCATGGGCGGTGACAGCAGATCACGAAGGCTCGAAGATCACGAAGTCGTTGTCGGCCGTCGTGGCCTCGTGACTCCGCGGCTTGCGACTGATCGGTCAGCGCGCGCCGATTCTACGCGCGCGCGCGCGCGGTCTTCGCCGCCGCTCTTGGCCTGCTTGGCCAGCGTGGCGAACGCCGCCGGGCTCGAGATCGCGAGCTCCGACAGGCTCTTGCGATCGAGCGTGACGCCGGCCTGCTTCAGGCCGCTGATGAACTGCCCGTAGGTGAGGCCGTGCTCGCGCGCGGCGGCGTTGATGCGCACGACCCACAGCCGGCGGAAATCGCGCTTCTTGCGGCGGCGGCCGACGAACGCGTACTTGAGCGCCGTGTCGACCGACTCTTTCGCGGCGCGATACAGCTTGCTCTTGTTGGCGTAATAGCCCTTCGCCAGGCCGAGCAGCTTCTTGCGCTTGGCGCGGCGAACTGTTCCTCGTTTTACACGCGGCATCTCGATCTCCTGCAGTCTCGAGCTCGAGCTCAGGCTCAGGCTAGCTCGAATGCCTGACTGTCCTGAGCTCAGCTCTTTATTTGTACGGCAGCATCCGCGCCAGCTTCGGCGCGTCGACGTCGGCCACCGTCGTCGTGCCGCGCAGCCCGCGCTTCCGCTTCCTCGTCTTGCTGCTCAGGATGTGCTGCTTGAACGCCTTGCCGCGCAGAAACTTCCCGCTCTTGGTCCGCTTGAAGCGCTTGGCGGCGCCGCGATGTGTCTTCAGTTTCGGCATCTGTCCTCACTTGACCGCGAACTCGCGTGCTCGCAGCGCTATGCGTGCTCGCGTTCTGCGCGCTACGTCGTTGTCTGTCTCGCCGCCGCCGGCCTTCGCCTTGCCGCCGTCTGCGGCCTCCGGCTCAGGATCGTGTGCATCTGGTTGCCTTCCATGCCGCGGCATCGTTTCGGCGATCGCCACTTCCGACGAGCTCCTGCACCAGCCGCTCGAGGATGCGCCGGCCGATCTCGGGGTGCGCCATCTCGCGGCCGCGGAAGAAGATCGTCGCCTTCACCTTGTCGCCGTCCTCGAGGAAGCGCTCGATGTGCTTCTTCTTGAACTGGTAGTCGTGCTCGTCGACCTTCGGGCGGAACTTGATCTCCTTGACCTCGATCACCTTCTGGTGCTTCCGCGCCTCGCGCGCGCGCTTCTGCTCCTGGTACTGGTACTTCCCGAAATCCATGATGCGGCAGACCGGCGGGACGGCCGTCGGCGAGATCTCGACCAGGTCGAGCCCCTTCTGCTTGGCGATGGCCAGGGCCTGCGGCGGCGGCATGATGCCGAGCTGCTGCGCCGGTGTCGTCGATGACCCGGATTTCCCGGACGCGGATGCGTTCGTTGACGCGCGTCGCGGTCGTCGCGGCGTGGACTTCTGTCGAAAGCGATAACGGCCTCCTACGTTACGACCCAGCGTCACTGCGACTGTAGCCGCGTCGATGCCCTTGCTGCGCGATTTCGTCGCGCGCCGTTTCGATGAAATCGGTCGATCGAGCTGGCGCCCTGGTCGCCGCCGCTCCGCGTCGCGCACCGACACGGTGCCCTCGCCGCTCTCGCGGTCGCCCGACGACCAGCATGTAGGGGATCTTCTGCAGCTGGGCCTCTCGGATCTTATATCCAATCTTTTCCTGGCGCTCGTCGAGGTCGACGCGGAGCCCGGCCGCCTGCAGGCGGTCGCGGACCGACGCCGGCGTAGTCCAGATGCCGGTCGGCAATCGGCAGCACGATCGCCTGCACCGGCGCCAGCCAGAGCGGAAACGCCCCGGCGTAGTGCTCGATCAGGATGGCGATGAACCGCTCGAAGCTGCCGAAAATCGCCCGGTGGATGACGACCGGCCGATGCTCGGCGTTGTCGGCGCCGATGTACTTCAGGTCGAAGCGCTCCGGCATCTGGTAGTCGAGCTGAATCGTCGCGCACTGCCACTTGCGGCCGATCGCGTCGGTGACGTCGAAGTCGATCTTCGGGCCGTAGAACGCGCCGTCGCCCTCGTTGAGCGTGTAGGCTGTCGCCGGCCTTGTCGAGCGCCGCGCTGAGCTGCGCCTCGGCCGAGTCCCAGGTCGCGACCTCGCCGAGGAACTCCGCGCGGCCGCGTCGCGAGCTTCGGCTGGTACGGCAGGCCGAAATCGCCGTAGACGCGGCTGCACCAGCCCGAGCAGCCGCTCGACCTCGTCGCCGATCTGCTCCTGCGTCACGAAGCAGTGCGCATCGTCCTGCGAGAACTGCCGGACGCGCGTCAGCCCGGACAGCACGCCGCGACGCTTCGTTGCGGTGCAGCGGCGTCTGCTCGTGAAAGCGGATCGGCAGGTCGCGGTAGCTGCGCACCTCGCTGGCGAAGACGCAGCATAGTGGCCGGGGCAGTTCATCGCCTTGAGCGCCATCTCCTCGCCTTCGGAGCCGTGCACCTGGAACATGTTCTGCGCGGTAGTGCGACCAGTGGCCGGACGTCTCCCACAGCGCCTTGTTGAAGATGAGCGGCGTCTTCACCTCGACGTAGCCGGCCGGGAAGCAGCACGTCGCGCATGTAGTTCGCGAGCGTGTTGTAGAGCGTCGTGCCCTTGTCGAGCCAGAACGCCGCGCCCGGCGCCCACTGGTGGAACGTGAACAGGCCGAGCTCGCGTCCCAGCTTGCGGTGGTCGCGCTTCTTCGCCTCTTCGATCTGCGTGAGGTGCGCCTTGAGCTCCTTGTCCGAGAGGAAGGCGGTGCCGTAGATCGCGCTGCATCGGCTGGTTGCGCGCGTCGCCCTTCCAGTAGGCGTTCGACGTGGTCAGCAGCTTGAACGCCTTCAGCCTGCCGGTGGACGGCACGTGCGGGCCGACGCAGAAGTCGATGAAGGTCTCCTTGTCCTTGATGGTGTAGCAGGAGACTTCGCGCTGGCCCTCGGTCTTCTCGTCGATCAGCTGCACCTTGAGCGGCTCGCCGCGCTTCGGCGAAGAACGCCTTCGCCTCTTCGCGCGGCCACATCTGGCGCTCGTAGACCAGATCCTGCGCCGGCGAGCTCCCGCATCTTCTGCTCGATCGCGTCGAGATCCTCGGGCACGAACGGACGCGGCGACGACGAAGTCGTAGAAGAAGCCTTCGTCGGTGGCCGGACCGATGCCGCACTGCACGCCGGGGAACAGATTGGTGACCGCGGCCGCCAGCAGGTGCGCCGTGCTGTGCCGGTACAGCGCCAGCGCTTCGGGGCTCCGGTCGGTGACGATGCGGACCGCCGCGTCCTTCTCGAGCGGATAGGACAGGTCGACGAGCTTGCCGTCGACGATGCCGGCGAGCGCCGCCTGGCGAGGCGCGGAGAGATCGCCGCGGCAACGTCGCGCACGCGCGTGCCGGCGGGCATGGCGCGACTCGATCCATCCGGAAGCGTGACGGTGATCTGACTCATTCGGGAGTGCGTGAGGTCGCGAGCTGGACATCACGATGGTAGGCACGGGTGGACTCGAACCACCGACCTCCTGCGTGTCAAGCAGGCGCTCTAACCTCTGAGCTACGCGCCTACATCTTGAAAAACAGGCGTTAGACGAACGCTCAGTATAACGATCACGCGGCTTTCTTCTGCTGTCGAGCGCGTTCGAGAGCTTTGTCGAGAATCGGATCGTCGGTTGGCGCCGGCTGGCCGAACTCGACATCCGGCTCGTCGACGGCGACGGTCGGCTCGAGGCCCTTTTCGTGCAGCGGGCGCCGGCACGGCGTGAGATAGCGGGTCGTGGTGAGCCACAGGCCGCTGCCGTCCGGCAGCTTGATCAGCTTCTGCGTGGCGGCGCGGCCGATCGTGTGCTCGCCGATCAGCTCCGCGCGCTTGTTGCCGACGAGCGCGGACGCGAAGAGCTCGGCGGCGCCCGACGTGCCGGTGTCGACCAGCAGCGCGACGGGCAGCGTGACGCTGCCATCGCCGGACGCGGCGGCGATCGGTTCGCGAGGCGTGCTCTTGCTTTCGCGCATGGCGAGCGTGCCGCTGCCACGAACAGCCGCGCGAGCGCCAGGCCGTCGTCGAGCGATCCGCCGTCGACGTGCGGCGCACGTCGACGATCAGCTTCGCGGCGCCGCCCTTCGTCAGATCGGCGATCTGCGACTTCACCTGATCGGCGGTCTTGCGGTCCGACGCCGGCGACGCGCACGTAGCCGACGCCGGGCGCGGCGATGCGGCCGGTGACGTCGGTCGTCTGGTCGGCCTCGCGCGTCAGCTCGACGACGTGCGGATCGGCGGCGCTGCCGCGAATGACCGTCAGCGTGACCTTCGTGCCCGGGGCGCCGCGCAGCGCGCGCATGCCTTCGCACACCGACATCTCGCGCGTCGGCGTGTCGCCGATCGCGCGGATGTAGTCGCCGGTGCGGAGCCCCGCCTTCGCGGCGGGCGAGCCGTCGCGCGCCGCGATGACGCGCAGGTAGTACTGGCGCGTCAGCTCGATGCCGACGTCGCCGGCCGGCAGCGCCGTGCCGCTCTCGACCTGCTTGACCTGCTCGGCGTCAGATACGCGCTGTCGGGATCGAGGCTGTCGGCCAGGCCGCGCATCGCGCCGCGCATCACCTTGTCGATGTTCACCTTTTCCACGTAGTTGCTCGTGATCAACCCGACCACGTCGTCGAAGATCTTGAGGTGCTGGTAGGTGTCCTCGCGCGCCATCACCTTGCCGAGAAAGCCGCCGACGATCGCGAACGCGATCACCGGCGCGGAGATCGACATCACGATCAGGCGGGTTCGAGATGACATAGAGCGACCCTAGTCGGCTACCGTTTCTTGAGCCATTGTAACGGATCGACCGGCCGACCGTCGATGCGCAGCTCGAAATAGAGCCCGGCCGCGCCCGTCGAGGTCGGGCCGACGGATCCGAGCCGCTGGCCGCGGTCGACGCGGTCGCCTTTCTTGACCGCCGGTTCGAGCAGGTCGCCGTACAAGCTGAACGTCTGAGCTCCGTGATCCAGGATGACGAGATTCCCGAAGCCGGAAAACGGGCCCGCGAATGCGACGGTGCCGTCGTGGACGGCCTGAGCCGTGGCGCCTTCCGTGGCGGCGATCTCGATGCCGTTGGAGGGCGCGGCTCCCGACGGGGAGAAACGAACCCGAACCGGACCGTCCGCCGGCCAGTCGAGCTCACCCTGGAACGGCCGCATCGGCAGGGACGCGCCGGTCGCGGGCGCGGCGGCGCCGCCGACGTCGCGCAGCGCCTGCTGCAGTTTCTGCTGCGCCGACTGCAGCTCGCCGGACAGCTGCGCGTTCAGATCGCGGCGGCGATCGATGTCGCGCACGAGCGCGTTGCGCGCGTCACGTCGCCTGCGCCGCGGCGAGCTGGGCGCGCTCGGCATCGGCGCGGAGCGCCGCGAGGCGCCGCTCGCGATCCTCCAGCGCCGTTCGCGCCGCGGTCAGCTCGTCGAGCGTCTGCTGGAACGAGGTGACCCGCTCGCGATCCAGAACGGCAAGCGCCGCGACCGTTCGCGCGGCCTGCCCGAGACGCTGGACGTCGGAGGTCGCCAGAAGGAGCCTGACGTAGCGCGCGCGACCGAGCTTGTAGATCTCGACCAGCCGCGCCTTGAGCAGTGGCCGCGCGACGCGCGCCGATTCGTCCAGCCCCGCGATGCGCGCGGCGGTCGCGTCGAGCTCCGCTCGCACCGTCGCGATGTTGGCGTCGATCTGCTTGATTTCCTCGGTCTTGAGCTGCCGCTGGATCTCCAGCTTCCGCACGTCGCCCAGGAGTGTCCGCTCCTCGGACGCGAGACGGTCGGCTTCGCGTTGCAGCGCCTGCAAGCGGTCGGTGGCGCGACGCGCGAGCGCCTCGGTGCGGGCACGGTCGGATTGCGAGACGCAAAGGCCGCAAAGGACGCAAAGGTCGCAAAGACGCACGACCAAGACCGCTCTTCTTTGCGTTCTTTGCTGTCTTTGCGGACTTTGCGCTTTCAAGGGAGGGCGAAATTATAACATTGGGTTGTGCGAGTGCTCGGCATCGACGTCGGCGATCGGCGGGTCGGTCTCGCCATCAGCGATCCGTCGCGGACGCTCGCGCGGCCGCTCACGACCTTGACGGTGCGCGGCGCGTCCGACGCGATCGATCGCGTGCTCGAGTCGGTGAACCGGTTGCGCGACGAGGACGATGGGCTCGACGCCATCGTCGTCGGCCTGCCGGCGCGGTTGGACGGAACGCCGACGGATGCGACGCCGCGCGTGCTCGCGTTCATCGACGCGCTGAAAGCCCGGACCGTGGTGCCCGTCTCGACGGAAGGCGAACGCCTGACGAGCCATGAGGCCGAGAGCGCCTCGCCGCGACCGAGCGCGACTGGCGGCGGCGCAAACCGTTGATCGATGCCGCGGCGGCGGCGATCATCTTGCAGGACTATCTCGACAGGAACCGAGGCTAATTGCTCAAGCGAATTCTCTGGCTCCTCGCGCTGATCGTCGTCGCGGCCGCGGTCGCCGTCGGTGTCCTGTACGTGCGCATCAACGAGCCGTATCGTGGATATGAGGTTGCCGGCCAGTTTGTCGAGATTCCGCAGGGTTCCGGCAGCCTCACGATCGGCGAGCGCCTGTGTCCGCCGGCGTGATCCGAGACATGACCGACGTACCGCATCGCGCTGTACATGAGCGGCCAGGCGCGTCATCTGCAAGCGGGCGAGTATCGCTTCGAGCGTCAGATGACGCCGTTCGAGGTCATCGACAAGATCGCGCGCGGCGACGTGATCGTGATCACGGTGACGTTCCCCGAGGGCCTGTCGATCGCCGACATGGCGAAGATCTTCGAGTCGCAGGGCCTGGGCAAGGCCGCGGACTTCGTCGCCGCGGCGCGCGATCCCGATCCGATCCGTGAGATCGATCCCGCGGCGACGGATCTCGAAGGCTATCTCTTCCCCGATACCTATCCGCTGTCGCGACGCACCGATGCCGCGCAACTCGTGCGGTTGATGGTCGCCCGCTTCCTGCACGCGTTTCCCGCCGATCTTCGTCAAAAGGCCGCGGAGCGGAACCTGACGGTCCGACAGACCGTCACGCTGGCGTCGATCGTCGAGAAGGAAACCGGCCGCGCCGACGAGCGTCCGCTGGTCGCCGCCGTCTACGCCAACCGGCTGCGCATCGGCATGCCGCTTCAATGCGATCCGACCGTGATCTACGCGCTCCAACGCGCCCGGAAGTACACCGGGAATCTGAGGCGGGAGGATCTGGCGTTCGATTCGCCGTACAACACCTATCGCTATCCCGGTCTGCCGCCTGGTCCAATCGCGTCGCCGGGGCGCGCCGCGCTCGAAGCCGCCGTCAACCCGGCCGCCGTCGAATTCATCTACTTCGTCTCCCGCAACGACGGCTCACACGCGTTCGCCAAGACGCTGGACGAGCACAACCGGAACGTGCACAAGTTTCAGGTGCAGTACTTCCGCGATCGTCGGGCAGGTAGGGCGGGTGCAGGCAGGTAGGGCAAGCGAGCTGACACAGCGAAGGTCCGGTGCCGTGCAGCTCAGCCTTTCCGCCTGCGTGTCGGATAATGACGGCCATGAAGCGCTTCTTCATCGTCTCGATCGCGACGCTGCTCATCGGCGCGACGCCGCAGGAAACCGTGACCCGCGTGCGCGCCTGGCGTGTCGACCACGAGAAGCAAATCCTGCTGGAGCTGTTCGACTTCCTGTCGATCCCGAACGTCGCGGCGAACGCCGCGCGACATCCAGCGGAATGCCGAGGCGCTGACGCGCATGTTCGAGCATCGTCGCTTCGCGCCGGAGATCGTGCCGACGGGCGGCGCGCCGCTGGTGATCGCCGAGCGCCGGATACCGAACGTCCGCCGGACGCTGACCTTCTACTTCCACTACGACGGCCAGCCGGTCGATGCGTCCGAATGGACCTACGAAGCGCCGTTCAAGCCGGTCATCGTCGCGGAGCACGAGCCGGCCGGACGGACCATCACGCTCACGACGTGGCGGGACAGGATCGACCCCGAGTGGCGTGTCTTCGGCCGATCCGCGTCCGACGACAAGTCGCCGATCGTCGCGTTTCTGGCCGCCATCGAAGCGCTGGACGACGCCAACATCGCGCTGACGTCGAACATTCGCGTGATCATGGAAGGTGAAGAGGAAGCCGGCTCGCCGAACCTGGAAAAGGCGATGCGCGACCACGCCGATCGGATCAAGGCCGATGCGCTGCTGCTGGTCGACGGTCCCCGCCATGCGAGCGATCGGCCGACGCTCAACTTTGGCGCGCGCGGCATCATGAACGCGCTGGTCACCGTGTACGGCCCCGCGCGCGACATGCATTCCGGCAACTACGGCAACTGGGCGCCGAATCCCGCGCTGGCGCTCGCGCGCCTGCTCGCCTCGATGAAAGATGATGCCGGCCGGGTCACGATCGACGGCTTCTACGCCGACGCGGTGCCGCTGACGGCGGAGGAACGAAAGGCCATCGACGAGATTCCCGATGTCGCGCCGGTGTTGATGAAGACGTTCGGGTTCTCCCGGCCGGAGTCGGCCGATCGCCTCGAGCTTCGCCACAATCTGCCGACCCTGAACATCAACGCGATGGAAGCCGGCGGCGGCGTCGGCGGGCAGGGACGGACGATCATTCCCGCCTCAGCCCAGGCGCGTCTCGATCTGCGTTTCGTGAAAGGCGTCGACCCCACGAAGCAATTCGACCGGCTCGTCGCCCACATCAAGAAGCAGGGCTACTTCATCGTCGAAAAGGAGCCGGATGCCGCGACGCGCGCCGCGCATCCCCTGATTGCGAGCGTCGCGCGGGTCGGCGGCTATCCCGCGGGGCGTACCGAGATGGAACTGCCGATCGCGCGCGCCATCAGCAAGGCCGTGGCCGACGCTGCCGGCGGTCCGATCGTGCGGCTGCCGACGATCGGCGGCAGCGTGCCGTTCTATCTGTTCAGCGACGTGCTGAAGGTGCCCACCATCGGCCTGTCGATCGTGAACTTCGACAACAACCAGCACGGCGCGAACGAGAACGTGCGGGTCCAGAACATCTGGGATGGCATCGAAACGATGGCGGCCATTCTGACGATGCAATAGAAGTTAGAACTTAGAACTGAGAAGTTAGAAGGACAGCGAGCAGCCGCGAAGGATCGTTCTACTTCTCACTTCTCAGTTCTAAGTTCCAACTTCCTACCGCTCTCCCCACTTCAACTTTTCCCGCAGCACTTCGAAATAGCTGCGCGTCGAGGGCCGGATCAACCTGAGCGTCCGGTCGGCGCGGCAGATGCGGAGGTCGTCGCCGGCCTTCAGCTGAAAACCTGCCTGGCCGTCGAACGTCACGAACACTTCGTCGCGGTCCTCGATGTGCGGCTGCACGTGAACGGACGACGCCGCGGGAATGACGATGGGGCGGTTGGTGAGCGTGTGGGGCGCGATCGGCGTGAGGATCAGCGCGTCCATGTTCGGCTGCACGATCGGGCCGCCGGCGGCGAGGTTGTAGGCGGTCGAACCGGTCGGCGTCGCCACGATCAACCCATCGGCCTTGACGCGCGTGACGAACTCCTCGCCGACGCACACCGACAAATCGATCATGCGCGAGTGGGCGCCTTTCGTGACCACGACGTCGTTGAGCGCGATGTGCGAGGCGAACTGCGCGCCGTCTCTCAACGTGGTGGACGCGAGCATCATCCGCTCTTCGACGCGCGCGCTGCCGCTGAGCGCGGTTTCGAGCGACGGATACAGCTCGGGCAGCGTCACCTCGGTCAGGAAGCCGAGGCTGCCGAAATTGACGCCGAGCATCGGGATGCCCGAGCCGGCAGCCCCGATGGCGTCGGCGACCGACAACAACGTCCCGTCGCCGCCCAGCACGACAACCAATTCGACGGTCGTGACCAGCGCGGACTTCTCGGCGACCTGCCGGTTCGGCGCCGCCGGCATCAGCGCAGCCGTCGCCGTCTCGAAGACCGCGTCGATGCTGCGGGCCGCCAGCCAGCGTTCGATGTCGATGAGATGCGGCGTCGCCGCTCGCAGATGTGATTTCGCGACGATGCCGACGCGGGACACTCGAGCCGTCACGCTCTTATCCAATCACAGATCCCTGTTTTTCCAGAGCCTTGATGATGGCCACGAGCGCGCGGTTGACGGGGCAGTCGATGCCCAGGCGCTCGCCCAGCGCGACGACCGCGCCGTTCATGTGATCGATTTCGGTCGGCTTCCGTTTCAACAGATCCTGGCGCATCGAGGCGGTGTTGCGGGATGGTCCGAACACCGTTGCCAGCGCCTCGACGAAGTCGACGTCGAAGGTCACGCCCTCGGCGCGCGCGACTGTCAAGGCACTCGTCGATGACCAGCCGTTTGATGGGGTTGAGACGCTCGTCGGCGATCGAGCCGACCTCTCCGCCCGTGATGGACGTGATGGGGTTGATCACGCAGTTGAAAATCAGCTTGCGCCAGACTTCGACGGCAATCGCGTCGCAGACCCGGCCGTCGAGGCCGCTCGCGGTCAATAGTTCAGCGATGGCCGCGCTTCGCGGGCTGGCTTCGACATACGTTTCGCCGCCGATCTTGAAGTCGACGATCCCCGGCTCCCGGAAAATCGCGCCGAACTGCGTGATGGCTCGAAGGACCAGGCATCGCGTTCCCACGACCGCCTTCACGATCTCCTCGCCATGCAGCCCGTTCTGCACGCACAGAATGATCGTGTCGTCGCGCAGCCTGCCGGCGATGCTGGCGGCCGCCGCCTGATTGCCGTTCACTTTCGTCGTCAGCAGCACGAGCGTTCGCGGCGCCATCTCCGGTGGCGTGGCGGCGGCGCGCACGCGGCAGGTGAATGTCTCGCGGCCGATCACGCGCAAGCCGTCCCGCTCGATCGCCGCGACGTGATCCGGACGGGCGACCACAGTGACGTCGTTGCGTGCCGCGAGCTTGGCGGCGTACACGCTTCCAATCGCGCCCGCCCCTAACACGACGACGTGGTCGAATCGGCGTGTCACTCATGGCGCAGGTGCAGGAAGAACTCCTGGTTGCCGGTGGCGCCGGTGATCGGCGACGGGGTCATCGCCGCACGCGTGAAGCCGACGGCTTCGGCGCTGCGCCGTGACGCCGGCGATCACCGCCTCGTGGACGGCCGGGTCGGTGACGAGGCCGCCGCTTCCCGACCTCGTCGCGCCCCGCCTCGAACTGCGGCTTCACCAGCGCGACGATGTCGGCCGGGTGCTCGAGGAACGGCGGCAGCGCCGGAAAGATGTGCCGCAGCGAGATGAACGCCACGTCGATGGTCACGAGGTCACGGCGTGCGGCACGTCGTCTCGCGTCAGGCCCGCGCGTTGACGCCTTCGCGCACGATCACGCGCGGGTCGGTGCGCAGCCGCCAATCGAGCTGGCCGTGGCCGACGTCGAGCGCGATGACGCTCGCCGCGCCGCGCTGGAGCAGCACGTCGGTGAAGCCGCCGGTCGAGGCGCCGATGTCGAGCGCGCGGCGATCCGCCGGGTCGATGCCGAACGCGTCGAGCGCGTGCGCGAGCTTCACGCCGCCGCGGCCGACGTACGGATGGTCGGGCGTGGCGAGCTCGACGCGCGCGTCGCCGGCGACGGGCGTGCCCGCCTTCGAGACGACCTGGCCGTCGACGCGCACCTGGCCGGCGAGGATCAGCGCCCGCGCGCGCTCGCGCGACGGCGCGAGGCCGCGCTCGACGAGCAGCGATATCGAGACGGACTTGCTTCACGCTCATCATGAGCCTGGCCACGTCGCGAGGCTCGTCCGACTCGCAGCTCGGTCGCTGCCAGTCGAGTTCGTTCTCGGCGACAGCGACCCAGTTCGGCGATCGGCGATCGAGCCACCCGTCCGTCAGGCCCGCCTCCGTCGAGCGTCTCGCGCGCGCGTTCGCACGCACTCGGCCGCCAGCGCGCGCGACCGCGCGAGGCCGAAGAGCGCCGGGTAGGTCGGCTTGTCGCCGCCGCATCCTTGCCGGCGGTCTTGCCCAGCTGGCGGCGTCTGCCTTCGACGTCGAGGATGTCGTCGACGATCTGAAACGCGAGGCCGACCTCGGCGGCATAGCGGTCGACGGCCGTCACCGCCGCGTCGTCGCCGCCGGCCATGATCGCGCCGCTCACCGCCGACGCGCGGATCAGCGCGCCGGTCTTCCGCGCGTGCATGGCGCGCAGCCCGTCGGCGTCGAGCGCAACGGCGCCTGGCCGGCGCCGTGCCCGGCCGCCTGCAGGTCGATCGCCTGGCCGCCGACCATGCCGATCGCGCCGGCCGCTTCGGCGACGACGCGCACGACGCGCAGCTTGCGCGCCGACGATCGCCGGATCGTCGCCGCCGGGCTCGCGCGCCAGCAGCGCGAACGCCTCGGCCTGCAGCCCGTCGCCGGCGAGAATCGCGATGCCGTCGCCGTAGACGACGTGCAGCGTCGGCCGTCCGCGCCGCAGCGTGTCGTTGTCCATCGCCGGCAGGTCGTCGTGGATCAGCGAGTAGGTGTGGATCAGCTCGATCGCGCACGCGGCCGGCAGCGCGAGATCGGCTGCCGAGGCGCGTCCGCGCATCGCGCGTCGCGGTGCCGCGCGACGGCGTCGGCGGCGGCGAGCGCCAGCATCGGCCGCAGCCGCTTGCCGCCGGCGAAGACGCTGTAGCGCATCGCCTCGCTCACGATGCGCGCGGGCAGGCCGGCGGCGTCGGCAGGTAGCGTTCGAGCGCCTCGTCGACCGCGACGCGCGCTGCTTCGAGAAACGCCGCGAGGTCGACGGCGGGCGCCACGACTGCGTCAGCCGCGTCGACGGTCGTCGGCGCAGACGAGGCGGGCGCCGGCTTCAGCTCGCCGCGCTCGGTCAGGATCTCGATGCGCCGCTCGGCCTCCTCGAGCCGCGCGTGGCAGAAGCGCGACAGCTGCACGCCGCGCTCGTACAGCGCCAGCGACTGCTCGAGCGGCGAGGTCGCCTTCCTCGAGCTTCTTGACGATCGACTCGAGCTCGGCGATCGCGCGCTTCGAAGTCCTTGATCGAGGTGTCGGACATCGAAAGGCACTACCACGGAGGACACGGACACGAACAGAGAACACTGTCCATTCATGTTTAGTCGTCCGTGTTCTCCGTTCGTGTCCGTGACCTCCGTGGTGGTGCTTTCGGCGCGCACTTCGCATCCAGCTCGCCCTTCGCCGAGCGTCACCCGCACGCGATCGCCGGGTGCGACCGTCGGCCGCGTCGCGGATCACGCGCGTGCGTCCGCGTTCCAGCACACCGCGTAGCCGCGGCCGAGCACGGCGAGCGGGCTGAGCGTCTCGAGCCGGCCGGCGCAGTCGCCGCAGCTGCGCGTCGGCGCGATGGTGCCGCCGCGTCGACCGCGCCCGTCAGCCGGCCGTCGGCCGCCGACCAGCCGCGTGCGGATGCCCGCGAGCCGGCGGCCCGAGATCGAAGGTCGTCGAGCTGGCGCCGAAGCTGCTGCAGCGCGGCGCTCGCGCGGCGCGAGGCCGGCGCGCATCGACGCGCGCGAGCGCGTGCGTCAGCTCGGCGCGTGGCGGCCGCGCATCGCGACGCGGCCCGGAAAGCCGGCGAACGCCGGCCGGCCGCTGAGCGACGTGCACGCGCCGGCTCGAGCCTCTGGACGCGGCCGCGCGCGGCGGCGCGCAGCGCGATCGCGCAGCCGATCGATCCGGCCGCAGAACTCGTCCTTCGCGGCGACGACGATCTCGGCGGCCGCCGACGGCGTCGGCGCGCGGAGTCGGCGACGAAGTCGGCGATCGTGACGTCGGTCTCGTGGCCGACCGCGGAGATCACCGGCACCGGCGATCCGGGCGATCGCGCGCGCGACGATCTCCTCGTTGAACGCCCAGAGATCCTCGATCGATCCGCCGCCGCGGCCGACGATGACGACGTCGACGCCGGGCACGCGGCCGATCGCGCTGCAGGCCGCGGGCGATCTCGAGCGCCGCGCCCTCGCCCTGCACGCGCGCCGGCCGAATGACGAGCTGCGCGTTCGCGATAGCGGCGGCGCGAGCACCTTGATGATGTCGCGGATCGCGGCGCCGTCGAGCGAGGTGACGATGCCGATCTTGCGCGGCAGCGCCGGCAGCGGCCGCTTGCGCGCCGGCGTCGAACAGGCCCTTCGTCCTGCAGCCGCTTCTTCAGCTGATCGAACGCGAGCTGCAGCGCGCCGAGCCCCTGCGGCTCGAGGTGCTCGCAGACGAGCTGATACTCGCCCTTCGGCTCGTAGACCGAGATCTTGCCGCGCGCGACGACGCGCAGGCCGTCGGCCGGCTTGAACTTCAGATAGCGCAGCGCCGACCGGAACATGAAGCCGCGCACCTGCGACGCCGGGTCCTTCAGCGTGAAGTACAGATGGCCGGTGTTCCAGACGCGGCAGTTCGACAGCTCGCCCTCGACCCAGACCTCGAAGAACTCGCGCTTCGAGCAGATCGCGGACGCGGACGGTCAGCTCGGTGACGCGTCAGAACGCGGCGCGGCGGTCGACAGTCGGCGGTCGACGGTCGGCGGTCGGCTCGGGTCGGCAGTCGACGGGTCGGTGTCCGTCGTCGACAGTCGACTAGATCGAGACTGTCGACTTCAGGTCGTCTTCCTCCTCAAACGGCAGATCGAACAGATCCGACATGTCAGAGGTCGCTGTCAGCTCCTCGAGGCTGTAGCTGAGTCGCTCGATGTCGGTCGCGCGCCCGGTCTGCTCGTCGGCTTCGATGATGACGGCGTTCAGCCGCGGGTTGCCGGTCGCCGTTTCGAAGCTGCGCCGGCATCGCCGTTGAGGAACCGGCCGAGCGCCGCGCTCGATCTCGACGCCGATGATCGAATCGTGCGGGCCGGTCATGCCGACGTCGGTCAGATAGGCCGTGCCCTTCGGCAGGATCGCGCTCGTCGGCGGTCTGCACGTGCGTGTGCGTGCCGACGACGGCCGTCACCTTGCCGTCGAGGTGCCAGCCCATCGCGATTTTCTCGGACGTCGCCTCGGCGTGGAAGTCCACGAAGATGACGCGCGTGCGCTGGCGCATGCGCCTCGATCTCGCGCAGCACGACGGCGAACGGATCGTCGATGTTGAGCATGAAGACGCGGCCCATGACGTTGATCGACGCCGACCGACTGCGCCGTCCGCGCGTCCGCGCGAGGTAGCTGCCGTTGCCGGGCACGCCGGCGGGGTAGTTGGCCGGGCGCAGCAGCCGCGGCTCGGCGCCGATGTAGTCGAGCGCTTCCTTCTTGTCCCAGATGTGATTGCCCGACGTCATCACGTCGACGCCCCAGTCGAGGAGCTGGTCGCCGATCTCGCGCGTGATGCCGAAGCCGGCGGCGGCGTTCTCGGCGTTGGCGATCGACGAGGTCGATCTGATGATGGTCGACGAGCGCCGCCAGCCCGCGGCGGACCAGCTCGCGGCCCGGCCGGCCGACGATGTCGCCGATGAAGAGGATGCGGATCACGCGATCGGCTGCTCGTCGTGATCGGGATCGGCATGCGTGCGGCCGCGCCGCTCGGCGATCTTCGGCAGCGAGATCGCGCAGCTCGCCGTGCGCGAGCGTGGCGCGCGCGCGGCCGGTGTCGCACGGCGGCGTCAGGCGGATCGACGCGCGCGAAGCGTCCGTAGCCGCGCTCGACGAGATGAAAGCTCGAATCGCCGCGGCCGCGGCGCGGCGCCTTCTCGCCGGCGATCAGCACCGCGTCGCCCTTGGCGACGACTCGCACGGCGCCGGGTCGACGCCCGGCAGGTCCATCGGCGATCTCGAGCGCGTCGTCGGTCTCGTAGACGTCGAGCGGCGGGCGAGCACTCGCCGGTCGAGCGCTCCGACGCCGAAGGCGCGGCCGAGCTCGAGGAAGAGCCGGCGCAGCTCGTCGGCGAACTCCGCCGACTTCGGAGGGCAGCGACGACGGCGTGAATTCGGGAGCGCATGCCGGCATGATCGCACAACTGCGCCGGCGTCAGCGCCAGCCGCAACCTGAATGCGATGCATGAACGAGGATAGCGGCGAGCTCAATATATGAGTGTATATACACTAATATAAATGCTTGACATACACTCATATCGTCTCTATACTGCTTTCAACGACGGTGAACGACAGCGACAGTTCAGAAGGGGGACTCAACAGATGCCAGGAAAAGTGATTGGAATCGACCTCGGCACGACCAACTCGGTCGTCGCCGTCATGGAAGGCGGCCAGCCGGCGGTCATCGTCAACCAGGAAGGCGCGCGGATCACGCCGTCGGTCGTCGGCGTTCGCGAAGGACGGCGAGCGGCTGGTCGGCCAGGTCGCCAAGCGCCAGGCGGTCACCAACCCGGAGAACACGGTGTTCTCGATCAAGCGGTTCATGGGCCGGAAGTTCGACGAGGTCTCGAGCGAGGCGTC
The DNA here is from genome assembly GCA_963731545.1 of uncultured Acidobacteriota bacterium. Classification (GTDB taxonomy): domain Bacteria; phylum Acidobacteriota; class Vicinamibacteria; order Vicinamibacterales; family CAVVIG01; genus CAVSWN01. Next base: position 110,588 of record CAVSWN010000033.1, on the reverse strand, counting down.
GCGCGTGCCGTACAAGGTCGTCGCGCGCGCAGAACGGCGACGCCTGGGTCGAGGCGCGCGACAAGAAGTACTCGCCGCCGGAAATCTCGGCGATGGTGCTGCAGAAGCTGAAGCAGGCGGCCGAAGACTATCTCGGCGAGAAGGTCACCGACGCGGTCATCACCGTGCCGGCCTACTTCAACGACGCGCAGCGGCAGGCGACCAAGGACGCCGGGCAAGATCGCCGGCCTGAACGTGCTGCGCATCATCAACGAGCCGACCGCCGCGGCGCTCGCCTACGGCCTCGACAAGAAGAAGGACGAAACGATCGCCGTCTACGACTTCGGCGGCGGCACCTTCGACATCTCGGTGCTCGAGGTGGGCGAGGGCGTCGTCGAGGTGAAGGCGACCAACGGCGACACGCACCTCGGCGGCGACGATCTCGACGATCGCATCATCGAGTGGCTGGTCGGCGGAGTTCAAGAAGAGCGACGGCATCGATCTCGTCGAAGGATCGCATGGCGCTGCAGCGCCTGAAGGAAGGCGCGGAGAAGGCCAAGATCGAGCTGTCGACGGCGATGGAAACCGAGATCAACCTGCCGTTCGTCACCGCCGATCAGACCGGGCCGAAGCACCTGCAGGTCAAGCTGACGCGCGCGAAGCTCGAGCAGCTGGTCGACGACCTGCTGCAGCGGACGATGGCGCCGGTGAAGCAGGCGCTGGCCGACGCCGGCGTCGACCCGAAGAAGATCGACGAGGTCGTGCTGGTCGGCGGCTCGACGCGCATGCCGAAGGTGCAGCAGCTGGTGCGCGAGTTCTTCGGCAAGGAGCCGCACAAGGGCGTCAACCCGGACGAAGTCGTCGCGATCGGCGCGGCGGTGCAGGGCGGCGTGCTGGCCGGCGACGTCAAGGACGTGCTGCTGCTCGACGTGACGCCGCTGTCGCTCGGCATCGAGACGCTCGGCGGCGTGATGACGACGCTCATCCCGCGGAACACGACGATTCCGACGCGGAAGAGCGAGATGTTCTCGACCGCGACCGACAACCAGACGAGCGTCGAGGTGCACGTGCTGCAGGGCGAGCGTCCGCTGGCGCGCGACAACCGCACGCTCGGCCGGTTCCATCTGGTCGGGCTGCCGCCGGCGCCGCGCGGCGTGCCGCAGATCGAGGTCGCGTTCGACATCGACGCCAACGGCATCGTCAACGTCGCGGCGAAGGACATGGCGACCGGCAAGGAGCAGAAGATCACCATCAGCGGCTCGAGCGGCCTGTCGAAGGACGAGGTCGATCGGATGGTGAAGGACGCGCAGAGCCATGCGGCCGAGGACCAGGCGCGGCGCGAGCTGATCGACGCGCGCAACCAGGCCGACTCGCTGGCGTATCAGGTCGAGAAGACGGTCAACGAGAACCGCGAGAAGGTGCCGGTCGGCGAGCTGTCGAAGGTCGAGGCGGCGATCGCCGAGGTGCGGAAGGCGGCGCAGGGCGACGACCTGGCGGCGATCAAGCAGGCGACCGACGACGCTGCAGCGCGCGTCGCACGCGCTCGCGGAGCAGCTCTACAAGGGTTCGCAGGGTTCGCAGCGGTTCGGCAGGGTTCGCAGGGTTCGACGGGTCGCAGGTTCGAACGTCAAGGACGGCGAAGTCGTCGACGCGGAGTACGCGGAGACGCGAGTAACTGACAGGCAGGCACGGCAGGAAGGAGCAGGACATGACATCGTTCGCTGGACTGACCCGTTTCGTGAGTTCGCGCAGCTGCAGGACCGCATGCAATCGCGTCGTTCAGCGAGATCTACGTTCGTGATTGACGAGGTTTGCTGACGGCCGGCAGCGTGGGTGCCGCCGGTCGACATCTATCAGAACGGCGATCACGAGCTCGTGCTGAAGGCCGAGCTGCCGGACATGACGCGCGAGGACATCGACATCACGGTCGACAACGTCATGCTCACCATCAAGGGCGAGAAGAAGTTCGCGCAGCGAGGTGAAGGAAGAGCAGTTCCACCGCATCGAGCGGCGCTACGGCACGTTCAGCCGCTCGTTCTCGCTGCCGCAGACGGTGGACGCCGACGAAGGTCGCGGCCGAGTACAAGAACGGCGTCCTGACCGTCCGGCTGCCGCTGCGCGAGGAAGCCAAGCCGCGGCAGATCAAGGTCGACGTCGCCGCGTAACCAGGGCGGACAGGGCGGGTAGGGCAGGTAGGCGGGCAGGGCAGGACGGGTCAGGCGGCGTCCGTGCCTGTCTGCCCGCCCGTCCTGCCCTTCCCGCCCTTCCTGCGTGACCGCGTGCTACGCTTTAGGTCCGTCTATGGACGACATGAACGAACCATCGATCGAACCGAGCAGGCCGGAGCCGCCGATCGTCCCGGCCGAGCCGGCTGCCGCCGATTCAGAGCCGCTTCCTGTTCGTCGACGTGGCGGCGCTGCGCGCCAAGCAGCTGCGCCGCGGCGCGCGCGTCCGGTTCGACGCCGAGCCGGGACGCCCGCGCCGCACAAGGCCGAACGGGTCGCGATGGAAGAAGTGCGGCGCGGGCTGGTGTACTACGACGTGCCCGCCAGCCGAAGCAGCCGGCACGGCAGAGGGACAGCGCATGAGCGCGACTGACGTCGCAGCAGATCGCGCTCGGCGCGCTTCAGGGCTTGGCTGCGAGCACCGTGTTCGTCCTCGCGCTCTTCATCGGCTTCTGCGTGCATCGTTCGGCTTCACGAAGACTGAAGAAGACCGCCGGCAGCGGCGCTGGTCGTCAAGAGCCTCGACGAGACGCATCACGCATCAAGCCGATGGTGTATCTGCCGCCGAGCGCCCCGCGCGGCCGGCCGATCAGCTCGCAGTCGCCGGAACTCCTCGAAGCCGCCGCGCGCAAATAGCCGGCTGAGCGTCGGCGCATCCAAGCCAGGCTCGACTGCCAGTCCGCCAATCTACGCCACACTCTCCGGCTGCCAGCGCAGCCCCAGGTTGACGATCCGCTGCAGCAGCGCCTCGTAGCTGATGCCCGACCTTCTCGGCCGACGCCGCGAAGTCCTCGCCCTTGGCAATCTGCGGGTTCGGGTTCGCCTCGAGCACCCAGACGTTGCCCGCGCTCGTCGAGCCGCAGGTCGATCCGCGCGTAGCCGCTCAGCTCGAGCGCGCGGTAGGCGCGCTTGCAGACGTGCTGAATCTTGCTCGCCGACGCCGTCGGGCAGCTCCGCGGCCGGCCCGCTGTCGATCCCGTACTTCTTCTGATACTTCACGCTCCACTTCACGCGGTCGGTCGCGATCCGCTTGGCGTCGTCCGGCATGTTCGTGAAGAACAGCTCCCAGACCGGCAGCGCCTGCAGCGCCTGGTTGCCGAGGATGCCGACGTAGAGCTCGCGGCCTTCGATGTACTGCTCGACGATCGCCGCGGTGCCGATGCTCTCGTGGATGAACGCGACGCGCTCCTTCAGCTTCTCGTCGCTGTCGACGACCGACGCCTGCGAGATGCCGATCGACGCTTCCTGCGTCAGCGACTTCACGATCAGCGGGAACGGCAGCCGCTTGGGCCGCCGGATCGGCCGGCCGATGCGGAAGACCTCGAACTCCGGCACCGGAATCCGGTGGTAGGCGAGCAGCTTCTTCGACAGCGACTTGTCGCGCGCCAGCAGCAGGCCGCGCGGATTGCAGCCGGTGTAGGGCAGCTTCAGCAGCTCGAGGTGGCTGACGACGTTCTGGTCGAAGATCGTGATGTCGTCGAACCCTTCGAGCAGGTTGAAGGCGATGTGCGGCTTCCACTCGGTCGACGCGCGGCGGATGTCGCCGAGGTCGTCGTGGACGCCGAGCGCCTGCACCTCGTGGCCCATCGCCGCGCAGCGTCGAGATGACGTCGTACTCGGTCCGCCACGGCGCCGACGACGATGTCGGTGCCCTCCGGCGATCGTCGTCGGGCGGGATCAGGTGCCGGTGGACGAGCGCGAGGACGCGCAGCTTGCTCACGCTCATAGCGCCACCCGGTGCCGTCCGCTGTGCAGGTAGTTCATCGTCTGCACCGTGAGAAAGACCATGAAGTCGGTCTTCGTCGCCTCTTCGGAGTCGGTCAGCCGCAGGTTGAGCTCGCGGCAGCGCTCGATGATCTTCTCGAGCAGCTGATCGATCGTGTACTGGTAGCTGTCGGTGAAGCTGGCGACCGTGCTGCGGACCTCCTTGCGGATCCGGCGCACGAAGCGCGCCGCCGACGGGTTCTTCGCGTACTGCGGCGCGTCGGAGAACAGGTTGCGCAGGTCGCTCTCGTAGAAGTCCGGGTGATCGAGGCCGTAGTGCTCGCGCTTCTTGCGATAGTGCTCGCCGAGCGTCTTGCGCAGCCGCGGCAGCGGATCGACCTGCGCGCTTCGACGTGACGCGTCGGCGCGCGTGCGCGCGAGCTCGCGCATCAGCCGATCCATGTATTCGAGCTTGCGCTGCGCCGGCCAGCCGGCGTAGCGCGTCGCCCACATCGACTGCGGGTCGAGCCACACGGCGAAGGTCTCGGCGAAGTCCTCGTCGGGATGGCTCTGCGCGTACCAGTGATCGAGGTGCTGCACGAAGCTCTTGCTGTACGGCTTCGGCGTGTAGTACTCGGGATACGGCGTCGCCGGGTTGCCGAACAGCCGCCGCCGCGTCGGCCGCCGGCGCAGCTGATAGGCGTTGTCGATGGCGTGGCCGGCCTCGTGCCGCAGGATCTGCAGGCACGACTCGGCGTCGCCGCCTTCGACTTCCAGCATCTGCGCGAGCTCGAGCTTCGCGAGCCGCGGATGCGCCAGATAGAAGGGGATGGCGATGCCGGGCACGCCGTCCGGCGTGAACCACTCGTCCGACAGCCAGTAGTGCGGCCGGAACACGAGGCCGCGCGCCTCGAGCTCGGCGTTCACCTGCGCGATCCGCTGCTTCGAGCTCGGTGCCCTGCGATCGTCAGCCCGAGATCGCACATCCGCACGTCGAGCAGCTGCTCGTCGCCGAACGTCGGTCCAGTCGCGGCGGCTCAGCGCATCGCGAGTCGGCGGCGTCTGTTTCCACCATTCGGTGTCGCGCTCGTAGGCGTCGGCGACGCGCAGCAGCGTCGGCTTCGTCGAACCGCCGGCCGGTCAGCTGCAGGCCGATCGGCAGGCCGCTCGGCGCGTGAACCCGCACGGCACGCTGATCGCCGGCAGCCCGGCGAGGTTCGCGCTGACCGTGAAGACGTCGGCCAGATACATCTGCAGCGGATCGGCGACGCGCTCGCCGATCCTGAACGCCGGCGTCGGGCTGGTCGGCATCGCGACGACGTCGACGCGTTCGAAGGCGTGGTCGTAGTCGCGCCGGATCAGCGTGCGCACCTGCTGCGCCTTCAGGTAGTACGCGTCGTAGTAGCCGGCGCTGAGCACGTAGGTGCCCAGCATGATGCGGCGCTTCACCTCGGCGCCGAAGCCCTGCGCCCGCGTTCGCGCGTACATCGTCCGCAGATCGTCGGTCCTGCGTCGCCTGGTCCGTCGGCGGCCGGCCCGGAAGCCGTAGCGCACGCCGTCGTAGCGCGCCAGGTTCGAGCTCGCCTCGGCCGTCGCGACCAGGTAGTAGACCGGGATCGCGTGCGCCGGCGTGCGGCAGCTCGATGTCGACGAGCGTCGCGCCGCGCGCGGCGCAGCGCGTCGAGCGCGGCGTCGAACGCGCGCGCGACCTCGGCGTCGACGCCCTGTCGAGCAGCGCGCGCGGCACGCCGATCGCGCAGCGCCGCGGACGTCGCCGGTCGAGCGCCGCCGCGTAGTCGGGCACCGGCTCCGGCGCGCTCGTCGCGTCCGCCGGATCGGCGCCGGCGATCACGCGCGAGCGCGATCGCCGCGTCGTGCGACGGTCCGCGTCAGCGGCCCGATCTGATCGAGCGACGACGCGAAGGCGAGCAGGCCGTAGCGCGACACGCGGCCGTAGGTCGGCTTCAGCCCGACGATGCCGCACAGCGCGGCCGGCTGGCGGATCGATCCGCCGGTGTCGGATCCGAGCGCGAGCGGCGCCATGCCGGCGGCGACGGCGACCGCCGATCCGCCGCTCGATCCGCCCGGAATGCGATCGAGCGCCCACGGGTTGCGCGCCGGGCCGAACGCCGAGTTCTCGGTCGACGAGCCCATCGCGAACTCGTCGCAGTTGGTCTTGCCGACGATGACCGCGCCGGCGGCTTCGAGCCGCGCGACGACGGTGGCGTCGTACGGCGGCACGAAGTGTCTCGAGGATGCGCGACGACGCGGTCGTCCGGACGCCGCGCGTGCACAGGTTGTCCTTGAGCGCGACCGGCACGCCGGCCAGCGGCGCGTCGCGCCAGCGGTCGCGGATCGCGATCGATGTCGCGCGGCGCGCGCGAGCGCCCGCTCGCGCGTGACGGTGTTGAACGCGTGCAGCGCGGGTCGAGCGCGTCGATGCGCGTCGAGCGCCTCGCGGCAGACCTCGACCGCCGAGCGGTCGCCGCGTCGGACGGCGTCGCGGATGCTCGCGAACTGTCGTGCCGGCGTCGACTCATCCGATGACCCGCGGCACCTTGAAGAGGCCGGCGTCGAGCGCCGGCGTCGGGCGCGTTGGCCAGCGCCGTCGTCGCGATCGAGCGACGGCCGCACCTCGTCGGGGCGATCGGCGGCGTGCCGCGCGACGACGCTCGCGGTCGGCGGCACGCCGGTCGTGTCGATGCTGCTGCACCTGGTCGGCGTACGCGAGGATGTCGCCGAGCTGGCGCGCGAACAGCTCGATCTCGGCGGCGTCGAGCTCGAGATGCGCGAGCGCGGCGATGGCCGCGACCTGCGTCTCGAGTGAATGCCGCGGGCATGGCAGATGCTAGCATGCATCGGCGCTGAGACGAATGCTGCGGCCGATGGCCGGATTCGGCAAGGCGGCCGTCGCTGGCAGCTGGTATCCGGGCTCCGCGCCGGCGCTCGCGGCGGCGGTCGATCGGCATCTCGCGGCCGACGACGGCCGGCGCGACGCTCGACGGCGATCTCGTCGCGCTGATCGCGCCGCACGCCGGGCTGATGTACTCGGGGCCGGTGGCCGCGCATGCCTATCGCCTGCTGCGCGGCCGCGCGTTCGACGTCGCCGTCCTCGTCGGGCCGTCGCACTTCGTCGGCTTCGACGGCGTCGTCGATCTATCCGGCGCGGCGGCTTCGAGACGCCGCTCGGCGTCGCGCGCGATCGACGAGGACGTGCGCGCGGCGCTTGCGGCGGCCACGCCGATCGTGCACGAGCACGCCGCCGCGCACGCGCGCGAGCACTCGCTCGAGATGCAGCTGCCGTTTCTGCAGCATCTCGCGCCGGACGTGCCGATCGTGCCGCTGCTGATGGGATATCAGACCGCCGACACGGCGCGCGCGCTCGGCGACGCGCTGGCCGCGGCGCTGCGCGGCCGCCGCGCGCTGCTCGTCGCGAGCACCGATCTGTCGCACTACCACGATGCCGGCACCGCGGCGCGGCTCGATCGCGTCGTCATCGACTGCGTCGCGCGCTTCGACGCCGACGGGCTGCAGGCGCGCGCTCGACGCGCGGCCGGAGCACGCGTGCGGCGGCGGACCGACCGTCGCGGTGATGCGCGCCGCCCGCGCGCTCGGCGCCCGCGACGCCGTCGTCCTCAACTACGCCGACTCGGGCGACGTGTCGGGCGACAAGTCGGCGGTGGTCGGCTACCTGGCGGCCGCGTTCGGCCGGTTCTCGACAGAGGCCTCGATGACGAGCGACGCCGATCGCGATGCTGCTGCTGGCCCTCGCGCGCGACGCGATCGTCGCGCATGTCGTGCGGGCGCCCGCGCCTGCGCCGGACGATGTCGCGGTCGTGTGCCGCGCGTCGTGCCGGCGGCGTTCGTCACGCTGCACAGCCACGGCGATCGCTGCGCGGCTGCATCGGCCACGTCGAAGCCGACGAGCCGCTCGGCCGGGTGGTGTCGCGCTGCGCCGTTGCCGCCGCGAGCGACGATCCGCGCTTTCCGCCGGTCGCGCGGCCGAGCTCTCGACGCTCGAGATCGAACTGTCGCTGCTCGGTCCGCTCGAGCCGATTGCCGGACCGTCGGAGATCGAGATCGGCCGCCACGGCCTGGTCGTCGAACGCGGCTGGCAGCGCGGCCTGCTGCTGCCGCAGGTCGCCACCGAATGGGACTGGGACGTCGAGACGTTCCTCGCGCAGACCTGCCACAAGGCCGGCCTGCCGCGACGATGCCTGGAAGAATGGCGCGCAAGTTGTGGCGGTTCGAGGCCGAAGTGTTCGGAGAGAGGGCAGGAAGGGCAGGACAGGGCAGGAAGGGTACAGGAACGTGAAGCCGTTACCGCCGCCTATCCAGCCTGCTCCTGCCTCGCATCAGCGCCGCGCAGCGTCGCGAGATTCTTCGCGTCGAGCGGATCCACCTCGATGCGAGTCGGCGTCGCCTTGCCTTCGCCTTCGGCGTCTCGAGCAGCATCGGCAGATCCGCGAAAGCGCCGGTCGTTGACGATGCGGCGAAACGGTTCGAGGCCGAGGAAGCCCTCGCCGATGTGCTCGTGACGATCGACGCGGCTGCCGAGCGGCCTCTTCGAGTCGTTCAGGTGAAACACCTTCAGCCGGTCGAAGCCGACGAGCCGGCCGAACGCGTGAACGTCGCCGCGTAGCCTTCCGGCGAGCACAGATGTCGTAGCCCGACGCCAGCAGGTGACAGGTGTCGAGGCAGACGCCGACGCGGCGGTGATCGTTCATCCGCGCGATGATCGTCGCCAGCTGCTCGAACGTCGCGCCGAGCGACGTGCCCTGGCCGGCCGTGTGCTCGAGCAGCACCATCGTCTTGCCGCGGCGCCGCGCGCGCAGCAGCTCGAGCAAGCCCGTCGGCGATCAGCGTCAGCCCGTGCGCCTCGCTGCCGGCCGTGTAGCAGCCCGGGATGCAGCACGACGCCGAGCAGTCCCAGCGCTTCGGCGCGATCGAGCTCGTCGCCCATCGCCTCGAGCGACTGCTCGCGCAGCGCCGGGCTCGTCGTCGCCAGGTTGATCAGATAGCTGGCGTGCGAGACGACGGGACCGATGCCGCGCCGTCTTCACCTTCGCGCGGAACTCGCGGATCTCCTCGCGCGGAACGACCCGCCCGCGCCACTGGTTGGCGTTCTTCGCGAAGATCTGAAGCGCGTCGCAGCCGTGGACGACCGCGCGCTCGACCGCGCGCGGCAGCCCGCCGGCCACCGACATGTGCGCGCCGAGCCGCGGCATGGCTTACCTACGGCCAGCGGCCGATCGCGGCCAGCGTTCCTGGAGCACGTCGCCCGTCGGGCGCCGATCGGACACGGTGGCGGTGAAGGACATTCGGTGCGCCGGCGCTGCCGGTCGAGGCGCGAGCACGGTCCGCCGGGAAAGCGCATGTCGGTCCAGCGCACGGTCGTGACGCCTTGCGCGTCGACCGCCGATCGCGCGGCGGGGAAGCGCGAGAACCCGAGGAACACCTGCGCGAGCGGCGTCGTCCGCCGCGCGCATCACCGTCGGCGTCCAGACGTTGGGATAGCGAAGCGTCAGTCCGCCACGGCGCCTCGGATTCCTCTTCAGCGTCGCGCCAGCGGCGGTCGAGCAGGTCGATGTCGCGCAGCTCGTACGCGTTCGACACCTGCGCGATGATCCGCCAGCGAAACGGCGAGGCGAACGTCGGCATCGCCGCGATCTCGACGAGACAGCGCTTGCCGTCCGGCGCGGACGACGACGGCTGCGATCGGGGCCACGCATCGATCGGTCGGCGCTCGGCCGACGTCGCCGGATCGCACAGCGGCGGCAGCGTCGGGCCGAACAGCCGCGGCACGATCGCCAGCGCCTGCGAGTGTTCGACGGCGCGCACGCCGTAGTTGGCCGCCATCAACATGCAGAACGATCGCCGCGTTCCGTCGCCGCGCCGCCGACGGATTGCCGGCCGAAGCCAGGCCCGCGACGAGCGCGGCGAGCAGATAGATGTCGACGATCGGCATCAAGTCCACGGCGAACCAGTGCCAGTCGAACGGGCTGAGCAGTCGCGTGCCGTACGACGTCGGCAGATCCATCAGCACGTGCAGGACGCGCGCCGACGATCGACACCGCGACGAGCATGGCGAACGAGGCGTTGCGTCCCTCGATCGTCGACGGCCTCGACTGGTCCGGCGAGTGCCAGCGGTCGTAGACACGACGTCCGACCATGACCAGCGCCGCGACGACGACGCCGAGCGCCGACGACGCCGAGCGGTCCGTGCGTCGGACCGCGATGCCACTGCAGGTAGCTGGCCGATCCGCCGGCGAGCGTGACGATGTCGATGTCGGGCGCGTTCGAGGCGAGCAGGAGCGCCGCCGTCGTGCCGCGGCCGGCGCGCGCCAGCGGCGTGCGCGCGAGGTCAGCGCGAACAGCGAGTGAGTCAGATTGTCCAATCAAACTAATATAACAGCATGCGAAAAGCCTTCTTCGTGGCGGCGATCGCGGTGATCGCGGCGCTCGTGCCTGCACCGGCGTCGGCGTGGGGATTCGACCGCGCACCGCCTGATCATGAGCGCGCGCGATCGACCTGCTGCCGCGCGGAGCTGAAGCCGTTCTTCACGCATCATCGCGACGAGATCGTCATGCGCGTCGGTCGATCCCGATCTCTGGCGCAACGTCGGCTGGGAAGACGATCCGAATCACTTCCTCGACTTCGGCGCGCGCGAGTACGGCGAGTATCCGTTCGCAGGCGCTGCCGCGCGAGTACGGCGCGGCGCTCGAGAAGTTCGGCATCGCCGTGCTGAAGCGAAACGGCACGCTGCCGTGGCGGGAGGCGGAGATATTCGGCAACCTGCGCCGCGGCTTCGAAGGCTTCACGCGACAGGCCGGTACGCGCCGAGCGACGTCGTGCTGTTTTCCGCGGTCGCCTCGCACTACATGCAGGACGCGCATCAGCCGTTTCATGCGTCGATCAACTACGACGGCCAGCTCACCGGCAACAACGGCATCCATGCGCGCTTCGAGCGCGATCTGGTCGAACGCTTCGAGTCGCGCCTGACGATCGCGCCCGCGCCGCCGTCGGCCGATCGCGCAACCCGCGCGACACGACGTTCGACGTCCTGCTGGCGAGTTATCAGCTCGTCGATCCGATTCTGAAGGCCGACACCGAAGCCGTCGCCGGCAAGGACATCTACGACGACGACTACTTCGAGAAGTTCTTCGTGAAGGTGCAGCCGATCCTCGAGCAGCGGCTCGCCGAATCGATCACCGCGAGCGCCAGCCTGATCATCGGCGCGTGGGAGGCCGCCGGCAAGCCGGCGTTGAAGCTCGAGGGCGCGCGGCCGCCGCAGAAGGTGCGAAAACCCTAGCGGGCCGCGTCATCGTGGCGGCGACGCAGATTCGCCTGGTCTGCGCGCCGTTCGAACGCCGCTGAGATCGGCTCGAGCACCGCGAGCACGACCAGCGTGATGCCCGTCGCGATGGCGGCCATCGCGTAGTAGCCCGCGCCGGCCGCCATGCCCACTGCCGCATTGACCCAAATCGTCGCCGCCGTCGTCATGCCATGAACGCTTCCACCGCTGTGCAGGATGGCTCCCGCGCCGAGAAAGCCGACGCCGGTCACGATCTGCGCGGCAATCCGATCCGGGGTTCCGCCCGTCGTCGCGATCTGGGCGGACACGGTCGTGAACAGCGCGGCGCCGACCGCGATCAGGATGTTGGTGCGCAACCCGGCGGGCTTCCGGCGGAGTTCGCGCTCGATCCCGATCGCGGCGCCCAGCCCGGCCGCGAGCAGCAGACGCAGAGTGAGATCAAAGGGTGCCATGGCGCAGTCTACAATCGAGAGAGTGGACGACGCGGTAGTTTATCTCGTGCCGCTCGGGCGGAACCGCTACGAGCTGTACTCGGAGCCGCCGGATGAAGACGTGTCGGCGCCTGCGCCGACGGACGGCTTCTTTCGCAAGCGCATGGAGCGGCTGCGCGAAGGCTGGCACTCGATGGTGCAGGCGGCGCGCCGAAGCCGGAGCCACGACGGCCGGATCGCGCGCATGCGCGATTGGGCCGTCAGCCGCATCGCCGAAACGGTAGCCGAGCAGCGCACGCTGTGGTCGCTGCGGTCGATCGCCGCCGCCGACCTGCGGTATCCGTCGGATCTGTCCGAATCGTCGGCGACCGCGCTGTGCCGCAATCTCCTGACGCACGCGCGGCGTCATCACGGCATCTGGCTGATCGTCGACGGCCTGCTGTTCGCCGCGTCGGGCGTGCTGGCGCTCGTGCCGGGTCCCAACGTGCTGGCGTACTACTTCGGCCTGCGGCTCGTCGGCCACCTCCTGTCGTGGCGCGGCGCCCGTCAGGGGCTCGACCGGACGACGTGGCGTCCGCAAGCGGAACCCGCGCTCGCGGAGCTCGCGACGCTGGCCGGCGAGCCGCGCGAATCGCGCGCGACGCGCGTCGAAGCCATCGCGAGTCATCTGAATCTCCCTCGGCTTGCGGCCTTTTTCGATCGCGCCGCCGTGCCAGGCTGACGCGGACGCGCGTGATATTCTGCGTCTGAACCCTTGAAGCTCAGTGAGCTCGCGGCCCGGCTGGACTGCCGCCTCGAAGGCGACGGCAGCGTCGAGATCGTGCGCGTCGCCGGCATCCAGCGTGCCGAGCGCGGCGATCTCACATTTCTCACGAATGCACGATACGTCACGGACCTCGCGACGACCCGCGCGTCAGCGGTCATCGTGAAGTCAGCCGCGCCGGCGCCGCCGACATCGGCGGCGCTGCTGCGCTGCGACGATCCGTACTCAGCCTTCGCTCGCGCGGTGAGCTTGTTCGCGCACGCGGTCGCGCCGCCGAAAGGCGTCGATCGGTTGAGCGCGGTGGCGCCGGACGCCACGCTCGGCGCGGACGTGTCGATCGGTCCCTTTGTGTCGATTGGCGCTGGCGCGTCGATTGGCGCCCGCACCGTCATCTATCCGAATGTGGTCATCGGTCCCGGCGCGCGCGTCGGCGACGACTGCGTGCTGCATTCCCACGTGACGCTCCGCGAGCGCGTGACCGTTGGCCATCGCGTCGTGCTTCACGACGGCGTCGTCGTCGGCAGCGACGGCTTCGGCTTCGCGCCGCAGAAAGACGGATCGCATCTGAAGATCACGCAGCTCGCCGACGTGATCATCGAAGACGACGTGGAGGTGGGCGCGAACTCGACGATCGATCGGCCGGCGGTGGGCGAAACGCGCATCGGCGCGGGCACGAAAATCGACAACCTGGTGCACATCGCGCACGGCGTCACGCTGGGACGGCGCGTCCTGCTGGCGGCGCAGGTCGGCATCGCCGGGAGCACGGCCATCGAAGACGACGTGATGATGGCCGGCCAGAGCGGCGTCACCGGGCACGTGCGCGTCGGACGCGCCGCGAAAATCGGCGCGAAGAGCGCCGTGCTCCAGTCGGTTGACGCCGAAGCGTTCGTCACCGGGTCATCCCGCATTCGAGCATGCGGACTGGCGTCGGGCGTCGATCGTGTTTCGACAGCTGCCCGCGCTGAAGAAGCGTCTTCACGAGCTCGAACATCTGGTTGCTGAGCTCGAGGAGAAGCTCGCCGCATGCCGGTCCCTCGACGTTGCTCGGGACAAGCCGGAGACAAATCGCTGAATCCCCGGGCGGTGCTCGTTCTTCGTGGTGTTGTGGGTGGTGAGCGCGCCGCGCGCCGCCGCGCAGCAGCAGCCGGTGGTGGCGCCTGCTCCGGCCCAGCCGGAATTCTTTTCCCGCGCCGACTTTCATCTGAACGCGGCCTGGATCCGGAGCGTGTCGTCGTCCGCGCTCGGCCAGCCCATCGCCGATCAACGCTTCACGTGGGACACGTTCTGGGGCGGCTCGGTTGACGTGGTCGACTACGTCAGCGGGCGCCTGGCCGTGCTGATCGACTACGAGGCGGTGCTCGGCAGCGAGTTCCAGGCCTTCGATCCCAATCAGGGGAACTACACGCTCGAGGCGTCGGCATCGGCGCGCCTCGGCCCGAATACCGAGCTCGTGGGGATGCTGCACCACGTGTCGCGGCACTTGAGCGATCGGGCCAAGGTGCGAAATCCGGTCGCGTTCAACGAGCTGGCGGGCGCGGTTGCTGCACCGCGTGGACGTTTGAACGCGGGACGCTCGACGTCAGCGCGGAAGCGGGGCGAACGGTCGCGCGCGCGTACGTCGATTACAGCTGGCTCGCGGACGCTGGGCCTGCTGGCGCGCGTCCCGGTATCGAATCGAGTGGGAATTTTTGCGCACGCGGCCGGCCACCTCGTCGGTGTGGACGGCACGGTGCCGAACCGCAAGAGACAGAGCGGCGGGCTCGTCGAAACAGGCGTCCGCATCAAGGGATCCGGTGGCGCCATGGAGCTGTTCATCGGGTTCGAAAAGCGGCTGGACGCCGACCCGCTGGACCGGCAGTCCCAGCATTGGATGCTCGCGGGGTTTCGCCTACTCAGTAGATAATCGAGGGATGATGGTCAGAGCTGTCCGACCGGTTGCCGCCATCGCGCTCGCGATTGGCCTCGTCTACGCGGCCACCCAGACGTCTTCGGCGGCCGTCCGGCCCCCGAAGCTGCAGTACGAAATCACCACGCTCCCCAACGGCCTCACGCTGATTCTGTCCGAGGATCATTCGACGCCGATCGTCCACCTGCAGCTCTGGTATCACGTGGGATCGAAGAACGAGAAGGCGGGCCGCACCGGCTTCGCGCATCTGTTCGAGCATCTGATGTTCAAGGGCTCGAAGAACGTGCAGCCCGAGGCGCACACGTCGATGATTTCGTCGATCGGCGGCCAGAGCAACGCCTACACGACCGACGATGAGACGGTGTTCTGGGAGACGGTGCCGTCCCAGTATCTTCCGCTCGTCCTCTGGCTCGAAGCGGATCGGATGGCGACGCTGCGGATCGACAAGGACACCTTCACCAACGAACGCGACGTCGTGAAGGAAGAGCGGCGGATGCGTGTCGACAACCAGCCGTTCGGGCGGCTGAACGAAATCATCTACGACCAGGCGTTCACGGCGCACCCGTACAAGCACGCGACCATCGGCAGCATGGCCGATCTGGAAGCGGCGTCGGTCGACGACGTGCGGGATTTCTATCGGACCTACTACGTGCCGTCGAATGCGACGCTCGTGCTCGTCGGCGACTTCGACTCGACGCAGGCGACGCAGCTCGTGGCGCAGTATCTCGGGCGCGTGCCGAAGGCCGAGCGCGAAGTTCCGCGCGACATTCCCAAGGAACCGCCGCAGACGCAGGAGAAGCGGGTCACGCTGCGCGAGCCGTGGCCGCTGCCGGCCGTTGTCGTGTCGTATCACATCACCTCCGACGGGAATCCCGATTCCTATCCGCTGCACATCGCCGCCAAGGTGTTGTCCGACGGCCAGACCTCGCGCATCTACCAGAAGCTGGTGTACGACAAGCAGATGGCGGTCGCCGCGTTCGGCAACGCGAACCTGATCGAGGATCCGAATCTGTTCTACGCGGTCGCGATCGTCCAGCCGGGGCACACTCCCGAAGAGGTGGCGAAGGAGCTGATCGCAGAAGTCGAGCGGCTCAAAGGCGGAGCCGATCTCGGATCGCGAGCTGCAGCGGGCGAAGAACCAGTTCGCGCGCGACTACATCCTGAGCCGCGAATCGAATCAGCAGAAAGCGATGCACCTGGCGCACGCCGTCGTGATTCACCGCGACATCAAGACCGCCGACGGCGAGTTCGACATCTTCCAGAATATTTCGGTCGCCGACGTGCAGCGCGTGGCGCGCACCTATTTCCGGCCCGAGAACCGGATGGTCCTGACCGTGCTGCCGTCGGGCAAGGCAGGCGCGCAATGAGACTGCATTCACGCCGTTCGTCGTTCGCCGTTCGACGGTTCGTCGTTCTGTGCCTGTCGCCTCGGGGCTCGGCGCTGACTGCCGACGCGCAGACGCGGAATTGGCCGTCCGAGCCGCCGCCGCGGCCGTTGCAGGCGCGCGACGCGAAGTTTCCGCCCTACGAGATCCAGACGCTGCCCAACGGTCTGCAGGTCGTCGCCGTGCTGCATCACGAGCAGCCCGCGGTCACGATGCGGCTGCTGGTTCGCGCCGGCTCCGCGGCCGATCCCAAGGAGAAGCTCGGGCTCGCG
The DNA here is from genome assembly GCA_963731545.1 of uncultured Acidobacteriota bacterium. Taxonomy (GTDB): domain Bacteria; phylum Acidobacteriota; class Vicinamibacteria; order Vicinamibacterales; family CAVVIG01; genus CAVSWN01. Next base: position 94,607 of record CAVSWN010000033.1, on the reverse strand, counting down.
CGGCTGACGGCGTCGCTGCTCGACCAGGGCACCGCCACGAAGTCGGCGCAGGAGATGAACGACGCGATCGACTTCATCGGCGGCGCGATGGGCGCGTCTGCGGGCACCGACCTCACCTTCGCGCACATGGTCGTGATGAAGGACAGCTTCGAGGCCGGCATGCGCATGCTGTCCGATATGGCGCGGCGGCCCGGTTTCGCGCAGTCGGAAATCGAGCGCCAGCGGCAGCAGACACTGTCGAGCCTGCGCGTCAGCCTCGAGGACCCGGAGTACGTCGCGAATTCCGTGTTCGATCGGCTCGTCTACGGATTCCACCCGTACGGCCTGCCGGACGTCGGCACGCCCGAGACGATCGCCAGCATCAACCGCAACGACATCGTCGCGTTCCATCAGCGGTATTTCACGCCGAACAACGCCATCCTGGCCGTCGTCGGCGACGTCACCGCTGAAGAAGCGTTTTCGATGGCGAAGAAGGTCTTCGGCGACTGGGAGCGGCGCGACGTCACCGCCCAGAAGTACAGCGATCCGCCCGAGGCGACGAGGCGCGTGGTGATCGTGAACAAGCCGGACGCCGTGCAGACCGAGTTGCGCGTCGGTCATATCGGCATCCCGCGCAATCACCCCGACTACATGGCGGTGAACCTCGCGATTCGCATTCTCGGCGGCGAGGGCAGCAATCGGCTCCATCAGGTGTTGCGGACGGAACGCGGGCTGACCTACGGCGCGCAGGCGAACATGGACGCGCTGAAGGAAACGGGCGACTTCCAGGCGGAAACCAATACGCGCACCGATGCGACGACCGAGGTGCTGCGGCTGATCGTGGACGAGTTCTGGCGGATGCAGCGCGATCGCGTCGGCAACATGGAGCTCGACAACGCGAAGGCGTACCTGACGGGAAGTTTTCCGCTCACGATCGAGACGCCGGATTCGATCGCGATGCAGGTGGTGACCGTGCTCTTTTACGGGCTGCCGCTTCAGGAACTGCAGACGTTCCGCGAACGCGTCAACGCCGTGACCGTGGACGACATCCAGCGCGTGTCGCGGACCTATCTGCGGCCGGATCGGCTGTCGGTGGTGCTCGTCGGCAACGCCTCGGCGTTCAGCGCTCAACTGCGAGGCGTCGGGTTCGGCACGTTCGAGACCGTCGAGCTCGGCGATCTGGATCTGATCGCAGCGAATTTCAAGCGCGGACCGACGCGGGCGGGAAGGGCAGGAGAGGCAGGAAGGGCAGGAGGGGCAGGAACAGGACGGCACTTCTGAAACCCGTCGCCGCCTATCAACAGGCTCCGGCCGCGGTGCAACCGGCTACGCCCGTGACCGCCGAAGAAGGCGCGAAAGCCGTGGCGCTGCTCGACCGCGCGATTGCGGCGAAGGGCGGCCTCGACAAGCTGCGCGCGCTGAAGACGATTGTCGCGACGCAGACCGTGTCCACCCGGATCGCGATCGGCGGAAACCCCGATGGCATGTCGACCTTCGACACCACCAACTACATTCAATATCCCGATCGGCTGCGCATCGAAACGCAATGCGAGTCTGAATCCGGACGCGCGCCTGAACGTCCAGGCATGCGACGGCGCCGAGGTGTGGGTCAAGGATCAGCGCGGCGTGCGCCAGCAGCCGGAGTCGGTGGCGCGGCAGGTCCGCGCGAGCCTGCGCCGCGACGTCGTCGCGCTGCTGCTCGCGGCGAAAGCCGGGTCGCTCAAGCCGCGGATTCTGCCCAGCGTCAAGAACGCCGCCGGCGGCACCGCGCAGGTGTTGGAGCTGTCGGCGCCGGATCTCAATCCGATCCTGCTGTACGTGAATGCGGAGTCCGGCTTGATCGACAAGATCGCGTTTGTCGACGACGCCCCGTCGAAGCCGATCGTCGAGGAATCGTTTTCGGATTATCGCGACGTCGACGGCATCAAGATTCCCTTTCAAGGCGCCCGTCAGATTGGCACCCAGAGCGTCGAGCGGCGATCGAGCAGCGTGAAGCTCAACGTGCCGGTCGATCCGTCGCTCTTCAAGCGTCCCACTTCTTGAGTGTTCGGCTCCTCCTGTCGTGCGGCGAAGCCTCCGGCGACCTGTACGCGGGTGCGCTGATCCGCGAGCTCCGGGCGCTCGATCCCGGCGTTGCCGTCGCCGGCCTCGGCGGTCCGCAGGTTGCGGCGGCCGGCGGCCGGCTGCTCGACGACTATCGGGAACTGGCGGTCACCGGGCTCACCGAAGCCGTCGCCAAGATTCCGCGCTCGTTGTCGGCGCTCCGGCGCCTCGTTCGCGCGGCCGCGCAGCGATCGGCCGGACGCGCTCGTCGCCATCGACTTTCCCGATTTCAATTTCCGCCTCGCGCGCGCCATCAAGCGGCTCGGCGTCCCGGTGATCTACTACATCAGCCCGCAAATCTGGGCCTGGCGTCCCCGGCGGCTTGCGACGATGAAACGGATCGCCGATCGGGTGCTGGTGATTTTTCCGTTCGAAGAGGCGATCTACCAGAAGGGCGACGTGCCGGTCGAGTTCGTCGGTCACCCGCTCGTCGATCTGGCCACGGCCTCCGCGCCACGGAGCGCGTTTCTGGCCGCGCGGGGCTTGTCGCCATCCGCGCCGACGGTGGCGATCCTGCCGGGGAGCCGCACGAACGAAGTGTCCCGGATTCTGCCGGACCTGCTGTCGGCCGCGCACCTGATTCGAGCCGCCGTGCCGGGCGCGCAGTTCGTCGTCGCACGCGCGCCGCACCTCGACGACCGGTTGTTTGCCGGCGCAGCGTCTGTCGGCGTGATCGTCGAAGGGGATACCGACACGGTTCTGGCGTCCGCCGACCTCGCGCTGACGGCGTCCGGAACCGCGACCGTTCAGGCAGCGCTGCACGACACGCCGATGGTGATCGTGTACCGCCTGTCGCCGATGACGTACCGCCTCGGACGCCGTCTCGTGACGATCGGCATGATCGGCATGGTGAACCTGATCGCCGGCGAGAAGATCGTGCCGGAGTTTCTGCAGGACGCGTTCACTCCCGAGGCGGTGGCCCGCGAAGCGATCTCGCTGCTCACCGATCGCGCGCGCGCCGCCGAGGTCAAAGCCGGGCTTGCCCGCGTGCGCGAGCGCCTGGGCGGATCGGGCGCGAGCCGGCGGGCGGCACAAGCTATCCTGCGTGTGATACATGAAGAGGGCTCGACGGAGCAGCGTGCGTTGACTGAGCCGTCGGCTTCAACAAGGAGCTAAATGCGGACTCTGTTGGCTATTGGATGTGCGCTGATGGTCGCCATCCCCGCAACCGCCACCGTGCTGGTCCCCGCGGACATCGGCGAATTGTCGCGTGAGGCCGTCGCGATTGTGCGCGGCCGCGTCGTCGCGACCGGCGCGCGATGGACGGACGACCGTCGAAGCATCGACACCATCGTCACGCTCGAGGTGGAGCGCTATTTGAAAGGCAGCTTCGGCGCGACGCTTCAGTTTCGCGTGCCGGGCGGCGAGCTCGGACGATTCCGCAGCGTCTTCGTCGGCGCGCCCGAATTCGCCGTCGACGATCGCGTGGTCATTTTCCTCGGCGCGCGCGGACCGAGCGTGCCCTACATCCTCGGGTTCAGCCAGGGCGTCTTCCGCGTGGTGCGCGCGGCCGACGCGTCGGGCTGGATGGTCACGCCGCCGCCGGTGTTTCCGGCTGCGGCCGGCGCCGCCCGCGTGGTCCGCGGCGACGCGAACCGGCGGCCGTTGGCGCTGGCGGATTTCGAGGAGCGCGTGCGCGCGCTGATCGGAGCCACGCCATGAGCGCGCCGACAGGCGGAAAGCTGGCCGTCGCGTCAGGGCTTGTCGAAGGCCTGCGCCACATCGCTTCTTCTTGTGTTCTCGCTGGTGTTCGCGCACACCCAGCCCGCCTTTGCTTACCTGAAATTCGGCGTGCGCGTCGGCGGGCGGCAGATGACGCTCCGGTGGACGCAGACGCCGGTGCGCTACGCGGTCTCGGATCGCTTGAGCGTGCCCGGCGTCAGCATCGGTGACCTGCAAGCCGCGGTCGGCCGCGCGTTCGAGACGTGGCAGGCCGTGCCTTCGGCAACGATCGCCTATCAGTTTGCTGGCCTGACCGACGCGGTCCCGGGCGACGAGGACAGCCTCTCCACTCTGGGCTTCCGCGACCGGCCCGATCTCGACCGCGTGCTGGCGTCCACCAGCTTCGTCATCGACATGGGCTCGGGCGCGCTGATCGAATCCGACATCTTCTTCAACTCGGCGTTCGCCTGGTCGGTTGCCGCGGCCGGCGAGGCGAACAAGTTCGACCTCCAGAGCATCGCGGTTCACGAGGTCGGCCACTTGAGCGGACTCGGGCACTCCGCGCTCGGCGAAACAGAACTGCGCGAAGGCGGCGGACGGCGTGTCCTTGCCGCGGAGGCGGTCATGTTCCCGATCGCGTTTGCGGCGGGTACCACAGCCGGACGCGTGTTGAAGGCCGACGATATCGCCGGCATCACCGATCTCTACCCCGAGAGCGGCGTCAGCGACACGCAAGGCGTCATCACCGGCCGCGTGACGAAAAACGGGCAGCCGGTCTTCGGGGCGCATGTGGTCGCCTTCGATCCGCAGACGTCGGCGATGGTCGGGAGTTTCTCGCTCAACGCCCAGGGCGAGTTCTCGATCGGAGGGCTGCCGGCCGGGCCCAGACTGCTGCGCGTCGAGCCGCTCGACGACGCCGATCTCGAGAGCTTCTTCACCTCCGCGCAGGCGGTGGATCTGGATTTCCGCGTGATGTTCTTCGACCGGGTCATTGCCGTGCCGCGCGGCGGCGGCACCTCGTCGGTCGAGCTGAAAGTCGTCCCCAAATGAGCCGGCGTGCCTTCGTCTCGTTGTTCGTGCTCGCCGTGCTGGCTGCGGTTCCTGCGCCGGCCGCAGCGCAGCCCGGCGCCTTCGAGGTCGCCATCGGCGGGTTGTGGATGAACAAGTCGCCTTTGACGTCGAGCAACGCGAACGAGACCACCCCGGGCGGCACGGCGTTTCCGCTGTTCGCCACGTCAACCGCGTTGAGCACGCTGACGGCCGCGGAACTGCAGATTGGCGTGCACCTCGGCCGGCATCTCGAGGTGTTCGGGGCCGGCAGCTTCGGGTCGAGGCAGCTCAGGATCGCCGTGACAGACGACAAGGAAAACGGGGCGTCGGTGACGGCGAGCGAGCGTCTCGAGCAATATCTGTTCACGGGCGGCGTCTTGTGGGTCTTCTCGGCAATCGCGGCTGGCGCCTTTCGTCAGCGCGGAGGCGGGGCAGCTCCGCCAGTTGCACGAGGAAAAAACGCTGATCGAAAGCGGCCTCGTGTACATGGCTGGCGGCGGCGTGAATATCCAGTTTACGGACCCGCGCGGGGACGTCGGCGTCGGTGCGCGCGTCCATGCGCGCGCGATGCTGCGATCGAAGCAGTTTCTGATCGATACGGAGAAGCGTGACGCCGGCGGTCAACGTGTCGCTGTTCGTCCGGTTTTGATATCCTCGATCGGTGAAGGAGCCTGAGATGAAACGACTGAGCCTGGCGGCCTGCGTGTGTACGGTCCTCGCGGTGTCGGCGCCGGTGCGCGCCCAGGACGATCACTCGCAGCACGGCAAGCCGGCCGGATCCGGCGTCGGCACCGTGAGCTTCGAGACGTCGTGCAATCCCGCGGTCAAAGACGCGTTCAACCATGCCGTGGCCGAGCTCCACTCGTTCTGGTTTCCCGAGGCGCGCGCGGGGTTCGAGGGCGTACTCAAAACCGATCCGAACTGTGCGATCGCCTACTGGGGAATCGCGCTGACCTTTTGGGGCAATCCATTCGGGGGATTGCGCCAGCCGCAAACGATCGCCAACGGGAAGGCCGCGATCGAGAAGGGCCAGTCCACCGGATCGCCGACTCCGCGTGAGCGCGCCTACATCGACGCGGTGGCCGGCCTGTTCTCGAGCGCCGACGCCGGCACGCAGCGGGCACGCGTCGTCGCGTACGAAGGCGCGACGGAACTGGTTGCCGCGAACAACCCCGGCGACGTCGAAGCGCGGATCTTCTGGGCGCTGGCCATCGCCCAGACGGCGCTGCCGACCGACAAGAGCTACGCGCAGAACCTGAAGGCCGCCGAGATTCTCGAGCCGCTCTACAAGAAGATGCCCAACCATCCGGGGCTGGCGCACTACATCATCCACTCCTACGACGTGCCGGCGCTGGCGGAACGCGCGCTCCCCGCGGCCCGGGCCTACGCGGACATCGCGCCGTCGGTGCCGCACGCGCTCCACATGCCGTCGCACACGTTCACCCGCACGGGTTTGTGGAAGGAGTCGGTCGCCACCAACATCAAGTCCGCGGCGGAAGCCGAAAAGACCGGCGGTGTCGGCGAAGCGCTTCATGCGTTGGACTATCAGACGTACGCGTATCTGCAGATGGCGCACGACGCACAGGCCAAGGCCGTGCTCGAGCATGCGATGACGGCTGCCGCCACGGCTGCCCCGACGAATGCGACGGGCAACGCCGGCACGAACAGCTTTGCGCTGGCGGCGATCCCCGCGCGCTATGCGATGGAGCGCCAGCAGTGGACCGATGCGATGGCGCTGACCGTGCGGCCCGCGCCGACCACGCCGTACACCGAAGCGATCACCCACTTCGCGAGGGCGATTGGCGCAGCGCGCGCGGGCAAGCCCGCGGAGGCCGCTGCCGACGTCGCCCGCCTGGCCGCCATTCGGGATCGCGAGTTGGAATTGAAGGACGCGTACTGGGCCGAACAAGTGGACATTCAGCGCCGCGCGGCCGAGGCGTGGGTGGCGTACGCGAATGGTCAGAAGGACGAAGGCCTCAAGCTGCTCAGCGCCGCGGCGGACGCCGAAGACCTGACCGACAAGTCCGCGGTGACACCGGGTCCGCTCGCCCCCGCGCGCGAGTTGTACGGATACATGCTGCTCGAGGCCGGCCGCGCCAAGGATGCGTTGGCGGCGTTCGAGAAAGTGACGAAGAAGGAACCGAACCGCTTCCTCGCGCTGTACGGCGCCGGTAAAGCCGCCGAAGCGGCGAAACAGCCCGCGAAGGCGAAGCGGTACTACCGCCAGATCGTGGCCATCTGCAAGGACGCCGCGCCCGATCGTCCCGAGCTCGTCTACGCGCGGAAAATGGCGAAGTAGATACCGACGGCGATCATGAGCGCGCCCGCCACGCGGGCGACGAACAACCCGGCGGGTCCGACTTTCTCGACGAGGACGAATACCGTCAGCGCCGCGACCCACACGAGGTTCATGACGCCGGTCACGAACAGGACGCACATCAGCAGCCAGCAGCACCCGAGGCAGTACACGCCGTGCCGCAGGCCCATCTGGAGCGCGCCGAGCGCGCCGTCGCGCCAGTTGGTCATCAGAAACCCCAGCGGACTCCGGCAGCGGATCAGGCACGCGCCTTTCACCGGCGTCAGCTGATACGCGCCGGCGGCGACGAGAATCCCGCCGGCCAGACGGGTGTTTGACGCGGCCATCGCCGGCGAGAGCATCGCGGCCTGATGCAGCATCCATTGCGCGAGCGCGGCGGCCGCGCTGAACCCCACCCAGACGATGATGTAGCCGAGGCCGAACAGCGTCACGGCTGAAGCCCTGTTCCGCGTCCCGCGTCCGGCATGTGCTCCCGCGAAGAGCAGCAGCATCGGCGCGGCCGTGCCCGTCATCATGCCGACCATCATCACCGCCCACATCGTGAACGTGAAGAACACGTCGGCCGCCGTCCACGGCATGTCCATCGTCATGCCCATCTCGGCCATCATCGTCTCGTGCGCCATCGACGCCGACATTTGACGACCGAGATGAACGAGATACGCCCAGGCCAGGGCGGTGACGAGACCGATGCAGATCCAGATGACGAGGCGGTCGCGGCGCGGGAGATCCGGCGCGACCGTTGAGAGGCTATGCACTCCGCCAGGAGAACGGGGCGTACTGTCCGTTGTTGATGCCGCTCACGTCATCCCAGTCGAGGCCGAGCGCGTGCACGTGGCTCTTCGAGGCGCGTGCGAGGGTGAAGCGATCCGCCGCCGGGTGGCCGGTGTGGTCGAGTTGAAGCGGCTCTGTGGCCGTTGGATTGATTCCCATGGCACCGGCCGCTGCCATGTCCACGAGTTTGCCTGCATTGACCGACCACGTGGCGCCGTTGCGACGTGAATTGGATCGGCGCGGGCTCGACGCCGAGGAACTTGCCGATGAGTCCCGACAGCGCGGCCATCGGGCCGCCCGCGGCGCCGCTCGCGATCGCGGTGATCGCGTCGCGCTGCTCGGCGCTGGCGCGCTCGTCGGCCAGGAGGCCGACCGACCAGTTGCCCTTGCCCATCGCCTCCGGGGTCAACCCGAGGACGATGAAGCCGAGACCGTCGAGCGACACGGTACCGAACTGGCCGCGCTCGATCTGGAACGCCATGGCGAAGGTGCACGACCCTTTGCTCGGCTTGACGGCCATCTGACCGGGCACACACGGACAGACGAAATCACAGCTGCATGTTTCGTAGTACTGCCCGCTGACCTGCCATGCGGTTGGCGTTGCCATCAGTGCACCTCGCTGGCCTCGATTGTAGTCGGAATCAGAAGGCGAACCGCACCGTGACTTCGTGATGCTTCAGTTCGGGGATCGGTGCCGGCGTCACCAGCGGGCAATTGCAGGCGATACACGACTTCCAGTCCGGGAGCTGGTCCGTCTGGTAGTACCGCTCGACGTACCGCCAATCGGTCTCGACAAAATCGCTGAACCACTGGTCGAGCGTCGTGACGCCGACCTGGTGCATCAGCTGCATCCCGAAGCCCGCCGCCTCGAGCTGGTACGCCCGCAGCACCTGCATGAAGTGTTGGCGATCGTCAGTGTGTTGCAGCGCCTCGAGCTTGTGCTCCAGGGAGGGCGCGATCCACTGAACCGAATGGCCGAACAGGTGGAGCAGCAGGAAACATTGCATCTCGAAGCCGACATCGGGATCGATGACGATCCGCAAGCCGTCGAAGATGCCCGTTCGGGGAGGCTCGAGGTCGCGGTACTCGATGACAAACCCCTGCTTCACGATGCCCGAACACGCTCGTCCCCATAGCCCGACGAGCTCGTCGGCCGGCCATCGGCCAACCTGCCGTGTGCCATGGAGTTCGTGACCGGGAACGGTGTCCATATGCAATTCATCGAGACCGGAACAGCCACGAAGACACGAAAGCACGAAGAGCGAGCGGTATCTCTGATGAAATCCGTCGCGCCTCGTCAGGGTAGCGGCTCGATCTTGCCGAGGGGCTCGAGCTTCTCCGCTCGTCGCCACGCCCGCCGGAGGTCGTCCTGGTGTAGGGCGCTCCATTCTGCGACTAGGCCTAGAGCCCTCGGAGGCAGACGGCCGCCGAGGACTGCCAAAGTTTCGATGCCAATCACAGCGCTGTCTTCGGCGTACTCGGCGTGAAAATGAGGGGGGGCATGGTCGCCGAAGTACATCTTGATCACGATTCCGTAGAATCGGCTCAGCTCAGGCATCGATGGAGGTTGTCTTCAGACCCGGAAAGACATCCTCCGCCGTCTTACCGGTCAGGCGCATGTACAGTGCGTCTGGACACAGGTCGATCTCGCCTGGCCACTCGACAGCCCCGCTTTCGTCGATGCGAACGCGTTCGAACAGTTTGCGATCGGTCCACGCCTGAAAAACCCCTCTCCCAGCGAAATCGCTCAAATCGATTTCTCCCTGGGCACCGTCATCGAACTTGATCCAAATCCGGTAGCCTGCACCAGGCCTGACCTCGATTGCCTTTCTCATTGAACTCTCCAACCAGGCGGGCGAATTTCGTGCTGCCCAAGAGCCGCAGCGTACGCGAGTGCCTGGCGGACATCTTCTTCTTCGAGGTCAGGCAATTCCTCGACGATTTGCGCTGACGTCATACCGTTGGCCACAAGGTTGATAACGTGCGCGACCGAGATGCGCAGGTCGCGGATGGTTGCCCGGCCAGCGAGGACGTTCGGGTTCTGTGTGATCCGGTCGAAGGTATTCGCCACAATCGTCCTTCGACTCATTCTAACGCACGGCAGGCTGAGCCTTCCGGTCCGCAGCGTCAACTGTGACGGTGTCGACTCCGAGTCCAGGACGCTCGCGCATCGCGGGCGCGAGGGCGTCGTGGAGGACGGCTTCGAGGAGGCGGCGCCGTTCGGTTTGCACGGTGGTGAGCTGCGCTTCCAGCTCGATCGCACACTGCCATCAGTTCGTCGACCTTGGCGACGATGCGGCGTTGTTCGGCAAGGGGAGGTACCGGTCACGCCCGGGTTTCGCATTACCCGCCTGCGTCTTCTGTCTCGCGACTCTTGCCAGGAGTTCCGAACGCAGGTGTCGTCGTTCGAATCCTGCGGCACAAGATGGCCGCGAACGGCAAGGTTAACGGATCATCTGGCGCAGCGCCGGAACATGGTCGAGACGTGTGGTCAAGCGGGCGAGATGCCGGAGGTGGAAGTCAACGTCCTCGCGGAAAGTCGGCACAACGTCAGGCGCGTTCAACCGATCCAAAGATGCCGCCGCCAGCCGATCCCGGCGCCGTTCCCGCTCCGCTTGCGCCGCCTCCAACCGATCGCACAGCGCCATCAATTCATCCACCTTGGCGACTATGCGGTGCTGTTCGGCGAGGGGTGGAAGAGGGAAACGGCGAGTGCAGCAAGATACTCCGTCGGCACTCGCTTCTGTCCCGCGGTGCCCGTCATTCTCGGAATCCCTGACTCGATGAAATAAGGAGACTTCAGGAAGATCAGACGACATAGTCGGGGCAAACGAAGACAGGTCGATACAACGCTGCAGTTCCGTAGTTCCGGCGCCAAGTCCTCCCGCCAATCCGCGAAAGACCGTCGATTTCCGGTCTGGAAGCACGGTGTTATCTTCGCCAGTGCGACATCGCCATCCGCAAAATGAGTGAAGCCGGTCTTGATCTCGCCCCACGGCCTCACCTCCGTACCGACAGTCGATTCCGTACTCCGCTGAGACCAGAGGCATCGGAACAAATGAAGCTGGCAAGTCGTCCGCCGCACTGTTGCACGGACTTATGAAGCCAATTTGCGCCAGTCTGACCTCCAACGCCAATTATTCGGTACCGGAACGGAGCTTCATCGTACCGGCACGCTGAGAGTGGTTTACCTTTCTTGACATTCCCCTTCCTTGACGAGTCGCGCCTTCTCTAGCCGTATTCGCTCGAGCAAGTCGGTGGCGGGTTCGTCGTCGTGGGCCTGCTCGAGGAGCTTTCCTCGGACCGCGAGGTCAAGGAGGAAGCGTCGCAGCCGAGGGACGGCGTCCGGCGGGTCGCTGATGCGACCGAAGTGATCGAGCAGCTGCACGGGATTCATCGCAACAGGGCCTCCGCGAGGATGGCCTTGAGCTGGTCGCGCAGCGCAGCGGCTTGCTGTTCGGCTTCGTCGAGCTTCGCTAGCAGTTCCTCAGGGTCGCCGTGATCGTCGGCGACAGTGTGCGGATTCTTGAAGTCGAGGTTGTAGCCGCGTGCTTTCACCTCGGCGGCGGTGACGCGTCCAGGCGACTTCGGTTTCCTCGCGGCCCTTCGCGTTTCGCGCCGCCCCACCAATCGACACAGCCCTGCAAGTGCTCGACCTGGATCGGCTTGGTCATCGAGTAGGCCTTTTGGCCCTCGGGCACGCGGTGCTCGTAGAACCAGATGTCCTTCGTCGGCTCGCCCTTCTCGAAGAACAGCAGGTTGGTGCCGATGCTCGCGTACGGCTTGAAGACGCTGTTGGGCAGGCGCACCCATGCTGCATCCGCTCTTCGTCCGCGACCGTCTTCACGTCTCGGTGGCGCATGTGGCGGAGAGCACGTCAAGAATCCGCCGGTCCCGCACGCCGGGTCCAGCAGAATCTCGCCCGGACGCGGATCGATGCGCTCGGCCCTTCGTGAAGCTGACCTCTTCGCGCAACTGCGTGATTTCGTCCCAGCCCGCCTGCCGGAGCGAGGGCGTGATGAACTTCGTGCAGATGTCCCGCTCGCTCAACTCCTTCTTGTTCATCAAGAAAGGGGTATTATCTCCGTGATCAACGAGGTGGCTATGAAGGTTTCGCGACGCGATCTCCTGGCCGGCGCCGCTGGCGTCGTCGCGCTCGGCACGGCCGCGGCGGCGCAGGCGCCGTCCCCGACACGACGAAAAAGCGAGGCCGGCCGAGCAACGCCCTGGGGCAGCGCGCGCCCACCGGAGAAACCGCAGCGCCAGCCGCGCGGCGCGACCTCGTCCGGCACGCCGCATCAGGATCTGTACGGCACCATCACGCCGTCCGATCTGCATTTCGAGCGGCATCACGGCGGCGTTCCCGAGATCGATCCGAAAAGCTACTCGCTGCTGATCCACGGGATGGTCGAGCGGCCGATGGTGTTCACGCTCGCCGACCTGAAGCGCTTCCCTGCGGTCAGCCGCATCCACTTCCTCGAGTGCTCGGGAACTTCGGCGGCCGCCGGCCGACGCGGAGCTCACGCCGCAGCAGATCGCCGGCCTGACGAGCACGAGCGAATGGACCGGCGTGCGCTCGCCACGCTCTTCAGAGAAGTCGGCGCCAGCCCGAAGGCGACCTGGTTCCTCGCCGAAGGGCAGGACGCGGCGGTGATGACGCGCAGCGTCCCGATGTCCAAGGCGTACGACGATGCGCTGATCGCGTACGGACAGAACGGCGAGGCGATCCGTCCGGAGCAGGGATATCCGGCGCGGCTGTTCCTGCCCGGCTGGGAAGGCAACGCCAGCGTGAAATGGCTGCGGCGCATCGAGCTGTCGGATCGGCCGTTCATGACGCGCGAGGAGACCTCGAAGTACACCGATCCGATGGCCGACGGGACGGCGCGCATGTTCAGCTTCCTGATGGATGCGCGCTCGCTGATTACCTTCCCGCCTTCCCGGTGACGCTGACGCCGCGGCTGGGTCGAGATCAACGGCATCGCGTGGACCGGCTCGGGAAAAATCCCGCGCGTCGACGTGAGCACCGACGGCGGCAGACGTGGGCGGCGGCGAAGCTGCAGGAGCCGGTGCTGTCGAAGGCGCACACGCGCTTCCGGCATCTCTGGAACTGGAACGGCGGTGAAGCGGTGCTCATGAGCCGCGCCGTCGACGAGACCGGCTACGTGCAGCCGACGCGCGAAGACGCTGATCGCCCCGCGCGGCATCAGCAGCGTCGGCTACCACACCAATCCGATCACCGGCTGGCGCATTCAAGGAGACGGCAAGGTCGTCTACCAGCAGGAGCCGTGGTCGATGAAGCCACCCTCGTGCTCGTCGCGCGTCTGCAGCGCTCGGCATTATCGGCTCGCGGCGGGCCATCGCGGCGACGCGGCTCGCCGCGCAAGACGAACGGCCGCGCCGGCAAGCCGCGGCCAAGCGCCGGCGACACTCGGCATCGGCCGCCCCGCGACGCCGGCCGAGATCGCGGCGTGGGACATCGACGTCGGGCCCGACGGCGCGGGCCTTCCGCCGGGACGCGGCACATCGGCCGACGGCGCGCCGATCTACGCGGCGCGCTGCGCGGGCTGCCACGGCAAGACCGGGAAGAGAAGGGCCGAACGACGTGCTCGTCGGCCGGTTGCCGGGCGATGCGTTTCCGTTCGCGCGCGACCCGCAACGCCGAAAACGATCGGCAGCTACTGGCCGTACGCCACGACGGTGTTCGACTACATTCGCCGCGCGATGCCGCCCGACGCGCCGGGCTCGTTGAAGGACGACGAGGTCTACGCGCTCGTGCCTATCTGCTCACGCTGAACGATCTGATGCCGGCGGACGCCGTGATCGACGCGGCGTCGCTGCCGAAAGTGAAGATGCCGGCGCGCGACCACTTCGTCCCGGACACGCGGGGCGCGAAACCCAAGCCTAAGCGGAGTCGACGGATCGAGCCGTCGATGCGCGATCCGCAGCCGGAAAGCCGGTGATGGTCGGGACGGCGTGCCCTCGCGTTCCTCCTCCAGGCCATCGTCGCCGACGTGGTCTCCGCGCAGGAGGTCGATCCGCGGCCGAGTGTCACGGCCGTCCGGTTGGCCGAGGGCGAGCGTCTCGCTGTCGACGGCGTGCTGGACGAGGCCGCCTGGCAGCGCGCGGTTCCCGCCACCGATTTCGCGCAGATCGATCCGGAGAATGGCGCACCGGCCACCGAACGGACCGAGGTGCGCGTCGTGTTCGATCGCGATCGGCTCTACGTCGGCGTGCACTGCTTCGATTCGTCGCCGGCGCGGCTTCTGGGCAACCAGATGGTGCGCGACGGCCCGCTCAGTTCCGACGACCGCTTCATGTGGGTGCTCGATCCGTACTTCAATCAGCGTGGCGGCTACTTTTTCGAGATCAACCCGTCCGGCGCGATGGGCGATGGTCTGCTCGTGGCCTCTGGTGGCGGCGGCGGCGGATCGACCGGCTTGGGTTTCGGCCTCACGCAAAGCCGGGCATGGGACGGCATCTGGCTGGCGCGTGTGCGCCGGCACGACCGCGGCTGGTCGGCCGAAATCGAGATCCCGTTCCGCACCTTGAATTTCGATCCGAACGCGGCGGCCTGGGGCGCGAACTTCCAGCGAACCGTGCGGCGCAAGAACGAAGAGAGCCTGTGGACCGGCCATGGCCGCAACCAGGGCCTGTACAACCTGACGAGCGCCGGCCGCCTGACCGGCATCGCGGACGCCAGCCAGGGCGTCGGCGTGGACATCAAGCCGTACATCATCGGCACGCACACCGACCCGCAAGGCAGCAGCCGGTCGGTCTTCAAAGGCACCTTCGGCGGCGACATCTTCTACAACCTGACGCCGCAGCTCAAATCGAACCTGACCCTCAACACCGATTTCGCGCAGACCGAAGTCGACGATCGCCAGGTCAACCTCACGCGTTTTCCGCTCTTCTTTCCCGAGAAGCGCGATTTCTTTCTCGAAGGATCCGGCAGCTTCGACTTCTCCCGCGAGCCGAGCGGAGATTTCGTGGCGTTCTTCAGCCGGCGGATCGGACTCGACACGCGCGGGCGGCCGCAGAAGATCGACTACGGCGTCAAGCTCACGGGGCAGGCCGGACGCTTCGACCTGGGCGTGTTGCAGTTGCGCACGGCCGATCAGGGCGGCGCGCTCGGCGAAGACTTCACGGTGGCCCGGCCCCGGCGCCGCCTCATGCGGCAGTCGTACGTCGGGCTGATCTACACCCGCCGGAGCACCCGCGGCTCGACGCTGCCGACCAGGCAAACGATCGGCGGCGACTTCGAGCTCGCGACGACGAGCTTCCGCGGATCGCAGAACCTGCAGTTCAGCGGCTTCTACACGAGAACGCCGGGCGCCGCCACGGACGACAACGCGATCTACGGATTGCGCTTCAACTATCCGAACGACCGCTGGAACGCCCGCATGTCCTACCGCGTCGTCGAGAAGAATGCCGATCCCGCGGTCGGCTTCATCGAGCGCGCCGACTACCGCCGGTGGAATCCGGTCGTGCGCTTCGGTCCGCGGCCGAAGAGCCATCGCTACATCCGCCAGGTGTCGATGGAAACGTGGGCCGAGTGGCTGACGGACACGTCCAATGCAGCTGCTCGGCCGCGCGTTTCGCTTCACGCTTGCCGAGGTCAGCCTTCACTCCGGCGACAGCGCGAGCGTGTTCGTGAACCCGATCTACGAACGGCTGGAACGCAACTTCACGATCGGGGGCATCACGTTGCCCGTCGGCAGCACGTATCAGTACACGCGCTACAACGCGAACGTGACCACCGCGACCCGGCGGGCGCTGTCAGGCGAGCGCGACCGCTCAGGCGGGCACCTTCTATTCGGGTCACCGACGCGATGTGACCGCGAGCGTCAACGTGCGGCCGCGTCCCGGCATTCTCGCGACGTTGACAGCGCAGGTGAATCGAGTGGAACTGCCAGGGACGGCCTTCACGACGAAGGTCGTGCGGGCGATCGTCAACACGCAGTTCGGCCCGTTCGTGTCGCTCGCGAACAATCTGCAGTACGACTCGGACAGCCGCGTGCTGGGGTGGCAGGTTCGATTCCGGTGGATTTTGACGCCGGGCAACGACGTCTATTTCGTCACCCTCAACAACTGGCTGGACGATGTGGGAAGTCTTCGCGTGCTCGATCGCAACACGGCGACCAAGATCGTCGTGACGCAGCGGTTCTGAGCGTCTAGCGTGCCTGCTGCCCGCGGCCGAGCCACTTCCAGCCGTCGACGGGACGTTCGAGTCGCTTCAGATGGATCTTGTACTCCGTCGGATGCCGCGACGGGCTGCCGGTGACGATGAGGCGGTCGCCTGGTTTCAGGGTGCCCTTCTCGATCCCCTGCTGGCGGAGGCGATTGGGATTGGCCCATTCCGCGCTGACCCGCTGCACCTGGCCCGCGTTGTCCACAGCGGCGATGTGGATCCACGCGTGCGGGTTGGTGTACTCGAACTGCTCGAGGGCACCCTCGATCGAGACCGACTGATCTTCGAGGTAATACGACGCGAAGGCGTGATGGCCGGAGGTGGCGACGCCACCCACTCCGACCGCGAGGATCAGGATCATCCACAGGCGTGTCATCGCGTGCCTCCTCTCCGCTGATATACGCCATCGCCGTGCTCGGTTCAAGTTTCTTCGTGCTACCGTCGTGAGATGCCCGCGCCCGCCATCGAGTTCCGTGACGTCACGTTCCGGCGTCCGGGCCGATCGCCGATCCTCGACCGGTTCAGCCTGACCGTCGAGGCGGGCGAAGTGCTCGCGCTGGTCGGCCGCAGCGGCGCGGGAAAGACGACGATCCTGAAGCTGGTCAACCGCCTGTTGGCGCCGGACTCTGGAGCGGTGTTGGTCGAAGGGCGCGACACGCGGGAATGGGAGCCCATTCGCCTGCGGCGGCGCGTGGGCTACATGCTCCAGGACGTGGGTCTCTTTCCGCACATGACCATCGCCGGCAACGTTGGCGTCGTGCCGCGGCTGGAGCAGTGGGCGCCCGAACGCGCGGCGGCTCGCGTGGACGAGCTGCTCGACCTCGTGGGCCTGCCGGCGGTCCAATTTGCCACGCGTTGGCCGGATGAATTGTCTGGCGGCCAGCGTCAGCGCGTCGGCGTCGCCCGCGCGCTCGCGGTCGATCCGCCGGTGTTGCTGATGGACGAGCCGTTCGGCGCGCTCGATCCGCTGACCCGCGCCGAGCTGCACGCCGAGTTCCGCCGGATCCAGGATCGCCTGCGCAAGAGCGTGATCATCGTGTCGCACGACATGGGCGAAGCGTTCGCGTTGGCGGACCGGCTGGGGGTTGTCGAAAGCGGTCAGCTCGTCGCGTGCGATCGACCAGCGGCCATCGCCGCGTCGCAGGACCCGCGCGTCCGGCGGCTTGCTGGACGCGATGCCCGTCGGTGCCGCGATGAGCGACCTTCTCGCGCTTCTGGCTCTCGCATCGGACCGAGCTCGCGGGGTTGCTCGGGCAACACGTGCTGCTCGTCGTGGTGGCGACGACGGTCGCGGCCGCGCTCGGCGTGCCGCTCGGCGTCTTTGCCGCGCGGCGGCCGCGGCTGGCCGCGCCGCTCATGGCCGCGGCCAGCGTCGTCCAGACCGTGCCGAGCCTGGCGATGTTCGGGTTCCTGCTGCCGGTGCCGCTCGTCGGCGGCGTCGGCGCGCGCGCCGCGCTGGTGGTCCTGATCCTCTACGGTGTGCTGCCGATCGTCCGCACGACGATCGCGGGGCTGCGGGGCATCGATGCGTCGGTCCGGGAAGCCGGCGTCGCGATGGGCATGACGCCGCGCGAGCTGCTGCGGCAGGTGGAATTGCCGCTCGCGTTGCCGTCGATTGTCGCCGGCGTGCGCGTGGCCGCCGTCGTCGGCGTCGGGTCGGCGACCATTGCCGCGGCGATCGGCGCCGGCGGACTCGGCGAGTACATCTACCGCGGACTGTCGATGGTCGACACGACCGTGATCCTCGCCGGCGCCATTCCGGCTGCCGCGCTCGCGCTCGTGGTCGACGGCGCTGCTGCTCTGGCTCGAACGTCAGCTGTCCGCGCGCCGCCGATCGCGGTCGCGCCGCGCGGCGCTGACCGCTGCCGCCGTGCTCGTGGCCGTCGCCCTTCTCTCGAGCGGACTCGCCGCACGCCGAACCGGCGGCACCATCGTCGTCGGCTCGAAGAATTTCACCGAGCAGATCGTTCTCGGCGAACTGCTGGCGCAGATTATCGAGCGCGACAGCGGTCTGCCGGTCGATCGCCGCCTGAACCTCGGCGGCACGATCATCTGCGACCGCGCGCTGCTGACAGGCGACGTCGATGTCTATGTGGAATACACGGGCACGGCGCTGACCGCCGTGTTTCATCAGCCGATCACCAACGACCCTGGCGCCGTGTTCAATACCGTCCGCGATCTGTACGCGAGGACGGGCCGCACGCTCCTGCCGCCGCTTGGCTTCAACAACACGTTCGCCATCCTGGTGCGTGGCGCGGACGCACGCGCGCGCGGCTGGAAGACGATCGACGACGTGGCCGGTGAAACGCCGCGATGGCGCGCGGGATTCGGCTACGAGTTCGTGGGACGGCCGGATGGCTATCCCGGCCTGGCCAAAGCGTATGGGTTGCGTTTTCCGGCGCCGCCGCGGGTGATGGATCTCACGTTGAGTTATCGCGCCCTTGCGACGGACCAGGTTGACCTCATCGCCGGTGACGCGACCGCCGGGTTGATCAAGGGGCTGGACCTGTTTCAGCTCGAAGACAACCGGCACTATTTCCCGCCGTACGATGCCGCGGCCGTCGCGCGCGCCGACACGCTGCTTCGCTATCCGCAGCGTTCGCGCGGCGATCGAACGGCTGTCGGGTCGGATTACGGCCGCCGACATGCGCGCGATGAACTACGCGGCGGACGTCGAACATCGCGATCCCCGCGAGATCGCGCGTCAGTTTCTCGACACCCTCCGCTGAACCGCTGAGTGCACGGCTGCGCGAGCGGCGCGTTGCGCGTGGCCGACACGCGGCCGATGTTCAACACTGTCGCCTGGTCCTCGTCCACGTCCGTGTCGTCGTCGGGTTCTGCCGAGCGGCCCCGGCAAAGCCCACAACCGTCCGGCGACATGAAACAACAACGCGAAGGTTGCCGCGACCGCCAGCAGCTCCAGTTCCGCGCCGCCGAGCGAACGCAACTCGACTCGCACCGGCCAGACGGCGACGGCGAACATCCCCATCACGTACAGCGGCCAGCGTGTCCGCAGTTTCGCGTGACCGGGTCGGTACATGGCCGTGAAGGGCACGTGCCGAATCGTCAGCATCATGGCGTTGACCATCGCCAGGAGCACGAGGCTCACGAAAGCGGTGTGCCACGCCGCAACCCGCCATCCAACGAGCGGCGCAATCACCGCCCATATCAGGAACAGCGCCGGCGGCAGCACGACGCACAGGGTCGCTGCTCGGACACCCGATCTGAACGCGAGCGCACGCTCCAGACCCGCCGATCGAAAAAGCCACGCGGCGGTCGGCTCGCTCGGTACGAATGTCGCCGCGCGCACGCCGACGGCGATCCAATAGCCGACGAGCAGCGGGATCCACAGCACGATCGTCCTCGGGTGGGCCAGATCGGCAAACGTCTTGGCGCGCGTGAGCGCGGCGAGCGCGAACGCGACCCCCAGAGCCGCATTCATGGCAATCGGCGTATGCACCGCGCGATTGCGCGCGATCGTCAGGAGCATGAAGTCGCAGGTGGCTCGCGCGATCGGGTTGCGGCCCGCCAGCCAATGTCCTGCAGTCCGGAACGCGCGGGACAGCCGGCCCGCGGACGCCGGGCGGCTCACCGCGTGCTGCATCGCGCGTCCGAAGCTGAGGATCGACACGACCACGGCGGCTGTCAGTGCCAGAGGTGTCGCGATCAACGCGCGCGTGCCGAGCGGCATGAAGTACGGGCGGGTCGATCCTCTGACGCGCTCGAAGAGTCCCAGGAACCAGGACGTGGGAAACCAGCCGACCGTGTCGGGGTTGTTCAGCGACACGCTCGGGATTTTCCACACCGCCGGCGATAGAAATACGCACGACAGCAGCGCAACCACGAACGCGAACTGCAGGAACGAGCCCGCCGCGGCGGCAACCTGTTGCCCGGCGACAATCGACACCAGTCCGCGAACCGTGACCACCGCGGCAAAGACGAATACAGCCGCCAGCACGGTGGCAACGAGAAATGCGGCGAAGTGCACGACGAACCCGCGCGCGCCCATCGAATCAGCCGTTTCGGCCGCGAAGAAGAACGCGTTGATCAGGTTGATCGGCAGGGTCGCAATCGCGAGCAGCGTTCCGAGCGCCATGAGCTTGGCGGCGACGATGGTCCGGCCGCGGACAGGGATCGGGCCGAGCACCATCGCGTCGCGGCGATCGAAATCGAGCGAGTCCCACACGAAGACGGCGATCAGGCCGACCGTCACCATCGAATAGGTCACGAAGACGAACACGATCCACGCGAGCCAGTCGTCGACCAGTCCGGGCGTCCCGAAACGCTTCGCGCGAATGACGACCGCCTGAAACGCGGGAAACAACTCGACCAGCAGTACGAATCCCGGTGTCACCAGGAATGCCAGCACCCAGATCATCGTCTGGCGCAGCCGGACGTCCGACGTCACCGTTTCGCTGGCGAAGAATCGCGCGAAGAAGGCGCGAAACAGAACGAGCAGCGGAGACTGACGCGCGATCCCGGCCATCAGGCGATCATCGCCGCGACGAGACCGCCGGTTCGCTGCTCGACGTTCTCTTCGGCGACCAGCGCGGCGAAGACGGCGTCGAGCGACGGAAGCTGCAGCGTCGCGCGGAGATTTCCAACCGAATCGTTGCCGACGACGATTCCGTCCTTGAGAATGACCACGCGCGAGCACACGTGCTCGACGACTTCCAGCACGTGCGAGCTGAAGACGACGAGCTTCCCTTCGTCGGCGAGCGCGCGTACGAAGGCCTTCAACACGCGCGCGGCGGTCACGTCGAGACCGGAAAACGGTTCGTCGAGGATGACGACGCGGGGATTGTGGAGGACGGCCGCGGCAATCAGGATCTTCTGCCGCATGCCCTTGGAGTACGACGAAAGCGTCTGATAGCGGTCGTCCCACAGTCCGAGCAAATCGAGGAAGCGTTCGATCTTTTCGTCCAGGCGGTCGTCCGGAATCCTCCGCAGCCGGCCGACGAGCTGCAGATATTCAGGGCCGGTGAGATACGTGTAGAGGTGCGGTTCTTCCGGCACGTACCCGAGGCCCGACTTGTACGCGAGCAGATCCCCGAGCACGTCGCGCCCGTCGAGAAGCACACGGCCATCCGATGGCGACAGCAATCCCGCGAGGATTTTGACCGTCGTGCTCTTGCCGGATCCGTTTGGGCCCAGCAGCCCGAAGACTTCTCCAGGACGCACGTCGAAGGTCAGGTCGCGGACGGCGGTAACTGCGCCGTAGCGCTTCGCCAGGTGCCGGACTTCGAGCATCGATTGGCTGCTTAGACCCCGCCTTCATTGAGTTGGATGCTGCATGTAGTCGGGAACCTACTGGCCGCGCAACAACGGATGTGTTAGCCTTCGATGGGGGTAGGCCATCGTGACCGACGCCGCCGACACCACTCGCCTCTGTTTTCTCGCAAGCCGCAATTTACAAGCGCCGCTGGTTGATCGATTCGACGTCTGGACGCGGGCCGGACAGCGGCTTGGCACTTTTGAGGGCGTCGTGATCGACGCAACCTGCGAGCGCGCGCGCTACATCGTGTTCGACGGCGGCCGCCTCGTGCCCGACTGGCGCCTCATTCCCCTTCCCGCGCGAATCGACGTCGTCCATCAGGCCCTGCATGTCGACGTCGAAGACGCCGACACGTCGCACTGGTTGAAGTTCATTCCGTCCCGCTTCCGGCAGTTCAACCCCGACGACGAGAGCACCGCGATGGTATCGGCGGGCTGAGCGAGCGGTCTCCCACCAGAAAAAACGATTCGGTCCAGACAACTTACGGCTGGGGTCTTCCGTCTAAGCGGGGCACAGGAGTCCTCATGAAGCGAGCGACCGCTCTAGCCCTGCTCACATTTGCCCTGCTCACGCCCTCCGTTGCATCGGCGTCGGATCATTGGCGTCACTATCGCGGTCACCTTCGGTCGGAGATTCGCCGCGAAATCCGCCAGGCGGTGCGCGAGGCTCACCGCGCGCGTTACCTGGCCAGGCGGGACGTCCGGAGGGCGATCGTTCGAGACCGCCTGGAGATGCGCCGGTCGATTCGCGAGGCGCAGCGGGAAGCGCGCCGCGCGGCCCGCGACGCGCGTCGAGCCGCCCGCGACGCACGACGTTCCTGGTGGTACTAGCCGGATTGGCGCGGGCCTTTCAGGCCCGCGGCGGCTACAACAGCTCCGCTGCGACACCGTCGGACCGCCGCCAACATCCGATCGACGTCCTCGCGCCGGCTGCGATAGTTGACGATGCAGGCGCGCAGGACGAAGTGTCCACCTAGCTCGGTGCCGGTGAGAAAGGCTTCGCCGCCAAGCTGCAGGCGGGTCAGGACCGTGCGGTTGAACGTGTCCAGCGCTTCGCCGCTCACGCCTCCGGTGCTTCACGCGAAAGCACACCACGCTGAGGCTGGGCGGCGCCATCAACTCGAGGTCCGGCGCGCTCGCCACGCGATCGGCGAGGTAGCGAGCGAGCGCGAGGTTCGCCTCGATTGCGCCCCGCAAGCCGGACAACCCCGCCTGCTTCATCGTCATCCAGACCTTCAGCGCGCGGAAGCCGCGCGTCTGCTGAAAACCGTACTCGCTGAACCATGGCAGACCGCCGACGCCGTGCGCGGTTCGCAAATAGGGCGGCACCAGGCTGAACGCCTCGCGCATTTCATCCGCCGACCGCACGAACACGAGGCCGGCCTCCACCGGCACGAACAGCCACTTGTGCGGGTCGACAGCGACGCTGTCGGCGCGCGCGATGCTTCGCAATGTGTCCGCGTATTCGGCGGTCAGAACGGCCGGCCCGCCGTACGCCGCGTCCACGTGCAGCCAGACGTCCTCCCGACGACACACGTCCGCGATCGCATCGAGGTCGTCGATCGCGCCGGTGTTGGTCGTGCCAGCCGTGGCGATCACCGCGATTGGCCGGACGCCGCGCTCTCGATCGTCGGAGAGAGCGGCTGCGAGAGCTGGAACGTCCATCCGAAACTGACTGTCAGTTGGGATCGTGCGTATCGTTCCGCTGCCGAATCCGAGCAGCTCGATCGCTTTCCGCACGCATCCGTGCGCCTCGGACGTGAAGTAGAACGCGAACGGACGCGACGCGCCGCGCAGGCCGTCGGCACGAACGTCGATCGCACTCTTGACGTGGCGGGCAACGGCCAGCGCGGTGAGCGTCGCCATCGATCCGCCGCTGACCAGGAGTCCCATCGACTCGGCAGGGAAGCCGAGGATGGATCGAAACCAGTTGATGACTTGCCGCTCGACGTAGATGGCCGCGTGGTTGCCGCCGGCGCAGCTCGGGTTCATCGCGGCGGCGAGCGCGTCGGCGAAGACGCCCATCACCGACGGTGGAGAGTTGACCCAACCCCAGAATCGCGGGTGACCGTTCCCGAACGGATACGGTTCGATCGTCTCGCGAAACTCGGCGAGCACGGCGTCGGCCGGCGCTCCCGCCTCCGGGACTGGCGCCGACAGGAATTGGTTCGCGAGATCGTCGGGAACCGGACGAAAGACCGGGCGGCTTTCGATGCCGCTCAGGTGATCCGCGATGAGGTCAACGACCTCGTACCCGATGCGCCGGATGTCGTCGCGTGTCCACGCATCCATCAGGAGCCGTTCTCGCTCGCGCAAGGGTCTGCCACGTCGAGTTTCGAGCGGCGAGGACGGCTCAGGCCGTTTTCGCAAGGGCTGGCGCGTCCATCGAGACGATGACGCTTTCCTGCATCATCTCGCCGTGTTGACTGAGGTCGAGCCCCATGTCTTCCTGGTCGTCGGACACGCGCAGCGGGATGATCACGTTGGTGAGTCGATAGAGCAGCCAGGAACCGGCAAATGAAAACGCCGCGACGAAGACGAGCGCGCCGCAATGGACCAGGAACGTCCACGCATGGCCGGACGTCAGCCCGACATCCTTCGCGAACAGCCCGGTCATCAGCATGCCGACCATGCCACCGACGCCGTGGCAGGGGAATACGTCGAGCGTGTCGTCGAGCGTCGAGGCATTCTTCCAGTGCACCATGAGATTCGAGACCACGCTGGCGCACGTGCCGATGAACATGCTCTCGCCGATGCTGACGTAGCCGGCCGCCGGCGTGATGGCGACGAGGCCGACGACGGCGCCGACGCAGGCGCCGAGCGCCGACGGCTTCTGGCCGCGCATGCGGTCGAAGAAGATCCACGCTAGCGCGGCAGCCGCCGACGCCGTGTTCGTCGTCGCGAACGCCATCGCCGCCTGACCCGATGCCGATAGCGCCGATCCCGCGTTGAACCCGAACCAGCCAAACCACAGCATCCCGGTCCCGAGAATGACGAACGGGATATTCGCCGGCGTGTGCGCCTCGCCCGCCTGGTGCGTCTTGCGCCGGCCGAGCGTCATCGCGCCTGCGAGCGCCGCGAAGCCAGCGGACATGTGGACGACGGTGCCACCCGCGAAATCGAGGACGCCGAGCTTGTGCAGAAAGCCGTCAGGGTGCCACGTCCAGTGCGCGAGCGGCGAGTAGACGAAGACGCTGAACAGGCACATGAACAGCAGATAGCTCGAAAAGCGGACGCGCTCGGCGAACGACCCGGTGATCAACGCCGGCGTGATGATGGCGAACTTGAGCTGAAAGAGCGCGAACAGGATCAGCGGAATGGTCGGCGCGAGGTCGGGGTGCGTCGCGGCGCCGACACGCGTGAACATGAAATACGTCGCCGGATTGCCGATCAGGCCGTGCCAGCTGTCGCCGAACGACAGGCTGAACCCGATCGCGATCCAGAGCATGCTGATCACGCCCATCGCCACGAAACTCTGCAGCATCGTCGAGACGACGTTCTTCGTGCGGACCATGCCGCCGTAGAAGAAGGAGAGGCCTGGTGTCATCAAGAGGACGAGACCGGTCGCCGTGAGCATCCACGCGACATCGCCCGCGTTCAGGGGACCGCCGGTCACCGCCTGGGGCGCCGCCCGGAAGATCGCGCCCGCGAGGCTGACCCCGGCGACGAGCAGGAAAGGCAAGTGCCGAGAATTCCCGAATCCGTTCCGTTTTGCGTCTGACTTGCGTCAACGTCATCCCGCGGCCCCTCCGATGAGCTGCGATGTTACCAGAATCGTGCCAGTTGTGCACGAAACGTCATAGCGACGTAATTCCGTGAATATGCCTTATTTTGCAGTTGTGACAGTCAATTCATGCTGAATTGGCATATTTCACGGCTCGGGACGGACTGCTGGCGGACGGAGGTGCGTAGTACCGATTCGCTGATGGCGACCGTCAACAGCTTCCGTACGCGCACCCCGCTGCCGGGGGGCGCGAAATCCGTTCACATGTTCAGTCTCCCCGCGCTCGAAGCGGCCGGCTTCCCGGGCGTCGGCCGACTGCCGGTACTCGATGAAAATCCTCCTCGAGAATCTGCTGCGGCAGGAGGACGGCCGATTCGTCAAGGCAGCGGACATCGAGGCCTTCGCGAATTGGGACCCGGCGCATCCGATCAAGCGCGAGATTTCGTTCGCGCCGGCCCGCGTCCTGCTCCAGGATTTCACCGGCGTGCCGGCGGTTGTCGATCTCGCGGCGATGCGCGACGGCATCGTGCGTCTTGGCGGCAATCCCGCACGCGTCAATCCGCTTCAGCCCGTCGAGCTCGTCATCGACCATTCCGTGCAGGTGGACTACTTCGGTCTGTCGAATGCGTTTCAGCTGAACGCGGAGCTCGAGTTCTCGCGGAACAAGGAACGGTACGCATTCCTGCGCTGGGGCCAGAACGCGTTTCAGAACTTCCGCGTCGTGCCTCCCGATACCGGCATCGTTCACCAGGTCAACCTCGAATACCTCGCGCGCGTCGTCATGACCGCCGACGGTCCGGACGGAACCGTCTGCTTCCCCGACACGCTCGTCGGCACCGACTCGCACACGACGATGGTGAACGGGCTGGGTGTGGTGGGGTGGGGCGTGGGCGGCATCGAAGCCGAAGCCGCGATGCTCGGTCAGCCGATCTCGATGCTGATTCCCGACGTGCTGGGCTTCCGGCTCACGGGAGCCCGACCCGAGGGCGCGACGGCGACCGATTTGGTGCTGATGATCACCGAACGGCTGCGCAAGCACGGCGTCGTCGGAAAGTTCGTCGAGTTCTTCGGGACCGGCCTCGCCAACCTGACCATTGCGGATCGCGCCACGCTCGGCAACATGTGTCCCGAGTACGGGGCCACGATTGCGATCTTCCCGATCGACGAGATGACGCTCGACTACCTGCGCCTCTCCGGTCGCGAGGCGTCGCAGGTGGCGCTGGTCGAGGCGTATGCGCGTGCGCAGGGGCTGTTCAGGAATGCCGGGGATCCGGATCCCGCCTACACCGAGGTGATCGAGCTCGACCTCGGCTCGGTCGAACCGAGTCTCGCCGGCCCGAAGCGGCCGCAGGATCGTGTATCGCTCAAGCAGGCGAAGAGCGGATTTCTGTCCGCGCTCGGCGGCATGCAGGCTGGCATCAAGAGACCCGCCGAAACACCGTCGACGATCCGGGCCAAGTCGACGATGACGGCCGAGGGCGGCGTCGCCGTGGCCGACCCACCCGCGGCGCCGCCCGTGGCGCATCTCGTCGACGACGGGGACGTGGTGATCGCCGCGATTACGAGCTGCACGAATACCTCGAATCCCAGCGTGATGATCGGCGCCGGCCTGCTGGCGAAGAAGGCGGTCGAGCGCGGCCTGAAGCAAAAGCCGTGGGTGAAGACGAGCCTCGCGCCCGGTTCCAAAGTGGTCACGGAGTACCTGGTGAAGGCCGGGCTGATGCCGTACCTCGAGCAACTGGGGTTTCATCTGGTCGGCTACGGCTGCACGACGTGCATCGGGAACAGCGGCCCGTTGCCCGACGAAGTGGCGGCCGAAATCGACGCGCGCGGCCTGGTCGTGGCGTCGGTGCTCAGCGGGAATCGCAATTTCGAGGGCCGGATCCAACAACAGGTGCGCGCCAATTACCTCGCCTCGCCTCCGCTGGTCGTTGCCTACGCCCTTGCCGGACGCATGACCATCGATATGACGACGCGAGCCGCTTGGCGTCGACCGCGACGGGGCGCCGGTGTTCCTGCGCGAGTTGTGGCCGGCCGAGCGCGAGATTCAGGAGACGATGCTTCGCGCCGTCACATCGGAGATGTTTCGCGAGCAGTACGCCGACGTGTTCGCCGGCGACGAGCGCTGGAAGAGTCTGCAGGTGCCGACCGGCGATCGGTTCGTGTGGGATCCGCAGTCGACCTACATTCGCAACCCGCCGTTCTTTGCCGACATCACGATGGAAACCACGCCGCTGGCCGACATCGCCGGCGCGCGGGTCCTGGCGCTGCTGGGCGACAGCATCACCACCGATCACATTTCGCCGGCGGGGTCGATCAAGAAAGACAGCCCGGCGGGGAAGTATCTGATCGCGCACGGCGTCGATCCGCACGACTTCAACTCGTACGGCGCGCGGCGCGGCAATCACGAAGTGATGATGCGCGGCACGTTCGCCAACGTCCGGCTCCGCAACCAGATGGCGCCGGGCACCGAAGGCGGATGGACCTCGTATCAACCGACCGGCGAAGTCCTGACGATCTACGACGCGGCGATGAAATACAAGGACGCCGGGGTTCCGCTGATCGTCGTCGCGGGAAAAGAGTACGGATCCGGGTCGTCGCGCGACTGGGCGGCGAAGGGGACGTTGCTCCTGGGTGTCAAGGTGGTGATCGCGGAGAGCTTCGAGCGCATCCACCGCAGCAACCTCGTGAACATGGGCGTGCTGCCGCTGCAGTTCGAGAGCGGCCAGAACGCCGCGTCGCTCGGTCTGACCGGCCGGGAGCGCTACGAAGTGACCGGCCTCGCATCCAACCTCCAACCCGGCAGCTTCGTCACCGTTCGCGCGCAGAGCGACGAGGGCGACGATCGAATTTCGCGGAGTGGCGCGCATCGATACGCCGGAGGAGCTCGTCGCGTTCAAGCACGGCGGCATCCTGCCGTACGTGCTGCGGCAGCTGTGCAGGTCCGCCTGAAGGCGGACCTACATGAAGGCGGACTTAGCGATGCTGACGTCCGCTCGGGATCAAAGAGAAGGCCCGCGAACTCGGCTTCGATGCGTGCGGTATCGCCGCCGCGACCGATCACGCCGAGCTCGGCTTCTTCCGCGAGTGGCTCGATCGCGGCTACGCGGGCGACATGGCGTACCTCGAGCGATCCTCGGAGCGCCGCGCCGATGTGCGAGCGGTGGTGCCCACCGCGCGCACTGTGATTGCGACCGCGACCGTGTACAACACCGACCGCCCGTACTCGACCGAATGCGCGGATCGAGGGCGCGCGCAGATCGCGCGGTACGCGTGGGGCGACGACTATCACGACGTGATCGGCGCGCGCCTCGACGCGCTCCTTGCATGGATGCGAGACGCCTCGCCGGAGCCTTTCGAGGCCAGGGCGTACGTGGACACCGGGTCCGGTGCAGGAGCGCGTCTACGCGCGGCACGCCGGCATCGGCTGGATCGGCAAGAACACGTGCGTCATCAACCCGCAGCTGGGATCGTGGATCTTCCTCGGCGAGATCATCTGCAGCCTGCCGCTCGAGGTCGACGCGCCGTCGCTCGATCAGTGCGGCACGTGCACGCTGTGTCTCGAGGCGTGTCCCACCTCAGCGATCGTCGCGCCCGGCGTCCTCGATTCGACGCGCTGCATTTCGTATCTCACGATTGAACATCGTGGCGATCTGCCGCCGGCGCTCCACGAGAGCATCGGCTCGCACGTCTACGGCTGCGACATCTGTCAGGAAGTCTGTCCGTGGAACATGACGGCGCCGCGCTCGACCGATCGCGCCTGGCAGCCGCGCGCCGAGTGGGACGGCGTGGATCTCGCGGCGCTGGCGACGCGCGACGATGACGAGTTGGCGGCGCGCATGCGCGGCAGTGCGATGCAGCGCGCGAAGACACGGGGCTGCGACGGAACATCCAGATCGCGCTGGTCGAATTCATCGAAGAGGACCTCTTCACCGTTCCCCGGCTTGGGTGTCAAATAGAAGCTTATGGGTTCGTTGGCGCCGTCCCTCCTTCTGGCCATGCCCCAGCTCATCGACGAGAACTTCATACGGACCGTCGTCCTCCTCTGCAAACACAGCGATGAGGGCGCATTGGGTCTCGTCGTGAATCGGCCGCTGATGACGACCGGCCGTGTCACGGTGAATCTGGATCCGCCGGTGTCGACCGATCGAGAGCTGCAGGTGTGGGTTGGCGGTCCGGTGGAGCAGGAGCGAACCTGGATTCTCGTCGGTCAGGAACCGGACGAACATGAGGCGCGGAGCGGCGTCCGGCTCGGCGACAAGCTGTACCTCTCCACGTCGCCGGACCTGTTGCTCCGGCTGCTCGAACCCACTCCGCCGCCGCTCGCGCGTCTGATCGTCGGGTATGCGGGCTGGGGGCCGGGCCAGCTCGAAGCGGAGCTTCACGCCTCGGCGTGGCTGATGAGCGACGTCGATCGCGACCTCGTCTTCAACACGCCCGCCGACCTCATGTGGGAAGCCGCCATCCGCCGCCTCGGCGCAGATCCCGCATCGCTGCAGATGTCACGCGGCGTGCATTAAGCCTGCAACAGAACGCACGAGCTGTCGGCTCGACCGGCACGAGCGTTGAAGGAGCAGGATTGATGGCCTGGCTCATCGCGCTGATATCGGTCGTCGTCGCGGCGGATCCACCGCTCGCAGTGAAGGCGATCGCCGGTCCACCAGCCCAGGTCGAGCTCCGCAACACCGGCACGCAGCCGATCAACGCCTGGGCGTTCGCGATTTCGTCGCCGAACGCCACCGGCGGCATCCGCCGCGTGTTTCACTCCGCCGACGTGTACATGAGCGAGGTGACGGCGGGTCTGCAGGGCGCGGCGCCGCATCTGCGCATGCTGAAGCCGGGCGAGTCGCGCGCTGGTGCCGGTCGATCCATTCCCGCCAGAGGCGAGCGTGCAGGTGACTGCGGTCGTTCTCGACGACAACACGGCATACGGCGACGAGCAAACGATCGCCGACATCTTTCAGAAGCGGGGCGTCGAACGCGACCAGCTCAAGCAGGTGGTCGACATCTTCAACGCGGCTCTGCTCCCGGAGAAGGGCGTAGCCGCGCTCCAGGATTTGCAGCGGCGGTTCGCCGCCAGTGCCGACGCGAATGAATCCGACGCGCACCGCTCCGCGCGCACGGCCGTGGATGCGTGGCTGCGGCAGTCGGCCACTGCCGGCGACCTCGTCGACGACTCGGTGAGAACCTATGTCGCCTTCGTCTCGCGCCAGTACCTGGCCGCGGCCCAGCATGCCGCCCGCAAGCGCTGACCCGGCATAGTAGAACTGCAGTGCGTGTCCGAGTTGTCGGACATTTCACCGACAGCCTTCGCATGTGCTCACGTCCGTCCACACGAAGTCGCCGACGCCGGGTCATACGGAGACCGCCGCCGTTGGCGAGCACCGGCGAGCGACGAGCCGTGCGTCGCTGGGAGCCTCAATCTCCTTTGTTTCGCACGACGAACTGGATCGGCGTAAGACCTGGAGGCGACCTATGTCGGCGTGCTCGGCGGCGCGCACCTTCCGCTACGGCGTCCTCCATCTGTTCGCCGAAGCCACGCTACTGCATGTGCCGAAGAACTCATTGCACGGCGTGACGCACGGCGGCGGGCTCACCCTGCTCGCCACCGTCGGCGCGCTCCTGCGCATCGGCACCGAACACAAGTGGGAAGAACGCTGACGCCGGGATGCTCAGCCGACGGCGCGCGTTTCAGGTGCCGGCTCACGGTTGTAGACTAGCTTCAATGATGACACGAAGCCTGCGGCTGGCGGTTGGCGTCGCGCTCCTGCTCAGCAGTGCGTCCGCCACTCGAATCCTGCGAGGGCAAGCGCAGCAGATGCCTGATCCCACAACTCTTCAGACCATGGCCGCGCGGTTCGCGCCGACCGAGATCAGCGCCGACCTCTCGAAGCTGTCCGCCGGCGATCGGCGCGTCCTCGCCAAGCTCGTCGAAGCGTCGAAGGTCGTCGACGCGTTGTTCCTCCGGCAGGTCTGGAACGGCAACGAGGCGATGCTCCTGGATCTGGCGCGCGACGAGACGCCGATCGGCCGCGCGCGGCTGCACTACTTCCTGATCAACAAGGGCCCCTGGTCGCGGCTGGATCACAACGAGCCGTTCATCCCGGGCGCGCCGGCCAAGCCGGCCGCGGCCAACTACTATCCCGAGGGCGCGTCGAAGGCCGACATCGAGCGCTGGATCCAATCGCTCCCGGAAGCCGAGCAAGGCCAGGGCGACCGGTTTCTTCACGACGATTCGCCGCGCCGGCAACAGTTTCGTGGCCGTTCCCTACAACATGGAGTATCAGCCCGAACTGTTGCGCATCGCCGCGCTGCTGCGCGAGGCTGCCGGCCTGGCGACGGAGCCGACGCTCAAGGCCTTCCTGACCAAGCGCGCCGACGCGTTTCTCTCCAACGACTACTACGACAGCGACGTCGCCTGGATGGAGCTGAAGGGCGCGATCGAGCCGACCATCGGTCCCTACGAGGTGTACGAAGACGAGTGGTTCAACTACAAGGCCGGTTTCGAAGCGTTCATCACGGTGCGCGACGAGGCCGAATCCGCCAAGCTGCAGAAGTTCTCCGGCGAGCTGCAGGACATCGAGAACCACCTGCCGATCGATCCGAAGCTGCGGAACCCGAAGCTCGGCGCCCTCGCGCCGATCGTCGTCGTCAACGAGATCTTCGCGGCGGGCGACGCGAACCACGGCGTGCAGACGGCGGCGTTCAACCTGCCCAACGACGAGCGCGTCACCCGTGAGAAGGGCGCGAAGCGGGTGATGCTGAAGAACGTGCAGGACGCGAAGTTCGCGAAAACGCTGCTGCCGATCTCGAAGGTCGTGCTGTCGGCCGCGGATCAGAAGGATCTCTCCTTCGAGGCGTTCTTCACGCACATCGTCGTCCACGAGCTGATGCACGGACTCGGACCGCACAACATCACGGTTGGCGGACGGCAGACGACGGTGCGGCAGCAGCTGAAGGACATGTCCAGCTTCATGGAGGAAGCGAAGGCGGACATCTCCGGCCTGTTCGCCATCCAGCACATGATCGACAAGGGCGTGCTGCCGAAGACATTGGAGCAGTCGCTCTACACGACGTTTCTCGCCTCGGCGTTCCGGTCGATCCGGTTCGGCGTCAACGAAGCGCACGGCAAAGGGATCGCCGTGCAGTTGAACTTCCTGCTCGAGGGCGGCGGATTCGTCGCGAACAGCGACGGCACGTTCACGGTGAATCGCGCCAAGGTCAAGGACGGCGTTCGCGATCTGACGCACGACGTTGATGACGATTCAGGCTGAGGGCGACTACGAAAAGGCCAAGGCGCTCGGCGATCGCCTCGGCGTCGTGCGCCCGGTGGTGAAGCAGGCGCTCGACAAGCTGACCGCCGTGCCGGTCGACATCGAGCCGAGGTTCACGACCGCCGCCGAGCTCGTGCGCTGAGACGTACAGCTCTAAGGAGTGGCTCTCGATCCCGTCTGCGGCATGACCGTCGACCCCGCGCGCGCGGCGGGGCAGTTCGACCACGACGGCACGACCTACTACTTCTGCTCGAAGGGCTGCGTCGCGAAGTTCGCGGCCGATCCCAAGAAGTATCTGTCCGGCACGCGCGAGCCGATGGCGCCGCGCCGGCCGTCATCACGATCGGCGGCCTGAAGAAGCGCCCGCACCAGCCACACTGAGCACCGCGCACCGCGCACCGAGCACCGCGCACCAGCACTGCGCACCGTGCACCCAGCACCGAGCACCGTGCAGCCAGCCCTGAGCACCGAGCAGCCGAGCACCGTCGAGTACACCTGCCCGATGCACCCGGAGGTCGTGCAGGACGGCCCGGGCGCGTGTCCGAAATGCGGGATGGCGCTCGAGCCGCGCGTCCCCGACGCTGAGCGACGCGCCGAATCCGGAGCTCGCCGACATGACGCGCCGGTTCTGGATTGGCGTCGCGCTCGGCGCGCCGGTGTTTCTGCGTGACGATGGGCGACATGCTCAGCGGCGGAGCGGTCAGCCATCAGCTCGGCGCGGCGACGGTCAACTGGATCGGCCTCGGCGCTGGCGACACCGGTCGTGCTCTGGTGCGGCTGGCCGTTCTTCGAGCGCATGTGGCAATCGCTCGTGAACGCCAGCCCGAACATGTTCACGCTGATCGGCACTCGGCGTCGGCGCCGCGTACGGCTACAGCGCGGTGGCCACGCTCGCGCCGGATCTCTTTCCCGACGGGTTTCGCATGCACGGCGCGGTCGAAACCTATTTCGACACCAGCGTCGTGATCGTCGTGCTCGTGTTGCTCGGGCAGGTGCTCGAGCTGCGCGCGCGCCATCGCACCGGCGCGGCGATTCGCCATCTGCTCGGGCTCGCGCCGAAAACCGCGCGCCTCGTGCGCGGCGCTCACGAAGAGGACGTGCCGCTCGACGTGATCCAGGTCGGCGACGTGCTGCGCGTGCGCCCGGGCGAGAAGATCCCGGTGGACGGCGTCGTCGTCGACGGCGCGGCGGCGGTGGACGAATCGATGGTCACCGGCGAATCGATGCCGGTGGACAAGCGCGCCGGCGACCGCGTCATCGGCGCGACGCATGGTCGTGAACGGGACGCTGACGATGCGGGCGGAGCGCGTCGGGCGCGAGACGCTGCTCGCGCAGATCGTCCGCATGGTCGGCGAGGCGCAGCGCACGCGCGCGCCGATTCAGCGGCTCGCCGATCGCGTCGCCGAGTATCTTCGTGCCGATCGTCGCGCTGGTTGCGGTGCTCACGTTCATCGCATGGGCCGTGTGGGGACCGGAGCCGCGTCTGGCGCACGGGCTCGTCAACGCCGTCGCGGTGCTCATCATCGCGTGCCCGTGCGCGCTCGGCCTCGCGACGCCGATGGCGATCATGGTCGGGACCGGTCAGGGCGCGAAGGCCGGCGTGCTGATCAGGAACGCCGAGGCGCTCGAACTGCTCGCGCAGGTCGACACGCTGGTCGTGGACAAGACCGGCACGCTGACCGAGGGCAGGCCGCGCGTCACGGCGATCGACGTCACGCGACGGCTGGACGGAGGACGAGGTGCTTCGCGTCGCCGCGGCCGTCGAGCGCGGCAGCGAGCATCCGCTGGCATCCGCCATCGTCAGAGCCGCCGAAGAGCGAAGGCTCGAGATCCCGGCGGCGAGCGGGTTCCGGTCGACCGACGGGCAAAGGCGTCAGCGGACGCGTGGGCGATCGCCAGGTCGATATCGAGCCGGCGGCCGTCAGGCGAACCGCGCCGATCGCTGGAGACACGAAGGGCAGACGGTGCGTTGCCGTGGCGGTCGATCGGCAGGTGGCCGGTTTCATCGGCGTCGCCGACGCCGTTCGCGCCACGTCGAAGGACGCGATTCGTCAGCTGCAAGGCGAAGGGCTCGCGATCGTGATGCTGACCGGCGACAACCGCGTCACGGCCGAAGCCATTGCGCGGCAGCTCGGGATCGCCGACGTGCGCGCGGAGGTGCTGCCCGCCGACAAGAAAGAGGTCGTGACGTCGCTGCAGCGAGCCGGGCCATCTGCGTGGCGATGGCGGGCGACGGCATCAACGACGCGCCCGCGCTGGCCGCGGCGACCGTCGGGATCGCGATGGGCACCGGCACCGACGTCGCCATGGAGAGCGCGGGCATCACGCTCGTCAAAAGCGACCTGCGCGGCATCGTCCGCGCGCGCCGGCTGTCGCGCGCGACGCTGCGCAACATCCGACAGAACCTGTTTCTCGCGTTCGTCTACAACACGCTCGGCGTGCCGATTGCGGCGGGCGTGCTGTATCCAGTTCGCCGGCGTGCTCATCTCGCCCATCTGGGCGAGCGCGGCGATGACGCTCAGCTCGCTGTCGGTCATTGCCAACGCGCTGCGGCTGCGACGAGTTCAGCTGTAGGTCCGCCTGAAGGCGACCCGACGACCGACGACCCGTACGTGGGGTCCGGCTTAGCCGGACCTACCGCGAACCGCTGTCGAGACAATCCGTTACAACGATCGAGGCCGTCGGGCCGAGACGTATACTTTTCAGGTTTCCGCTGACCAGGGGCCCTGCTGTATGACCCGAACTGTTGCACTGAGACCTCGTCTCCTGACGACCATCGTGGCGGTCGCTGCGGTGGCGACGGCGGGGTGTTCGAAAACCGAGAGGGCGCAGGCAAGCGGGCGGGAAACGGCCGCCAAGCGCGTCAGCGTCGAGATCGGTGAAGAAGGAATCGACGCGCCGCAGCGTCGAGGTCGTCGGCACGCTGGCCGCCGTCGATCAGGTGACGATTTCATCGGAGGCCGACGGCAAGGTCAGCCGGATTCTCGCCGACCTCGGCGATCGCGTCATCGGCCGGCGAGACGCTCATCCGTCTCGACAACGAGAAGCAGCAATACAATTCGACCAGCAGAAGGCGGCGCTCGCGCGCGCGCTGGCGCAGTACGGCGCGCCGGATCCGCAGCATCTGCCCGATATCGAGAAGACGCCTGACGTGCAGAAGGCGGCCGCCGAATTGCAGCAGGCGAAGCAGGCCTACGAACGCGCGCAGGAACTCTCAGCGCCGCGCGCTGATTCCCAAGCAACAGCTCGACGACGCGGAGGCGACGCTGCGAGCCAAGCAGGCCGGCTACGAGTCGTCGCTGCAGTCGGCGAAGAACCTGCGCGCCAGCATTCAGGCGTCGGAAGCGAGCGCGAAGCTCGCCGACCGGCAGCTTCGCGACACCGACATCCGCGTCGCCGTTCGACGGCTATGTCGAGAAGCGGCTGGTCAACCTCGGCGAGCTGGTGAAGACGCAGATGCCGGTCATGGCCGTCGTGCGCATGGATCCGCTGAAAGTGATGGCCGAGATTCCGGAACAGATGGCGCCCTGGATCAGCGACGGGCCAGCCCGTCGAGCTGCGCGTCGACGCGTACCCGGACAAGACGTTCACCGGGAAGCTGTCGCGCATCAGCCCCGCGGTCAACACCGCGACGCGCGCGTTTCCGTTCGAGGCGCTCGTGCCGAATCAGGACGCCGACGCTGAAGCCGGGCACCTTCGCGCGCGTCCACATCGAGAGCGGCAGAGCTGGACGAGACCGTCACGCTCTCGTACGCGGCGCTCCAGTACCGCTACGGCGTGAACCGCGTGTTCGTCGTCGACGGCGACAAGCTCGTCGTCCGCGAGCTGAAAGTCGGCGAGCGCCTCGGCGATCGGATCGAGATCCTGAGCGGCGTCAAGGCCGGGGAGCAGGTCGCGGTCACCGACGTGGAAAAGCTCGCCGACGGCATGAAGGTCACGACGGCAGCGGCAAAGCCGAGCGTGCGAGGTGAAGTGCTGATGCTTTCTGAACTCTGCGTCCGCCGGCCGGTGTTCGCCACGATGCTCGTGATGTCGTTCGTGGTGCTCGGCATCTTCTCGTTCCGCGATCTCGGCGTCGACCTGTTTCCCACGCGCCGATCCGGCGACGGTGAACGTCAGCGCTGTCGCTGCCCGGCGCCAGCCCCGACGAGATGTCGTCCTCGGTGGTCGAGCCGATGGAGCAGGCGATCAGCGGCGTCTCCGGCATCGACGAGATCTCGGCGCGCATCAGCGAGGGCAGGGCCAGCATCACCGTCCGGTTCGTGCTCGAGCGCGACCTCGACGAAGCGGTCAACGACGTCCGCGAGAAGGTCGCCGGCGCGATCAGGAGCGTGCCGGCCGAACTGCTGCCGCCGGTGATCACCAAGGTCGATCCGGACGCCGACCCGGTGATGTCGGTGATGGTGTCGTCGGACTCGATGAGCCTGCGGACGCTGACCGAAATTGCCGACAAGCAGATGTCGCGCGTCATCCAGACCGTCAACGGCGTCGGCCAGGTCACCATCGCCGGCAGCCGCGCGCGCGAGATCCACATCGTCGTCGACATCGAGAAGCTGAACTCCTACGGGCTGTCGATGGCGCAGGTGCGCGACGCCGTGGTGGCCGAGAACGTCGAGATTCCCGGCGGCGCCGTCGAGCAGGGCAAAGGACAGCTGCTGCTCCGGACGATGGGCCGCATCGACGCCGCCGACCGAATTCAACAACATCGTCGTCGCCACCAAGGATGGGACGCCGATCCGCGTCGCGGACATCGGCTATGCCGAGGACGGCGTCGAGCGGCCGACCTCGTCGGTCTGGGTCGGCGACAAGCCGGCGGTGCTGCTCGACATCCGGCGGGCGATGGGCGAGAACACGGTCGCGGTCATCGAAGGCGTCCGCGCGAGGCTGCAGACGATCGAGCGCACGCTGCCGAAGTCGGTCCGGCTGACGATCGTCCGCGACGACTCCAAGTTCATTTACGCGTCGGTGGCGTCGCTCGAGGAGCATCTGATCTTCGGCAGCCTCTTCGCCGCGGTCGTCGTGCTGTTCTTCATCCGGAACATCCGCGCGGTCATCATCGCGGCGCTCGCGATTCCCGCGTCGATCATCGCGTCGTTCACGCTGATGCGGCTGATGGGGTTCACGCTGAACAACATGACGCTGCTCGGCATCACGCTCGCCGTCGGCATCGTCATCGACGATGCGATCGTGGTGCTGGAGAACATCTTCCGGTACATCGAAGAGAAGAATGTGTCGCCGTTCGAAGCGGCGATTCAGGGCACGCGCGAGGTGGCGCTGGCGGTGATGGCCACGACGCTGTCGCTCGTCGTCATCTTCCTGCCGATCGCGTTCATGACCGGCTACGCGCGCCGCTTCATCAACCCGTTCGGCTGGACGATGGCGTTTTCGATCCTGGTGTCGATGCTCGTCAGCTTCACGCTGACGCCGATGCTGAGCTCGCGGTTCCTGAGGCTCGCCGACGGCCAGCGCGATCACCAGACCAAGGAAGCCGGCTTCTTTCACTGGCTCGACGGCTGGTACACGCGGCAGGTGAACTGGGCGCTCGAGCACCCGGGCGTGATCATCGGTGTCTCCGCCGTCATCTTCCTGTTGACGTTCCCGCTGAATCGCATGGTCGGCCGCGACTTCGTGCCGAACGAGGACATGGGCGAGTGGACGGTCCACATGGACGCGCCCGAAGGGACGTCGCTGGAGGGGAGCGAGGAACTGGCGTTCCGGGTGCTGAAGGATCTCCAGGGTATCGAGGGTGTCGCCGACATCATGCCGATGGTGAATCCAGGCGGGAGCGGAGCGGCCGGCGGCGGTGGCGGCGGCGGCGCGGCGACGCATGTGCATTTCAACTTCCGCGCGCTGCCGCCCGATCAGCGCTCGCGGACGCAGGGCGAGATCATCGAGGAGGTGCGGCAGCGGCTGGCCAAGTATCCCGGCACCAAGCCGAGCGTGAGCGCGCGCAATGCGCTGGGCGGCGGCGAAGGGCAGGGTGGCTTCGCGATTTCGGCCAACATGCTGGGCCCGGACCTGAAGCAGCTCAGCCGATATTCGCTGCAGGCGCTCGCCGCCGCGCAGCGGCTGCCGAGCCTCGCCGAGCCGAAGCTGAGTCTGAGCGTCTCGAATCCGGAGATTCACGTCGCGGTCGACCGCCGCCGCGCCGCCGATCTCGGCGTGCGGATGGCCACGGTCGGCAACACGCTGCGGCTGGCCGTGTCCGGCGACGACCGCATTTCCTTCTACAAGGAAGGGCAGGAGCAGTATCCGGTCAAGATTCGCGTGCTGGAGAACCAGCGGCGCGACGCGCAGGAGATCGGCCGGCTGACGGTGCCCTCGCCGAACGGGCCGGTGCGCATCGACAACATCGCGCGCGTCGAGCGCGGGCTCGGGCCGAGCGCGCTGCAGCGATCGAACCGCCAGTTCACGGTCCAGCTCACCGCCGACGCTCGCGCCGGGCCACGCGCTGGACGAAGCGGCGAACGACGTGCGGAAGATGTTCGCGGGCCTGAACATGCCGCCGGACATGACGTTCCGCCTGCAGGGCCAGTCGA
Source organism: uncultured Acidobacteriota bacterium (assembly GCA_963731545.1). GTDB lineage: Bacteria > Acidobacteriota > Vicinamibacteria > Vicinamibacterales > CAVVIG01 > CAVSWN01. Next base: position 55,726 of record CAVSWN010000033.1, on the reverse strand, counting down.
AGATTCTCGACGAGACCACGGCCAACCTGATCATGGCGATCGGGCTGGCGATGATCTTCGTGTACATGGTGCTCGCGGCGCAGTTCGAGAGCTTCATGCAGCCGATCGTCATCATGCTGGTGCTGCCGATCGCGGTGCCGTTTGCGCTGTTCACGCTGTGGGCGACCGGCCGGACGCTGAATCTGTGGAGCGCGCTCGGCATGCTCCTGCTGCTCGGGATCGTGAAGAAGAACTCGATTCTGCAGGTCGACTACGCCAACACGCTGCGCGCGCGCGGGCATGCCGCTGCGCGAGGCGATCGTCGAGGCCTGCCGCACGCGTCTGCGGCCGATTCTGATGACGACCTTCGCGATCATCGCCGGCCTGATTCCGACCGCGCTCGGCCTCGGCATCGGCGGCACGCGGCCGCGCGGCGATCGCGGTCACCGTGATCGGCGGCCAGTCGCTGTGCCTGTTCCTGACGCTGCTGCTGACCCCGTCGCCTACGAGCAGTTCGTCGCGCTCGAACAGGCCGTCGTCGGCGCACGAGCGAAGGCCTGGCTTGGCCGCGTCTCAGCAGCGACGTTTGGCCGTCTGCGGACGGCCAGGTAGCACCGCCTCGCAAAGAACGTGCGAGGCGATCGCGTCGACCTGCAAGACATCCGTCAGGCGGCGATTGTCATGGCCTCCTTCGTCTACAACGCTGCGAATCTCGATCGCAAACTGCCGAGACCGAAATAGAATCTCGGCACATGGGTCTTGGCGCCGGCACCCGGCTCGGACCGTACGAAATCATTGGATCGATCGGCGCCGGCGGCATGGGCGAAGTGTTTCGCGCGCGCGACACCCGGCTCGATCGCGAGGTCGCGCTCAAGGTGCTGCCGACCGCGGTGTCGGCCGACCCCGACCGGCTGCAGCGCTTCGAGCAGGAGGCGCGCGCCACCGCCGCGCTGAATCACCCCAACATCCTCGTCGTCCACGACATCGGCGCCGAGGCCGGCATCTCCTATGTCGTGTCGGAGCTGCTCGATGGCCAGACGCTGCGGCAGATCCTCGACGTCGGCGCCTGCCCGCGCGAAAGGCGACCGACTACGCGACGCAGATCGCGCGATGGCCTGGCCGCGGCGCACGAGCGCGGCATCGTCCACCGCGATCTGAAGCCCGAGAACGTGATCGTCACCAGGGACGGCCGCGTCAAGATTCTCGATTTCGGCCTGGCCAAGCTGGTGGCGCCGACGTCGCCCGGCGCGTCGCAAGCGACCGCGACGCAGACCGACCCCGGCATGGTGCTCGGCACCGCCGGCTACATGTCGCCGGAGCAGCTGCGCGGCGAAGCCGTCGACGGCCGGTCCGACATCTTCAGCCTCGGCGCGATGCTCTACGAGATGTACGCCGGCCGGCGTGCGTTCAGCGGCCGCTCCGCCGTCGAGACGATGAGCGCGATCCTGAAAGAGGATCCGCCGGAGCTGGCCGGATCGGTGAAGGGTCTGTCTCCGGCCGTCGAGCGCGTGATTCGGCGCTGCCTCGAGAAAAATCCGCTCGAACGCTTCCAGTCCGCCCGCGATGTCACGTTCGCGCTCGATGCCGTGTCGAGTGTCGGCAGCGCCGCACACGATCTTCCGCCCGCGCCCGTGACGGGGCGTCGTGTGGGATTGGGTGTGGCGGTCGCTATCGCCGCGCTCGCGTCGATGCTCGTCGCCGGCGCGAGCTACCTCGCCCTCGGCGGAATGCGGGCTGCTCCCGCACAGCCAACCATCAAGCAGCTCACGTTTCGATCCGGAACGGTGCGCGGCGCGCGTTTCGCGCCCGACGGCAAGAGCGTGATCTACGGCGCCGCGTGGGAGGGCCGGCCGATCGAGCTGTATGCCGTGCGCGAGCAAAGTCCCGAGTCGAGCTCCGTCTCGCTGCCGCCGGCCGACCTCCTGGCCATCGCCACGACGGGAGAGCTCGCCGTCTCGCTCAAGGCGGCCAGCAACGGCCCGTTCATCGTCGCCGGCACGCTCGCGCGCGCGCCCATGGCCGGCGGCGGGGCGCGGGAACTGCTCGAGAGGGTGGTCGCGGCCGACTGGAGTCCAGACGGATCGCAGCTGGCCGTGGTCCGGTCGGTCGCCAACCCGCAGAGCATGCGTGTGGAGTATCCGATCGGAACGGTTCTCTATACCGCACCTTTCTGGATGTCGGACGTGCGGATTTCACCCGATGCGAAACAGATTGCGTTTGTCACGCACGCGGTGGGTGGAGACGAGGGCGACGTGGAGATCATCGACCTCGGATCACGGGAACGACGGACGCTGTCAAAGGGCTGGATCAGCATCCAGGGATTGGCGTGGGGTCCCGGCGGTCACGAGATCTGGTTTACTGCGACGCGTTCTGGTGGCATGCGGGCGCTGTGGGCGGTGTCGACGACCGGTCAGGAACGCCTGATTTTTCGCGCACCGCAGCGTATGTCGCTGCAGGACGTCACGCCCTCGGGACGGGTGCTGATGGTCGGCCAGACGATGCGGTCCGAGACGCAATTCGGGTCGGTCCGCGAGCAGTTCCAACGCAAGCTCGCCTGGTTCGACTGGGCCACGGCAGTGTCGCTCTCGGCGGATGCGCGGCTGATGGCGTTCACGGAGAGCGGCGAGGGTGCCGGCGACAAGTACGGTGTCTATGTTCGGCCGACCGACGGGTCGCCGGCGATCCGCGTCGGCGACGGCGCCTCGCGCAGCATCTCGCCCGATGGGAAATGGGTGGCCGCCCAGTTCCTCGACGGCCGGCAGGCGATTCAGATCCTGCCGATCGGCGCGGGCGAAGCGCGAGTCCTCGACGTCGAACCACTGCAGCGCATCACCGGCGCGCGGTGGTTCTCCGACAGTCGTCGCCTCGTCATCGTTGGAAACGAGAAGGATCGAAAGCCGCGCACGTACGAGCTCACGGTCGCCGGCGGGCCGCCGAAAGCAATCACCCCGGAAGGCGTCACGGGCCTCTTCGTCTCGCCAGACGATCGGTGGCTCGCGGTTCTCGACACCGATGGAGCGCCGGCCCTGTTTGCGATGCATGACGGATCAATCAAACGGATGCCGCCACTGCCGCGGAACGGCTTTGCCGGCTGGCTTGCAGACTCCAAGGCTTTTCTCGTGCGGTCCTCGGACTCCCCGGTGCAGATTGCACGCGTCGACGTCGCGACTGCAGCGCAAACACCGGTCGCCACCATCGCCGTGAGCGACCCGGCCGGCGTGGTCTCGCTCGGCGGAACGGCGTTCGCGCCGGACGGCGATCACTACCTGTTCAACTACTTCCGCGTGCTGTCGGAGCTGTACATCATCGATGGATTGAAATGAGCATGACCAGACGAATGCCGTTCGTCCTGGCCCTCGCGGCGCTGGCGTCCAGCGTCGTTCCGCTCGCAGGCCGGTGTCATCCGGCTCGTTCGGAGACCTTGACAGAGCCCATTTATAAAGGTCATGATTATGACCATGAAGATGGTCAATATTCACGAGGTCAAGGCGAAGCTGTCGGAATACCTCGACGCTGTCGCCCAGGGCGAAACGGTGATCATCTGCAATCGGAATCAGCCAGTGGCCGAGTTGCGCGCGGTGGCGAAAAAGCGGACCGAACCGCGGCCGATCGGGTTGGGCAAGGGGACGATCAAGATTCTGCCGTCGTTCTACGATCCGATTACCGACGAGGAGCTCGACGAGTTCTATAACGGGCCGATTTTCCCGGAGATGCCGAAGGCGAACCGAGTCGGCGGAGCGGCAGCCGACCTACGGTTCACGACGTCGCAAGAAGCGCGCGGACGTGAAGCTTCTGCTCGATACCTGCACGTTCTTGTGGATGCGTCGACGCAGATACGAGAACCTGTCTGCCCGGGCGCCGTCGAACTGTTTCGTCGATCCGAGCAACGACGTGTTACCTGAGTGCCGCCTCGGCGTGGGAGATCGGCACGAAGTACGCGCGCGGCAATTGACGCTGCCGCGAGCCGCCGGACCTGTACGTGCCCGCGCAGCGCGAGGCCCACGCGATTCGCGTCGCTGCCGATCGACGAGGAGTCGGCGCTGCACGCGGCGCGCCTGCCGCTGCCTGCATCGCGATCCGTTCGATCGGATGCTCGTGGCGCAGGCGATCGTGCACGGCATGACGATCGTGACGCCCGATCCCATCATCAGGCAGTACCCGGCCCGGACGATCTGGTGAACGCATATGAACCTCGCAACGAGCTGGCGCGCGCCCGAGTCTTCGATCTCGAGCAGCCGCGTTTTGCCGGCATGCCGGTCCATCCCGCGCACAAGCCCGGCTACTTCTACGGCCTGCATCGGCGTCATCGCGATTCGTACAAGCCGGAGCGGTTCGGCCCGCGCTCCGGCGCGTCAGGCGTGCTGACGATGATGGAGCACAGCGGGACGCATATCGACGCGCTGTGTCACCAGGCGTGCGATCTGAAATTCTTTGGCGGTGTGGCCGTGGACGATGTGGAGCGCACCGACGGATATCGTGCGCACGGCGCTGAAACGATCAAGCCATTGCTCACGCGCGGCGTGCTGCTCGACGTGGCCGGCTGGAAGGGCGTCGAGCATCCTTCCGCAGAACTACGCCATCACGGCCGACGATCTCGACGGCTGCGCGCGCGCGGCCGGTGTTCAGATCAATCCCGGCGATGTGTTGCTCGTCCGGACCGGCTTCGGCCGCACGTGGAACGACGAGGCGACCTATCTGAGCGCGGCGGGTGTGTCGAAGTCGGGGAACGTGTGGGCCGCGGATCGCAAGGTCGTCGCCGTCGGCGCCGACAACATGGCCTGGGATTCGATGGAGGAGCGCGACCCGGACACCAACATGATGCTGTACGGCCACGTGCATCTGCTCGTGACCCACGGCATTCACATCATCGAAAACCTGAACCTGGAGGAGCTGGCCGCGGCCGGACACCGCGAGTTCTGTTTCGTCGGTGTGCCGCTGAAGTTCCGCGGCGCGACCGGGTCGCCGATTCGTCCGCTGGCGCTGGTGTAGCGCGGCCCTTCAGGGCCGCGATGCGCTAGTTCACCGAGCAGGAGCCCGGGCCGCGCGGGTCGCCGCACGATCCGCACGGCGCCGTCGGCACCGCGAATTCGAGAACGACTTCGCCGGGCTGTCCGAGTGCGCCGCGAACACCGACAGCAGCTTCTGCAGGTTCTCGCCCCGGCACGACGGGCAGGCCGGCGACTGCTCCGCGCGCGTCAGGTATTCGAAGTGGTGCCCGCACCCCCGGCATTCGTATTCGAAAAGAGGCATGGGCTATTCTAACGTGCTTCAACACCCATGTCTGTGATGGCCGCGATCATGCCGGCGCCGCGTGTGCCCGTCGAGCTGCGGGAGTTTCCCGAGCCGTCGCTGCAGCCGGGATCGGTGCTGCTCGAAACCCTGTACTCGGAAATCTGCGGCACCGACGTGCATCTGTGGCACGGCCGCCTCGCGGGCGTTCCCTATCCGATCATCCCCGGTCATGTGTCGGTGGGCGTGGCTCGGAAAATCCACGGCCCCGTGCGGGGTGTGGACGGCCGCGCGATCGTCGAAGGCGATCGTCTCGTGTTCTTCGACGTGCATCGCACGTGCGGCCGCTGCCGCGCCTGTACGGTGACCCGGACGCCGACCCGCTGCGAGGCGCGCCGGGTGTACGGCATCACCGATCCCGCGAGTGAAGGCTTGTTCGGCGGCTGGGCCGAGGCGATCTATCTCGAGCCTGGCGTGTCGATCGCCACGCTGCCGGCATCCGTGCCGGCCGAAACCTACATCAGCGGCGGCTGCGGGCTGATCACCGCCGTGCACATCATCGATCGCGCCGCGCTGACGCTGGGCGACACGGTGCTGGTGCAGGGCGTGGGCGCCGTCGGGCTCAGCGCCATCGCGCTCGCGCGTCTGGCCGGCGCCGCGCAGGTGATCGCCTTCGGCGCTCCTGTCGAGCGGCTGTCCCTCGCCGAGCGCATGGGCGCGGATCGCGTGGCCGACATCACGACCACGACGGCCGAGGAGCGGCGGGAACTCGTGCACGACGCGACCGGCGGGCTCGGCGTCGATGTGGCGATCGAAGCCGCCGGCTCGGCCCGGGCCGTCGAAGAGGCGCTGCCCCTCATCCGCGACGGCGGCCGCTACGTGATCGCCGGACACTACACCGATGCGGGGTCCAGTGCGATCAACGCGCACCAGCACATCAACCGCAAGCACCTGGAGATTCGCGGCTGTTGGGGGAGCGAGGTCGGACACTTCGTGCGGGCGCTGCGAGTGTTGGAGCGCCATCACACGGCCATCCCCTGGCATGCCATCGGCTCGCGGACCTACGGCCTCGCCGAGCTCAACCAGGCGCTCGCGGATGCGGAAGCGATGCGCGTGCCGAAAGCGTTGGTGCGGCCGAGGTCCGCCTGAAGGCGGACGCACGTACTGACACGTACGTGGTGTCCGGCTTTAGCCGGACCTATTCGCGCGACCGGTGTCTAATCGCCTGATGCGTCGCTGCCTGCTGCTCATCGTCCTCCTCTCGGCCTGCGCGCACCCAAAGCCGGCCGCTCTGCCGCCGCCCGACCTGCACTCCGCGCGTCTGGCCGCCGCTGCCGCGCAAGTGCGCGCCGGATGCCTGGACTGTCTCGTCGCCGCGTTTCGCGAATACGACGCGCTGCGGGCGATTCCGGCCGCCGCCGCCGACGCGACGACGGGAACAGTGCGCGCCGCGGCGCTCATCGCGCTGCGCCAGCGGGAGCTCGGCATGGTCGACGAAGGCTATCTCCAGCGCGCGCGCGAGGCTGCGGCTGGACAGACCAGCCTTCCTGCGGCACTCGTCGGCGTGCTCGACGTGATCGATGCCACCTCACCGGCGAGCGTCGGGGCAGGGCGCGCGACCAGCGATCTCGATCTCGAACGGATGCGCATCGTCCGCACCAATCGCGAGGCGTGGACGACGCTGCTGCGCGAGGGCGCCGGGTCGGAAATCGCCGCGGCGTATACATGGCTGTCGTTCGCGTGCGGTACGAGCGACTTCCGCGCGCTATCGCGCGAGGATCTGATCGCGCCGACGTCGCCGTTCGCCGAAACGCCGCTGCTGCAGTATCGCAAGGCGACGTGCCGCACGTTCGAGGCAGAACGACTGCAATCGCTGATCGCGCAGGAGCCGCGGTTCCACGAGATCGAATTCGCGCAAGGCCAGGCGTTCGTCGCGCGGCAGAAGCTCGACGACGCCGACGCGACGTTCGAGCGCGCGTATCAGTGGCACCAGGCGTGGCCCACGCTCACGCTGGCGATCGCCAACGTTGGCATGACGGCCGAAGAGTTCGAACGCGCGCTGAAGATGTACAACGAGACGCTGAAGTACGAGCCGAAGGCCGTCGACGCGCTTCTCGGCAAAGTGCGCGCGCTCACGTTCGTCGCTCGCCACGAAGAGGCCATTGCCACGGTCGACGAGCTGCTGGCGGAGCGGTGGTACGTCGGCGACGGCCGCTACTGGCGCGCCGTCAACGAGACCCAGCTCGAACGCTTCGACGAAGCCTGGGCCGACATCGAGCTGGCGGCCAAGCTCCTGGTCAACGCCGAAGTGCCGAAGCTTGCCGGCATCATCGCGTATCGCCGGAACGAGCTCGAGGTGTCGCGCACCAAGTTCGACGAATCGCTGCGGCGCAATGCGCGCGACTGCGAAACCGGCTACTACCTCGGTCTCGTCCTGGCCGAACTGCGCCAGTGGCCGCGCGCCGCCGAGATCATCCCGAGCGCCGCCCGCTGCCTGCAGGAAGCCGAGGAACGGATGACGACGGAAATCGCCGAGATCCGCGCCGGCGAGGATCCGCCCGCGCGCAAAGCGCGCAAGATCGCCAAACGCGAGCAGAGCATCGCGACCGGCCGCCGCTGGAAGGCCACCTCGTGGTTCAACACCGCGGTGGCCTTCTACAACCTCTCACGCCCCACCGACGCGCGCGAGTATGCCGAAAAGGTCGCCGACGACGAGCAGTTCGGGGACCGGGCCCGGGAGCTGATCTCGCGATTGAAGTGATTGCAGTACACTCGATGCAGAGTGATTGCGAACCCCCTACGCCGAAACGTTGCCATCATCGCCCACGTCGATCACGGCAAGACCACGCTCGTTGACGCGCTGCTCCACCAAAGCGGCACGTTTCGCGCCAACGAGCGCGTCGCCGAGCGCGCGATGGACAGCAACGAGCTCGAGCGCGAGCGCGGCATCACGATTCTCGCCAAGAACACCGCCGTTCACTACCACGACATCCTGATCAACATCGTCGACACCCCGGGCCACGCCGATTTCGGCGGTGAGGTCGAGCGCACGCTGTCGATGGTCGATGGCGTCATGCTGCTGGTCGATGCATCGGAAGGCCCGCTGCCGCAGACGCGGTTCGTGCTGCGGAAAGCGCTCGAACGCCGGCTGAGCCCGATTGTCGTGATCAACAAGATCGATCGTTCCGATGCGCGCGTGCAGGAGGTGTTGAACGAGGTCTACGATCTGTTCATCGACCTCGACGCCGCCGACGATCAGCTGGATTTCCACGTGCTGTACACGAACGCGCGCGCGGGCACGGCGACGACTGACACCGCACAGCCGGGACAGGACCTGCGTCCCCTGTTCGACGCGATCGTGACGCACGTGCCGGCGCCGAAGGGCGATCCCGATGCGCCGCTCCAGCTGCTCGTCGCGAACCTCGATTCGAGCGACTATCTGGGCCGCATCGCGATTGGACGCATTTTCAACGGGCGCGTCCGCGTCGGCGACCCTGTGGCGGTGTGCAAATTGGATCGACAGGTTCAGGAGACGAAGGTCACCAAGCTCTACGCCTTCGACGGCCTCAAGCGCATCGACATCACCGAGGCGGCGGCGGGCGACATCGTCTGCCTGGCCGGCATCGAGGACATCACGATCGGCGAGACGATCGCCGACGTCGAGAAGCGCGTGCCGATTCCGCCGATCGCGATCGACGAGCCCACCGTCTCGATGATCTTCGGCGTCAACACGTCGCCGATGGCCGGGCGGGAAGGGAATTACGTCACGTCGCGGCAGCTTCGTGAACGACTGGACCGTGAGCTGCTCGGCAACGTCTCGATCCGGCTCGAGCCGACCGACTCGCCGGAGCAGATCAAGATCGTCGGCCGCGGCGAGCTGCAGCTCTCGATTCTCCTCGAGATGATGCGGCGGGAAGGATTCGAGCTGCAGGTGTCGCGGCCCGAGATCGTGACCAAGCAGATGAACGGCTCGATCGTCGAGCCGGTCGAGGAGCTGATCATCGACGTCCCCGAGGATCATCAGGGCATCGTCATCGCGCAGGTGGGGGAGCGCAAGGGCGTGATGACGAAGATGGTCAATCACGGCAGCGGACGGGTGCGGCTCGAATTCCGGATTCCGGCGCGCGGGCTGATCGGCTTTCGATCGCAGTTCATGACCGACACGAAGGGCACCGGGATCATGAACCACCTGTTCGCGAGCTGGGAGCCGTGGCACGGGGCGATTCCGGCGCGGGCCAACGGCGCGCTGGTCGCCGATCGTCCCGGAGGGGCGACGTCGTTCGCGATCTTCAACCTGCAGGAGCGCGGCGAGATCTTCATCGATCCCGGCACGCAGGTCTACGAAGGGATGATCATCGGCGAGAACGCGCGGCCCAACGACATGGACGTGAACGCGACCAAGGAAAAAAAGCAGACGAACATGCGCGCGTCCTCGGCGGACGAGGCGATCCGCCTCATCCCGCCGCGGCGGCTCGGCCTCGAGCAGGCGATCGAGTTCATCAACGACGACGAGCTCGTCGAGGTGACGCCGTCGAGCATCCGCCTGCGCAAGCGGATTCTCGCGGCGAACATGCGGCCGAAGCCCGCGCGGGATTAGGTTAGTATCGAAACGTTTCGGCGGAGCCGCGGGCGGAGAAATCGATGGTCCGATCGCCGACCGTGCCCGTGACGCGGTAGGTCCCGCCAAGCTGGATGAAATTCATGGACTGACCGGACGCGAGACGCGTCAGCCCCATGCGCGTCCGCACCGATTCGTCCACGGTCAGCGCCAGCTGCAGAGCGATGCGGCGCCCTTTCGCGATGATGGTCACCTGGCTCGGGCCGGCGCTGGCGGCGGACGATTCCGCAATCGTCACGTCGGTCGCAAATCCGATCGGCCCGCTCGGGCCGAGGACGGCGAGCACGCCGGGGATGCGACGCGGATCGGCAACGTCGCGGGTGGAAACACGCGACCGAACACGATCGAGAGATCGCCGCTCGCCACCTGTCCCCATTGCCAGCGAACGCCTTCCCAGAATCCCCAGTTGTGATCGTGATAGCCGGTCGCGCCATCGAGCGAGATCGTCTCGCCGCCGACGCGAAGCGTGCCGTGGAGACTGCCTGAGAGCACCGGCACGACGTAGCCGGACACCCAGCCGCGCGCGCCGTGGATGGCGGTCGGCGGCAGCGAGCGGCCGGGAGGCGCGTCGAGGACGAGGTCGCCTTCGAGCCGCGCCGGCGGACCCGCGCCTTCTCGTGTGAGCGCGAGGGTCAGGCGGTACTGAGATCCGTCGAGCCGAACGCGGTTGCCCGCGACATCGAGGTCCGGCGCGCGCGCCAGCAGATCCGCGTGATCGACCATCGTCGCCGGCCGCGTAGTCCGTCGAGCGGCCGTCGCGGTCCACCTGAAGCCGCACGCCCACCGGCCGCTGACCGTCTGCAGTGGGAGACCCCGCGATGAAGGTCAGATAGAAGCGCACGCGGCCGTCAGCGGTCCGGCCGTTGAAGTAGAGCCATTCGGCCCACGACGAGCGAAAGGTATCTGACTCCCGGCTTGGCGGGGCGGCCGCCGATCCCGTGCCATTCGGGGTCTGATCCTGATCAGACCCCGTCGGGCAGCTCCTGTGCCACTGGGGGTCTGATCCGGATCAGACCCCCGCTGTTCTTGCAAACTTGGGGATCGGGTGGAAGCGATCCATGGCGCGGAGGATCTCTTCGGCGCGCGGACTGGACCAACTCGCGTCCGACGGCGTGTCGACCCAGGCCTCCACGCTCGCGACCTCCGGGTCGCCGACGGCCTTCTCCAGACTCGGAATGCCGCCGCGCGCGGCGATCTGAACGGACACTCCGGGCTTGACCAGATAGAGCGCCGCGCGCCGCGTCGGCGACACGGCCCGCTGCTCGGCACGAAGCGGCGGGGCGCCGAGCACGTGGGCCAGCACATAGCGCGCGTTCTCGACGGGACCGAACGCACCGCTGACCACGAGGTCGCCGCCGCCGCGCAGCGCGGGCGCATGCGCCTGCTCGAGAATCACTTCGCCGACGCCGAGCAGCGCCACCATGACGGCGATCCCGAGGCCGAATCCGGCGGCCAGCACGGCGGTGCGCCACGGCCGGATCGCCAGCGACCTGAGCGCGACCCGCAGGATCATGGCGCCAGCGTCCCGTTCTTCATCGCAAAGCGCCGCGACGCCCGGGCCGCCAGCGCGGCGTTGTGCGTGACGAGCAGGATGGCGGTGCCGTCGGCGTGGACGCGATCGAACAGCTCGGCGACGTGCGTCCCCGTGTCCTCGTCGAGCTCGCCGGTGGGCTCGTCGGCGACGAGCAGCGCGGGCCGGTTCGCGAGCGCGCGCGCGATCGCGGCGCGCTGCATCTCGCCGCCGGACAGCTGCGACGGCAGATGGTCGGCGCGATTCTCGAGCCCGACATACGCGAGCAGCTCGGCGGTCCGCGCTCGCCGCGTGGACGCGGCCACGCCGGCCTCGGCCTGCGGCAGCTCGACGTTCTCGCGCGCCGTCAGCATCGGCAGCAGGAAGAAGCGCTGAAACACGAACCCGATCCGCGTCAGCCGAATCCGGCTGCGTTCCGCTTCCGACAGCGCGCGCACGTCGCGATCCTCGAACACGATCGATCCGCTGGTCGGCGCGTCGACGCAGCCGACCAGGTGCAGCAGCGTGGATTTGCCGCAGCCCGACGGCCCGGTGATCGCCACGTAGTCCGCCGCGTCGATCCGCAGCGACACATCGCGCAGCGCGGTGACCGGACCGGCCGGCATCGGGAACACGCGTCCCACGCCGCGCACGTCCACGACCGGTCGCGCCGACGTCATCCGACCACCTCGCGGCGCAGCGTCGACGCGATCGGCAGGCGCGCCGTCAGCCAGATCGGGTAGAGCGCGGCGACGAGCGCGGTCGCCGACAACAGCAGCACATGCAGGCCGACCGCGCGCGGCTCGAAGACGAAGAAGTGCAGCGCATCGGGCACGCCCGGCATCTGTCTCAGAATCCGATCGAGGCCGGCCGCGACCAACCCGCCGAGCGGCAGCGCGGCGAGACCGCCCACGCCCACGATCAACACCGACTCCCACAGCAGCATCGTCGCGATGCGCTGGCGGCCGATCCCGAGCGCGCGCAGCGCCGCAATCTCGCCCAGCCGCTGATTCGTCGACACGGTCAGAATGGTTGCGACCAGCAGGAACGTGAACACCACCGTGATGCTCGACAGCACGATCGAGATCTGTCGAAAGTAGGCGAAGCCGTTCCGGTTGAACTGATTGACCACGTCTTCGTTGGAATACACGTGCAGGTCCGGCCGCAGGCCGGCGATCGCGCGGACGGTCGCGGCGGAATCGATCCCGGACGCCGACGCCACCAGCACGAAATCCGCGGCGTCGTCGTCCGCTGCCCCCTCGCACCTCCTGCAGTCCCCGGATCGTGGTCAATACCTCGTATTCGTTCCCCGAGGCGAACAACGAGCTCGCCACGCCGGCCACTCGACAGGAGACAGCGGGGAGCGCCGACTGGTCGTCCGGCGATGTCGATGCGGAGTTGGAGCGTCGCGCCGGGCTGCAGACTCAAAGCCGCGGCAAGGTTGCGGCCGACGAGCACCGGACACGCGCTCATTGGACACCGAACCGTCCGTCAGGTCCGTGCCCTCGATCACCGTCCAGGCGAGGCGCGCGCCGCTCTGAGTGCTGCCGACGATCGTGACGTCGGTTTCCGATCCGTCTCCGGCGACGACCGACGGCCGGCTCGAAACGGATGCGCGCCACTGCCGCCACCTCCGGCAGGCGCTCGATCGCGGCGCTGACACCCGACGCGCGCGGAATGGGCGCGCGCGCCAGCGACAGACCCTCCGAGTTGAGGACGCGGATGTCGTAGCCGCTGTGATCCAGCAGATCGGCAAACGAAGTGACCAGACCGCGCGACAGCAGCAGCATGTCGAACAGCAGCGCGCCGATGATGGCGACGCCCATCGTGGCGAGCGCGGTCCGCGCGCGATAGCGCTGCACCGTGCGAAACGCGAGCCAGGCAGACGTCATCGGCCGACCAGCGACAGGATGTCGCGGCGGAGCAGCGTCCACGACGCGGCGATGCCCGCGACCACGCCCAGCGGCACCGCCAGCATGAACGATCGGAGCGCGATCGATCGGGTCACACGAATGAAGACGAGCGTCGTGTCATAGCGCGACTGGAAGATCCGATTGACGAGGCTCTCGGCCCCGAACGCGATCAGCGCGCCGAACACCGCGCCGGCCGCGGCGATCAGGAGTCCCTCGATCGCCACTTCGAGGAGAAGCGACCGGCGCGAGATGCCCAGCAGACGCATCGCGCCGACGGTTTCCCGCCGCTCCTCGGCCCGGATGATCATCAGCGCCAGGAGGAACGCGGTGCTGCCGGCGACGGTCACCAGCGAAATGGCGAGATGGAACCGATCGAGCACCGGGAACGGATCGTTCTCGCGCGGACGCGACGTCGATCCGACGTCGAGTCCCGGCATGCGGGCGCGCAGCTCGTCGCCGAATCGTTCGGACTCGCCCGGGTTGACGAGGCGCACGTTGATCGCATCGACCGTGTCGGTCGAGCCGGCATCGTTCGGGTCCGCCGTGAGATCGAGCAGGTCTGGAAGATGCAGCCGCGCTTCCAGCCGTTGCGCCGTGAACCGCATCGGATCCGGCGTCGGCTCGTAGATGCCGACGACGCGGAACGAACGCCCTGATCTGCCCGACGGATCCGTGGCGAGCGTGACGACGTCGCCGACCGCGACGCGCGCGCGCGCGGCAAGCTGCCGCGACACGAGCACCGGCGCCGGGGATGCCTGGGCGTCCAGCGGTTGTGCACGGGTCGGCGTTGCAGCTGCACCGAAGGCGGAAATGATCAGGACCAGCACGGTCCTCGAAGCGTGGCGATCGTCACGCGAAGAGAGCGGGCCTCACGTCATCGATTGTACTGCCCTGGTTCCGGTCTTGCATCAGCTTGGGCCACCTGATGCGTACTGACAGGCTACGCACCCGATCGAGGACTACGCCGCTGATCGGCGATGGCCGGACGGCCGCGCTCGTCGCGCGCGACGGATCGATCGATTGGCTGTGCCTGCCGAACCTGGATTCTCCCAGCGTATGCGCCGCAATTCTCGACGCGCGATCGCGGCGGCGTGTTCGAGCTGCAGTCCCGACGCGCCGTTCACGAGCTCACGCCGCTACATTCCACACACCAACGTTCTGGAAACGACGTTCGACACAGGCCAGGGATCGGTCCGCGTCGTCGACGCGATGACCATTCCCAACGGCGGCCTCGCGCCGATGCGAGAGCTGGCGCGATCGATCGAGGGATTGTCGGGAACCGTGCCGATGCGGTGGCGATTCGCGCCGCGATTCGACTACGGACGCCGCTCGCCGCGCTGTGAATGGCGGAACGGGGTGCCGGTTGCGGCGCTCGACAGCGAAGCGGTCGCCGTTCCCAGCTGGAACGCCGGGCTCGCCATCGTGGCACGGCGATGCCGTCGAGTCCCAGTTCGAGATCGCCGGCGGCGCCCGTGCGCTGATTGCGTTGTCGAGCGCGTACGCCGAGCCGTTGATCCTGCCGGGAATGCGCTCGGTCGCCGCGCGACTCGACGAGCACGATTCGATTCTGGGAGCGATGGTCGCGCGAGCGGCGAAAGGATGGCCCGTGGGCCGACGCCGTCGTGCGCAGCGCGCTCGTGCTCAAGTTGCTGATCTTCGCTCCGTCCGGCGCCTCCGTTGCGGCGCCGACGACATCGCTGCCGGAAGACATCGGTGGCGAACGGAACTGGGATTACCGCTTCTGCTGGATTCGCGACTCCAACTTCCTGATCGATGCGCTGCTGCAGCTCGGCTGCGTCGAGGAGGCCCGGTCGTTGTTCTGGTGGTTCCTCCAGGCGACCGCGCTCACCAAGCCCGAGGTTCACGTCCTCTATCGCCTTGACGGCGGCATTGGTCCCGCCGAGCGCGCGATTGACCTTGCGGGATATCGCGGATCGCGACCCGTCCGCATCGGCAATGGCGCCGTCGGACAGGCGCAGCACGACGTCTACGGCCATCTACTCGAGACGGCGTGGCTGTTCAGCGAGGGCCATCGAAATCTGGATCGCGACACCGGGGCGGTGCTGGGCAAGATTGCCGATCACGTGTGCGACATCTGGCGCCGGCCGGACGCAGGCATCTGGGAAGTGCGGAATGGACCGTTTCATTTCACGCACTCGAAGGTGATGTGCTGGGTTGCGCTCGATCGCGCCCTGCGCCTCGCCGAGCGCGGCGAAGTGCCCGCGAGGCACGCGGATCGGTGGCGGCGCGAAGCCGCCGCGATCCGCGATCTTGTCGAGCGCGATTGCTGGTCCGATCGTGCAGGCAGCTATTCGCGATCGGCCGGCTCCGACGATGTCGATGCCAGCCTGCTCATGCTGCCCATCGTCGGGTACGGCGACCCGCGCGGCGCCCGGATTCAGGGCACGATTGATGCGGTGAATCGGCTGCTGCGTGAGGGCGACTTCGTCTACCGCTATCGGGCCGACGATGGCGTCGGGGGCGGGGAAGGGTGTTTTCTGAACTGCTCGTTCTGGCTGGTGAGCGCGCTCGCGCGCGCCGGGCGTGTGGACGAAGCGGCAGCGTTGATGGATCGGCTGGTGGCGCGTGCCAACGACGTCGGCCTGTTCGCGGAGGAAATCGATCCGCGAAGCGGCGCCTTTCTGGGCAACTTTCCCCAGGCGCTCGTGCACCTCGCGCTCATCGATGCGGCGCTCGCCTGCGAGGCGGCTGGAAACCGATGAACGTGATGGCCTCGACCATCGTCGCCGGGGCGGTCGCGACCGTCGTGCTGACGACGATGGTGCGCGCCGGAAGCGAGCTCGGATTGACCCGCATGGATCTCGCCTTCCTGCTCGGCACCGCGTTCACCGAAAACCGCCGGCGGGCGAAAGCGCTCGGCTACGCGTGTCATTTCGTGCTGGGTCTCGTGTTCGCGTTCGGCTATGTGGCCGTCTTCATGGTCGCCGGGCAGAGCACGTGGTGGCTGGGCGCGATCGTCGGCGCGCTTCACGCGCTCTTCGTCTCGACCGTCCTGGTCAACGTCCTGCTTCCCGTCGTCCACCCGCGAATGGGAACGCCCGAGACCGCCGCCAACGAAATCGCATTGATCGAGGCGCCGGGGTTTCTGATGTTGAACTACGGTCGCAATACCTTCCTGGTCAATCTCGTCGCGCACATCGCATACGGGGCCATCGTCGGCGCAATGGTCACGATCTGAGCTGGGATATGATCACGTGATGCTCGGACGAAGAACGAGCGGGTCTGTGGTGTGTCCGTCCTGCGGATCGCTCGTCGGCGTGCGCGACGATCGGTGCTACACGTGCGGCCGCGCGAACCCGGGCCTGTGGGGATTCGGACCGGCGCTGCGCAACATCGGCGTCAACTTCGGCTTCTCGCAGCTGGTGATCGGCGCGTGCGTCACGATCTGGGTCGTCATGCTGCTGCTGTCCGGGGGCGATATCAGGTCCGGAAGCCTCCTGTCGGCGCTGTCGCCCAGCCAGGGCGTGCTGCTGCTCTTTGGTGAGAGCGGCACGCTGCCGGTGTTCTACGGCGGGCGCTGGTGGACTCTCCTCAGCGCCGGCTGGTTGCACGCCGGTCTCCTGCACATCGGTCTGAACATGTACTGGGTCTACATGATGGGTCCCGCCATCACGGACCTGTTCGGTTCGGCGCGAACGGTGATCATCTACACCATCGGCGGCGTCACCGGATTCCTCCTCAGCTCGGTCGCGGGGCTCCTCCTCGGCAATTATCAGCTGCCGTTCCTGAGCGCGGGTTTCTACACGGTCGGCGCGTCAGCACCGGTGTTCGGTCTGATTGGCGCGTTGTATCACTACGGCCGGACGATGAGCAGCAGCGTCAAGCAGCAGGCGACGTTCATCATTGTTCAGTCGCTCGTCTTCGGCCTGCTCGTGCCGAACATCGACAACTTCGCGCACCTCGGCGGATTCCTCGGCGGGTATCTCGCGTCCGCCGTGCTGAATCCCATGACCCGCGAGCGCGGTGATCACACGTTGATTGCCTTCGTCTGCATCGCCGCGTCGTTCCTGTCAGTGGTGTTCTCGATCATCTACGGCCTGTTCCTCATCCAATAGGTCTGGCATCGCACTTGCGACCCTCCGAGCGACTTTTCAAGGAGGTTCGAATGAAGAAGGCGTCGATGACGTTGGTTGTGCTGGCTCTGGCCGCCGGTCCGGCATTCGCGCAAGCGGAGCAGCCGCCGGCCGCCACCTCGACCGATCAGACATTCGTGATGAACACGGCGAAAGCGAACATGGCCGAGGTCGAGCTCGGGAAGCTGGCCGCGCTCAACGCCTCGAGTGCCGACGTCAAGAAGTTCGCGCAGCGGATGGTCGACGATCACTCGAAGTCGCTCGCCGACCTCAGGGCTCTCGCCGGCTCCAAGAACATCGTCCTGCCGAGCGAGCTCGACGCGCAGGACAAGGCGATGCGCGACAAGATGGCGGCGATGAAGGGCGAAGCCTTCGATCGCGAGTACATGACGATGATGGTGGCCGGCCATCGCAAGGTGGTCGACTCGTTCCGCGACGAACTGGCGTCGGGCAAGGATGCCGACGTGAAGGCCTGGGCGACCAAGACGCTGCCGACGGTCGAAGAGCATCTGAAGCTGGCGCAGGAAACGAACCGCGCGGTCGGAACCGCGGGCGTCAAGAAGTAGCCGGCGCGTCTGACGGCGCCGGCGTGAACTCGTCGGCGCCGTCTCCGATCCTCCGATCCTCCTGAAAACCGACAAGAGGTAAGCTTGCGCCCGAGGCTGTGCGACCCCCAAGCGCCAGGTCAAGCCGGTCGCGCTTGCCGCCATCTTTTTCGCGGTTAGCACGGTCACCGCGTTGAACTACGCCTTTCTGCCTGGCGAGGCGACACTCAAGGCTCGGCGAAGCTTTCAGGCCGGCATTCTCGAGCACAACATCGAGGCACCGGATCGGTATCGATTCGTCCTGCCGATGATGGTCGAAGGTCCGATCGAAGTGCTTCAGCGGTCGATGTCGCGCAATGACGCCTTCGACCGCGCCTACGCCGTCTTTTACGTCCTCGCGCTACCGGCGTTCCTCGCGTCACTGTTTGCCTACGTGCGAGTGTGGTTCCCGGCCGAGCCGGCGCTCGTCGGTGTGCTGTTCGTTGCGGCGACACTGCCCATCGCCATGAGGCCGAATGAATACGGGCCGCACTCATTTCTCGAGCCGACGTTCATCTCACTGTCGTTGCTCTGCATTCTTCGAGATCGACGCCTCTGGCTCGCAGTGCTGGTAGCCGTAGCCACCTTGAATCGAGAGACCGGTGTCTTCCTGGTCGTGCTGTATGCAGTGGCAAGACCGCTGAACAAGCAAAGAGCGATCACGACCCTGGCGTACGGCGCCATCTGGCTCACAGTGTTCATCGGCCTGCGACTGTACGCGGGTGATGCTGACCGCTACTGGACGGTTGCCAAGATCTTCAGCAGCAACCTGTCGCAGTTGTCCCTGACGGTCTTCAACGTCGCGGCTCTGTTTGGCGTGTTCTGGTGGTTCGCCGCCGCGGGATTTCGGCATGCGCCAGCGTTTGTACGGCGCGTCGCGGTTGTCATCCCCGCCTACCTGGCGGTCATTGGCGTATGGGGCGTCTGGTGGGAAGTCCGGTTGCTGCTGCCGTTGATGCCGCTGCTGCTTCCGCTCGCGCTGTCGTTTCTATTCACATCTGCATCCGGCGCTGTCGATGATCCGGGCGTGAGCGTGATGCGATGACACAGCTGGCGCGGCCGCTGCGGTTCTGGGTGATCGCTGCCATCATGATCTCAGCCGCGATCACGACGGCGGTCAGATACAGCTTCGTCACGCCCCTTCGAGACTCCCGGATTGCGGCTCATGGGCAGATCGTCGCCCACAGTGGACCTGCGCCGGCTCGGCATCGCGTGCTTGTTCCGATGCTGCTCGATGGGGCAATCACGTTCGCGTCAATTCGGTGGCCCTACGAGAAGGCGTTCGAGCGAGTCTATGGCGCCTTTCATCTCGCAGCGTTGTCTCTCCTGTTGATCGCGCTCGTCCTTCAACTCAACTTGTGGTTTCCGACCGAACAGGCGGCCGCTGGCGCCCTGATGATCGCGAGCCTGATACAACTTGCCCTGCGGCAGCAAGAGTTTGATCTGTCGCCGATCCCTCCCGATGCCGTATTCGCGCCGCACTCATTGCTCGAGCCGACCTTTGTGGCATTGACATGCGTGCTGGCGCAGAAACGGTCGCACGCCTGGCTCACGATCCTGGTGACGGTGGCGGCACTCAACAGTGAGGTCTGCCATGATCTTGCCGCCGCTCTACCTCGCCGTGGTGGGTATCCGCCGGTCGTCAGTTGCGATTGCCGGCGGGTATGCCGCCATCTGGCTGGCGGTGACGCTCGGGGTCCGTGTGCTGCTCGGGGGGCTCGATGGAACGACCATGCGCGACGTCTGGCAAGAGAACCTCCAGCATCTGCCGATCGCCGCCGTCAACGTGTCGCTGTTTCTCGGCCCGCTCTGGCTTGCCGCTGTCATCGGCCTACGACGCAGCCCCGCCCCCGCCCGTCGCGCGGCATGGCTTGTGCCGCCCTATCTCCTTGCGGTGGCGATGTGGGGCTATTGGTCGGACGTGCGATTACTGCTTGCCTTGTATCCGTTGCTCGCGCCGCTCGTGCTGGCGGCGGTTTTCGAGCCCGCTCACGGTGACAGTGGCTAGGTACAGTATCAGCCTGTTCCGGACCCATCCACCTCGCGCATGAAAAGGTCGAGACAGGTTCTCGCGCCGCTGCTGGTTGCCGCAGCGGCCGCCGTGCTGTACGCACGTCAGCTCGACGTCTCGCCCTCGGCGATGCATGCGCACGAAATCGCCATCGGCCACCAAGCCTCATCCATCGCGTCAAACCGGTCGCGACCTCGACGGCCGTCGCCTGCCACTCTACTTTCACGTGCGCGGCAACGTGTGGACTCCGCCGCTGCCGGTGTACTTCACCCTGTTCGTGATGACGATGATCGGGATGCCGGAATGGGGCGCTCGACTTCCGTCCGTCATCGTTGCGGCGATCGATGTCGGGCTGATCTATCTGATTGCCGCACGCTTGTTCAAGCGCCAGAGTCTGGCGCTGCTGGCGGCCGCACTCCTTGCGCTGACGCCGTCGCACTTCATCCATGGCCGTCTCGCGCTGGCGAGCGTGTATCCGGTGCCGTTCATCCTCGTGTGGCTGTATTGCCTGATGTTGTTCGTCGAGCGCCGGCAGCCGGCGCTGCTGGTGGCGTCGACGTTGAGCCTCGGTGTGGGCTTCTATTCACACCCTGTCGGCCGTCCTGACGATGCCCGTGTATTTCGCGCTCACGGTGATCCTGCTGCTGGCGATTCGTGGTTCTGTGCCGATGTACGGCGCGGCGTTGGCAGGGTTCGTTGCGCCGCTGCTGCTCGTGATCCCGTGGTTTTACGCGCACCGGGAAGTTTTTCCGTTCACGCTGGGTGATTGGGGTCTTCAGACGCTGGCGAATCCATCTGTCGGCCTGCAGTATTCGCTCCTCAGCTGGCCGGCGCTCGCCACGCGCTCGACGGTGTACTGGGGATTCTTCAGTCCGTCGTATCTGTTCTTTACAGGCGGCGCCGACCTCGTCAGCTCCACTCGCCAGGCCGGCGTGTTTCTCGGCGTCCTGGCGATTCCTCTGTTGTACGGCGTCGTCCAGATCATCAAGGCCCGATGGTCCGATCAGATCTGGCGCGTGATTCTCCTCGCCTTCGCGCTGTCGCCATTCGCCGCGGCCACGTTCACGGATTCCAAGGCGGCCGGCCGCGCCGTGGGTATGCTGCCGCTCGGTGTCCTCGTCGCCGTGGCGGGGATTGACGGGTTGTTCAGTCACCGGCAGCGCGCATTGCGGCTTGCCGGCATCGCCGTGCTCCTTCTGCTGCCGATCCAGTTCTATCGGTTCTACGACGACTACCTCACGGACTACCCGGAGCGCTCGCACGCCGTTTTCGCAGAGAGCCTCGCGCGCGAATGACGGACCTGACGCGCGGGTCGGGCCGCTACCGGCCGATCGTGACGGCGATTCTCCTCGGGTGCCTGGCGCTGCTGATCGGCGGGCGGGATCTGGACCGGGCGCCCGTGTACATCTATCACGACGAAGCGATCTACGCGCTCAACGCCCACTCGATTCTGACGACCGGCCGCGACCTGCTCGGCCTGCGGATGCCGCTGTTCTTCCATACGTTTGCGTGGGTGCCGCCGATTGCCATCTACGCGCGGGTCGTGACGTTCATGTTCGCGCCGGTCACCGAGTTCACGACGCGTTTCCCCGGCGTCGTGTTCTTCGCCATCGACGTGAGCCTGACCTATCTCGTCGGACGACGACTGTTCCGGCGCGAATGGCTCGCGCTTCTCGCCGGCGTCCTGGCGATGCTCACGCCCGCCCATCTGATTCATGCGCGGCTCGCCACCGACCACATCTGCGGCCTGCCGTTTTTCATCGGGTTCGTGCTGTTCACGATCGACTTCGTGGAGCGGCGATCGCTCCGCTCGCTGGGAGTCGCGACCGCGTTGTTGGGGCTGGGTCTGTACGGCTACAACGGCGCGATGACGATCATCCCGGTGTTCCTGGCGTTCACCGGGGTGCTGCTGTTCTTCATCCTCGACATCCGAACGCTGCGGCCGTACGTGGTCGCGGCCGCCGGCTTCGCGCTGTCGATGGTGCCGATGCTGATCTGGCTGCTCGTGCACCCGGAGCATCTGACCGATCAATTGCGTTCCTACGGCGTCGCCAAGGGCGGCGCCCCCGCGGCGGCGAAACCCCGGCGCCGGCCTGACCGCGGCGCTCGCCGCGCGCTTCGACGCGTACTACAATCACTTCGATCCGTCGCTGCTGTTTTTCCAGGGCGACCAGAGCCTCCTCGATTCGACGCGCGTGGCCGGCGTGTTCCTGCTGCCGATTCTCGTGTTGCTTCCCCTCGGGGCGTATTACATTCTCAGCCAGCGGCGAACCGTGTCCGACCGGTTCGTGCTGATCGGCTTCTTCGTCGCGCCCATCGGCGCGGCGCTGCTCGGCGAGGTCAAGGCGTCGCGCGTGCTCGTGATGGTGCCGCTCGCGGCGCTGGTAGCGGCGCGAGGCTTCGAGGCGCTGGTCAGCGCGCGATCGATGCTGGGGAAAGGCGTGGCGGTCGTGTTGGCGGCGGCGCTGGTGGTGCAGTTTCAGTGGTTCTATGGTGATTACGTTGGGGAGTATCGCGAACGATCGAGCCCCTGGTTCGAGGGCAACCGGGACGCGGCGTTTGCCAGCCTCGTCGGCCGCGCCGACGCGAATCGCGCGCCGGCGCTGTACGTGAGCAACGACATCGTGCTGGTGAACTACTCGTGGCAGTTCTTTGTCCTCAAGCATCAGAGAACTGATTTGAAGGATCGGGTCACATTTTTTGGCAGCGAGTTCGATTTCGCGACCGCGCCGAAGGGCAGTCTCTTCCTCGCGGCTGCCGACGTGGATCACCCGGATCTGCTCAATCGAGCGCCCGACCTGACACGGGTGGCCGTGATCGAGAACGCCGACCGGCATCCCGCGTTTGCCGTGTATGAGAAGTAACACCCTGGCCTTCGATCGATCCGTCGACGCTCGTGACGCGACGGGTGCGGAGCCGAGCGTCGAAGTGTCGTTCGTGATGCCGTGTCTCAACGAAGCCATCACGCTCCCACGCTGCATCGAAAAAGCCAGGCGCGCCATCGAAAGTCACGGCTTGCGCGCCGAGATCATCGTCGCCGACAACGGCAGCACGGACGGCTCCATCCAGATCGCGGAGGAACACGGCGCCCGCGTCGTGCCGGTCAGCGAACGTGGCTACGGCGCCGCGCTCATGGGCGGCATCCAGGCGGCGCGCGGCGAGTTCGTCATCATGGGCGACTCCGACGACAGCTACGACTGGTCCGCTGTCTATCCCTTCGTCGAGCGCCTGCGCGCCAACGACGACTTCGTGATGGGTTGCCGCCTGCCGAGCGGCGGCGGGACGATCCTCAAGGGCGCGATGCCCTGGCAGAACCGGTGGATTGGCAATCCCGTGCTCACGGCGATCGGCCGCCTGTTCTTCGGCTCGCCGGTGTCCGATTTCCATTGCGGTCTCCGCGCGTTCCGCAAGTCCGCGTTCGAGGCGCTGAACCTGCGGACGACCGGGATGGAATTCGCGTCCGAGATGATCGTCAAGGCCACGCTGCAGGGCCGCCGGATCAGCGAGGTCCCGATCACCCTGTATCCGCACGGCCGGTCGCGGCCGCCGCATCTGCGGCGCTGGCGCGACGGCTGGCGGCACCTGCGCTTCATGCTGTTGTTCTGTCCGCGCTGGCTCTTCCTGGTGCCCGGCGTGGCGCTGTGTCTGATCGGCGGCGTGTTCGGCAGCTGGCTGGTGTTCGCGCCGATCTACATCGGCGCCGCGAAGTTGACGCTCAATACGCAGCTGGCGTGCAGCATGGCGGTGCTCGCCGGGTTCCAGCTGATCACGTTTGCCGCGTTCACGAAGGTCTTCGCCATCGCCGAGGGCCTGCTTCCGGAGGACCCGCGGATCACGCGGCTGACCGAACACAATCGCATGCTCGAGTTCGGGTTGTTGTCCGGTGCGCTCCTCGTGGTCACCGGGCTCGGTCTCTTCGTCCTCGCCGTCAACCGTTGGCGGCGTCTGGATTTCGGCGAGCTGCCGTACTCCGAAGGCCTGCGGTTCGTCATCCCTGCCGTCACCGTGATCACGCTCGGCGTGCAGATCATCTTCTCCAGCTTCTTTCTGAGCGTGCTCGGCCTGCGCCGCAAATGAGAGGCGCCGGGTGATCGTCGTTGTCGGATCGGGACCGGCCGGCGTCGCGTGCGCGCACGCGCTCGTCAGCCGAGGGACCCCGGTCACGATGCTCGATGCGGGCGTCGAGATGGAACCCGACCTCCGGCAGGTGCTGACGACGATGAGCGGGCAGGCGCCGTCGGAGTGGACCGCGGCAGCGCTCGAACGAATCAAGCGGCCGACCGAAGCCAGCGATCGCGCCATTCCGCTCAAGGCCGCCTACGGATCGCTGTTTCCCTATCGACACGCCGCGAAACGGCTGTCCTTCGAAGGCCACGGTGTGGACGCGCTGCCGTCGTACGCGGCCGGAGGCTTCAGCAACGTCTGGGGCGCGACGGTGCTTCCATATCATCCGCGTGACATCGTCGATTGGCCGATTCGCGTCGAGGACCTGGCGCCTCACTACGCGGCGGTCACCCGGTTGATGCAGGTCGCTGAACGATCGGACAGGCTGGCCGCCGATTTTCCGTTGTACACGGACGGCTCGCGTGCGCTCACGCCGAGCCGCCAGGCCGAGGCGCTGATGCGGGATCTCGAGTCGTCCGCCGGCGAGCTGGAAAAAGATGGCTGGCGCTTCGGTTACTCACGCCTCGCGGTGGCGTCCCAGGGCGCGGAGTCGCGCGGCTGCGTGTACTGCGGGCTGTGCCTTTACGGCTGCCCGTACGGGCTCATCTACAACGCCGGCGCCACGCTCGATCAGCTTCGGCGCTCCGCCGCCTTCACCTATCGCCCCGACGTCATCGTCACGCGCGTGTCCGAGTCCGCGAGCGGCGTGCGAATCCACGGCGAGAGTCGATCGACCGGCGAACCGCTGTCGTTCGACGGCGACCGGGTGTGTCTGGCCGCCGGCGTCTTCAACACCACCGCCATCCTGCTCGCCTCGCTGGAGGCGTACGACACGCCGGTGACGGTGCTGGACAGCCAGCTGTTCCTGGTGCCGACGCTGCGCTATCGCGGGGTGCCGGCGGTTTCGGAGGAGACGCCTGTTCACGCTGTCACAGGTCTTCGTCGAGCTGGCGGACCCGGCGATTTCGTCCGGGACGATTCATCTGCAGATCTACAGCTACAACGATTGGTACGTCGAGGCCATGAAGCGCCGGCATGGGCGCGCTGTACCCGCTCGCCAGGCCCGGGCTGTCGATGCTGCTCGCGCGGCTCATGGCGGTGCAGGGCTATTTGCCGTCAGACCTGTCGCCACACATCACCGCGACGCTCCGCCGCGAAGGCGATCGGACGACGCTGCGGCTCGATGCGGCGGAAAACGCCGCCGCGAAGCCGGCCGTCGGCCGGATACTCGACACGCTGCGCCGGCACCGCCGCCACCTGCGCGCGGTCGTTCTGACGCCGCTCCTCGAGATCGGCGGTCCCGGCCGCGGCTACCATACGGGCGGGAGCTTTCCGATGCGAGCGCAGCCCACGCGCTTCGAGAGCGATCGGTGGGGGAGGCCGCACGGGTTCGAACGCGTGCACGTGGTGGACTCGACCGTGTTCCCGAGCATTCCAGCCGGGCCCATCACCTTCAGCGTGATGGCGAACGCGCACCGCATCGCGTCGGAGTGTCTGCGTGGGTGAGGGCGGCCGGCGTTTCGGAATCTCTCGTCGGACCGTTCTGCGAATCGTCACGGTGCTCGTGTCGTTCGTCGCGGCGCTCGAGATCGGCCTGCGCATCTACAATCCGTTTCCGTTTCGCGTGCGCGGCGATCGCATCGTGCTGCCCGTCCACCAGTCGTACACGTTCACGCACGAAGGCGCGACGAAGCTCGACCCGGTCAACACCGTCAAGAAGAACTCCCTTGGCTTTCGCGGGCCCGAGCCGCCGCGCGACTGGTCGCGCTGGTTCACGATTCTGACCATCGGCGGCAGCACGACCGAGTGCCTGTTTCTCTCGGATGGCAAGACGTGGACCGATCAGCTCGCGCGACGCGTGGCCGCGATCCGGCCGGACGTCTGGATCAACAACGCGGGCCTCGAAGGCCACTCGACGTTCGGGCACCTCGTGCTGCTTCGGGATTACGTCGTGCAGATGCGTCCGCGCCTCGCGCTGTTCCTCATCGGCGTCAACGACGTGGCGGTCGCGAGCGCCCGCACGTTCGATCGGGCGCTCGATCCCCAGGATTTCAGCACCGCGCATCGCGTCCTGACGTTCGCGGCCGACCATTCGGAAATCGCGGCGCTCGGCGAAAACTTCGTGCGCATGGCCCGGACGCACCGCGCGCATCTCGGGGACGGGGAACTGCATCTGCCCGACTCGAAGCACCGCGAGATAGACGAGGCGACCACCGCGCGCGTGCTGGCCGAGCATCGGCCCTTTCTCGACGCCTACGAACGTCGGGTCCAGGAGATCCTCGACCTGTGCCGCAAGAACGGCATCGAGCCGGTGCTGGTCACGCAGCCCGCGCTGAACGGCGACGCCATCGACCCGACCACCGGGATTTCGCTGGCGACGCCGGCGATCGAGCCGCACATCAACGGGCGCGTGGCGTGGCTGGCGATGGAGCAGTACAACGACGTGACGCGCAAGGCCGCTGCCGGCGCCGGCGTGCTGCTGATCGATCTGGCGAAGGAGATGCCGAAAGACTCGCGCTACTACTCCGACTGGATCCACTTCACCAACGAAGGCGCGGTCGTCGTCGGCGACATCATCTTCCGCCAGCTCGAGGCGAAGCTGAGAGCGCAGCCCACCTCATAGGAATCGCGTCACGGGTGGACCGCCGGTCGAGGAGGGCTCGTGCGCCGCCGCGGGTCGGCGCGTGGAAAACGTCGGCCTTCGGCCTGTGCTTCAGGTCACCGCGTCGATTCACACCTTTGTTGCATTCAGCACGAACAGGCTAGTGACGGGTGTTTGGATCGGTCGGGTGACCCTTCCGCGATCGACGCGGCAGCCTCGCCTGCGGCCGCGTTTACAGCTGTCGCTGATCACGCGCCTCGCACACGGCGGCGCCCAGCTCTCGGCTGCTCGCACGCGGCGCGGCCGCCAGAATTCGGGAGTTGCTCACTTGGATGGTTTCAGCCGGAAGACGACATACGGCGGGAAGCGGCCGGCCAGCTCGTAGTTCGACGTAAGCGCCGGCACGAACTTGTCGCCGTACAGCCCGGGCATCCCGCCGACATCCGTCATCAGCACGACGGCGCCGAAGTATCGCTCCTCGAGCTTCGTCTGCAGCGCCGCGTCGTAGCGGGGATCCGTTCTTCGCAGCATCTGGTACATCCAGTTGTCGAGCATGTAGCTGCGCTCGCCCTGCGAGGCGGGGATGAATCCGTCAGACGAGAGGATCGGCTTGCCGGCGTCCCGCACCTGCGCGACGAGCGCGCGCGCCGCGGGACGATTGCTCATTTCGCCGTCCAGCATCGAATGGCGCACATCGAGATAGGCGGCGAACATCGTGAACACCACGCCGACCGCCATCGCGCGCGTCGCGAGCGCAGGGACGAGACGGCCGCGGACGATTTGATAGCCGATGAAGAGCGTCGTGATCGCGTAGAAGTCCAGCAGGTGGTTGATGTCCACGCCGGGCGACGCAAAGAGAAACACCGTCATGGCGAGGGCCGCGAGCGCCAGCCACGTCAGCGGTTCCTTCCACCCCTCCCACGGAAGCGTCGTCAGCGAGACGAAGAAGAAAATGAGCAGAAGGCTGCACAGCGGATCCTGGCGAATCAACACGTAGACGGTCGACATCGGCGCGCGCAGGGTGTTCGAGAGCCCGCCCCCAAACATGCAGGCGCGCATCGATTCCAGCATCCGGCCGTCGCTCGCGATGTTCGCCAGCACCAGCAGGGCAGCGGTCGCGACCGCGGTTCCGACGGTGAGCGTGACGGCCGCGCGCGTCCTGCCGTTCAGGATCAGCGTGACCGCCATCGCCGCCGCGGCGTACGCCGCTGTCCCCTTTGCGAGCATCGCCAGCACGAAGAAGGCGGCAGCCGCCCCGACATCCAGTCCCCGGTTGCGCTTGAGCGCTCTGATCGAAAAGAACACGCCCCACAGAATCAGCGTGACCGGCAGCAGGTCGCCGCGAATGGTGTTCAGGGCGAACACGCCCGGGCTCGAACACAGCGTGAGCGGGGCGAGGGTGCGCGCCCAGGGCCGTGGCACGTCGAGCGCTTCGAGCACGCGCACGGCGGCCCACACCAGGGCGACGGCCCCGAGCACCGCGATGGTGCGTCCGGCCACGACCGGACTCAACCCGGCGCGGATCAGCCCTGCGTTGAGGACGAAGACGAGCGGGAAGTAGCGCGTCCCGCCCATGCCGGTGTCGTCGAGGAGCGGTCGATAGAAGATGCCGTGCGCGAGATCGACGGCGAGCGTGAGAAACGCGCCGGCGCCCGAGCCGAGCATGGCGTCGGTGGACCACGTCATGATCACCGTCGCGACGCAGAAGATCAGGAACGCGCCGGACGCGATCGCCAGGGGTCGCCGGTCCATCCGCCCGACAGTCTACTGGGTTTTCTTCAGCGCGAGCTCTTCGTCGATGATGCGCTTGAACGCTTCGAACGGCTGCGCGCCGCTCAGCGATCGGCCGTTGATGAAAAACGCGGGCGTGCCGTTGACGCCGGCTTCCTCGGCGGCGCGAATGTCCTCGTCCACCTTGCTCTTCTTGGTGTGGCCGTCGAGGCAGGTGTTGAACTTCGCGGCGTCAAGGCCGATCTCGACGGCGTGCTGCTTGAGGTCCGCGTTTTCCAGCTTCGACCCGGCCGGCGAACAACCGGTCGTGATACGCCCAGAATTTTCCCTGGTCGGCCGCGCACGCCGACGCTTCGGCCGCCGGCCGCGCGTTGGGATGGTTCGGCAGCGGATAGTGGCGATACACGAGGCGGATCTTGTCGCCGTATGTGGCCATCACCTGCCGCACGGTCGGATCCGCGCGCAGGCAGTACGGGCACTCGAAATCGGAGAACTCGATCATCTCGATCGGCGCGTTCGCGGGACCTCGCGCCGGGCTGTCGCTGCTCGCGATGCGCTGGCGCGGCGGATCGAGGTTGATGCGGACCGGCGTCTTTGCCTTGAGCGACTCGAGATACTGGGTGCGGATGTCCTGCATCCGCTCCTGCGTCAGGTAGTTGCGGATCGGCGCCCGCACCTGCTCGAGCGCCGCGCCCTGGACGCGCGCCTGGTTCACGCGATACCACTCCTCGACCTGCGCCTCGGTGACCGTAGGAATCTTGGCGGTGATTTCCTTCTCCACGAGCGCCGACCGCTCGAGGCCCGCCGCCTTGGCAGCTTCGTCGAACAGCTTGGTCGCGACGATCTCGTCGAGCGCGGCACGGCGGGCGCTGTACAGCGCCTGCGACAGCTTCGCCGATCCGAACTCCGAGGCCGACTGCTGCAGCGCGCGCTCGTCGACTTCGGCCAGGGTGATCTGCGTCGAACCGACGGTCGCAATGACATCGGACGGCGCCGGCTGCTTTGCCGACTGCGCCGCCGACGAACACGCCGCGAACAGAACCAGACCAATCGCGACGAACTTCGCGTGTCTCATGATCAAAGTATAAACCGGCCCTACTCGCCGAGCCGGCGGGGAAGGTCGGCGACGACATAGGCCATGACCGCCACCGCCGCGGCGCATTTCGCCATCTCGACGGGGTCGATCTTGTCGATGGTGTCGGCCTGGGTGTGATGGATGAGGAAGTATTTCGATCCGTCGACATCCAGCGACATGCCGGGAATATGGCCTTCCTGCAGGCTGGGTCCGATGTCGGCGCCGCCGCCGCCGGTGCTGACCTGGTTTGCGCCGATGCCGGCGAGCAGCGAGGCGATGGCTTTCACCGTCTCGCGGGCGCGATCCGACCCGCTGAAGCCGAAGCCGAGCGGCCGGAACACGCCGCCGTCGGACTCCAGCATCATCACGTGCTTGCTCAGTTCGGCACGGTGTTGATCGCGGTAGGCGATGCCGCCGCGTCCGCCGTTCTCTTCGTTCGTGAACAGCACCACGCGCACCGTTCGGCGCGGCCGCAGGTTGAGCGCCTTCATCAGGCGCAGCGCCTCCCACGTCACGATGCACCCGCCGCCATCGTCGCTCGCGCCGGCGCCGACGTCCCAGGAGTCGAGATGGCCGCCGACCACGACGACCTCGTCCGGGCGCTCACGGCCGCGGATTTCTCCGATGACGTTCGCGGACTCGGCGTCCGGATCGAAGTGCGCCTCCATGCGCAGGTGCACGACGGCGCGCTCGCCGCGGTCGCTCATGCGCTGCAGCCGATCGGCGTCCTCGGAGGCGATGCGCGGCCGCCGGAATTTTCGGCGCGTCGTTCGAGTATTGCAGCGCCCCCGTGTGGGGCAGCCGCAGTCCGTCCGGGCCGATCGATCGCACCAGCGTCGCGACCGCGCCGTAGCTGGCGGCGCGTGACGGCCCGGCCGATCGAAAGCGGACCGTTTCGCCGTAGTTCGTGAAGGGCACGTTGAAGAGGACGATCCGGCCGCGCACCAATGCCGCTTTGGCGTCGAGCTCCTCGAAGCTGTGGACGACGACGACTTCGGCGCGCACGCCGTCGCGCGGCGTGCCGACGCTGTTGCCAAGCCCGAGCATCGCCATCGGGTGCCGCACCGGTTCGACCACTTCCGCGCTCTCGGCGCCGCGCACCCATTTGGGCACCATGACGCGCTCGGTGTGCACGTTCTCGAGACCGTCGCGTTTCATTTCAGCCACGGCCCATTCGATTGCACGGTCGAGCGCCGGCGAGCCGCTGAGACGGTGGCCGATGGTATCGGTCAGCACCGCCAGGCGCTGCCAGGCGAACGTGCTCGAGACGGCTTCGCCGATCAGACGGCCCGCCGGTTCGCGATAGGCGTCGAGCCAGGTTGTCCGCGCCCCGCCGTTGGCGTGCGGGGGCTGCGCTGCCACATGTGTAAGAGCAAGGGCCAGAAGCGGAACTGCCAGGGTCACGCCCGCGCGCTGCATCATTCGCCGAACCTCCACGAGGCCACAGCGTACCTCAAATTTGTGCGCGGCCGAGCCGGCTCACGGACCCTTCTCATGGACCGCCGCTTGCACCAGGCGAATCGGCAGAGCCGCACGGGGTGGTTCGAATTTGCGTTTGGCGGTGAGGACGATGAGACTGCGAGCCTGTTTTCTTGGAATCCTGGTCGTGACCGCGACACTGCGGGCCGGCGCCGGTGAAATGATGACCGTCACCGTCTCGCCCGCTGTGGCGTTTGCTCCAGCGACGTTGATCGTGCGCGCGAAGATCGAAGCCGATGCCCGCAACCGCGTCGTGGAGATTGTGGCGGAATCGCCGAACTTCTATCGCTCGAGCGAAATCCAACTCGACGGCGACAAGGCGCCGCGGACGAACACCATCGAATTCCGCAGCATGCCCTCGGGGACCTACGAAGTGAAGGCGACGCTCCGCGACTCGACCGGCGAAGCGCGCGCGTCGGTGCGATCGCAGGTCAACATCATCGCGCCGAGCGGCGAGCGCCAGTTGAGGTGTCTGACACGTCTGACACCTCTCGATCCGGTGATAACATCGCGGCATTCCTGATACCGATCCGCTGATCGATCGCCGCATCGGGCACTACCGAATCGTCGAGCGCGTTGGCGCGGGCGGGATGGGAATCGTCTACCGCGCCCGCGACGAGCGGCTCGATCGCGACATCGCGCTGAAGCTCCTGCCGCAGGGCAGCCTCGCCAACGAAAAAGTTCGCACGCGGTTCAAGCAGGAAGCGCTCGCGCTGTCGCGCCTGAACCATCCCAACATCGCGACCATTCACGACTTCGACGCGGACGGTGGCGTCGATTTCCTGGTGATGGAATACGTGGCCGGCACGCCCGTCGATACGTTGATTCGCGCGGGCGGTCTCAGCGAGGAAGAGGTCCGGCGGATCGGTGTGGAGCTGGCGAACGGGCTGGTCGCCCTTCACGACCATGGCATCGTGCACCGCGACCTGAAGCCCGGCAACCTGCGCCTGACGCCCGATGGCCGATTGAAGATTCTGGATTTCGGCCTCGCGCGCTTTCTGCAATCGACCTCGGCCGATGTGACGGCGCCGGACGGCGACGTCGCTCGATTTCGCGGGCACCTTGTCGTACATGTCGCCGGAGCAGGCGCGCGGCGAGGAAGCGGACGCGCGCACCGACATCTACGCCGCAGGGGCGGTGCTGTATGAGCTGGCCACCGGCCGCGGGCTGTTTCCCGGCAAGCGCGGCGCGGAACTGCTCGCGGCGATCATCAACCAGACTCCCGAGCGGCCTCGTGTCCTCAACCCGCGCCTGTCCGACTCGCTGGACCGCACGATCATGCGAGCGCTGGCGAAGGATCGAGCGGAACGGCACCCGTCGGCCGCCGATCTTCGGGGCGCGCTCGAGCACGGAAGCGAGTCGGCGCCGCGCCGTCGTGCGGCGCGGCCAGCCCTTCTGGCTGCGGCGGCCGCGCTGGCGGTCGCGCTGCTCGCGGCCGCATCGTGGTTCGTGACGCGATTCCGGAGCGCGCCAGTCGCCGACTCCACCTCGCCTGGCGCGGATCGAGCGGCCAGGATTACCGTCGCTGTCCTCCCGTTTCATGGGCAGGGTGTTCCCGAGGCCATCCGGTTCCTTGGGGTCGGGATCCCGGACGCGATCATCACGCGGCTTGCCGGGCTGCAGCAGCTCGTGCCGCGTCCGACGAGCGCCGATCCTGCGGTACGAGAATCAAACCGTCGATCCCCAGGAAGCCGGCCGCACGCTGGCCAGCGACTATGTCGTGACCGGGCTGATCCTGCCCAACGGCGAGCGCCTCCGCATCAGCGTCCAGCTCTTGCAGCGCCAAAGACGGAACGCCGATGTGGGGCGAGCACTACGACATGGCCCGCTCGGATCTGCTGACCGTTCAGGATCGAATCGCGTCGTCGATCGCGGAAGCGCTCAAGATTCAGATGACCGCGGCGGAGCGCGACCGGCTCTTCCGGCGGTATACGGAGAACGCCGCGGCGTACGAGTTGTATCTGCAGGGTCGCGCGCAGTTGCCGCGGTACACGCCGGACGCGCTGCGTGGCGCCATCGCGGGCATTCGAAGCGGCCCTTGCGATCGATTCCAGCAATGCGCTGGCCCACGCTGGGATCGCGCTCGCCGCCGCGACGATGCGCCTTCGATACGCCCCCTCGTCGGAAGCGCAAGCCTGGGGCGACCGTGCGGAGCGTGAAGCGCGCTTGGCGTTGCAGAGCGATCCCCAACTCGCCGAGGCCCATGAGGCGCTCGCCGCCGTCTATCGCGCCGTCGAGTTCGACTGGGACCGCACGATCGAGGAAAGCCGGCTCGCGCTGGCGCTGAACCCCAACCTCGATCAGCCGCATTTCTATCGCGCCGCCGCCTTTTATCATCTCGGCCTGTTCGATTTGGCCGAGACCGAGGTGCGCGACGGTGTCGCCTCCAACCCGGCGAATCGTCTGGATCCGTTGCGGATTGAGGGTGCGGCGGCGATTCTGATGGGCCGGTTTCAGGAAGCCGTTCCGCTCGCGGAACGCGTCAAGGAACTCGCGGGCGATACGTCGTTCGACAACATTCTGGGGCAGGCCTATTTCTACACTGGCCAGCTGGCACGAGCGGAGGAGGTCCTGCGGGCAGCAGGCGGCACCAGCGTGGGACATCGACGCGCGCAAGCGGTTGCTGGCCGGCGTGCTGGCCGCGCGCCAGGCGGAGCGCGGAATCACGCTCCGTGCTGAAGACCGTCCGTGACAGCGGTTACATCGATCATCACATCATGCAGCAGTCTTGGCGCGGCATACGCACAGCTTGGGGACTTCGCCGAGGCCAGACGATGGTTGGCGGAAGCGGCGCGAAAAGGATTGCCCTGTTATCCCTGGTACGCGCGCGATCCGCTCCTCGATCCCTTGAGGGGCGACGCGGAGTTTCAAAAGTTTCTGGCGGACCAGCGGAATACATGGCGCGCCAATGCGGCGCGGTACGGATCGAAGATCGCGGATGGATTGTAGGTCCGGCTGAAGCCGGACCCCGCGTACTGCAATACGAACGGGGACCTTCGAACGCCGAAGTCGCTGATTCGCTACAACGTGTTCGACACGCGCGCGGGTGCGGCCACCGCCTCGGGCTCCGGCGTGAAATCCTCTCCCGGATTGATGAAGCGGTCGCGCTCGAAGCGGTACTGCTTGTCGTACAGCTGCCGATAGCGCCCGCCTCGCGCCAGCAACTCATCGTGCGTTCCCCGTTCGACGATCTCGCCGTGCTCGAGCACCAGAATCTGATCGGCGCTTTGGATGGTCGAGAGCCGATGGGCAATGACGAAGGTCGTGCGGCCGCGCCGGAGCGACCGCAGGCCGTCCTGGATGAACGCCTCGCTCTCGCTGTCGAGGCTCGACGTCGCCTCGTCGAGGATCAGCACGCGCGGGTCGGCGAGAATCGCGCGCGCGATCGCCACCCGCTGACGCTGGCCGCCTGAGAGGCGAACGCCGCGTTCGCCGACGATGGTGTCGTACTGCTTCTCGAACGACTCGATGAACTCGTCGCAGTGGGCGATCTTGCTCACGGCCTTGATTTCCTCACGCGTCGCGTGCGGATTGCCGTAGGCGATGTTCTCCGCAATCGTGCCGTCGAACAGGAAGTTGTCCTGCAGCACGACGCCCAGCCGCGATCGGTAGTCGCGCAGCTTGATCGACATCAGATCGTGTCCGTCGACGAGCACCCGCCCCGTCGTCGGCCGGTTGAAGGTCATGACCAGGCTGATGAGCGTGCTCTTGCCCGATCCGCTCGACCCGACGAGCGCCGTCGTGGATCCGGCCGGCGCCGTGGAAGGCGACGTGCTTCAGCACCGGGCACGCCCTCGTTGTATTCGAAGCTCACGTCGTCGAACGTCACTTCGCCGCGGATGTCCGGTCAGCGCCGCCTTGGTCGGCATCTTCCTCGTCCTCGGTCGCCATCCGGCGAATCTCGCGGATGCGATCGAGACCCGCGAACGCTTCGCTGAACTGCGTGCCGATCGACGCCAACTGGATGACCGGCATCGTCATCAAGGCGGTGAACGAGAGGTACATCACGAGGTCGCCGATCGTCATGGTGCCGTTCTTGATCGACGCGCCGCCGATCAGCATCATCGCGATTCCGGTCGTGCCGATGACGACCGACGAAAACGCGGTGATCGCCGACACGCCGGTCAGCGATTTGGCGACGTTGCGGAACAGGCGATGGATGCCCTTGGCGAACACGAGCTCTTCGCGTTTTTCCGCGGTATACGCTTTGACGATCCGGACGCCGCCGAGGGATTCGGTGAGCCGGCCCGTCACCTCGGCCTGAATCTGGCCGCGTTCGCGGAACAGCGGGCGCAGACGCTTGAACGCCGTGGCCATGCCGCCCCCGAACGCGCCGAGGATCACGATGGTGACCAGCGTCAGCTGCCAGTTCAGATAGAGCAGCACGCACATGGCGATCGATGGCCGTCAGGATGGAACCGGTGAGCTGGACGAGGCCGGTGCCGACCAGATTCCTGATGCCCTCGGCGTCGTTCATGATGCGCGAGATGAGAATGCCGCTCTTCGTCGAATCGAAATAGCGGATCGGCAGGCGCAGGATATGCGCCTCGACGTCCTTGCGCATTTCGGTAATCGCGCGCTGCGCGGCCACGCCGAGCACCTGCGAGTTCGCGAACGCCGTCGTCGCGTCCACGACGGTCGCTGCGCCGGCGGCCATCGCGAGGGTCGGGAAGAGATCCCAATTCCCCTGGGAGATCACATCGTCCATCAGGTACTTGGTCGTCGTCGGGAGCACCAGGCCCGGACAAACGATTGATGACCATCAGCGCCAAACCCGAGGGCGAGCCGTTTGCGATGCTCCCAGATGAGTCGACGCGCCTCTTCCCAGGCCCCGGCCGTGAATGCCTTCTTCTTGGCTTTGGGATCCTTGGGATCCGTCAGCGCTTCAGGTACGGCCGGTTTGGTGTTGCGAGGAAGTCGCTCGGCTTTTCCTTCAAGTCTCCCAGGATTTCGCACGTCCTAAATCATACGTCGGACGCGTAGCAGCAACCTACACGAATGGGTGGTCGGCTCGATCTCGCGGCCCTGAAAGGGCCGCGCTACACCAGCGTCGTCGGTCGTCTCGGTCGTAGCGCGACCCTTTCAGGGTCGCGTGTTGCGGGCGCGACGTGCTTGTAGACCTTGCCGCCTTTCATGACGAAGGCGACGCGCGTCACGGCGGTGATGTCGGTCAACGGATCGCCGTCGAGCGCGACGAGATCGGCTTCGTATCCGGCGGCGAGCGTGCCGATGGTCTTGTCGAGGTTCATCGACTTCGCCGCGAGCGACGTCGCCGACGCGATCGCGTCCATCGGCTTCTGATTCCCCTGGCGGACGCGCTCGACGATCTCGTCGGCGTTGTGGCCGTGCGCGCCGGCAACCGCGTCGGTGCCGAGCACCATCATCAGGTTCGGCGTGGCGACGGCCTTCTTGATCATCGCCGCGTTCAGGCCGAGACCTTTCTCCATGTAGGCGAAGCCTTCCTCGTTGTAGTTGCCGATGCCGAGAAACTTCGCCTTGTTGCGCAGATAGTTCTGGAGCACGACGCCGATGTTGGGATCGAAGTAGACGCCCTTGTCGGCCATCAGCTTCAGCACGGCTTCGTCGGCGAAGACGCCGTGCTCGATCTGATTGCACCCCGCGTCCACCGACGCCTTGATCGATTCCGGGCTGTGCGCATGCACCATGGTCCGCAGGCCCTGCGCCTTCGACTCGCCGCACGCCGCTTCCAACTGCGCAGCGGTCATCGTCTGCTTGCCGCCATCGCGAATGCTGGCCGACGCGAAGATCTTGATGACGTCCGCGCCCTCTTTTTTCAATTGCCGCACCTTGTCGCGGATCTCGTCGGGCGTGCCGCTGCCTTCGTTGAGCGACCGGATCGACGTGAGGATGCGCGGGCCCGGGAAAATGCCGCGGGCGATGGCGTCGCGCAGTTCGACGTCGTTCGCCTGGCCCGGACTCTGGATCGTCGTGAAGCCGGCCATCAGCGTCACGAAGGCGTTTTCGGCGCTGTAGAGAATCTCTTCGCCGGGTGCGCCGCGGCGCGCCGCGTAGCGGCCGTCCTTGTCGAAGTGCCACCCGACGTGGGCGTGGACGTCGATCATGCCCGGGATCACGGTCAGCGATCCCAGGTCGTACGTCGCGCTGCCCGTGCTCGCGGTTTCGATCGACGTGATTTTGGATCCGCGCACGACGATGGTCGCGTTCCGCATCGTCTTGCCGCTGCCGTCGATGACGGTGGCCGCGCGAATTCGCACAGTCTGGTCTTGTGAGAGGAGCGTGGCGGGAACGATCAGCAGCGACGAGCACAGCAGCCGGTAATCGCATGGCGCGGATTATAATCCTCAACTCGGGAGACATGTTGAAGCGAACCGGTCACCGTGTTGTGGCGGGCATTGTGGCGTCGCTCGCAGTCGCAGGTCCGCCTAAAGGCGGACGCCACGTACAGTCAGGTTTCGTGGGATCCGGCTTCAGCCGAGCCGCGAGCGGCAGGACTGGCCGTTCTATGGCGGCGACCAGGCCGGGCACAAAGTTTTCGTCGCTCACCGACATCAACACGTCAAACGTATCCCGGCTGGCGGTAGCGTGGGAGTGGACGACCGGAGAAAAGGCGCTCGAGGAGTTCGGGACCCGGCCGGGCAACTTCCAGACGACGCCGCTGATGATCGACAACGTGCTGTACTTCAGCACGCCCTACAACCGCGTCGTGGCGCTCAACGCGCACACCGGCGCGCAGCTGTGGTCCTTCGATCCCAAGGCGTACGAGGATGGCCAGCCGCCCAACGGAACAGGATTCGTCCATCGCGGCGTCGCCGCGTGGCGCGACAGCGCGAACGGGAATGCGCTGCGCATTTTCATCAACAGCCGCTATCGGCTGTTTGCGATCGACGCGCAAACCGGACGCCCGGTCGACTCGTTCGGGTCGCACGGCGCGATCGATCTGAGCGAAGGCCTGGTCTGGGCGATCAACAAGAAGCACTACACCAACACGTCGCCGCCGGTCGTCTACAAGGACTTGATCATCCTCGGCAACGGCGTCGGCGATCGGCTCGTGTATCGCAACGATCCGCCCGGCGACATTCGCGCGTTCAACGCGCGGACCGGCCGGCAGATGTGGTCGTTCCACACGATTCCGCAGCCCGGCGAGCACGGCAACGATACCTGGGGCGCGGATTCGTGGAGCTTTACCGGCCACACCAACGCGTGGGCGCCGATGACGCTCGACGCGGAACGCGGTCTGCTCTACGTGCCGCTCGGCACGCCGAGCAACGATTTCTACGGCGGGCGCCGGCCTGGCGCGAATCTCTTCGCCGAGTCGCTCGTGTGCCTCGACGCGAACACCGGCGCGCGCAAGTGGCACTACCAGCTCATTCATCACGGCCTCTGGGACTACGACAACCCGTCGCCGCCGAACCTCGTCACGATCACCGTCGACGGGCGCCGGATCGACGCGGTCGTGCAGCTCACCAAGCAGGGCTTGGCCTTCGTCTTCGATCGCGTCACCGGTCAACCCGTGTGGCCGATCGAAGAGCGTCCGGTGCCGGCGAGCGACGTCGAGGGCGAGCAGGCGTGGCCGACGCAGCCGTTTCCGACCAGGCCGCCGGCATTCTCGGAGCAGGGCGTCACGCTCGACGATGCGTTCGATCTCACGCCGGAGTTGAAAGCCGCGGCGCAGGCCGAACTGAAGAAGTATCGGATTGGGCCGCTCTTCACGCCGCCGAGCCTGCAGGGAACGGTGCAGCGCCCGGGCCTCATCGGCGGCGCGAACTGGGGCGGCGCGGCGTTCGACACGAGCGCCGGCGTCCTGTTTTTCAAGACGACGAACCAGGCGAACGTCGCGCGGGTCGGCAAGCCTGACCGGTCGAGCGCGAACCCGCGCGCGTCCGAGGTCGACGCCGAGTTCACCCGCGTGCGGCGACACGAACGCCGAGTTCATGAACGGCATTCCGCTGCTCAAGCCGCCGTACGGCCATCTGGTGGCGCTGGATCTCAATCGGGGCGCGATCAAGTGGCGCGTGCCGTTTGGCGACATGCCTGCGCTGCGCCGCCATCCCGCCCTGGCGGGCGTCGCGCTGCCGCCTGTGCTGGGCGCGCCCGGCGCCCCGGGTGTGCTGGCAACGGCCGGCGGGCTCGTGTTTGCCGGCGGTGGCGACGTGGCGTTTCATGCGGTCAACGCGGCGTCTGGCGCCGAATTGTGGAAGTTCGCGCTGCCGCGGCGCGCGAATGCCACGCCCATGACGTATCGTTCAGCCAGCGGACAGCAGTTCGTGGTGATTGCGACTGGTGGCGGGGAAGACGCGGCGCTTGTCGCGTTCGCGCTGCCGGATGTAGGTCCGGCTAAAGCCGGACCCCACGTACGATGACAAACATATTACAGTCGTGGGGTCCGGCTTTAGCCGGACCTACAGGGCTTTAGCCGGACCTTCAGGAGGACCAGCGTGATCGCAGCATTCGTGCTGGCTTTGGCAGCAGCATCGTTGTCCGGCGTCGTCCACGACTCGACCGGCGCCGTCGTCGTCGGCGCCTCGGTCAT
This sequence comes from uncultured Acidobacteriota bacterium, assembly GCA_963731545.1. GTDB lineage: Bacteria > Acidobacteriota > Vicinamibacteria > Vicinamibacterales > CAVVIG01 > CAVSWN01. Next base: position 16,225 of record CAVSWN010000033.1, on the reverse strand, counting down.
CGTGCGACCGGCGACAGGTCCCGAACGACAGACCCAGACCGGACCCGACGGACGATTCACCGTCGAATCGCCCGAAGACGGCGATGTGACGCTGATTGTGCGGGCCGGCGGCTTCGCCGAGAACGTGCGTCGTCTGACCGGCGCCGATCGGAACGCGGATCTCGACATTCAGGTCGTCCCCGCAGGTCTGCTCGAAACGGTGACCGTGACGCCGACGCGGACGGCTCAACGTCTGGGAGACGTGCCGGCGAGCGTCAACGTCCTGACCAGCGAGGCGATCGAAACGTCTCCGGCGCTCCTCGCCGATGACGTGCTGCGCCAGATTCCGACCTTCAGCATTTTTCGCCGCACCAGCGGCCTGGCCGCGCATCCGACGTTTCAAGGTGTGTCGCTTCGCGGGATCGGACCGAGCGGCCAGAGCCGCACGCTCGTCCTGCTCGATGGCATTCCCTTCAACGACCCGTTCGGCGGCTGGGTGTACTGGACCCGCGTGCCGCTGGTGAGCGTGGATCGGATCGAGATCACCGAGGGTCCGACGTCGAGCCTGTACGGGAATTACGCCATGGGCGGCGTCATCAACATCATCACGAGCCGTCCGACCCGCCGGACGCTCGAGCTCAAGCCGCAATACGGCAGCCGGCAGAGCCCCAAGTTCGACTTCTTCGGCAGCGACCAGTGGAACAAGGTGGCCGCGGCCGTCGAAGGCAGCTTCCTGGACACCGACGGATTTCCCATCGTGGCGCCGATCGAGCGCGGTGCGATCGACAACAACGCCAAGGTCCAATACAAGAACGTCACCGGGAAGCTGGAGTTCACGCCCTCCGACCGCCTCCACACGTTTTTCCGCGCCGGATATTTCACCGAGAACCGGGTGAACGCCAAGGTCGGCGAGGTCAACGACACGCGATGGACAACGGCCAGCGGTGGCATCCAGGCGCGGCTGCGGGACGACAGCGATCTGCAGGCGCGCGTGTTCGTCGATGTGCAGAAGGCGCATTTCAACTTCCTGGCCGTAACCAATCCGGCCACGACCCGAAATGTCGTTCGATTGGCGACCGATCAGCGCGTCCCCACCAACGGCGTGGGCGGCATGGTGCAGTGGAGCAAGGCACTCCGGCGTGCGCACGTGGTGAGTGCCGGCTTCGATTGGCGCGCGGTGGACGGCGACAGCCAGGAGGACGCCTACGTCGCCGCCGTGCCGACGTCGATCATCGGGGTGACGCAGGCGGCGACGCTGACCGTCAAACGCATCTCGGGCGGGAGCCAGCGGAGTTTCGGCTGGTTCGGGCAGGACATCTTCACGCCCACGGACAAGCTCGTGCTCACGCTCAGCGGGCGGCGTCGATGGCTGGCGCAACTATGACGGCCACAACCTCGAGACGACCGTGGCGACCGGGCTGCCGACCGGCAACAACCGGCCCTCGCTCCCTGACAAGCGCGACACGGTGTTCAGCCCGCGCGTCGCCGCGCTGTATCACGTGTCGAACCGCGCGAGCGTATGGGGCGCGGCGAACTCGGCCTTCCGCGCGCCGACGCTCACCGAGCTGTATCGTCAGTTCTCGGTCGGCGCGGTGACGACGTTCCCGAACAGCGAGCAGGGCCCCGAACGCCTCGTCGGTGGAGAGCTCGGGCTGAACCTCGCGCCGGTTCGCAACCTCACATTCCGCACGACGTGGTTCCACAATCGCGTGAAGGATCCCATCGCGAACGTCACGCAGAGCGCCGCCTTTTGTGCGGCTCGCTGCGGTTCCAGCCGGATGCGCGCAGAAGCAGAACCTCGGCAAGACGCGGGTCCGCGGCGTGCAGACCGACGTGGAGTACCGGATCGGCACGGCCTGGCGCGTGGCGGGCGCCTACATGCGCGACGACGCGAAGGTGATCGACGGCGGCACGGTGCCCGCGCTGGTCGGCAAGTTCCTCCAGCAGGTGCCGAAGCACCGCGGCTCGTTCCAGCTGTCGTATTCGAACGCGAAGGTCGCGACGGTGGCGCTCAGCGTGCTCGTGGCCGGGCTGCAGTTCAACGACGATCTCAACGTTCAGCTTATTCCGACCCCCACGCTCGCCAGCGTCGGCTACGAATCCGGTTCCGGCTGGCCTGCCCGGATATGCGGTCGTCGATTTCACGGTTGCGCGCGATTTAGGACACGGGATTCAGGCGTTCCTGGGCGTGCAGAATCTGTTCGACAAGGTGTATTTCGTCCAGACCAATCCATCCACGATCGGAACGCCCCGTTTGATCAACGGCGGCGTGCGCGTGCGTCTGGTGGGCCGATAGTCACAGCTCAGCTGTTTCCAACTGGCGAGGTTGTTGCTGGGTGATCAGTGAGAGCAGCGGAATGGTACGCCAACGCGTACCGCCGCTGGCCATAACTGTATGAAACTGATCGTCCAGCCCGACGCCGGCATGGCCCCTGTCGTCACGGCTATCAAACAGGCCAAGAAGAGCATCGACGTCCTGATCTTCAGGTTCGATCGAGCCGAGATCGCGCGCGCCCTCGAGGCGGCGGTCGCGCGCGGCGTGCACGTGCGGGCCCTGACTGCGCACACCAATCGCGGCGGCGACAAGACGCTCCGCAAGCTCGAGATGCACCTGCTCGAGGCCGGCGTCACGGTGTCGCGCACGGCCGACGATCTCATCCGCTATCACGGGAAGATGATGATCGTGGACGGCCACACCCTGCACGTCTACGGCTTCAACTTCACCGCGTTCGACATGGAGAAGAGCCGCAGCTTCGGCATCATCACGAAAAACGCGAAGCTGGTGGCTGAGGGGATGAAGCTCTTCAGTGCCGATTTCGATCGGCAGCCGTACGTGCCGGCGCAGGATCGCCTGGTGGTGAGCCCCGAGAACTCGCGCGAGCGGCTCTCGAATTTCATCAAGGGCGCGCGCAAGCAACTGCTGATTTTCGACCCGAGGGTGAGCGACGACGCGATGCTGCGGCTTCTCGTCGAGCGGGCGAAGGCCGGCGTCGACGTCAGGATCATCGGCAAAGTCGAACCGAAGTGGAATCTCGCGGCCGAAAAGTATCCCGGCAAGCGGCTGCACGTGCGCGCGATCATTCGCGACGGCCGGCGCGCCTTCATCGGCAGCCAGAGCCTGCGCCGCATCGAGCTCGACAAGCGCCGCGAGATCGGCGTGCTCATCAACGACGCGGCGGTCGTGAACCAGATGCACGCGGTTTTCGAGAGCGATTGGGCGCAGACCGAGTCGGGAAAGAAGGAAGCGAAAAAAGCGGAGAAAGCGGCGAAGAAGGAAGAGAAAATGGCGGAGGCTTCCTAGAAGTTCAAGTCTCAAGTCTCAAGTCTCAAGTGGAACCTGAGACTTCAGACCTGAGACTTGCAGACTTTACGCCGCAGGCTCCTCAGCTGGACGGAAGCGCCTGACCCGCTCGCCGACCTTGAGCGACTTGTCGAAGATCCGGCCAATCGGGATCAGCCCGAACAGTTGATGACGCGCGACGGCGGCCAGGCCCGCTGACGCCATGCAGCCGCAGTTGCTGCAATCGGGCGCGCCGCCGAACTGGCACGGCGTGATGCGCGTCGTGAGATCCGCGGAGATGGTGGTCGTCGTGCGGGCGAATATGCACTCCTCCGGCGACTGCGGCGGATCCGCGTAGACGTCGATGAGCGCGTTGGGCAACGCGAGCTTTTGATACTTCAACCGCAATGCGCGGAGGTCGCTGACGGCACGTTCGCGATCAGCCGGGCGAAGCCGCTCGTCGGACACTTCGCCGATCTGCGGCGTATAGAGGCTCACAAAGATTCTCTCGACCTCGGATCGCGCGGACCAGAATCGCAGGAACTCCTCGAGGTAGCCGGCCCGGTTCACCTGCTGGCGCGTGACGGTGCAGTGGACGGTGATGCGGTGTTCGGCGATGTGCTTCAGGATGCGATCGTAGGTCGCCGGCGCGCGCCTGAGGTCGTGTTCGGGTTGCAGCCCGTCGATCGACACCACAATCGACAGGCGAGGGATGCCGCGCCACTCGACCGGTATTTCGCGAACAGCGCTCGTGACGAGTTGCACGTGCATGCCGCGCGCGGCGAGGATGGGCAGCAGCATTCCCAGCTCGCGAAAGCGCACGAGCGGTTCTCCGCCGACGATCGAGAGATGCATCGGCTTGAGGCGATCGACGATGCCCAGCACGCCGTCGACGAGCGCCTGACCCTTGAAGTCGCGGACTTCGCGAAGCGTGACGCCGCCGCCGAGATGATCGTCGTTGTAGGCGTAGCAGCCGGGGCACCGGAGTGGACATTCGCGTGTGATCTCGATCGAGACCGCAGGGGTGTAACCGGCGAGGATGCGGCCCCACGCGCTGAAAAGCCACTCCATCGATCAACTATAGCGTAGATGCGTTAGGATCCCGGCGACATGAACCGACGCACGCTCTTGAGGTGGATCGCGTCCGCCGCGGCGGTGCTGCCATTCGAGCGGATTCGATTGCTGGCGCAGCCGCGCGATCTGTCCCCCGATGCGATTGCCGTGCTGCGCGAGATCGCGCCGACCGTGCTGCCGTCGGCGCTCGGCGCTGCACGCACGGCGGCGACGGTGGACAGGTTCGTCGCGTGGACGCGCGGCTACCGCGAGGGCGTCGCGATGACGCACGGCTACGGCCACCCGCGTCTGCAGAAGACCGGCGCGTCGCCGGTGCCGACCTATGGCCTGCAGCTCGCGGCCCTCGAGCGGGCGGCGCGGGCGAAAGGCGCGCGCTGGTCGGCGCTGGATCAGGACACGCGCCGCGCGCTGCTCGATGAAGCGTTCACCGCGGCGGGCGTCCGCAATCTGCCGCCCCGGCCGATGGGTCAACACGTCGTCGCCGATTTGATGGCGTTCTACTTCCGGAGCAGCGAAGCGAACGACGATTGCTACAACGCGCTGATCAATCGCGAGGTGTGCCGGCCGATCGAGGTGACGATCCGGCGGCCGGCGGCGCTGGCCGGTAGAGGCCACGAAACACGAAAACACGAAACCAAAATGTCTTTTTCGTGCTTTCGTGGTTTCGTGGCGATCAAGAGTTGAGTCATGCCGGTACATGAGTGTGATGTCTGCATCATCGGCGGCGGCATCACGTCGGCGATGCTCGCCGAGAAGCTCTCCGAGCTTCGTCCCGGCCTGTCGATCACCGTCGTCGAGGCCGGACGGTCGATCTTCGACGCGCAGAATCGCGGCCGCTACCGCGAGCGCGCGATGGCGTACGGCGAACATCCCTGGCCCGACGACTACATCGAAGATCAACAGGCCGACGGCATCATCTCGATGACGATGGCGGTGGGCGGGCTGGCGCTGCATTGGGGCGGCGCGTGCAATCGCTTTTCGGAAGAGGACCTTCGCCTCAAGTCGCTGTACGGCCTCGCCGTCGACTGGCCGATCGAGTGGGCCGAGCTCGAGCGCTATTACTGCGAGGCCGAGCGGCGGCTCAACGTGGCGGGAGAACCGAGTCCGCACCCGGAAGATCGCCGGTCGGAACCGTATCCGCAGCGTCCGATTCCGTTGTCCTACAACCTGCAGCTGCTCAAGGCGTGGGCCGAGAAGAGCGGCCTGCCGTTTGTCGGGTTGCCGATGGCGCGCAATCTGGAGCCGTTCGGCGGCCGCGGCGGTTGCTGCGTCTACGACACGTGCGGGGAAGTGTGTCCGTCGGGCGCGCGATATTCGCCGGACTACACGTTCCGCCAGCTGATGGAGCCCGCCTCCGCCGAGGCCAACGGCGGGCAAGCCGAAGATCGTGCTGCACGACCGCACGCTCGTGCGGCGGCTCGTGCTCGCCGATCGGCAGCCGACCGATTGTCGCGGCGCAGGGATTCCACCAGGATCGGCCCGGCGATCCGGTCGAGTATCGAGCGAAAACGTTTGTCGTCGCGTCCGGGTACTGCTGGAGCTCACATCTGCTGCTGCTCTCGGCCAACTCGAGATTTCCAAACGGGATCGCGAACAGCTCGGGCCTGGTGGGCCGCTACATGAACGGGCACCCGTTCATCTCGGGGACCGCGAACATCGACGATCAGACATTTCCCGGTCAGAACATGACCCACAGCCTGATCTCGCGGGAGTATTTCCGCTGTCGCGCGGACAAGCCGTTCGTGCGGCACGACACGCGCGTGTGGGAGAGCGCGGCGGGCCGCGATCCACGGCTGCGCGACCCGAACGGCCGGCTCCAGCTCGGCGACGAGGTCATGGCGGACTGGCGGTCGCGGACCAAAGGCAGTTCAGTGCGGCTGCGCGCGTACGTGGACGCGCACCCGTCCGCCGACAGCCGCCTCACGCTGGATCCGTCGAAGAAGAATCGCTACGGCGATCCGATGCCGAAGATCGTGCATCGCGTCGATGCCGCCACCGAAGCGCGCCAGGCGGCGACCAAGGCGCACGTGCTGGGTGTCTTTCAGAACATGGCCAAGGCGAGCAACGGCCGCATCGTCAACACCGGCGAAGGTGACTATCTCGATCACCCCGGCGGCGGCTGCCGCATGGGGTCAGACCCCGCGACGAGCGTGTGCGACAGCTACGGCCGCACGCACGACCATCCGAATCTGTTCGTGGTCGGCGCGCCGACCACGCCGACCGGCGGCTGCACGAACGGGACGCTGACGTTCGTGGCGCTGACGTTGCGGTCAGCGACCGAAATCGCGCGCGCGTGATTTCGCCGGTAGAATCTCACAGTGCCGAACCAGTCCCGTGACATGACCGCATCCAATCCCAATGTGTCCGTTTCCCCTGTGTCGTCGCGCGTCCTGACCGCCGGCGAGCTGCGCCGCGTGGTTTTCGCCTCGTCTCTCGGGACCGTGTTCGAGTGGTACGACTTCTACCTGTACGGATCGCTGGCCACGATCATCAGCCGGCAGTTCTTTTCGGGCGTGAATCAGACGGCGGCGTTCATCTTCGCCCTGCTGGCATTCGCGGCTGGCTTCGCGGTGAGGCCGTTCGGCGCGCTTGTCTTCGGCCGGCTCGGCGATATCGTGGGGCGGAAACATACGTTCCTCGTCACGATCGTCATCATGGGCGCATCCACGTCTCTGGTCGGCGTGCTGCCGTCCTACGCCCAGATCGGCGTGATAGCGCCCATCACTCCTGATCCTGCTGCGTCTCCTGCAGGGGCTTGCGCTCGGCGGCGAATACGGCGGCGCGGCGACGTATGTCGCCGAGCATGCGCCGCACGGCAAGCGCGGCCTCTACACGGCCTGGATCCAGACGACGGCGACGCTGGGACTGCTCATGTCGCTCCTCGTGATCCTTGGGTGCCGTACGGCATTGGGGACCGTTTCCTTCGAGGCGTGGGGATGGCGCATTCCGTTCCTGCTCTCCATCGTGCTGCTCGGCATCTCGGTCTGGATTCGGCTGAAGCTGAACGAATCGCCGCTGTTCCAGGCGATGAAGAGTCAGGGCGGGATGTCGAAGGCGCCGCTCACGGAGTCGTTCGCACGATGGAGCAACCTGCGATTGGTGCTGCTCGCCCTTTTCGGACTGACGGCCGGGCAGGCCGTCGTCTGGTACACCGGACAGTTCTACACGCTGTTCTTCCTGACGCAGACCCTCAAGGTGGATGCGCAGACGGCGAACATTCTTGTCGCCGTTTCGCTGGTACTCGGCACCCCGTTCTTCCTGGTTTTTGGCCGGCTCTCCGACACGATTGGCCGCAAGCCGATCATCATGGCCGGGTGTCTGCTCGCCGTGCTGACGTATTTTCCGATCTTCAGGGCGCTCGCCCATGCCGCAAACCCGGCGCTCGTCGACGCTCAGACGTCGGCGCCGGTTGTCGTTCAGGCGGACGCTGAGAGCTGTTCGCTGCAGTTCAATCCCATCGGAACGAGCCGCTTCACGACGTCGTGCGACATCGCGAAAGCTGCGCTGGTCCGTCGAGGCGTGCCGTATTCGAACGAATCCGCACCACCGGGCGGCAACGCCGTCGTACGCGTGGGCGGGCTGTCGATCCCGTCGTACGACGGCACGCAGGCGGAGGCCAGATCGCAATCAGACAGTGTTCGAGCGGCAGCTCGGCGCGGCACTCGACGCCGCGGGCTATCCGCCGAATGCCGATCCAGCACGAATCAACAAACCGATGGTCGTCCTGCTGTTGTGGATCCTGATGATCTACGTGACCCTGGTCTACGGCCCCATAGCCGCCATGCTGGTCGAAATGTTTCCAACCCGCATCCGCTATACGTCGATGTCGCTCCCGTACCACATCGGCAACGGGTGGTTCGGCGGGTTTCTGCCGACAACCGCCTTTGCCATCGTCGCGGCGACGGGCAACATCTATTCCGGCCTCTGGTATCCGATCGGGATCGCCGTGCTCACGCTGTGCGTCGGCACGTTGCTGGTGAAGGAAACGAAGGACGTCGACATCAGCGGCGCCTAGGCAAGCACTGAAAGCGTTGCACCCTCGACAGGGCCGGGTTTCTTTACGTGGTAGTCCGCGCATCGCGTTGAAGACGGCAATTGCCCCGTCGACGTTGCGCTTCCGCGCCTCTTCGTTCGGTTCCAGCGTCCAGATGTCCCGCTCCATCGTGTTGCCAAGGGCGATGCCGTCCCGCCGCGGCATCGTCGAGACGACGGCGTTACCCGTGCGGAGGCCGCCACCCGAGGCCGCATACGTGACTTCCGGCTGCGGGATGAGCATCGACAGCTGTCCTTTCACGGGCACCATCGTGCGATCCCCGAACAGGTCGCGCGACCCGAGCCCGGTGCAGTTCACGATGACCGGCTCGTCCAGCATCATGAGGTCGCGCGCGGAGTCGAACCGGCGCGCCACATGGCGGCCGCCGAACAGATACACGTCGGCGAGCAACGCCTCGAGATAGACGGTCGGCTCGATGCGGAGGATCGATCGCCGCAGCGCGTAGGTCGTCGGAAAGGGATGCTCCCCTGGACCGAGGACGACCCGGTCGGTCTGAAGGTGGCGGGGAACCAGATCGCTCGTCGCCGATTCCGCGGGCGGTGCCGTCGGCAGCGCGTCCATCATGTTGTAGCTGTCGATCCACGAGACGCCGTATCGTGCGCCGGCCAGCAGTTGCAGTTGGTGATAGGAAATCTCGGCGGCGCGCCGAAACTGGGCGTCCCACTCCGGTGTGCGCGCGGCCGACACGAGCCCGGACGCGGGCGAGAAGAACGCCATCGCCATGTCCGACGTCGTGTCCGGCGGCACTGCCGCCGCGTAGATGGTGACGTCGAAGCCGCGCCGCTGCAATTGCCGCGCGGCCGTCAGACCAATCGTGCCGCAGCCGATGACGGCGGCCCGCCGTTCCGACTGATCCATCGCGAAGTCGGCGGCGAGTGAACCGGTGCCCCAGCCGAGGCCGTGGCCCGCCCCTCCGTGCCCGTAGTTGTGGATCAGCAGCTTGGTGTCGAGCTTTTCCGCTTTCAGCAGAAAGCCGCTCGGGCGATGCGGACGAAGACCGACGGTCGTCCGAATCACCCGATCCCAGGAGGCGCGGACGGGCGGCAGATCGATCGGCCGGCGCGTCGGCGCCGTGCGCGCACTCCGCGCCGCGCTCCCGGTCGCGCATCCGCCGACCCCGAGCCCGATGAGGGCCGCCCCACCGGCCTTGAGCACCGTGCGTCGGTCCATGAACAGCTCGCGCCCGCCGGCAACTCAGAATCGGAACCGGAACGTGAGCGCCGTGACCCGCATGTATCCGGCGAGCAGCCGAACCTGCCCGAAGGTGCCGATGCCGAACGTCGACGGAATCGCCTGGTACTGAGGGATGCCGGTCGCGTTCAGCAATTCCACCCGGAACTCGCCCTCCGTGCGGCCGCCAGTCTTGACGCGCTTGGCGAATGCGATATCGATCTTGTTCCTCGGCGGTGTCCGGACGTCGGGATCCGTTCGCGGCGCGTTGCCAAAGGTAAATGCCGGCGCCTGCGACCACGCCGCCAGGTTGAGATACTGGTTGTCCGCGATGTTCGTCGACAGTTGCGCGGTGATGTCGTCGGTCAGCGTGCCCGGCGCGCCCGGCCACGCGGTTCGGGCGCTGGTTGCTGCCGAAGAGACCCGAGTTGTTGGGCGACTGCTGGATGGCGATAGGGAAGCCGGACTCGCGCGACGCCACCATCGAGATGGTCCATCCTCCGACGAGGTGATCGACGAGGCCGGTCTTGTCGAGAAACCGTTTGCCGGCGCCGAACGGCAGGATCACGATCGGCGCGACCACCAGCTTGTGCGGCACGTCGATCAGGCCGTACGAGTACTCGCGATCGATGTCGTAGTTGTCGACGATGACACCGGTGGACGCGTAGTAGTTGCCCTGCCCGAACTGATTGTCCATCAGACGGCTGCGCGTGTAGCTCACGCGGCCGCCCCACCAGCCGGTGACCCGCTTGTTGAGCTCCACGATCATCGCGTCGTACCGCGACCGGCCGCCGCTCACCTGGTGCGCGAGCACGTTCAGGAACTGCGGGAACGGCCGCAGCAGCTGGCCCCGCTGGATCGTGGCCTGGGTCGCCAGCGCGCCCGCGCCGGCGACGCCGAAGAACGGGTTCGGCACGAGCTGCACGAGCTGGCTGCCGAGCGAGAAGAACCTGGGATCCAGCTGATTGATGTTGATGCGTGGCGTCGGAGGTGCCGCCGAGGCTGAGGGAGTCGCCTCTGGCGCCGGTGTACCCGATGCTCACGGCGACGTTGCTGCCCAGCTCGCGCTGGACGTCGACCGAGTATTGCTGCACGCGCGAGGCGCCCTTCGCCTGATCGACGAAGTCGATGGTGCCGCCGACACCGGCCAGCAGACCAAGGCTCGAGCCCGCCGGCTGGGTCAAGCCGTTGGGAAACGGGTTGTCGATCGACGTGATCGGCACGAGGGTGTTCTGCTGAAGCGTCGAGACGCCGGTGAAGCCAAGCTGCCCGTAGTTGGTGTTGTTGGGCGACGGGTAGTTCCACGGCGCCCAGAAGAGTCCGTAGCCGGCGCGGACGACGGTGTTCTGATTGACGGAGTACACGACGCCGGCGCGCGGCGCCAGTTTCACCGCGGGCTGGTCGCCCTGCACGTCGGACGCGCCGTTGACGCCGGCGTAGACCAGGCCGCCACGAATGGCATCGCGCCCTTCGATCCTGACCAGATTGTTCAGCGGGCTGATTGCATTCTGATCGAAGGCGACGGTGATGCGATCGTTCTTCTCGCGGATGCCGTCCTCGTGCTCGACGCGCAGGCCGAAGTTCAGCGCCACCTTCGAGCTCAGGCGGATGTCGTCCTGGGCGTAGCCGCTGTAGTAGTTGACGAACATGTCGAAGGGCTGCGTAATCGCGATCGATCCCGCGCTCGGATACCCGAGCAGCAGATCGGCCACCGAACTGCCGCTCGCCGCCGCCGGGCTCAAGGGATTGGGTCCCTGGAGAACTGCCGGTTGAAGGTGAAGTTTCCGGACTCTTCGCCGTAGGCCAGGCCGTGCACGCCGATGCGGCGGTATTCGCCGCCGAACTTGAGGCTGTGCCGGCCGCGCAGCTTCGACAGCGCCGCGTTGGCGGCGTACGAGCTGAAGTAGCGGTCGTTCCGCGGCGAGTGGCCCATCACGCCGAAATCGCCCAGGTCGACGCGCGGGAACTTTTTCCCCGGCATCCCATTGAGGTAGGCCGCGTTGAACCCGAGCGTCGCCGGGTCGAAGTCGTGGGGAGCGCGTTGGAATCGTCGAACCGGTTCCAGCCGAAGCGCAGCGCCAGCACCGTCGAATCATTGAGGATGTAGTTGTTGTTCACGCCGGCGACGTGGACTTTGCGATCGAGGCGGAACATCGGGCACGCGAACAGGTTCGAGTCGTACCAGCAGTCGCCGTCCTCGCCGGTGCGCGCCCACACGTACAGACGCGCTCAGCGACAGCTTGTCCGTGAACTTGTGATCCATCTTCGCCGACCAATTCAGCGCCTCGTCTTTGGTCGGATTGTCGTTGAGGTAGTTCGGACTCTGATTGCTGATGGTCGATGGTCGGCTTCGGCATGATGTTCGCGATCCGCTGGCCGACCGCATTGATCCGATTGGACGGAATGACGTTGCCGGGAAACGGGTCGCGAATCTGCTGTCCAGTGGCCGGATCCGGTCCTGGTCGTCAGCGGGTCGTAAATGACGATCAGCCGGCCGCGTGCGGTCGAAGGTCTGCGAGAAGTCGCCGGCGCGCTCGCGCGTCGTCGGAAAGTTCACCGAGTAGTTGTGACCGAGCAGACCGCGGTCGCCTTCGAGCGACGTCCAGAAGAACGTCCGGTCCTTCTTGATCGGTCCGCCGAACCCGTATCCGGGGATTCGCGAATACTGGCCTCGGCCTTCGGCTGCCCGCGGCAGGAAGAAGTTCTGCTGGAGCAGGGCCGTGGGCTGCGTGCGGTAGAACGCCGAGCCGTGGAACTCGTTGGTGCCGGACTTCGCCGTCGAGTTGAAGACGCCGCCGCCCGACCGGCCCATCTCCGCGTCGTAGGTGTGGACCTGCACCTTCATCTCTTCGAGCCCCTCGATGGAGACGAAGACGGCGGCCCGATTCGTCGAGATCGGTGATCGGCACGCCGTCGAGAAGGTAGTTGTTGGCGCGGACGCCGCCGCCGCCGATCGACACCGTCGTCGCGCCGCTCTGCGCGTTCTGGCGGTTGAATCCGGTGTTGCCGCTGCTGACCACGGTCGGCATCGTCACCGCCATGAGCGAGGCGTTGCGCCCCGGCGTCGGCAGCGACTCGAGCTGGGCGCGGTCGAGCACCGTGCCCTGAGACGCCGTCGACGTGTCGATGAGCGGCGACGCCCCGGTGACGGTGATCGACTCCTCGATGGCGCCGACTTCGAGCACGGTGTCCATCGTCACGAACTGCTGCGTCGCGACCGTGAGCCCCGCCCGCTCGAACGTCTTGTAGCCGGTCACCGAGACCGTCAGCGTATAGGTGCCGGGGACGACGTTCGGAAACGTGTACGCGCCGACGTCGTTGGTGGTGGTGTCGCGGGCGACTTTCGTCGCCTCGTTGGTCAACGTGACGCTCGCGCCAGGGATCACACCCTGGGCGTCACGAACGGCTCCGCGCACGCCGCCTTGGAACGACTGGGCCTGAACGTCGTTGCCCGATCCCATCCACAACAGCACGGCGGCGAAGACCGACAGACGGTACCCGATAGCCCGACGCATGGTTCCCTCCGTTGATTGACGATCCAACCGGCCGTCCGGCCGCTATTCCATCAAGTCGTTGACCCGCGGGGTGGCACCGCTGTCAGCAAATGTCTGGTCCTTGATCTTGAAAATCGGCGCCAGTTCGGGACTCTTGTCTCGTCCGACCAGACGGTGAGCGACGTAGTCTCCCGCGACCGGGCCCATCTTGAACCCGTGGTACGAGCCGCCGCCGACCAGCCACACGTTCTCCAGACCGGGATGGCGGTCGATGATGAAGTTGCCGTCGACGCTGTTGTCGCTCTGACAGATGTGCGCGTTGAGAATCGGCTGATCCTTCAGATCGGGGAAACGGTTGGTGAGGATCTGCTTGATCGCTGCCTTGTCCTCGGCCGTCGGCACCCGGTCGTGGGTATCCGGGTCGACAGGCTTGTTGCCCGACCCCATCAGGATCGCCAGGCCGAGGCCGTCGACGCTCGGCACGCCGACGCCGGTGTTCGGCAGGTTCGGATAGGAGAATCGAAAGTCGCCAGCCGGGAGCCCGACCATGTAGTAGCCGCGCTTGGCGACCATCAGCTTGTTCTTCAGCACCTCGGGAAACATCGTGAGCAGCCAGGGGCCGGCGGCGAAGACGAACGTGCCCGGCGCTGACCGTCTGGCCGGTCGAGAGCGTCACCGTCTGCAGGCGATTCGCGCCGCGCTGCCCGAGCGACGCCTTTGCGAGGACGAACTTCCCACCCTTCCTCTCGAAGGATCGCGCCACGGCCACGCAGGCGTCGTGCGCCTTCAACACGCCGCCGAACGGCGTGTAGAACGCCGAAGAACTCGGCGGATCTCGGTCGCCATCTGCGGCCATCGCTTGACGAGATCCTCGTGCTTGACGATCTCGTAGGGAATCTTGAGCTTGTCGAACATCGCGCGGGTTGCGGTGATCTGCCGGGTCCACTCCCGATTCACCTGGAGCCCGCCGCACTGATAGAACAGCTTGGTGCCGAACTCCGCCTCGCGGATCTTCCACAGCTCCATCGCCGTCATCGCCCAGCGCGAGTAGTGCTCCTGATCGCCGTAGGTGGCGCGCATGCCGCGAATCTCGCCGCCGGAGCTCGATTTCGAATTGCCGGGGCCATACTGGTCGATCATGACGACCGACAGCCCCATCTCCCGGAGGTAGAGCGCCGTCCACCCGCCGAAGACTCCGGCTCCCACGATCGCGACGTCCGCCGTGACGCTGTTGCCGAGGCTGGCCGCAGGCTGTGACTGGGGTCCCTGCGCGCCTGCGCCGGCATTCGCAACCACGCTGCCGCCGATCGCGAGCGTGCCCGCGTTCTCCTCATCTTGAGAAAGGTTCGACGATTCATCCGGCCCTCCTGAGTATGTGACTTGAGTGGCGACACGCGCCATCGCGCGGCCTTGCCCTTCGGCGGCAGCTTCGTGAGCCACTTGTAGATGGCGTCGAGCTGCTCGTCGCTGACCTCGTCCTTCGAGTGCGGAGGCATGTCGCCCGTGCCTTCGCGGACGATCTTCACGAACTCCGGATAGGGTCGCTTCAACCCCGCCAGTTCCGGGGCGTCCCCGCACCGCGCGCTTCGGGACCGTGGCAGGAGTCGCAGCCGCCACGCACGTACTCGCGCTTGCCCGTGTCCTCCTGGGCGCGCGGCACGGCGACGCGGCGAGGAGCGCCGCGCATGTCAGCAGAGCGCGGGCGGCGCCCCAACTCCAGCTGATGATCGCGTCTCAGCCTTGTCTCCCGCCGACATGTGGCTCCCTGTGCTGTTTCGATCAGCAGCTCGTCCGACGCATGAACTGTTACGTAGATTCGCGGGGAAAGTCCTCGGGGGATTCGTCAGGAAATCCCCGGAGATTTCCCGTCGAATCGCGTGGCGTCAGGTCGTGGTTGACCCTCAGCGTGGCGATCGGGTCACGGCGACCTGGTGCAGACGATCCTGCCCCGGTCGCGCCGTGAGCGGGCGCAATCTTCCGACCAGTTGGCCACCAGTGCAGTTGCGTCCGCTGTTCAGGCGGAGTGTAGACCATCAGGAAGCGCCGCCCGTCCACCGACATTCGTAACGCCCGTACGACCGCGCGTCGAAGACGGTACCGGGCGCGGCCGCGCAAACGTTGGGCGCGTCGCGACGCGGACGACCCTCAGTTCGCCGGGCGTGGTGGACGCGGCCGATGAACGATAAAACAGCTCGCGGCCGTCGCGCGACCAGACCGGCCATTCTCCGCCGTCGTTCGAGATCCGCCACTGTCCGCCGGACCTTCGACGAAACTGCGCACGTAGACCTCGGCTGGCCGGACTCGGTCGACGATAGGCGATCCAGCGGCCGTCGGGGGAGAACTTGGCATCGCTTTCGTCGGAAGGCGTTTGCCGGAATTCGCGCGGTCCTGCTTGCGACGTCCATGATCCAGATGTCGCGGAGTGTCGTCGGACTGGTTTCGGTGTACGCGACTAGCGGCCGTCGGGAGACCAACTGGTCGGCGTCTGTACGTTCGGCCGCGGGCCGAAACCGTGCTCGGTCCCGCGCGAATCGATCGGCCATCCAGAACAGGTTCAGCGCTCCAGGTTTGGACCCGACGGCAAGCCGGGCACCGTCCGGCGCCCAGACGGGCGACCGCTGTCCCAGTTCGAATTCAGGCGAGTCCAGGCCTGCCGCGCGAACTCGTACACCCACACCGTGTCGTTCGCGCCCACGATCTGGACCGCGAGGCGCCGCCCGTCGAGCGACAGGCGCGGCGCCTGAAATTCGGCCTGGAGCCCGGCGGCGGATTCAACGCCGCCCGTGCGATCGACCCAGACGAGCTGCCGCTGAAGGCTCCGCTTGCTGCCCGGCGCGTACACGAGCAACCCATCTTCCGACAGCGAAAACTGACGCAGGCTCCACGACGACTGGCGCACTCCGGAAATGATCTGCGCCGGCGGGCCGGTCACCACGAGGCGCTCGGCGTCGAAGGGCAGCGCGTGCAGCGAGTCGTCGTGCTGGTAGACGAGGTGACCCGTCCGGGAGTTATGAGCGCGCTGACCACCCTCGACCAGTACCGCGTCGCTGGTTCGTCCGCAGGTCGAGCATCTCGATCCGGGCGTCATCGAGCGACGGCATGTCGATCCGATGGCTGTCGAAGATGAACGCGTTCGCGCCGGGGAGCCACTCGGCGAAGCGGTGGCTTTTCTCG
>CAVSWN010000032.1:0-13301 GCA_963731545.1 uncultured Acidobacteriota bacterium | reverse complement strand
ATAGTCGGCTTTCGGATTGGCGCCGCTTCGGAAGCGGACGAGCACGAACAGGAAGAACGCGCCCCAGCCGACGAACAGCACCAGCATCAGCCAGTGCGTGAGCACGGTCATGTGATCGATTTCCGCGGCATGCGCCGAGGCCTGCAGCGGCATGTAGGTCATGAACCAGTTGTTCATGTTTCAGCGATTCCTTCCGACTGCCGCGCCACCATCTTGGCGCGCCGCATCAGATAAATGAAAAACGACGCGAACGCCGCCAGCACCGCGGCGACGATGACGAGCATGAAGATGACCCCGAGCCGCATCGCACTGGTGAGCGGCGAGTCGTTCTCGCCGAAACACACGGGACACGCCAGCGCCACGCGCGGAACGCCGCGAGCACCAGCAGCGTCAACGGTACCTGCGCGAGCCGCTTTGCCTGTCACGAGAGCCTCTTCGTCTTCTTCTGGAACGCCGCGCCGTAGACGACCAGCCCGACGCCGGCCGCGAGCGACGCCACGCGCGGTCACCGCGTAGCCGATCGCGTTCTCCGTCCGGTACTGGCCGAACGCCCACGCGGCGAAAAATGCCGTCAGGATGACGGACAGCGCGATGAACAACATGTGGAACGCGCGGAGCGACATCTCAGTGCCCGGGCGCCGCCGGTTTCTCGACGGCGAAGGGCGTCTTGTGCGTGCCGATCGTGTCCATCGTCGTCAGGATCGGGATCGTCATCAACACGAGGAAGAACGCCACGGTCAGGATCAGCGCCCCGTAGATCCATTGCCGTTCGTGGCTGAGGTGCATGAACACGGCGGCGACCATCGTCCCCTTCATCATGGCGATGATGAGCGCGACCGTGATGGCCATCGGCACGGCGAAGTGAACCAGATTGGCCGCGACGGTGATGCCGGTGAACACCAGCAGCGCCGCGCCGATCATGATGTATTTCCGAATTGGCGGAGCCGAATGCATGCCTTCTCCTACAACAAATACAGCACCGGGAACAGGAAGATCCACACCAGGTCGACGAAGTGCCAGTACAGCCCGGTGTATTCGATGCGATTCGTGAACTGCTCGGGGTTCTTCTTCCACAGGCCGGCGCCCGGGCCGATGAAGTACGCCATCACGACCATCCCGCCGAGGATGTGGATGCCGTGCAGCCCCGTCAGCGTGTAGTAGATCGCCAGAAACGTGCTGTGCGAAGGCCCCTCACCCCTGGCGAAGTGATCCGCGTACTCGAAATACTTGTTCACGAGGAAGACGCCCGCCAGCAGGAACGTGCCAATCAAGTACAGGCGATGCCGCCCCCAGTTGTTCATCTTGAGCGACGCCCACGCCATCACCATCGTCACCGAGGAGGTAATCAGGATGATGGTGTTGACGGCGCCGAGCGCGACGCTCAGCTCGCCGTGTCGGCCACTCGGTCGAGCCCGTGCGCAGGATGATGTAGGTGCTGAACAGCGCGCCGAACAGCATCACTTCCGAGGCCAGGAACAGCCAGATCCCGAGCTTGCCGTTCGTCAGCCCGGTGTCGGGCCGCTCCTCAACTGTGTACGGAATGTTCACGCTATGTCCTCTGTTTTGTACACCGTGACCACCGTTTGATCCGTGTCCACCGTGGTCACGCCTTCTCTGGCTCGAACTGTGGACTGAAATCGCGCGCCGCGCCGGGGACGCTGTACTCGTACGGCCCGCGATACACGACCGGCTCGGTCAGGAAGTTGCCGTGTCCAGGCGGCGACGGCGCCGCCCATTCCAGCGTGGTCGCTTCCCACGGATTCCGGTCGACCGCCTTCCCCCACTTGATGCTCATGAAGAAATTGACGATGAACGGGATCTGGAAGAGGCCGAGCGCCCACGACGCGTAGCCCTGGATGACGTTCCAGTGCAGCACCGCGGCGTTGTGCGTGTACATCGTGCCGCCGTCGTACATCCGGCGGTTCATCCCGGCGAGCCCCTCGATGAACATCGGGAAGAACACGAGGTTGATCGCGATGAACGATCCCACGAAGTGGATCAACCCGAGCGTGTCGTTCATCTTCCGGCCCGTCGCCTTGGGGAACCAGTAATAGATGCCCGCGAAGAGCGCGAAGATCGTGCCCGGCGCGACGACGTAGTGGAAGTGGCCGATGACGTAATAGGTGTCGTGCAGGTGGATGTCGGAGGGCGCCAGGCCGAGCGGCAATCCGGTCAAGCCGCCAATGCCGAACATCGGCAGAAACGCGAGCGCGAACAGCATCGGCGTCGTGAAGCGGATCGACGCGCCCCAGAGCGACAGCAGCAGCGCGGTCAAGATGACCACCGACGGGATCGAGATGATCATCGTCGTGGTCTGGAAGAACGCGCTGATCGTCGTGCCCATGCCGGTCATGAACATGTGGTGCGCCCACACGATGAACGACATGAAGCCGAGGAAGATCACCGAGTACACCAGCGCCTTGTAGCCCCACAGCGGCTTGCGCGTGTTGTTCGCGATCACCTCGGAGACGATCCCCATCGCGGGGAGAATGAGCACGTACACCTCGGGGTGCGCCAGGAACCAGAACAGATGCTGCCAGAGCAGCGGGTTGCCTTCGCCCGCCATCTCGAGCGGCTTGCCGGATATGACGAGGCCGCTCGGCAGGAAGAAGCTGGTGCCGGCGACCCGATCCATCAACTGCAGCACGCCCGCGGCTTCGAGCGGCGGAAACGCGAGCAGCAGCAGGAACGAGGTGACGAACTGCGCCCAGACGAAAAACGGCAGGCGCATCCAGCTGAGTCCCTTGGCGCGGAGCTGCACGGTGGTGACGATGAAGTTCACGGAACCGAGGAGCGACGAGGTGATCAGGAAGATCATCCCGATCAGCCACATCGTCTGGCCGTTGCCGATCGCCGTCACCGAGAGTGGCGCGTAGGAGGTCCAGCCGGAGTTCGCGGCGCCGCCGGGCAGGAAGAAGCTGGCGATCATCGTCACGCCGCCGATGAAGAACACCCAGTAGCTCATCATGTTGAGCTTGGGGAACGCCATGTCGGGCGCGCCGATCTGCAGCGGCAGCACGAAGTTGCCGAAGCCGCCGACGGCGAGCGGCACGACGCCCATGAACACCATGATGGTGCCGTGCATCGCGCCCAACTGGTTGTAGAACTCGGGCAGCATGATGCCGCCGGGCGCGTTCGCCACGCCGAGGAAACCGCCGATGATCGGAATGGCCTTGCCCGGATAGGCCATCTGCCACCGCATGATCATCATCAAGGTGAAGCCGAAGAGCAGGAACAGCAGCCCCGTGACCGCGTACTGGATGCCGATCACCTTGTGATCGAGCGAGAAGACGTACTTCCGCCAGAAGCCGAGCTCCTGTGGGCATGTCGTGGTCGTGCGGCGTGGGCGTGTCCGTGCACCGCGCTCGCGGGCGTATGAGTCGGATGATCCAACGTCGAACTCCTTCTCTCTTTCCTCTCGGGTAGTTCGGGCGATTGTATTCGGAAGGCACAAGCGGCGCAAGTTACGGGGGCGTCGTAAGATCGGGTACGTGCCCCGCGTCGCCGCGCTCCGTGTGGCGATGGGTGTTGGGTTGCTGGCGATCGGCGCCCAACCGGTCCTCGCCAGCCGGGAATCGGAGGCCCTTCGCGCCAAAGCGGCCGAGCAGCTCTACAACCTCGACCGCGACCAGGCCGTCGCCACGTTCCGGCAGGCCATCGCCGCCGATGGCCAGGATGCGGCCGCGTACCGCGGGTTGGCCAGCTCCTTGTGGCTGAGCATCACGTTCCGGCGCGGCAACATGACGGTTGACGACTATCTCGGCCGGGTCACGCGTCCCAACCCGAATCTGGCGCCCCCGCCTCCCGAAATCGCCGCGGCCCACCGCGACGCGATCGACCGCGCGATCGCGATCGCCCGTGCGCGGATCCTGAAGAACCCACGCGACGCCGATGCCCACTACCAGCTCGGGTCGGCGGTCGGCCTCCGCGCCTCGTACACGGCGACGGTCGAAGGCACGGCGATGAGCGCGTTCCGGTCGGCACGCGAAGCGTACGACGAGCACGAGCAGGTGCTCGCCCTCGATCCCAAACGAAAGGATGCCGGCCTCATCGTCGGCACCTACCGCTATCTCGTGTCTGCCCTGTCGCTGCCCGTCCGCTGGATGGCGTATGTCGTCGGTTTTGGCGGCGGCCGCGAGCGCGGCATTCAGTTCGTGGAAGAGGCCGCGGCGTACGGCGGCGACAACCAGGAGGATGCCCGGTTTGCGCTGCTGCTGATGTACAACCGGGAAAAACGCTACGACGATGCGCTCAAGCAACTGGCGACGCTGCAGGCGCGGTACCCGCGGAACCGGCTGATGTGGCTGGAGAGCGGATCGACGCTGATTCGCGCGAGCCGGTTCGCGGACGCCGAGCGGGTCCTGACCGACGGCATGACTCGATTCGCGGACGACACGCGCCCGCGGATGTTCGGCGAAAACGCCCTGTGGTTCCACAAGCGCGGCGTGGCCCGCGCCTGGCGCGGACAGTCGGCCGACGCCGAGGCCGATTTCCAGCGCGCGCTGGCGCTCGAGGGACGAAAATGGGTCCACGGCCGCACGCGCCTGGAGATGGGCCGCCTGGCGGTGAAGAAGGGCGACCGCGCGGCGGCGCGGCGCGAATTACAAACCGCGATTTCGCTGTGCGAGAGCGATAATGACCCTCTGGCGGCGGACGAAGCGCGCCGTCTCATGAAACAAGTGGGTTGATGGAAAAATCGACGCGGCGCACGTGGATTTCGGTCCTGGTTGCGTCGGTGATCATCGTCGGCATTCTGGCGGTGGCGGTGGTCGGCGGCACGGCCTTTTTTTTCTACCGCCACATCAACTCGCAGTTCACGCCCCGCGAGGGCGCCGAGCAGCAGTTCGCCGCGGCCCGCGCCCGCTTTTCCGGTCAGAAGCCGTTGATCGAGATGCGCCGCGGCGACGATCCGATCGTGCATCGCGAGCTCGTGGAGAAGGCCGAGTCGGGCGGGAAGATCGAGACGCTGCGCATCCTCGCCTACGATCCCGATGAACGCAAGCTCGTGCGCGTGTCGATTCCCTTCTGGCTGATCCGCCTCATGCCGGGCAAACACTTCTCGTTCCTCAACGACAACGGGATCGATATCGACAGCGAGCGCGTCCATCTGAACGCCGCCGACCTCGAGCGCCTCGGCCCAAGCCTGATCCTGGACGAGCAGGACCGCCACGGCGGCTACGTGATTGTGTGGACGGAGTAAGGGAATGCCGAGCCGGGAACAGAATTCCAGCCGCTTGTTCCGCGACGCGATCGGCGTCAGCGACGCCGACCCGGCGAAGCGCACCCTCGCCCTGCTCGAGATCATCGCGGTGCTGATGCAGGAAGTCGAAGCGCTCCGCCGCCTGGCCGCGCGAACCGCCCCTCGAGAGATACGCCGAGGCCTACGAAGCCGCCGCTGAAGTGACGCACAACTCGGCCGGCGTGACCCCGGGTATCGAGAAGCTGCTGGCGCTCTTCGTCGACAGCCCACCCGATCGACGGCGCGAAGAGCTGTTGTTGACCACGCTCGGATACACGCAGGGCGATCTCGACCGGGTCGCGCAGCGTCTGTCGGAGCTGGAAACCCTCACGTAGACTGCCTTTTGACCCTGCATCCGTGGCAATCGCACTACGACGCTGACGTCCGCACGACGCTTTCGCCGTATCCGGAGCGGACCCTCCTCGACTACCTCGCGGACGCCGTTCGCGAGCGGCCGGATCATCCGGCGGTGATCTTCAAGGGCCGCACGCTCTCGTGGGCGGATCTCGATCGGTTGAGCGACGCCTCGGGGGCCGCGCTGGCCTCGCTGGGTGTGAGGAAAGGCGACCGCGTCGCGCTGATTCTTCCCAACTCGCCGCAATTCCTGATCGCCGAGCTCGGCGCGTGGAAGGTCGGGGCGATCGTCGTCCCGCTCAACCCGATGTACACCGAGCACGAGCTGCAGGACGCGCTGTCGCAGACCGGCGCCGAGATCGTCATCGCGCTGACGCCGTTCGTCGCCCGCGTCAAGGCGTGTCAGGCGCGGACGCGCGTGCGCCGCGTCATCGCGTCGAACATCAAGGAATATCTCCCGCCGCTGAAGCAACTGCTGTTCACCCTGTTCCGTGAACGCAGCGGCGGCCATCGCATTCGCCTCGATCCGGGCGATCTCTGGTTCCAGGATCTGATGCGGGCTCACGAGGGCACGAACCGCTCCTCGTCCCACATCAGGCCTGACGACCCGGCGATCATCCTGATGAGCGGGGGCACCACCGGCACACCCAAGGGCGTCGTGGCGCCCCACCGCTCGTACGTCATCGCCGGCCTCCAGATTCGCGAATGGGTCAAGAGCCTGTGCGTCGACTGGCAGGACACGCTCATGCTCCCGCTGCCGCTCTTCCACGTGTACGCCAACGTCGGCGTCCAGAGCCTGGCGTTCGTCGGCCACAACGCCCTGGCGCTCATCCCGAACCCGCGCGAGATCGACGACGTGCTCGACACCATCGACGCCGTGCGGCCGTCATTTTTCACCGGTGTGCCGACGCTGTTCATCGCGCTGTGCAACCACGAGCGCGTCAAGACAGGGCAGGTCAGCTTCAGGTCCATCAAGGTCTGCTTCTCGGGCGCCGCCCCGCTCCTGGCCGACACCAAGACACGCTTCGAAGACCTGACCGGCGGCCGGCTCGTCGAAGGCTACTCGCTCACCGAAGCGATGATGGCCTGCCTCGTGAACCCGCTGAAGGGCGCCAGCAAGATCGGATCGGTCGGACTGCCGCTGCCCGACGTTGAAATCGCGATCGTCGACGCCGAGACGGGAGAGACCCCTCTGCCGCAGGGCCAGGTCGGCGAAATCGTCATCCGCGCGCCGCAGCTGATGACGTCGTACTGGAACAATCCCGACGAGACGGCGATCGCGCTGCGCGCGCACGGCGATGGCGGCCGCTGGCTGCACACGGGTGATCTCGGCCGCCTGGACGAGGACGGCTATCTGTTCATCGTCGATCGCCAGAAGGACCTGATCAAAACGAGCGGCTATCAGGTGTGGCCGCGCGAGATCGAGGAAGCCCTGGCGTTGCATCCCGCCGTCGCGGAAGTCGGCGCCGGCGGCGTCGCCGATCCCGTCAAAGGCCAGGTCGTGTGGGCATGGGTCGTCGTGCGCGCCGGCCAGACGGTGACGGAACAGGAACTGCGCGCCCACTGCCGGAACATCCTCGCGCCCTACAAAGTACCGGCACACGTCGAATTCCGGCGCGATCTGCCAAAGACGATGGTGGGAAAGGTGCTGAGACGTCAGCTCACGGCTGAAGCCGGCACTCCACCTGGCGCGCGTTGAACGCTTGAGATAGGCTCTTTCGCCGTGAGCCGCTCCGTACCGATCCGCTGTGTCGCTGCGCGTCCTGGGTTGTGGCGACGCGTTCGGCAGCGGCGGACGCTTGCACACCTGCTTCTACCTCGAAGCCCCCTCGTCGAAGCTGCTGATCGATTGCGGAGCGTCGGCGATGATTGCGCTCAACCGCTTCGGCGTTGACGCGCGCGCTGTGGACGCGGTCGTGCTCAGCCACTTGCACGGCGATCACTTCGGGGGATTGCCGTTCCTGATGCTGGATGCGGCGTTCGTGACCGGCCGCACGCGGCCGCTGATCATCGCCGGCCCGCGCAGCACTGCGGAGCGCGTGCGTCGAGCAGCCGACACGCTGTTTCCGGGATTCTGGGACCATCCCAAGCGGTTCGCCGTCGAATTCCTCGAATACGAAGAGGGCCAACCCCTGACAGTGGCAGGCGCCACCGTCACGCCCTTCGGAGTCATCCACGACAGCGGCGCGCCGGCATTTGCCCTGCGTGTCGCGTGCGACGGCCGCACCATCGCGTATTCCGGCGACACCGCGTGGACCGATCGGCTGTTCGATGCTGCCCGCGGCGCCGATCTGTTCTTCTGTGAAGCCACCACCTTCGACACGTCGATTCCCGGCCACCTGATGTACACGACGGTCGCGGCCAACCGCGACCGGTTCGAGGCCTCCCGGATTGTGCTGACGCACGCCGGTGCGGAAGTTCTCCAGCGCCGCGACACCTTGGAGCTGGAACTGGCGGAAGACGGGCAGCTGTTTCAATTCGACTAGTCGACGGGAATCTCGAACATCTCGACCGCTTCGGATCGGCCGCGGAGCGCCACCGGGCCGAGGGATTGCGCGGGGATCTGCCCGTTCAGCCGATCGAACGTCGCCCGGCTGATCACGATCTGACCCGCCTGCGCGACGCTTTCCTCGATCCGGGCCGCCGTGTTGACGACGTCGCCGAGCACCGAGTACTCGCGCCGCTTGGGCGACCCGATGTCGCCGACGAGCGCCACGCCCGTATGGATCGCCACGCGCATCTTCAACATCGACTCAGGCCGCTCTTCGTTGAGCGCCTTCAGCGCACGGCGCATCGTTTGCGCGCTCTGGACGGCGTTCAGCGCGTGATTCGGCAGGTCCATCGGCGCCCCGAAGATCGCGAGCACGCTGTCGCCGATGAACTTGTCGAGTGTCCCGTCGTGCTGGAAGATGGCGTCGGCCATCCGGGTGAAGAACGCGTTCAGCAGCACCGCCACCTGCTGCGGCTGCATGCTCTCCACCTGCGTCGTAAACCCGACGAGATCCGCGAAGAGGACCGTCAAGTCGCGCTCGTGGGCGATCAATGGCGCGTCGGCGTCCGCGCCGCTCTTGAGGATGCGGTCGACGACCGCCGGCGAGTGATAACGCTGCAGCCGCTCGCGCCGGCGCGTCTCCTCGAGGACCCTGGCGGCGAGGCGGGCCTGCGCAATCGCGACCGCCGCGTAGTTGGAAAAGGCCGAGAAGAGATCCAGATCGGCGGTGGTGAACTTGTCGCCCTGCGGGTTGTCCACGTACAGCACGCCGATGATCTCGCGCTCGTGCCACAGCGGCGCGCACATGAACGATCGGATGTCGAGCGTCCGGATGCTCTGCGACATGTCCAGCCGCGGATCGATCTGCGCGTTCAGCGCGAGCATGCTGACGCGATCTCTCATCACCTGGTCGAGGATCGTGCGGCTGATGCGTGTCGAGCCGCGCGCCCCTTCGCGGTGGCGCACGACGCGCGGTACCAGCGTGTTCGCCGTTTCGTCATACAGCAGCAGGAGCGCCCGGGTCGCCTTGGTGCTCTCGAACGCACTGTCCACCACCTGGCCGAGCACTTCGTCGATCGGCTGGCTGCCGACGAGCGTCCGGCTGATGTCAGTGAGCATCTTCAGCAGCCGTGGCGCGTCCACCGTCGCCGCGGCGTCCGCCGCCAGCGCGCTGTCGGGTCCAACCGGCCGCTTGATGACCGCGCCCATGTTCATGGCGGCGTCGTCTTCGGTCAGGATGATGTTGCTGACGGCGACGCAGCGCAGCCTGATCTGAATCTCCCCGAACACCAGGCGATCGCCGTCATGCAGCTCGGCTTTTTCGATCTGATCGCCGTTGACGTAGGTGCCGTTTCGGCTACCGAGATCGGTCACCATGCAGGTGCCGTCGGCGACCGCGAGCTGCGCATGCCGGCGGGAGACGCTGGTGTCGTTGATCACGAGATCGCAGGTCGACGCGCGGCCGATGACCGTGGCGCCGGCCGCGAGCTTGTGCTGTCGCTCGGTGGCACCCTCCGCGTACTCCAGCGTGTACGTAACGGCATCTCGATCGGGCACGGTCAGAACACCTTTTCGCCACCGTCACCATAGCACCAGCGGCGGGCGGCGAACCATCGGCGACCTCCGGCGAGGACGCCGCAACGATCCGGGTTCGCGCGTTTTTCCGCCAAAACTTCGCGATCGCGTTTGGTACGGCGCTTGTAAGCCCGTGCATTTACGACGTGTCAATCACGCGACCACTTTCGAGGGATGCCATGCAGAGGACACTCCGACTGATACCGGCGGCGCTGCTCGTCGCGACCGCATTTGCGTCCACCGCGTGCGCGAGTCAGATCTACGGTCAGCGCGGCGGCTCCTACCGCAACGTGGACCAGCGAGGCTACGACAACGGATACCGTGACGGGGTTCGCGAGGGCACCAACGACGCCCGCCGCGGCCGCAACTACTCAATAAACCGTCACGACCAGTACCGCGACGCCGACGATGGCTATCGGCGCTCGGGCGGCGACCGCGAGTTCTACCGCCGCTCGTACCGCCAGGGATTCCAGACCGGCTACAACGAGGGCTACGGCCGGTACGGCAACAACAACCGGAATCCGCGTTCGAACTACCCGACGTCACCGAACTACCCGAACTATCCGCAATACCCGGAGCGGGGCGTGCCGCGCAACGGCGGCGGCGGCTACTACTCGCCGGCGGCCCAGGTCGGCTACCGCGACGGCCTCGATGCCGGCCGCGACGACGCACGGGGGCGCCGGGCCTACGACCCGGTGCGGACGCGACGCTATCGCGACGGCGATCACGACTACAACAACCGCTACGGATCGCGGGACGCCTACAAACGCGAATACCGGGCCGCGTTCGAGCAGGGCTATCGCGAGGGCTACCAGGGCGCGGCGTCGACGCGAATCGGGTAATTGGATAATCGGGTAATCGGGTAATTGATTGGGAATTGACAGCCAATCTCCAATTCAATTACCCGATTACCAGATTTCCCGATTACCCGATTTCAGAACGCGAGCATGTGCGTGTACTTGACGATGAGCCCGCGGCCCGGATTGACTGGGGTTGGCGGGCTCGTCAGCTTCTGCTCGTTGTAGACGACGAACAAGTCGCTGAGCGGGCGGTGAATCAGATCGAACCGGATGTTCGCGCTGAACTGCTTCAGATCGGTGTTGTACTGCAGCAGCGTGTCGAGAAACGTCCGCGTGTTGAACGCGTAGCCGATCCGCGACGATACCAGGTTCGTGACGAAGTCGTGCATCGGCAGCGGCAGATGGATGTCGTTGCGCTGCATCGCGACGTCGAACGTCAGGTGATACGACGGCCTGACGATCACGCCGGCTTTCACTGACTGCTGCGTCCCGTTCCAGAATCCTCCCATGCGTCACCAGCGCCGACCCCGACACCGGCCGGCTGTGATCGGTCTCGAGCTCGATCACGTATTCGTTCCAGCGAATAGCTGCCCGGCGCGAACGCCTGATCCGGGCGCACCTTGAACGGCGTCACGATCCGCTCGAAGCGCGGATTCCACTGGATCTCGATGCAGGCCGCCGCGCTCGAAGAACACACGCCTCGGCAACGTGGTTGGTGTGGGACACCTTCTGACCCGACTGGTCCGTGTAGACGTTGTACCGCATATGCGGGTGCTGTTCGCGGATGCCGTACTTGCGGAGCCACTCGGGGCGCTGGCCGGACGCCGAAGTCGACGAAGTGCTTGCGGACGCCGGTCCGCTTGATGAACCCGATGTCGTCGCGGAAATTGTCGCCGATGCTCAGGAACGAATACTGCGTGTGGACGAAGTTGTCGTTCCAGACGCCGATCCCTTCCCGGCCATCTCGCCGCCGTCCACGCCTGGCGTGAACGACCGCGTGAGAAACCCGTTGAGGCTGAGCGCCCGCATGAACCGGAAGTTCGCGTCGACGCCCGCCACCTGGTTGCGATCGGACGAGGCGCCGGCCGACTGGCGCGACAGGAAGATCGCGCCGACGTCGGAGTTGCGCAGGATGTCGCGCCGGCCGCGCAGCACGGTGTAGTTGTCGCCCGCCCGGGCGCCCGTGCGACTTCGGTCTGAATCGTCATCGCGCCGACGCCGATTCGGCCGACGCGCCCGGTCAGCCGTCCGCCGGCGACAATCGGAATCTGCTCGCCGGTGTCGGTCAGGCCGATGCGGCGCGAGAAGAACAGCAGCATCTCCTCCTCGGGCGGCGCGAAGCGCGCATTGCCGACGCGCGACTCGCGCGGGATGTCGCCGAAGTAGAACATCCCGGAGTTCTCGAGGAAGAACTCGCGCTTCTCCGGAAAATACAGGCTGAACTGCGTCAGGTTGACCTGCTGCTCGTCGGCCTCCGCCTGCGCGAAGTCCGGCTTCACGCGTGACGTCGAGCGTCAGCGACGGCGTCACGCCGTACTTGGCGTCGAGGCCGATGTGGCCGTCGTTGTCGAACGCCGTGCCGCCGACCGCGCGCGTCGAGTTCGGCCGCGATCCACGGCTTGATGCGCAGGTTGCGCCCCTGGCTGGCGTCGGGAAGCCCCGTCAGCGTCCCGCCGAGGCTCGCGCGATACAGGTTGTAGACGCGCGGCACCGGCGACCAGTAGTCGACCTCGTTCTTGCGTCGGATGCGCCGGCTGAAATTCACGCCCCAGACGTGGCCTGCGCCGCGCTCGAACCGCAGCGTCTTGAACGGAATGCGCATCTCCGCCGACCAGCCGTCGGCGCCGCCTTCGTCGCGACCGTCCAGACCGCGTCCCAGCTGGCGTTCACGTCGCGCCCCTCGTTGGCGATCTGCGCGTCGGACTTCGCGCCGACCGGCGTTGATCGACGAACACGAAGCCGTTTCGCCGGTCGGCGAACGTGTCGAGGATCACCTCGAAGCTGTCCTGGTCGCCGGCCGGGAAATCCTTTCGGATGTCGTTGACGATGTGCGCGGCCGGCGTCGCGTCGTGGCAGACGACGCCGATGTACAGCGCGTCGCGATCGAAGGCGAGCCGGACGTCGGTTCGCTCGCTCGCCGGTTGCCCCTTCGCGCGGCTCCGCCTGCACGAAACCGTCGGCCGGCTGCGCGGTCTCCCAGACGTCTTCGTCGAGCGCGCCGTCCAGAGTAATGCGGCGCCTGTTTCAATGGCCGTGACCGTGCGCCTGCCGTCCGCGCCCGACAACTGAATCGTGCCGCCGCGATCAGCCGCAAATGCGACAGACGACAACCCCGCCGCGAATGCGACGGCACCCCCACGCCCTTCTCATCCCCGCTGAAGTATAGGCTGCGCGCGGAGACTCGACGCTCGATCACTTACCGGAGCGCAACCGGTATGGCGGTCGTGCCACTCCCCGCGACGTTGCTGATCCCGTTGCTGCCGGTACAGGCCGTGCCGTAGGTGAGCGTTCCGGTGATGGCGGTTCCCACGAGCGTCCCGCTGAACACGACCGTGTCTGTGCACGTCACGGACCCGCTGCCGGTTGGCGTGGGGCTGGTCGTCGTGGACGAAGAAAAGGCGAGGTTCGTCGCCGTGCCGGTGATCGGCCGCGTGATGTTCAGTGGCGTGGTTGCTTGCGGCGGCCCGCAACTGGCGGGAGGGATAACGGAAGTTTCCGCCAGCGTGCCCGTGATCGCTTCGTCCCGCTGAGATTCGCGCTCGAGGACGGTTGCGTCAGCGTGACTCTGACCGTGCCGTTCAACGTCCGCGTCGAGATGCAGACGCTGGCGCCGGTCGACGTT
>CAVSWN010000031.1:0-30490 GCA_963731545.1 uncultured Acidobacteriota bacterium | reverse complement strand
CCACCTTGTGGCTGTCGACTTCCGACACGGCCTTCAAAAGATCAGGCGAACGATCCGGCAGCCCACCGTCGATCATCAGCAGACTGTCAGGCGCGATGACCACCGCGACATTGCCGCCGTTACCAGACAGCATCACGAGATCCGGGGCGAGCCTGGTCGCTGTGATCGGCGGCGGTGTGGTTTGCGCGAACGCACGATACGTGAACGTGGAGCCCACGGCCCCGGCAAGAACGGCCTGCAGAAATTCGCGGCGGTCGATCGTCATTTGCCCTCCAGAATCTGGGCCATTACTCTACACGGTGACGTCATACATGTTCATCATCGAGCTCATCTACAAAGCGGACCTGACCCTCATTGACGCGCACATGAAGGCGCACGTCAAGTTCTTGAGGAAGTACTACGAGGCAGGCAATTTCCTGATCTCGGGCCGCAAGGTGCCGCGAGATGGCGGCGTCATCGTCGCCGTCGCCGAGAGCCGTCAGCAGCATCGAAGCGATCGCCGCCGAGGATCCGTTCTGCACCAACGGACTCGCGGAGTTCCGGATTATCGAGTTCCGCGCCAGTCAGCGCGCGGAGGACATTCCAAAACGGATCGGCTGACCGCGGCGATGCGGCTGCGAGGCTGCGGGGTCTGATCCGGATCAGACCCCAATTGGCACGCTTTTCGCGCGATCTGCGGAAACTGCGGGGCCTGATCCGGATCAGACCCCAATTGGCACGTTATTCGTGCCGCAATGCGACGACGGGATCGATGCGCGAGGCGCGGCGCGCCGGCAGCCAGCCCGCGAGCAGCGCCGCCGACGCGAGCACCGACGCCGCCGCGAGAAACACTCGCGGCTCAGTCGGCGACAAGCCGAACAACATCGACGGGTCACACCGGTCACCATCAGCGCACCGGCGGCGCCGATGACGACCCCGGGCGCAAGCATGATGACCACGTCGCGCAGGACCAGCCGCGTCATCGCGCGCCGGCTGGCGCCGAGCGCGATCCGGACGCCGAGTTCGTTGGTACGCCGCGCCACCTGAAACGCCAGGACTCCGAACACGCCGAGGGCGGCGACCACGAGCGCGAGCAGGCCGAAGAGACCGCCGAGTGTCGCCATGATCCGCTCGGTTGAGATGGATCGGGCGATGGCCGTCTCGTACGCGATCGCCGTTCGCACGTGCAATCCGGGATCGACGTCGCGGATCACACGATCGAGCCCAGGCGCGAGCCGCATCGCATCGCCCGCGGCCGCGCGCACCATGTAGTTGTAGGTCGAAGGCTGATCCCCTGGCCGCTGCATCCACGCGATGTACATCGTCTTGATGGTGCCGTCGCGGAGGTGCTGGTATTTGGCGTCGCGCACGACGCCGACGATCTCGTAGGTCACGTCGGCGGATGTCACGCGGCGTCCGATGGCGGATTGGTCATGAAAGAAGTAGCGGCGCAAAACTCTCGTTCACGACAGCAACCTTCGGCGCCGTTTCGGAATCGCTATCGCTGAACTCGCGTCCTGCCACGAGCGGTGTGCCCAGCGTATCGAAATAGCCGGGCGCAACCACGTTGAAGCCGACTTTTTCGGATTCGTCCGATCGAAACGCGTATCCCTCGACGCGAACGCTGCGGTCCAGGAGAACACCGCTGGCCGGCAGCACCTGCGCCGCACTGGCCGACTGCGACGCCAGGCAGCGCCCGCAGGCGCTCGAGGAGTGCGCGCCGGACCGCGACACCGCGAGCGGCGGGATACGGGCGGCTGCTCCGCACGCCCATCACGAGAATGCCGTCGCTGTCGAATCCGCGATCCGCCGTGTACAGGTTGACGAACGAGCCGACGAACAGCGCGGCCCCGACGATCAGGATCATCGACATGGCGAGCTGCGCCACCACGAGCACGCGGCCGAGGCGGCCGTGGCCCTGCGCGCGCACTTCCTTCAACGCGGGATTCAGGTTGACCCGAACGGCCTGAAGCGCCGGCGTCAGACTGGACACGACGCACGCGATCAGCGAGACCAGCGCCGTGAACGCGAGCACGCGCCAGTCGGGCGTCAGCGACAGCACCACGTCGCGTCCATTGACGAACAGGGTGTACAGCCGGGCGCTCAGCCAGCCGGCGACGGCGAGTCCGGCCGCGCCGCCGACCGACGCGAGCACGAGGCTCTCCGTGATCAACTGCCGCACGACGCGTCCACGGCCCGCGCCCATGGCGAGCCGAATCGAGATCTCGCGCTGTCTGGTGGCGGCCCGCGCCAGCAGCAGGCCCGACAAGTTGACGCAGGCCAGCAGCAGAATGAGCGCGACGATGCCCATCAGGATCAGCAGCGGCCGCCCGACGTTGTCGCGAAACGGGTTGAAGCCGTCAGGCGCCGGCAGCGCGACCGCGCGCTGGCGCAGGATGTTGGCGCGCTCCTTTTCCGGCGCCTGCGCGCTCTGCGCCTGCACGAACGACTGAAAGAGCACCTGCACTTCGGCGTTCGCCTGCTCGACCGTCGCGCCGGGCTTCAATCTGGCGAGCACGTTCAGCCAATTGAAATCGGTCGACCGGTATTGCGGCCCGCTCGCCACCTTCATCAGCAGCGGCAGCGTGAGATCCGGGACGTGCCCGGCCATCGCGCTGTCGTACCACGCCGGCGTGACGCCGACGATGGTGAAGAGACGATCGCCGAGGGTAAAGGTCGCGCCGATGGCCGACTGGCTGCGGGCGAATCGGCGCTGCCAGTATCGATCGCTGATGACGGCGGCCGGCGACGCCGGCGACAGCACATCGTCCGCCGGCCCGAGCAGGCGCCCCGCCGCCGGTTCGATCCCGAGGACGCCGTAGTGCCCGCCGGAGACGAGATCGGTCGTGACGAATTCTTCCTCGCCGTCGATGACGATCGCCTGGTTGGCTGTCTGTTGCGCGAACGCGCTCGAGATCGACTTGACGTTGTCGCGGAAATACTCGAAGAGCGGATACGAGACGACGCCGGGACGCCCGTCGAGCAGACGGGTGATCTGCACGAGCTGGTTCGGTTCCCTGACCGGCAGCGTGCGGAGCATGACGGCGTTGATCAGCGTGAAGATGGCGGCGTTGGCGCCGATGCCGAGCGCGAGCGACAACACCGCCACGGCCGTAAACCCGGGAGTGCGGCGAAGCGTGCGCGTCGCGTAGCGGAGGTCGCTGGTGAGATCGTCGAGCCAGCGCCCTCGCACGTCACGAACCGCTTCTTCGATCTGCCCCACGTTGCCGAATTCCAGGAACGCCCGCCGCTCGGCCTCCTGACGGCTCATCCCCTTTGCGAGAAAGTCGTCGATGAGCCGATCCCGGTGGAATCGGATCTCGTCGTTCACCCGCGGGTCACGACGCTTGTTGAACCACATGTGTCACTCCGCGGTGCGCAGGACGCCGGAAATCGCCGCGGCCATGCGATCCCAGTTCGCGCGCTGCTCGTCGAGTTGCTGTCGACCGAGCCTGGTCAGGGTGTAGAAGCGCGCTTCGCGGCCGGTCTCCGACGCGGCCCACTCAGCCCGGAGCCAGCGGCGTTTTTCGAGTCGATGCAGCGCGGGATAGAGGGAGCCTTGCTGGACCTGGAGCACGTCGCCTGACATCTGCTGCAGGCGCTGCGCGATGCCGTAGCCGTGAATCGGCTCGAGCGCGACGACTTTCAGGATGAGCACGTCGAGCGTGCCCTGCAGGAGGTCGGACTTCTGGGGGTCGGCGGCCATACCGAGACAGTCTACATATCAATATGTAGACCGTCAAGGTATGAGAGTTCTGCAACCCGCGAAAAGCGTGCCAATTGGGGTCTGATCCGGATCAGACCCCGCAGGCGTCAGGCGCGTTACCGCGCGGCGGTGCGCACCGACACGGCGCGCCCCTCATCGATCTTCGCGCGCAGTTTCCGGATGAAGCGGCTGGCCACCGTCGGCTCGAAGCCGCCGGCGCGGAAGGCCTCGCGCCACTGCTGATCGCTGAGCTGGGCCAGCAGGTCGCTCGCCCACCGCACATCGTCCGGCGTGATGCGATCGCGCACGAGCTTGCGGTACCACGGGTCGACGGCCAGATCGACGTGTCCATTGCTCGTGCCGAGGATGAACGGCGTCTTCTCGAACGACTCGATGTGGCCCTTGCGCGGCGTGAAGCGGTCGAGGTCGCCGAGCGACGCGCCGATGTCGCGCACCACGTACAGCTTCTCGGTCTTCCCGCCGCGGGTGTACTCGTAGAGCGAGTTGTTGCTGTTCTTCAGGTCGGTGTCGTTGAACATCATCAGCATCACCAGCAGCCCCTGGTACGGCTTGCTGCCGACGAACGGGATTTTCCGCCCAGCTCCAGGGTCCGGCATCTTTCAGCGAATCGAGCTTCAGCCTGAACCGGCCGCCCGGTTCGACGTGCGTGCCCCAGTCGTCTTTCAGAATGAATTCGCGGCAGGTAGTACACCGGCGGCTGGTGGTAGCCGACCGCTGACAGCAGGCGCGACAGCGTGACTTCCACCGGCGACTCGTCGTCGAGCCCGCCGGGATACGGCTGTTTCACGCTCCACTCGCGGCCGCGCGAATCGACGACGGTCATCCCGATGTTCACGCCCGAGCGTTTGCGCTCGACGTAGGTGAACGTTTCGCGCGCATCGGGCGCGAGGTCGCGTCCCCACGGACCATAGAACAGATCGCGGCTTGGCGAGATCGGCGGGCCGCTCCCACAACGTGGCGCCGGGCTCCGCGGCGGTCGGTTGGAGCGCCGGCCGCTTCGCGCCCGCGCACGCGGTCAGGCTGACGCCGATGTGCGACGATGACCGCCGCTGATCCGATGGATGCTCGCTTCATGTTCCGTCTCCCCTATGGCACGAACGGCAGCGGGGCCGTCCGGCGCGAATGTCTCGATGGATCGAGCGGTTCCGTCAGTCGCACGAGCATCCGCCACCCTTCGGCGCCGTGCGCCACGTCGAACCGCGCGAACGTCGCCCGGCGCGAGTGGAGGCGCAGTCCGACGCCATACGATCGTTTGCCGAGATCCAGATCGCCGACGCGAGCGGCGACGTTGCCCGCGTCCATGAACACGGCCGCGTCGAGGTGCTTCATCATCGCGATGCGCGCTTCGGCGTTGAGGAGCATCAGGTTGCGATCGTGAAAGCGGTAAGTCGGCGAAGCTGCGCAGCGTGTTCTGGCCGCCCAGGCTCGGCTGCAGGTAGAACGGCACGGCCTGGCCCTCATCGACTTGAGACGTGACCAGCCAGCCGCGCAGCGCGATCACGACGCGCGCGTCGGCCAGCGGCACGAAGCCTTCGGCTTCCCCTTCGTATCGCCTGAAGCTGAACGCGCCGCCGTCGCGGTCGGCAAAACCGGTGACGTAGGCGCGGATGAGCGCGCCGCTCGTCGGGTGGCCGGGATAGTCGCGCGTGTCGGCGGTCACGCCGGCTTCGGTCTGGAGGAACGTCGGCTGGTCGGACCGCGTGTAGACAACGTTGCTGGGAAAGACGTCCCGGACGTCGGGACGGTCGCGCTTGAACATCCCGGCCCGCGGCAGGATCGACGGCGACAGCAATCCGACGCTCGCGTTCACGTCGAGCCATTGCACGGGACGGAACGTCGCGTAGCCCACGAGGTTCTGCGACTTCAGGCGATACTCGCTGAGCTGCGATTCAGTGCTGTTCGGACCTTCGCCGAAAAACGCGACCTGCGTGAAATCCTGAAGGCGCGCCTGGGTGCCCAGCAAGCAGCCGGCTGCGCATGAGCTTCGGCAGCTCGAACCTGGCCTGCGCCGTCTTGTATCCCCGCCACGACATCGCGGCCGACGTGTCGACGTAGACCGAGTCGTGCTTGTACCAGTGGCGGTAGCCCGGGCCGGCGGCAATCCATCCGCCACCGGTGATCATGTTGTTGACGTCGAAATACAAGCCGTTGGTGATCGGGCCGTTGCCGAAATGGCGGTCGCCGAAAATGGCGGCCCGCTCGATGAACGATGGCTCGGCCATCAAGCCAGGCGGCTCGAACCGGTATTCCTCCATCGTCTTGTTCTGGGTGGCTCCGCGTTCCTGCGCGCCGGCGACGACCGTGGCCATGCACACAACGCCACGATCATGGCGGTCTCGGCCGATCTGGCGTATGACTGCTGCTGAGATCTTCATCACGTGCCTCATCCGTCGGCGCAATGCATTCAGCGGTCCAACTCGTCTCGCGCGGCTGAAACGCGCGAACCTGCGGATGAGCTGCCTCACGCGCCCAAACAAGCGGAACGGTTCGTGCTCATGCCGCAGGCGTGGCCGCCTCGAAGCCTCGCGTCGCGACTCTGCGCGTCGCACCTGCAGTTCCACCCTCGACCGCCTCGCCCGTCGACCTCAAAGATCCTTCGCTCTACGTGAACGCGGAGCTGGCCTGGCTCGATTTCAACCAGCGGGTCCTGGATCAGGCGGTCGACGACTACCACCCGCTGCTCGAACGTGTGAAGTTCCTTGCCATTGTGGCGTCCAACCTGGACGAATTCTTCATGGTGCGCGTCGCGTCGCTGCTGCGAAAGCAGCGCGCCGGCGACGAGCCGGCTCTCGATCGACGGGATGACGATCCCCGCGCTGCTCGCCGCAATCCGGCAGCGGGCGGCCGGCATGCTGAAGGACGCGACCACCTGCTGGAACGAACGGCTCCGGCCGGCGCTCGCCGAGGAAGGCGTGCTGTTCCTCGATCCGGACGACTACACGGACAAGATCCGAAAGTATCTCGCTTCCTATTTCCACTCGGAGATTCTTCCGCTGCTGACACCGCTGGCGTTCGATCCCGGGCATCCGTTTCCGTTCGTGTCGCACCGGAGCAAGAACCTCGCGGTGGTCGTCCGGCCCGGACGCCGCAACAGGTTTGCGCGGGTGAAGATCCCGCCGTCGCTGCCGCGGTTCGTGCCGGTGCCCTCGAGCGAAACGGG
Organism: uncultured Acidobacteriota bacterium; assembly: GCA_963731545.1. Classification (GTDB taxonomy): domain Bacteria; phylum Acidobacteriota; class Vicinamibacteria; order Vicinamibacterales; family CAVVIG01; genus CAVSWN01. The sequence goes on along the minus strand of CAVSWN010000031.1, from coordinate 23,624 downwards.
CCGAACGCGCGCCACCTTCGAATTCGCGTTCCTGGAAGACGTGATCCGGGCGAACCTCGGTCAGCTGTTCCCGGACGTCCCGATCGTCAGCTCGCACCTGTTCCGGGTGATCCGCGATGCGGGAATCGAGGCCCTCGACGATTCCGGCGACGACCTGCTCGAGAGCGTCGATCGGACGCTGCGGCAGATGCGGCATGCCCCGCCGTCGCTGCTCAACGTCGAAGCGAACACGCCGCCTCGCATCGTCACGACGCTGGTCGAAAACTTCGAGGTCGACGACGACATCGTCATTCGATCGAGTCATCGGCTGGACCTTGCCGACTGGATGGCGCTGTATCGCCTGCCGATGCCGCACCTGAAGGACGCGCCGTTCACGCCGCGCGCCTTCTGGGAGCCGGCGCGCGATCCCTGCCTGTTCGACCACATCCGCGAACAGGACTATCTGGTCCACCACCCGTTCGAGTCGTTCAGCGCCGTCGAGCTGTTCCTGCAGCAGGCGTCGACCGACCCGCACGTCGTCGGGATCAAGATGACGCTGTATCGCGTCGGCGCGCATTCGCCGATCATCGACATGCTGATCGCCGCCGCGCACGCCGGGAAGCAGGTGTCGGTGCTGATCGAGCTGAAGGCGCGGTTCGACGAGCGCAACAACATCGAATGGGCGGGGCGGATGGAGGATGCGGGCGTCCATGTCGTCTACGGCGTGGAGAATCTGAAGACACACTGCAAGCTGTGCCTGGTCGTCCGGAAGGAAGCCGACCGCGTGCACCGCTACGTGCACATCGGCACCGGCAACTACAACCGGACGACGGCGCAGGTGTACACCGATTTCGGCCTGTTCACCGCCGACCCGGGCGTGCTCGAGGATGTCTCCGACGTGTTCAACGCGCTGACCGGCTACTCGCGGCGGCGCGAGTACGAGAACCTGGTCGTCGCACCGTTCGGCCTGCGAACACGGTTTCGCGCCCTGGTCGAGCGGGAGATCGAGCACGCCAAGGCCGGCCGGGCGGCGCGCATCATCGTCAAGAACAACGCGATCACCGATCCCGAGATCCTCAAGCTCCTGTACCAGGCGTCGCACGCCGGCGTGCGCCTCGATCTGATCGTGCGCGGCGCCTGCGGGCTGCGCGCCGGAGTGCCCGGGCTCAGCGAGAACATTCACGTCCGGTCGATCGTCGGACGATTTCTCGAGCACTCGCGCGCGTACCATTTCGAAAACGGCGGGCATCCGGAGCTGTACCTGGGGAGCGCCGATCTGATGGAACGGAACCTCGATCGGCGCGTCGAGGCGCTCGTGCCCGTTCGCGACGTCGGCGTCGCCCGGCACATCCGCGACGTCATCTTCGACGCCTACCTGCGCGACACCGATCGCGCCTATGTGCTCGTGGATCGCAAGTACGAGCGCATCCAGCCGTGGGCGCCGGCGCATCGATTCAACGCGCAGGAATTCCTGTTGAAGTGGTACGCGAACGCGTCGGTGGACGATGCGGGGTTGCTGGCGGAGAGCTAATCGACGCGCTCAGTGAACTCTGATTCTCAGCCCGACTGACAGATCAGGATCGGTGTTCCAGCGCACCGTGAACGGCAGATTCAGGTTTTCGCGGAAGTAGAGTTGCGCGGTGGCCGGCCCGAAGCGGTGGCCGAGACCGAATGTCAGCGCGCCGTACCCTTTGTCGAACCCGAGCGTCCCGGTCGGCTCGTACGGCGTCGTGCTCGCGTCGAATTGCAGGTTGAACGAGCTGCGCTTCGGGAGCCGGAATTCGGGGCCCGCCGAAAACCCGTACGTCCAGCGCTTCAGCGGCAGGTTCCACGCGCTGAACTGATCCAACGCGTGGGTCGCACGGACGTCGCCGTGGAACGCGAGGAATGGCGTCACCTTCTGATCGAGGCTCAGTCCCAGTCCAACGTAGTTGCCTTCGGTGAACACCGATCCGCCCGACAGGTTGACGCCGAGCCGTGCCGCCACACGCGGCGCGTACAACGACGGACCGAGATCGACGAGCGCGACTTTCCCGGTGAGATACAGGTCTCCGATGCCGGAGGCGCCGCCGACCTGGCGATAGACGTCCGCGCCGTTCCTGTTGATCACGGTCCCCAACGGCGGCTGCGCCGCCCCGGCGACCCGCAGTTCGTTGCGCGACTGATGGTAGCCGGTCATCGACGCCCACAGACTCTCCATCCCGAGGATGAAGCCATTGAGGATGCCGTTGTCGCTCTGGTGGAGCTGCACCTGGCCGCCGATCTCGAAACGGGGAAAACCCTGGAGCTTGAACCCGCGGCGATAGTCGAGCGCGAGCGTATGCGTCTCGTAGCGCTGGCTGATGAGGAATTCGTCGTTCTGCTCGCGGTAGAAGTTGTTCGCCGCCACGGTGTGAATCGCGAACTGATTCGAGCCGGCGGCGGTGACGTGGCTGTCTTCTCCCGACAGTCCATAGCCACGGCCGCTCGCGCCGGCCTGATCGACGGGCAGAGCGCCGAGCGGTTCCCAGCCGCCGTTGAGGTCGCCGCGCATGCGAAACGGCATGCGGCTGGCGGGCGGCAGCGGCTGCGCGGCTTGTGCGGATTGATCCGGCGTTTCCGCGGACGTCGCGTCCTGCGCGCGCGCGGAGGCGGCCACGAACAGCACGGCGAGCAGCGTCACGATCAGCTCCCGGAATGGCGGTAACGGATTTTCACACTATCTCCCGGCGACGATTCCGACACGGCCGGCTGATCTCCGATATCGGCCCATGCTTCGTCAGACACCATCCTACGCACGGGCGCACGTGGCGCACGAAGGTCCGGTCGTGTTCAACGCAATTGGGGAGCTGCCGTTCGCATCAGGGAACGGCGAGATCGATGATAACCCAAACACCGTCAGACGTATACGCCGATCTTACAGCCGGGCTCCGACCCGCCGCGCATCGACTATACTCGCCCGATGATCAACAGGCGACAGTTCAGCGCGGCGCTCTTGGTGGTGCTCGCCGGCGCGGCGGTGGCGTGCGGCGCGCGCACGATCAACCAGCTGCTGGCCGACCCGGCGAAGTATCGGAACCAGACCGTCACCGTGCGCGGCACCGTCGATCAGAGCGCGTCAGTCGCCGGCCGAGGCGCCTATCGAATCACCGATGGTGACCAGGGGCTCTGGGTGGTCACCCAGAGCGGCGCGCCGAGGCGCGGCGCGCGCGTGGACGTCACGGGAAAGCTGCAGGACGGCTACGATCTGAGCGCGTTCGGCAACATCATTCGGCTGCCGGGATCGCTGCAAAGCGGGCTGGTCCTGATCGAAGAGTCGCACAAGGCGCGCGACTGACTCCCCCGGTCGTGCGCCGCGCGCAACGTCCGCGGTTCAGGACCGGTGCGGCTGCTCGAGTTCGTGCATCTCGCCAAGTTCCGGCTCTGAGCCCGTCAGCCATCCTTTGACGAGCTCGAACAACAGGATCGGCCGCGGCTTGTCGACGTCCAGGAATTCAGCGGCGTGCACGGTGACGCCGATCAGCACCATGCGCGGATCGTCGGGCGATCCGTGGCGGGGATCGCCGCCATCGGGAAACCACATCTTCCAATCCGGAGCGTACAACTCCCTGATCTTGTCCCGGTCATGAGAGATCGCGGCGATGCCCGACACCGACACCCACGTCCGGTCGCTGTCACGGTAGTACGACAAGTTGACGTGAGGATCGGCGGCCAGGTCGCTGAGCTTGGCTGTTCCCTCAGTCGTCACAAACCATAGGTCGGCGCCGGCCGCCTGCCGCTGATTCGCCATCGCGCGCGAGCGTAAGTGCCCATCCGGACGTCTCGTGGTCATCATCGCCGTGTCGAGGTCCTCGACCAGGCGGTAAAACGTTTCCAGCGGATTCTTCATAGGCGTCACCTACGCAACGACTATTCCGCCGCTGGAGGCTCGTCAGGCAGCCGAGTGACTACTTGCGATATCTGACGCGTGAGCGTGGGGCCGGTGCCTCGAGCGGAACCCATTTCTGCGCCCAGTCGGAAATGGCCTCGAACGCCGACGCGAGCGCCCGGCCCTTCGCGCTGAGCGAGTACTCCACGCGCACCGGGATCTCCGGAATCACGGTCCGCTCCACGATTCCTTCCACTTCGAGTTCCTGAAGGCGTTCGCTCAGCATCCGATCGGTGATGTCCGGGATGGCTTCGCGCAGTGTCGCGAACCGGCACCGGGCCCGCAGGAGCACGTAGATGATCGCCCCCGTCCACCGGCGACCGATGAGCTCGCTCGCATGATGGAACTGCGCGCAAACCTCAGGGGCATGCGCGCGCTTATCCTTCGCCACCTCATAAGGATAGCGCCACAGCCGCTATTTCGCCAGCTACTTCTTGACATATATGAACTATATTTAGTATAGTTGCTGACCAAGGAGATGGAGATGGACATCAATCTGGGGTTGCTCATCGGGCGGATCGTGGTCGGGCTCACGATGTCGGCGCACGGCGCGCAGAAGCTCTTCGGCTGGTTCGGCGGCTACGGCATTGCCGGCACCGCGCAGTTCTTCGACTCCGTCGGCTTCCGGCCCGGCCGCGTGATGGCCGTCGTCGCCGGCCTCAGCGAAGTGACGAGCGGGCTGCTGGTTGCGCTCGGGCTGTTTGGACCGATCGGTCCCGCGCTGATGCTGGCCGTGATGATCACCGCGAGCAGCATGCACTGGAAGAACGGATTCTTCTGGACGAGCAACGGCATCGAAGTGCCGGTGCTGTATGGCTCGGCGGCGATGGCGCTGGCGTTCGCCGGGTACGGCGGGCTCTCGCTGGACGCGTTCTTCGGGGCGACGTCGTTCTGGACGCTGGATCTGATCGTGGCCGCGGTCGCGGTTGGCGTGCTCGGCGGCATCGGGAACCTCGTGATGCGCAGCCTTGCGACGCACCGCATCGTCAATGCGTAATCACTCGAGTACGTAGCGCGGGGCTTTCAGCCCCGCGATCGCGGCCCTGAAAGGGCCGCGCTACAGCTTGAGAGGGTCTGACTATGGACAGGCTGAGAATCGTTCCGCTGGATGACACGGTCATCTTTCCGGGCATGTCGGTGACGCTGCCGGTCGACGTCGGCAGCGACGAACGCGTGCTCCTGGTGCCGCGACGCGACAACACCTACGCGAAGCGTCGGCGTGGTCGCCGAGGTGTCCGAGCGCGTGCGGCTCGCCGGACGCGGACTCGGCGTGTCGCTCACGGCTCTCCATCGCGCCACGCTCGGGAGCGCGGCGGTCCGATCAGGACGGCGTGCTTCGCGTCGACTTCGAAGCGCGTCCCGACGTGAAGCCGCGCGACCAGTCAGACCCGCGAGCTGGAACGCGAATACCGCGCCGTCGTCGACGAGATCCTCGAGCTGCGCGGCGACGATGGACGGATCCGTGCGTTCGTGCGCTCGATCACCGATGCCGGGCGCGCTGGCCGACACCGCCGGCTACTCTCCCGATCTGAGCTTCGCTCAGAAGCTGCAGCTCCTCGAAACCTTCGACGTCGTCGAGCGCCTGAAGCTCGCGCTCCAGTTCCAGCGCGAGCGGCTGGCGGAGCTGCAGGTGCGAAAGCGCATCCACGACGACGTCGAAGACGGCGCGCAGAAGCAGCAGCGCGAATACTTCCTGCGGAGGCAGATGGACGCGATTCGCAAGGAGCTTGGCGAGACCGACGGCTCGGTCGTCGAACGAGTATCGGCAGAAGATCGCGGACGCGGGCATGCCCGAGCCGGTGCGGCAGCAGGCCGAGCGCGAGCTGGACCGGCTCGAGCGCATGGGCGACTCGAACGCCGAGTCCGCGATGATCCGCACCTATCTCGACTGGCTGCTCGCGGTCCCGTGGGCGAAGCGCTCCGACGAGCGCCTCGATCCGGCTCACGCGCGACAGGTGCTGGACGCCGACCACGAAGGCCTCGACGATGTGAAGCGGCGCATCACGGAGTACCTGGCGGTGCGCAAGCTCCGCACCGAGCGCGGCATGGCGGAGAACCGCCGATCGGGCGTCATCCTCACGTTGATTGGACCGCCGGGCACGGGCAAGACGTCGATCGGCGAATCGATCGCGCGAGCGACCGGCCGGCAGTTCGTCCGGATGTCGCTCGGCGGCGTCCGCGACGAAGCAGAGATCCGCGGCCATCGCCGCACCTACATCGGCGCGCTGCCGGGACGGCTCGTGCGAGCGCTGCGCGACGCGGGGACGATGAATCCGGTGATCATGCTGGACGAGGTCGACAAGATCGGCGCCGACTGGCGCGGCGATCCGTCGGCGGCGCTGCTCGAGGTGCTCGACCCGGCGCAGAATCACGCGTTCCGCGATCACTATCTCGACGTCGAGCTGGATCTCTCGCAGGTGCTGTTCGTCGCGACGGCGAACGTCGCCGACACCATTCCGCCGGCGCTGTTCGACCGGATGGAAGTGATCCGGTTCGACGGCTACACCACCGACGAGAAAGTGGCGATTGCGCGCGGGCATCTGTGGCCGCGTCAAGTCGAGCGCAATGGCCTGCGGGTCGAGGAAGTCGCCGTCGACCGACGCCGTGCTGCGCCTCATCGTCACCGAGTACACGCGAGAAGCCGGCGTCCGGCAGCTGGAGCGCGAGCTCGGAACGCTGCTTCGAAAGACGGCCACGACGATCGCGTCAGCCGAGCGAGACGACACGCCGGTCGCGATCGATCGCGCGGCGGTGCGTCGACGCGCTCGGACGGCCGAAGTTCTTCCACGAAGCGGCGGTCCGCACGGCGGTGCCTGGCGTCGCGACGGGCCTGGCCGTGACCGGAGTCGGCGGCGACGTGCTGTTCGTCGAGGCGGCCTCGATGCCCGGGAAGGGCGGACTGGTGCTGACCGGACAGCTCGGAGACGTCATGAAGGAATCGGCGCGGATTGCGCTGACCTACGTGAAGAGTCACGCGTCCGAGCTGGGCATCGACGAACGCGCGCTCGATGGGCGCGAGGTGCACGTCCACGTGCCGGCGGGCGCGATCCCGAAGGACGGGCCGAGCGCGGGGATCACCATGGTCACGGCGATCGCGTCGCTGCTCGACCCGCCGACCGGTGAAGAGCACGGTCGGCATGACCGGTGAAGTGACGCTGCAGGGCCGGGTGCTGCCGATTGGCGGCCTGAAGCAGAAGGTGCTGGCCGCGCACGCCGCCGGCCTGACCGAAGTGATCGTGCCCGAGCGCAATGAGCCCGATCTGGATGACGTCCCGTCCGACGTGCGGGATCAGATGCACTTCCACATCGTCGGGTCGGTGGACCAGGTGCTCGCGCTGGCGCTGGAACCGCGAGCGGTCGCGCTGGCCGCGTAGCGCACGTGTTTCGGATCGGTGTAGTGCGTGGGGTCCGCCTTTAGGCGCAATGCCTTTCGGAAATTCGCTGACGTGAGATTCCTCTTGTACATTTGTCCGGAAATCGGTACTTACGCTGGGGATGTCGACACATGCTCCGAGGGAACACCGACGGTCCGTCGACCGGCTTCCTGGGCGCGTGGGAGGACTGGTCGGCCCGCGCGGCGTCCCGAGCTTGGCGCCTCGCCGCGGGCGCAAGCCGCGGGTGCCGCTCACGCACTTGCTGCCGGCGCTCACGTGGCACGTGATGCAAGACACCGGGACGTTGGCCGAGCATCTGTTTCAGTTGTTCCGCGAACCGCTGGCCGACAGTTCGTGGTCCGATCGCCGGCTGCGGCTGCCCTGGGAGATCTTTGCCGACTTGATGCGCCGCGCGTTGCGGCCGCGCGCCATCGCGCGCCAGCATCGCGACGCGTTCTGGCGCGGCTGGCGCGTGGTCGCCCTCGACGGCACGCAGTTCAGTCTGATCAATACGCCGCAGATCACGGCGACGCTTCCAGAAGGCGGTGACGCGTCGCGGGCGGGCGGCGTTCGCCAAGATGACCACCGCGGTCTTGCTGGAAGTGGGCCTGCACAATCCGCTGGCCGCCGCCATCGGCCGCAAGGGCGAATCCGAATGGGCCTTGGCGCAGCGGCTGCTGGCGCAGCTGCCGAAACGCGCGTTGTTGCTGGGCGATCGGCTTTATGGCGTGATCGCCTTTGCCCAGGCGGCGCAGCAGGCCTGTCGGCGCGTCGGCAGTCACTTCCTGCTGCGCGCGTCTCGGACCGTCAAGCCGCGGCGCATTCGGCGCCTGGCCGATGGCACACGCCTGGTCGGGCTCGCCGTGCGTGCCCCGCACAATCCCCGCCGCGTCGATCGAGTGGATCGAAGTCCGCGAGATTCGCGTGCGCGTGGGCCGGCCGGGCCACCGCGCCCACGAGCTGCGGTTGTGGACCAGTCTGATCGACCCCGCCGCGGCGCCCGCGCTCGACCTCGCGCACGTCTATGCGAGCCGGTGGGAACACGAACTGTATTTCCGCGAACTGAAACGGCAGCTGCGCCGCACGACGCGTCCTGCAGAGTCACACCGTCGAGACGGGGGCGCAAGAAATCGCCGCCCTCGTGCTGGCGAGTGCCGTCTTGGCGACCGAACGCGTCCGGGCGGCGACCGGGACGATCGCGCCCTTGCGCATCAGCTTTGGCCAACTCCTCGACATCGTCCGGGGGATGTGGCTGGTGCTCGGCCCCTTCGACGACATCTTCACCGATCAGCAAAAGACCCGCGTCGTGCGCCGGGCCGCGCGCTCATGCGCCGCAGCCTGACGGGACGCCGCCGGCCGCGCACCTGCCCACGCGCGGTTCGGCAACCCGTGACTCGTTGGCCTCGGCTCATGAAGCCGAAATCGATCGAACAACCGTGGGCGCTTCAACTCGTATGACTCGTCGACTCGGAATTTCCGAAAGGCATTGCCTTTAGGCGGACCTACAGCGAGCGCGTCAAATGTAGGTCCGGCTAAAGCCGGACCCCACGTACAACGACTTGCTTCTCTCGGAGCTCGAAATGGAAAGGCGCTAGTCGAGCGCAATTTTGAGGTCGACCACTGGCGTGCCGTCAATCGCTTCGATCGGCCCGATTCGCAGGCGGCTTCCGTCGATCTCTCTCACGGTTACCCGATGCAGGCCCAGCGGGTTGGGCCGGTGCGGTGACCGTGTCGCGAAGACTCCCGCGAGCGGGACGGCAGGGTCGCCACGCGGGTGCACCTCGAGCGTGTCACGGTTCGCATGGTGCAGCCACGTGACGACGACGAGTTCGTCACCAGTGACGATTCCGCCGAGCCCGCGCACAAACGCCGGGTCGACCTCGAGCCAGGCATCCGGCGCTCCCTCGGAACCCTGCCGCGGCGCTTCGTGCACCGCTCGCAGCGTCGATCGCACGTAACCGATAGGTTGAAGGGTGTATTCCGTCATACCCCGATCAGCTTACCGCCGCCGACAGCCGTCACACTTTCTGAACCGATCGGGTTTTCGTTTCGGAGTAGCGCGGGGCTTTTCCGCCTCCGCTAAAGCTACGGCGGACGGCGGGCAGCCCCGCGTCCTCCGCGGCCCTGAAAGGGCCGCGCTACACGGAACCGCTTTAGACCGTAAACGACCTCGGCGGGATCGGTTCTCAGGCTCCGGATCGTCGCGCGCACGCCAACAGCGACGCAATCGTGACGACTGCCGAGACTTGTCCAAACGTCACGGGGTCGCTGGCGTCGAGTCCGAACAGCTCGCGATCAGCCGCAGCACGCGATCGGCGGCGGTGACGCCGCGGAATTGCGCTTCCTCGAACAGCGACAGGCCGCTGACGTCCGAGTGGGCGAAGATGAGGCGGTCGCGTGACCGCTTCAGCGCCTGACGTTGCGCCGAAAACACCGCGCCAACCGTCGGGCGCACCATCGCGTGGCCGATCCGCATCACGTCCAGACGCGACACACACGCCCGTATGCGCGGGTGCACGCGCTCCAGGTCGGTCAGGATGGCTTCCTTCCAGTAGGCCCAGTCCTTCGCGACGAGGAACGAACGGCCGGCCGACGGCTCCATCTCGGCGAGCGCCCAATAGAACGTCCACACGGTTTTGCCGGCAACCGAGCGCAACGACTGATGCATCGCATCGACGTAGCCGAGCGCCGGCGAGCTCATGATGACGTTGTCCCAGGCCGGCTCGCCGCGATCGAGATCGGGAATCGTCTCGAGGGTGAGGTTCGCCGTCATCCACGGCGAATACTCGACAGCCGCTGAGCGGCTGCCGCGCCCTCGATGATGTACGGCGCCAGGAACGTCGGCGCGGCGAAAATCACCGCGTCGCAGACGTAGTCGGTGTCCCCGGCTCGAACGCGGAACGCGGACTTGTCGCGCCGGATCGCGCGCACCGGCTGTCCAGGGCGGACGAATCGCCCGACACGCTCGAGCAACCGCTTCACGATCCAGCCGTTGCCCTCCGGCCAGGTCAGCGGACCCTTCTCGTCGTTGTCGCGTGACGAAAAATAGTGGAGGCCGGCCCACGCCGACACGCCGGTCGCCAGAGCGCCGTAGTCGTCGCGGCAGGCGTAGTTCGCGTACCAGAGCAGCGGCTTCGAATCAAAACGGTGCTCCGCCAGCCAGGCGGCAAACGACAGCCGATCGAGCGATGCATCCTCGTTGGACAGGCCGTTGTCGAGCGGCACCGTGAAACGGCCCGACGCACGCAGCGCCGCGGTCACTTCGCCGAACCGGCGGAACTGCTCGCGGTCGTCAGCCGTCAGCCCGACCGCCGGTTCGATGCCCTCCTGCCATCGTCCGTGGATGAACAGCCGCTCCTGCTGCGCCATGCACAGGTGACGCTCATCCCAGGTGCCATCCGGCTTCAGCACGCCCAGCTCGGCGAACAGCTCGCGCACATACGTCGCGCGCTGGTCCGGGATCGGCACGTAGTGCGCACCCCACGGATACGCCGTCGTGTCGTTCTGGCCGGAGCGCGAGTTGCCGCCCGCCTGCGCGCTCATTTCCAGCAGCACGAACCGATCGAATCCGCGTTTCTGCAAACGCCACGCGGCAGACAGCCCGGCCATGCCGCCGCCGACGATCACGATGGGCATCCGAACGGTCGTCGCTGCGGCGCCGGTGGCGGCGCGCCCACGGAGCGCGTGACCGATCGGCATGTCGTCGTTGACGAATCCGCCGGCGAGCGGACGATCGCCCTTGATCGACAAGCCGACGAGCGCCGCGGCGGACGCGACGCAGAACTCGCGGCGCGTCGGGCGTCAGCGGCTGATTTCGCGCCATTCCGATTCGAGCGTGCGCACCAGCACCTGATCGTTCAGATGGTTGGCGGGCATCGGGACGCGCGCCATATCCGACGGGAAGTCGAAGAGATTCGGGAGTGTGGCGGCCGCCAGGAATCGCAGCCCATCCGGCAGGGTCGTGCGGCGGCGTGTAGTGTGTCGCGGCTGGCCATGACGAACCCCCACTCGCCGAACGACGGCACGTAGGCGTGGTACGGAAACGTCCGATAGCCCGCCTGCTTGATGGTTTCGTCGATGCACCAGAACGACTTGCGCGCGAACATCGGCGACGTGCTCTGCACGACGAACGCCCCGCGCTCGCTCAGATGGTGTCCCAGCGCGCTGAAGAAGACGGTGGTGTACAGCTTGCCCAGCGAATAGTTCGTCGGGTCGGGAAAATCGACGACGATGAAGTCGAAGACATCGGCAGCCGAGTCGACCCAGAGGAACGCGTCGGCGTTGATGACCTGCACCTTGGGCGACAGGAGCGAGCGATCGTTCAATCGAGTGAGGAGCGGGTTGGCCGAGAACAGCCGCGTCATCTCGGGGTCGAGATCCACGAGCACGATGCGCTCGATCTCGGGGTACTTGAGAATTTCGCGGACGGCGAGTCCGTCGCCGCCGCCGAGCACCAGCACCCGGCGCGGCGCCGGCACGGACGCCAATCCCGGATGCACGAGCGCTTCGTGATAGCGATACTCGTCGCGCGAGCTGAACTGCAGATGCGAGTTCAGGAACAGGCGCAGATCGTCCTTCCACCGCGTCAGGACGATGTGCTGATACGGCGTGTCGCGGGAGAGGATGATGTCGTCGGCGTAGATATTGTCCTCGGCGAACGCGTTGATCCGCGAGCCGCCGGCAAACGCCGCCGACAGCACCACGATCGCCGCGACGCACGCGGCCTGAAGACGCCGCGGCCTGACAATCTGCTCGGCGAAGAGCCGCGTGCTCCACAGCGCGACCGCGGCGTTGACGATGCCGAAGAACAGCGCCGAGCGGATCAATCCCAGCTTCGGCACCAGCACCAGCGGAAACAGCACCGACGCGAACAGGGCGCCGAGATAGTCGAACGTCAGCACGTGCGACACCGCGTCGCGAAACTGGTAGCGATCCTTGACCAGGCGCATCAGCAGCGGAATTTCGAGGCCCACCAGCGTGCCGACGACGAGCACGATCAGGTAGAGGAGCAGCTGGAACCCCTGCGTGAACGCGAATGCCAGGAACAGCGCGCTCGAGGAGAAGCCGCCGACCACCGCGATGAGGATCTCGATCCGGACGAACAGCCGCGCCAGGTTGCCGCGCACGAACCGTGACAGAAAGCTGCCGATCCCCATGGCGAACAGGTAGGTGCCGATGACGGTCGAGAACTGGAAGACGCTGTCGCCGACCAGATAGCTCGCCACCGTGCCGGCGATCAGCTCGTAGATGAGCCCGCACGCGGCGACGAGCAGGATCGAGAGAAACAGCGCGATCGACACGGGCTTAGTGGACCGCGGCGGCGATGATGATGCAGATCCCGATCGACATCGCCCCGACCAGCACGGCGAGCGCGAGGTTCTTCTCCTCGACGATCTCCTTCCACAAGTCGTACGGCGTCAACTTGTCGATCGATGACAAACGCACCGACGAAGACGGCGATGCCGATGAACGCGAAGACGAGCGCCGCCCGGATGTTCAGCACGATATCCATCACTTTCCTCCAGTGAAGCGCCCGAAGCCGCCGTACACCGGACGGTACGACCCGGGGTTGTCCCGCACCGACCTCGGCACCGTCCGCGCCTCGTTGAATGAGGTCAGTCGCCAGCCGCGATACTCGCGCGGTACCCATCAGGCCGACGACGACGAAGTCCATACAGGAGATACAACTTGGTCATCATCCTCTTCGTCCTCAGATGGTTCCGCTCACCCGTGATCGCTTTCCTGCCACCGGCGACGCTCGAACATCGCCGCGCGCCACGACGCCAGAATCGGCGGCACCGCAATCAGCACCAGCGCGACCATGAACCACAGCGACGTCGACACGTCGCGCACGACGCGCACGCGATACCGCATCGGCTGGCGATGCCGTCCGATCGCCTTCGGTCTCGATCCGGAGAAAGTAGCGGCCGGGCGGAACGCTTGGCAGCGCCACGGTGTCGGTCGGCGACCCTTCGGTCCACGACTCGCCGTCTTCGACGCCGTGGTAATAGGACACCTCGCGCGCGACTTCGAACGCCTGTCCCGTCTCGTCGTTGACCAGCGCGTAGCCGACGAACATCCACTGGTTGTCGAGGTTCGTCGCCGTCTCGATCTGCAACGGCCGTCGGCCGGCCATCGAGCTCGAAGACCGGCGTGACCAGCGGATGCCTCCGGTGCCTCGCTCGGGTCGAACACATAGTTCTGCGCAAACGCCTGCTTGCCGCGCGCGCTGGCCAGGTGGGCGACCCAGAGCAACGCGGCGAGCGCGACGAGCAGCGCCGCGTTCCGCCACATGGTGCCGGTCACGCCGCGAAACGGTGACGGCTGATTCGCAAAGATGCCGACCGGTCGTGGCGGCTTGCCCGGCAACGACAGGCTGGCCCAGATCTCGTCGCCGCGCACATACCGACCCAACGACCAGGTGACCTCCTTGTCGGCGTCCACCTCCGCCGAGAGCATGAGCGGCGGCGCGACGTAGTCGCTTCCCGTCGTCGTGTCGCCGACGCGAATCTGCCACGGAAATTCCCCGAGCACGAACGTCGTTGTCGCGTCGGCCGTCTGGAAGTGCCGGTACTTCTGCCGGCCATACGACCGCGCCGAGCCGCCGTCCGGCGTCGCGCCGCCTTCCGGCAGCGCGTTGATCGTCGACACGACATTCCAATGTCCCGCGTACTCGGTGAGGTAGCGAAATTCGCGATACGGGTTGAAGAGCAGGTACTCGCGCCATTGATACGCCACATCGTCGACGACGATCTGGCGGACCTGGAACCCGACGACTTCGCACTCGATATCGAGCAGCTTGCCTCTGGTGCCCAGGGGAATGAGCGGCTCTACGCGAACCGCCTCGGTGTACTGCTGCAGGATGGTGACGCCGGGATTGGCGGCGTCGAGAATCGAGCCGCAGCTCTGGCAGACGACGTTGACCGCGTGGCCGAACGTGCGGACCGCGGTCGCGGCCCCGCAGTTGGGACAGTTGACGGAGCGGACGCTGACCGGCCGGCGACCTGGTGCCTCCGCCATCTCACCAGCCCTCGAACGTGCGGACGTTCCTCAGCCGCAACGTGTCGAAATCCACCGCCTTGCCGATGTAGAGCGCCGGCGTGTCGTCGCTGTAGTCGATGGTGGCGAAGTCGGCGCCCTCGGACCGCAGGTCGACGAAGGTGACGTCGGTCTTGTCCCAGTATTCGAACGGAAGCTCGCCTTCCACGCCGGCGTAGTGCGCCAGCGTGCGCGAGACGACCGTGAACGACGTGTCGTTCCAGACAAACGATTGCCCGAGCGTGGCCTGCGCCAGCGTCGGAATGTCGAGGCCGTTGGCGAGAAAGGAGACGGCGAGCGCGTTTTGCGCATCCGAGAGCCATCCATCGGTGCCGCCGTCCAGCACGATGCGCCACTCGTTCCAGGTGCCCTGCTCGTATTGATAGAGAATGCGGCCGGCGACGACGAATCCCTTGTCGCCGTAGTGCCCTTCGGTCGAGAGCTGAATCGGCGAGGCGTCATAGGGCAGATCGGCGACCTGGCCGACCTTCTTCACGATCGACATCGGTGCGGACGACGATCGAACTGGCAGTACTCGCAGACGGTCTGCACGCTGCTCGACCAGCGGTAGACGAGCGGCGCGCCGCAGTTCGGACAGCTCGCGGCGCGGCTAGTCATCCGCGTGCAACACCTGAAGCGCCGAGCGCCACCGGCGGCGGCTCGGGCGATGCCGCGTACGGCCGATCGAGGCGGCGGACGTTGACCGTCTGCGCCCCGACGATCGACTGCAGCAGCCCGGCGAAATCCCACTCGGGCCGCGGACGGCAGCAGAAGAGATTCAGACACAGCGTGCCGTACTCGGGAAACGAGTGGCACGCGAGATGGGACTCCGTGAGAACGGTCATCCCGGTGATGCCGCCGGAGTCGGGGAACTGATGCCAGCGGCCGTCGCCGCAGGCGTGGAGGTCGAGGTCGCGGATCACCCGTCGCGAACAGCGTCTGCAGCGTCGCCAGATCGCGCAAGCGATCCGGCGAGCATCCGTAGGCGTCGACGATCCATTCGGTCCCGGTCATGGGGGCAACGCTCCGATGCGGCGAATTCTATCAGGCTCGGAGCGCAGATGTCGCCAGACGCGAGGTAGACTCGCGCAAAAAAACGTCGACGGGCATGACCGCGAGATGTACTAGTCGTCGCGCAGGACCACGATTGGATCCACTCGCGACGCGCGCCACGCAGGCAACCAGCACGCAACGGCGGCAACGAGCGTAATCGTGGCCACCACGCCAACCATCGTGCTGATGTCGGTTGGCTGGACGCCGAATAGCAGCGACGCGATCAGCCGATTCAATGCGAACGCGCCGGCAAGACCCGCCACAATGCCGACGGTGGTCAACATCAAACCCTGCTTCATGATTTGCGCGAGCACGCTGCCTTGATCCGCACCGAGCGCCATGCGGATGCCGATCTCGCGCCGCCGTTCGGCGACCATGTAGGACAAGACGCCGTAGGTGCCGATGGCCGCGAGCAACAGCGCCAGGCCGGCGAAGCCACCGAGCAGTTGCGCCAGCAGCCGCGGGCGGCGGATCGATTCCTCGAACACGCCGTCCATGTCGCGCAGGCGAACAATCGGGACCGACGGATCCGCTTCGCGCACGATCCCTTCGATCGCCGTCCGCAGGCTCGCCGGCGGCAGCGTCGTGCGCAAGACGATGTTGAGCGTGCCCGGCGCGCCGGTCACCGGCGCGGGCAAGATCGCCCTCTGATCGATCAGGGTGTACAGCTCGGTACCGGTCTTCTTGTCGACGCCGCCCTGCTTCACGTCCTTCGCGACGCCGATGACTCTGAAATCCGGAACCTGGGCGAAGTTGGCGAAGCCCGGTTTGAGCGTCTGTCCAATGGGATCGACGCCCTT
Organism: uncultured Acidobacteriota bacterium; assembly: GCA_963731545.1. GTDB lineage: Bacteria > Acidobacteriota > Vicinamibacteria > Vicinamibacterales > CAVVIG01 > CAVSWN01. The sequence goes on along the minus strand of CAVSWN010000031.1, from coordinate 7,473 downwards.
CCAGAAGGTGTTGACGAGCGTTTCGTTGACAATCACGACGGGACCTGACGCCGTGTCGCTCGGCAGAAACGATCGCCCCTTCACGATCGGAATCCCCATCGTCTCGAAGTAGTTGGTCATCACCGACTGGTAGTAATCGACATTCTCGAACGGACCCTCGGGCGGAGCCGTGTAATTGCCGATGTCGGTGTCGTTCGCATCGAGCGGACGATTGGGCGGCAGGCCCGACATGGCGCTCGCGCCCTGAACACCCGCCACGCCGCGCAGCTTCTCGAGCAGCCGCTGATAGAGCTGCGCGCGCGACGCCGGCTGCGGATAGTCGGCCGTGGCGAGCGACATCTGGAACGTCACGAGCCGCGATCGCGCGAAGCCGGCATCGACGGTCGCGAGGTTATAGACGGTGCGAATCATCAGGCCCGCGCCAATCACGAGCATGACCGCGAGAGCCACTTCCGCCATCACGAGGCCGCGGCGAATGTGATGCCTGGCCGCTCCGGTTGCCCCTCTGGCGCCACCTTCCTTCAGGGCCAGCGCCAGGCTCTTGACCTGGGTGTGCATCAACGGCGCCAGCCCAAAGATCAAACCGGTAAGAATCGACACGCCGAAGGTGAACGCCAGGACGGCGGGATCGACAGCCACTTCGGCGGTGCGCGGGAGGCTGCCCGGATAGGCGCGCAGCAACGCGTCGACACCGACTCTCGCCAGCAATCAATCCGAGAATGCCACCGGCAATCGCCAACAGCACGCCTTCGGTCATGAACTGCCGCAACAAACGCCCTCGGCCCGCACCGAGCGCCGTGCGCACGGCGAATTCGCGGTGACGTGTTTCCGCGCGCGCCAGCAACAGGTTGGCGAGATTCGCGCAGGCGATCAGCAGGACGAACCCGACGGCCGCCTGCAACAACCAGATGGCGCGGCTGGCACCGCCGACAATCTGCTCCTGCACCGGAGTCATCTGCAGGATGTGGCCGAAGTTCGTCTTCCGCTCTTCGGCGGTTTTCGGCAGCGGCGCGAACACATGGTTCTTCTGCCCGGTGCGAGCGCCCCAGTTCTGAATGAGCGCGGCAAGCTCGGTTTGTGCCGCCTCCGGGGTGACGCCGTCTTTCAGACGGCCGACGAGATACAGAAAATGGCTGCCGCGGTTCTGACGATTGGCCGGGTTGAGGCCGATCGGCATCCAGATCTCCGTGCGGTTGTCCATGACGTCTGCGCCGGGCGGCATGATCCCGATGACTTCGCGACGAACGCCGTTGATCTCCACGAGCTGTCCGATGATGGTGTTCTGCCCGCCGAACGCGGATTGCCACAGCTCATACGAGAGCATGCAGAACGGCGGCAGCGGCACCGGCCCGGTCGGATTGGGCGGCGCGACGAGGTCGGTTTCGCCCTTGGCAAAGAGGCGGCCGGCAAGCGGCTGCACGCCAAGCGCGGTCAACAAACCGTCGTCCACCGATGCCGATCGCACGCGCAACGGACGATCGCCGGCGGTGAGGTTCACCTCGCCGGTGGTGTACGCGCCGACGGCCGCGAACGACTGATTGAGCTCCCGAAATTCGAAGTACTCCGGCGGCGAGACCCAGAACTTATCGAAGCCGAACGCCGGAAACTGTGTGGTCAGATACATCAACTGCTCGGGCTTGGGATAGCCGAGCGGGCGAAGGATCACGCCGTTGACAATCGAGAAGATCGCGGTGTTCGCACCAATACCCAGCGCGAGGGTCAGAATGGTGACGGCCGCAAACGCCGGCACGCGCAGCAAGCTTCGAACAGCGAAGCGAATATCCTGGCGCAGATTATCGAAGGTCATAGGACGTTCGACGGGCTGGAACCGAAAAGGGTTGCGTCGTAACGCAATCAGAACCGCGCGGATGTGCCGCGTGAGGAAAGGAAGCGGTATGGCGAGGCTCGTGTTCGGAATGAACCAGTCCCTGGACGGCTACTCGACCATTTGGCGTTTGCGCCAAGCCCCTACCCTCTTCCGCCACTTCATCGAGGAGGCTCAGCGGCAGGCGGGCAGTGTCTACGGCCGCCAGATGTATGAGGTCATGCGTTACTGGGACCACTATCATCCTGAATGGGATGCAGGGAACGTCGTGTTCGCGGCGGCGGTGCCGGATACCAGCCGAAATGGTCTATTCGTTCCGGTCTAGGTTCAGCCGTTGGTCGCCATACGTCAGGCCGTCGAGAACGCATCTCGCGGGGGCTATCCGCGAGCTCAAGGCCGAAGCGCGACGGGGAGATCGAAGTTGGTGCCCGGAACTGGCGCAAAGCCGACCAACCTGGCCTGATCGATGAGATCGAATCTACCTGTACCCCTCGCCTGGCCATGGCAAGCCGATATTTCGCCGGGCCCCGGCCGCGGTTCCGCGCCTTCTTGACTCATGATCGGATTGGCGAGATGTGATCAGGCTTTGACCTATTGCCCGCTTAATTTCGCGTCCGAAGCACCGCGTCAGTTCATCGGGATACGAGCGACGGTCGGGTCGATCTCACGGCGTGGAACCCTTCCACGAGCCGCGGACCACGTGAGCGTTCGATGTGGATTTCCCGTTCCAGTAACAGGAGCCAAACGCATGCGCGTGACATCGCGTTGAGGTGGCGCGCCGAAGAGGCGCTCGCGCCCGTTCGCGACGGCGTGCGGATCGCGACGAAGTTCGGCTTCGATATCGAAGGAGGCACTGGTGGTCTGAACAGCCGCCCGGAGCACATCAAGGCAGTTGTCGATGCCTCGCTCAAGCGCCTCCGCACCGACCGCATCGATCTTCTCTACCAGCATCGCGTCGACCCGAACGTCCCGATCGAGGACGTCGCCGGTGCGGTCAAAGAGCTAATCGCTCAGGGCAAGGTGCTGCACTTCGGGCTTTCTGAGCCGAGCGCTACGACGATCCGCCGGGCTCACGCGGTGCAGCCGGTGAGCGCGATTCAGAGCGAGTATTCCTTCATGGAGAGAGACCCAGAAAGAACGGGGTGCTTCGCGCATGCGAGGAACTCGGGATTGGTTTCGTCCGTGGGGTCCGCTCGGGATGGGCTACCTCGCCGGCAAGATCACGGCGACTACGAAATTCGACGCGAAGACGGACCTGCGGTCCGGCTTTGATCGCTTCTCGCCTGACAACATCGCGGCGAACATGCCGATCGTCGATCTGCTGACCCGCTTTGCGGCCACGAAGAACGCCACTCCGGCACAGATCGCGCTCGCGTGGCTCCTGGCCAAGAAGCCGTTCATCGTCTCAATCCCCGGCACGCGCAACATCGAGCACTTGCGGGAGAACTTCGGGGCTGTCAATGTCCAGTTGACGGCGGCGGATTCGAGCGCACTCGACGCCGACTTCTCGAAGCTCACGGTGCACGGCGGCCGCATGAACGAAATGCAGATGCGGGCCGTGGAGCGGGCAGGCTAAAGGACGCGAACATGCGTATCGGAATTCTCGGTTCGGGTTTGATGGGCGGAAAGCTCGGCCCGATCTTCGCGAAAGCCGGACACGATGTCGTCTTTAGCTACGCGCGCAGCCAGCGAAAGTTGAACCGGCTCGCCCGTGAAGCAGGGAGCCGCGCAACGGCCGGCACGCCTCGCGAAGCCGCCGACGGTGCCGACGTGGTGCTCCTGGCCGTTCACTGGTCGCGCGTCAATGACGTGTTGAAGCAGGCCGGTATCTCTCGGGGAAGGTGCTCATCACCTGTTCGATGCCGATGAACGCGAGCGACACCGCTCTGGTAATCGCGCATACGTCATCTGGTGCCGAGGCGTTGGCAAAGAAGGCGCGCAAAAGGCCAAGGTCGTCTCACACGAACGTCGTCGATGGAGCGATCGCTGAAATCTACCGGCGCCATGCACCCGACCGATCCGCATCTGCAAAACTTTCGGTGCCAGCGAGACCCTGTCGCCCGGCGGGCACCGCGAGGACGGGGACTCTCGAACGCCGCAACACGTGCTCCGTGACCGATCCGAAGAACATCTTTCTGTACCCGCTCAGTCCCTGAGTGCCCATCACGATGCTATCGGTGTGACGGTCGCCGGCACACTGCAGGATCTCCGAAGCAGGGTCGCCGACGCAGACGACGATGTCTATCTCCTGGAGCGGGGCCGTCGCGCAAGTTCGCAAGCGCGGTCGATGCGGCATGGCTCCGGAGTTCCCGAATGGCGTCGTCGGTGACGAATGTCGCACCGTAGGTGGCCGCGGCCGCCTCGACAAGGAGCGGATGCGCCACATGCATCAGTGTCACACCGGCCGCGCTCGCAGTCCCGCGAGGGCCATCGCGGAACCGAAGCGCTCGCGTCGACGGCTCTGAAAAGTCGATAGCGCAAAGAACGGAGGCGAACCTTCGTCCGCTTTGGGCGGTCATCGAAGCTTCCAATGTATGCCATGCGACTTCCGCGGCTTGTTCCCGATTGCACAGCCGGCAAAAGCCGGAATCGGCGACAGTACGTGGCGAAGTCGTGCTCGACATGATGTTTGCTAGCCGCAACGAAAGCGGAACGTGTTCGGGCTGAGTTCACGGTTATGGATGCACTTGGGTGGGTGTAACGAAGCCAACGCCTTTGGGCGGATTCGGGGCGACCGCAATCGCCCTTGAGAGTTTCTCTGGAGTTGGCGCGATCGGTGGCGGACTCGCACTCCTGGCTGGGCCCGATGGGGATATCCTATCGCTTCCAATATCAGCGCTATCCGGCTCGCCGTTTGCCAACTACTTCGTGCCGGGTGTGATCCTATTCATCATCCTCGGCATCGGCCCGCTGGGCGTGGCCGTTCTCGCTTGGCAACGGCATCCGGCAGCGCCGTTGCTGACGTTCGCGGTCGGAGGCGCGCTACTCATTTGGCTCATAGTCGAGATCGTAGTTGTGGGCTACAGCAATGATCCGCCGCTGCAGGCGGCGTATCTCGGGCTTGGAGTCGTGATCCGTGCTGTTGGCGCCCGGCTGGATGCGCCGCGTCGGCTGGCCCGCAGAGGTTCGATGAACGTGTTGCGGCAATCACCGGCTTCGTTTCGCGCGAGGTCTTCTCTTTGGTGGCGTCTGTGTCTGCGGCTCCACCGGACTCCATCTCCAGTTGCGAATCTCCGGCATGTCCTCGCCGTGCTCGCGCGATGTATTGCTTGTGCTCGATGAGCTTGTCGCGGATGGCTTGCTTGGCGTAGGCGGCGCGCGGACCAAGCGCGGGCACGCGGTCGATGACGTCGGCGACGAGGTGAAAGCGGTCGAGGTCGTTCAGCACCACCATGTCGAACGGCGTGGTGGTCGTGCCTTCTTCCTTGTAGCCGCGCACGTGCAGGTTCTGATGGTTGGTGCGGCGATAGGTCAGCCGATGAATCAGCCAGGGATAACCGTGATAGGCAAAGATGATCGGCTTGTCGGTCGTGAAGAGCACGTCGAACTCCTTGTCGCTCAGGCCGTGCGGATGTTCGCTCTGCGGCTGGAGCTTCATCAGATCGACGACGTTGATCACGCGGACCTTCAAGTCGGGAAATGGCTTCCGCAGCAACTCGACCGCGGCCAGGGTTTCGAGCGTCGGCACGTCGCCGCAGCACGCCATGACCACATCCGGCTCGCCGCCCTGATCGTTGCTGGCCCACGGCCAGATGCCGATGCCGGCGGTGCAATGCTTGATGGCGGCGTCCATGTCCAGCCATTGCGGCGCGGGCTGCTTGCCGGCGACGATCACGTTCACGTAGTTGCGGCTGCGCAGGCAGTGGTCCGTCACCGAGAGCAGCGTGTTCGCATCGGGCGGCAGATAGACGCGAATGATTTCCGCCTTCTTGTTCACCACGTGGTCGATGAAGCCGGGGTCCTGATGGCTGAAGCCGTTGTGGTCCTGCCGCCAGACGTGGGACGTCAGCAGATAGTTCAGCGAAGCAATGGGCCGCCGCCACGGAATCTCGATTCGACACCTTCAGCCACTTGGCGTGCTGGTTGAACATCGAATCGACGATGTGGATGAACGCTTCGTAGCAGGAGAAGAATCCGTGCCGGCCCGTGAGCAGGTACCCTTCGAGCCAGCCTTCGCACTGATGCTCGCTCAACATCTCCATCACGCGGCCGTCGGGCGCGACGTGGTCGTCGCCGGGAAGGATCTCCGCGGTCGAGCACCGATTCGTCACCTCGAACACCGCGCTCCAGCGGTTCGAGGTCGTTTCGTCCGGGCTGAAGACGCGGAAATTGTGCGGGGTTGCAGTTTGATCACGTCGCGGATGAACTCGCCCTGGACGCGCGTGGCCTCGCCGTCCACGGCGCCGGGCTTTGGCACCTTCACCGCGTAGTCGCGGAAATCCGGCAGCCGCAGGTCGCGCAGCAGCAGGCCGCCGTTGGCGTGCGGATTGGCGCTCATGCGGCGCTCGCCTTTGGGGCCAGTTCGGCGAGTTCGGAACGCAGCTTGCCGCGTCTTGTCGAACAACTCCTGCGGACGATAGCTCTTCAGCCACTTCTCCAGGATCTTCACATGGCCCGGACGGCTCATGTCGCCCATCGGCACCTGATGCGAGCGGAACGTGCCTTCGGTCGGTTTGCCATCCACCACCTTCGGGCCGGTCCAGCCCTTCGGCGAGCGCAAGATGATCATGGGCCAGCGCGGCGCTTCTTGAACCCGTTCGCGCGGGCATCGCGTTGGATGCGCCGAATGTCGGCGACGACCGTTCGAGCGTCGCGGCCATGAGTTGGTGCATCTTCATCGGGTCGTCGCCCTCGACGAAATACGGCGTGTAACCGTAGCCGCGAAAGAGTGCTTCCAGTTCGTCATGCGGAATGCGCGCCAGCACGGTCGGGCCGGCGATCTTGTAGCCGTTCAAATGCAGGATGGGCAGCACCGCGCCGTCGTGGACCGGATTCAGAAACTTGTTCGAGTGCCAACTGGTGGCGAGCGGGCCGGTTTCCGCCTCGCCATCGCCGACGACGCACGCGACGAGCAGGTCGGGATTGTCGAACGCCGCGCCGAAGGCGTGCGACAGCGAATAGCCCAGCTCGCCGCCCTCGTGAATCGAGCCCGGCGTCTCCGGCGCGACGTGGCTTGGAATGCCGCCGGGGAACGAGAACTGCTTGAACAGCCGCTTCATCCCGTCCTCGTCTTGCGAGATGTTGGGATAGACTTCGCTGTAGGTGCCTTCCAGATAGGCGTTCGCCACCAGCCCGGGACCGCCGTGGCCCGGGCCGGTGATGTAGATGACGTTGAGGTCGTGTTCCTTGATGACGCGGTTCAGATGGACATAGATGAAGTTCAGTCCCGGCGTCGTGCCCCAGTGGCCGAGCAGGCGCGGCTTGATGTGCGCCAGCTTGAGCGGCTTCTTCAGCAGCGGATTGTCGTAGAGATAAATCTGCCCGACCGAGAGATAGTTCGCCGCGCGCCAATAGGCGTCCATCTTGCGGAGCAGTTCCGGCGTCAGTGCGTGGTGTTCATGGTTTTGTAGTGAAGCTGCTCGACGGGCTCGTCGAAACGCTGTGACCATGCCGATACGTCTGTTGGACGACCTTGACCAGTTCCACGA
>CAVSWN010000030.1:0-207143 GCA_963731545.1 uncultured Acidobacteriota bacterium | reverse complement strand
CTCCGTGCGCGGCCGTTCTACTTCAACAAAGTGTTCGTGAGTCCGAAGGACGAGAACGAGGTTTAGTCACCGAACTCTCGTTCCACAAATCCACCGACGGCGGAAAGACGTTGATCCCGCCCCCATGCCCCACGGCGACGATCACGTCGTCTGGTTCAATCCCGACAACCCCAGGATTTCATCGAGACCAACGACGGCGGCGCCAACGTCACGCAGGACGGCGGCGCGACCTGGTCGACGCAACAGACCAGCCGATGGCCGACATGTACGATGTCACGCCAACGAGCAGTTCCGTATCTCGTCTACGGCCCGCAGCAGGACACCGGCCGGAACATCGCAGTGCCGCACCTGCCGCCAACCGCGTGGGGCCCCGACGATCCGCGGCAGCTGTGGTGCCGTCACCCGGCTGCGAGAGCGGCCAGGTGCGGCCGACGCCGTCCGGCAAGATCGTCTACGGCGACTGCAAGGGCGAGTTCGCGCGCATGAACGTCGAGACCGGGCAGCAGCAGGAGTACTGGGTCAACCCGCAGCAGCGCTACGGCAAGAACCCGAAGGAAATGATCCTGCGGTTCGTGCGGCAGGCGCCGATCGAGGTTGATCCCAACAACCCGAGGGTGGTCTATGCCGGGTCGCAGTACGTCCACAAAAGCATCGACGGCGGCGTCCATTGACGAGGTACAGCCCGGACGTGACCGCGAACGGACCGGAAGGCCACGTCACATCGGGCGAGCCGATCACGCGCGATATGACGGGTGAAGAGGTGTACGCCGCGCTTTACTCGATGCGCGATCGCGGCTCGACCCGGCGTTTCTGGACCGGATCGAACGACGGTCCGGTGTGGATGACACGCGACGCCGGCAGGACCTGGAAAAACGTGACGCCGGCGGGTCTGCCGCCCGGCGGTCGGGTGCACACGATCGAAGATTCACCGCACCGGCGTGGTTCCGCGTACGTCTCGGTCTACCGCTTCTATTTGAACGACTGACAAGCCGTATATGTACATGACGGACGACTTCGGCCAGCACTGGACGCTGCTGACCGATGGAACCAACGGCATCCCGGCAGACCAGCCGATGCACGTCGTGCGCGAGGATCCGGACCAGGAAGGATTGCTCTACGCCGGCACGCTCGAAGGCGCGTACGTCTCCTTCGATCAGGGAAAGCACTGGCAGCCGCTGCAGCAGAACCTGCCGGCGACCCCGGTGACCGACATCAAAGTCCACCACGGCGATCTCGTCATCTCGACGATGGGGCGATCGTTCTGGATCATGGACAACATCGCGCCGCTGCGGCAACTGGCGGCGAGCGTGACGAAGCCGTCGCGTCCGCGGCAACAGATAACCCGAACGCGGCAGGGCAGGTGGGGCGAGTCGGGCGAGTCGGGCAGGAAGGGCAGGAAGGGCGGGAAAGGCAGGAAGGGGAGACACGGAGGGCCAGACAGAAGTGGCGCAGGACTTAGTCCTGCGAAGGACGTTTACGCGCGTCACTACAAACGCCGGCTCCAGCGACGACCCCACCGCCCGCGCAAGGCGCAGGCGTCAACGCCGCGCCGAGCACGCGCGCGGTGAGGACGGCGATCAACCGTTCGACGGCTCGAACGTGTTCCTCTTACGCCGACTCCCGCCTACCGCATGCGCTACCAGGCATCCCGCGGCGTCGACGTGCCGGAGTATCCGGCGGCCGGGGCGCGCATCGACTACTACCTGGCGGCGCCGTCGGGCACGGTGACGCTCGACATTCTCGACTCGACGAACAAGGTGGTGCGCAGCTTACCAGCGAACAGCGCGCGCCGGCAGCGACCGGGCGCGGCCGTCGTGGCGGCGGCGGCCCGTCCGCGCTGCCGACGAAACCGGCATGAACCGCTTCGTGTGGGATCTGCGATACGCCGGCGGACCGCCCAGCAGCGCCACCGACATGGAAGGCAACTTCAGCGGCGGCGGGCCAATGGTGGCGCCTGGTGTGTACAAGGCCAGGCTCAATGCGGGCGGCGTGACGAAAACCGAATCGATCACTGTGAAAATCGATCCCCGCGTTGCGAAAGACGGGATCACGGTTGCTGATTTGACCGAGCAGACCAAGTTCGCGCTGAAGGTGCGCGATGCGCTCGCCGATGCCCGACAGCTCTCGCAGCGCGTGCGTCAGGCGATGGACAACAAGCGCGGCGATCAGGCGGCGCTCCAGTCCGCGTGGGAACGCATCATGACCAAGCCCGGCGTGTACGAAGATCAGATGTTCATCGATCAGCTGTCGAACATCGGGCGCGTGGTCGGACAGGCCGATCAGAAGTCGGCGCGAGCGCGTACGAGCGGTTCACACAGTTGATGAAGGAATGGGCGTCGATCAAAGCAGACGCGGAAAAGGCTATGCAATGAACAATTTCATCGCGTTTTCGATCGGTGTGTCGGCCTGGCGGCAGTCGTGTCGGGCCAGGCGGCGAAGTCGCAGGGGACGGTCACCGTCGGCACCACGAAGGTGGTCCTTGCGACCGGGATGGCCGTCGGTTACAAAGCGCCGAATGGCCAGCTCGTATCGGTCCTGCTCTCCGACAAGGCCGCCGATGCCAAAGAGTTCGCGACCGACACCAAGATCGGCGCCGGCGAATCCTACGTGGCCGGGATCTTCGAGGGGGCGTGGAAGAGCCAGCACAACGGGAAGAAGTTTTCCGGGTTCATGTTCACGGTCGGGCCGAACGCTCGCCTGATGGGCGAAGAATTTCTGGTGGGCGGCCGGAACAATACGTTCAGCATCGGCAGCGACGAGTACATCGTCGAGCTCACGTCCACGTCGCCGCGAATCGCGGGTCGAATCCGTACGAAGACTCCCGTCGTTGACGCTGGAAGCCAGAAGGCCGGCATCGACGCGACGTTCGATCTCCCGGTTGCCGCGAAATAGATTCAGCGCCTGGTCGGGACGCGCTCCTTCAGGGCGTCGAACCAGTTCAGCACGACCTGAATTTGCGCGGCGCCGGTCGATGCGGCCGCGTTCGGAGCGGCACCGACGGCGACGATTCGACCGTCCGGCAGATCGTAGGGTCGAGGGTTGAGTGGATCGGCGATGCCAAATCGCCGGGAACCGGCCCGGATTGCTGAACGTAAAGGTTGGCTGCGTTGTGATCTTGACCGCCAGGAATTGACCTGGCGCCGGCACGTAGAACAGCTCCTTTCCGTCGCGAGACCACGCCGGCCGGCCGCCGACCGCGATCTGATATTTCGTTCCGTTCGGCGGGTACGGCTGGACGAACGTGGTCCCTTCCGCCCGGCTCGGATCTCCGATCTGATAGGCCACCCACCGGCCATCGGGTGAAAAAACCGCGGCGGTCGCCATGCTGGATGACCTGACGTCACCGAAAGGTGCGGTCTTTCGCTCCCGAGTGTCAAAGGTCCACAACGACACGTCGGATCCTTTTGCTTGACTGAACAGGAGCACGTCGCTCGTCGGCGACCACGACTCGGCACGTGGATCGTTCCCGCTCGGGCTTTGTCAGGCGCTCGGCAGTGCCGCCGTCAGCCGACTGCCAGAACACGGCCATATCGCCCTCGCGGTCCGATTGAAACGCCACGCGCCGCCCGTCGGCGGACCAATCGGAAAGCGGTTGTTGCCGCCAAACGTCAGCCTTCGAATCGAGCTCGTGCCGGAGAGCTCGTAGATCGATACATTTGTTTCCTTGCCGTCGCTGGTTTCGAGCGCGAGCCGTTTGCCGTCGGGCGATACGCGTGGGTACCCGTAATTGCCGGCGGGAGCTTCAATGTCTCTACGCCGCCGTTGCGATCGTCAGCATGACATCCTGCCGGCTGGCCGATGCCGGTCCTGGCGCGTTCACCATCGAGCCCGTGTTGGAAAACGCGAAATTGCGCCGCGCCGCTGGTGATGGCAGTGGCGCGTGCTATGCCTTCCACGATCGGTGTGGCGCCGCCCGTGACAGCGAGCTTCGCGACGTCAAACGGTACCGCGAACAAAGTTCCGCCGACGGCATACACGACGTGACCGGTCGCGACGATTTCGCCCATCGGATCCCGCTTCGATGATCGTCTTTCGCTCGCCGGTCTTCAGCGACTGAACCACGATCTGCGCGCGATCCCAGGGGAAGTCGCCCCCTTCGGCTTGCCAGCGTGAACAGCACGAAGCCGCCGGGCAGCGTCGAGGGCCGTGAGTCAACCCCTCGCCCGCAGCGACGGGGATGAGCGTTTCGGGGTTGCCGCCATTCGGCGAGACGCGCATGATGCCGGCTCCAGACAACGCGAACAGGATGCCGTCGCGGTTCCCACGAGATGCCCGACGGCGTCGCGCCCGTCTGGTAGATCGTCACCGCTGGCCCGCCGCTCACGGCAATACGCTTGAGCGTTGATGTGCTCGAAGAAGAGCAGCGATTGACCGTCGGGTGAAAAGGTCGGGCTTCCGGCCATTTCCACTCCCGCTATCGCCCGCACTCATATGTCCGACATCGATCGCAGATACAGACGCCCGTCGGCGGAGTACGCCACCCGTCTGCCGTCCGGCGAGATGGCCACCGCTTGTCGAAACATCGTCAATTGCTGCCCCTGCGGCAACGCAATCGCGAACCGCGTTACCGCAAGCGGCGCCGTTGGCTGCGGTCGCCACGCGAACAACGCGACGGCGGCGGCTCCGATCGCCACACCGGCAGCGACCAGAAGTTCCCTGGCGCCATATCGACGACGGTGCGGCTTGGACCGTCGAAGGCTGGGATGCGACGGCCTGCGGCTGACTCAGGAGAAACAGCGCCGTTGAGATGTCGCCGATTCGCTTCCTGGCGATCTTTCTTCAGGCAGCCGCGCATCAAGCCGTGGAGCACATTCGGCACACTCGACGGCAGCGCGGTCCAGTCAGGATCGCTCTTGATCACGGAGGCGAGCACTTCCGATACGTCATCGCCTTCGAATGCCCGGCGGCCCGTCACCATTTCGTAGAGCACGCACCCGAACGCCCACACGTCGCTGCGCTTGTCGGCCAGACGGCCTTTCGCCTGCTCGGGCGACATGTACGGCGCCGTGCCCAGGATCATGCCGGCCTGCGTCGCACCGGCAAACGTCAGCGTGGGCGAATGCGTCAGGCCGGCCGCGCCGCTGTCGCCTCCTCCGGTCTCGGCCACGCCCATCGCCTTCGCGAGGCCGAAGTCCAGCACCTTGACCTTGTCGTCGGGCGTGATCTTCACGTTCGCCGGCTTGAGATCGCGGTGAACGACGCCTTTTTCGTGCGCGGCTTCGAGGGCCTGGGCAATCTGTCGAGCGAATTTCAATGCGTCCTCGAGCTCCAAGCCTTTCGGCGCTCCGGGGCCGCGCGCCGCAAGGGCGATCCGTTCAGCGAGTGTCTCGCCCTCGACCAACTCCATCACGAGGAAATGCCGGCCGCCCGATTGCTCCATTCCGTGCAGGGCGGCAATATGAGGATGGTTGAGCGAGGCCAGCACTTTCGCTTCGCGCTCGAACCGCGCCACGCGATCGGGGTCGGACGCGACCGAGTCGGGCAAGATCTTCAGGGCCACACTGCGGCCGAGCTTGGTGTCCTGTGCGCGGTACACTTCACCCATCCCGCCGGCGCCAAGCGGCGCGACGATCTCATAGGCGTTCAGCCGCGCTCCTGTCGCGAGGGACATAGGGCAGGCTGATTCTAAGCGGCCGGCGTCTAACGCTCAATCAGGAGGGACATATGACCCGCTTCGTACCCCGCGTTGCCCTTGCAGCTGTCCTGAGCGTCGCCGTCGCGTATGCGCAGGACACGCAGGTCTACGACCCGGGCAACGGCGTGACGTTGCCGCAGGTCGTCAAGCAGGTTCGGGCCGACTACACATCGGAGGCGATGCAGCAACGGATCGAAGGCGACGTCGTGCTCGAAGGCGTCGTCCGGGACGACGGGAGGGTCGGCGACGTGAAGGTGAGCGAATCGCTCGACAGTGTCTACGGCCTCGACGAAGAGGCCGTGAAGGCTTTCAAGCAATGGGAATTCAAGCCGGGAACGAAGGATAACAAGCCGGTTTCCGTCCGGATCCACGTCAAGATGCGCTTCGCCCTGCGATAGCACTCACAGCGGCCGGTTGTGCAGGCAACTGGCTGCGAGGCCGACATTACAATGAGCATCGCTCGGTCATCCAGAAACCCGCATGGCCCTTGCTGCCGGCATCCGGCTCGGCCCGTACGAAATCATCTCGCCGCTGGGCGCCGGCGGGATGGGTGAGGTCTACAAGGGCCGAGACACCCGCCTCGATCGCACCATCGCCATCAAGATCCTTCCGGAGCTGCACGCGGCCGACCCGCAGTTCCGCGAGCGCTTCGACCGCGAGGCGCGCGCGCTTTCTCAGCTGACGCATCCACACATCTGCACGCTGCACGACGTCGGGGAGCACGAGGGCACCGCGTTTCTCGTCATGGAACTGCTCGGCGGGGAAAGCCTCGCCACGCGTCTCGAACGCGGGCCGTTGCCGCTGGCGGAGGCGCTGACGACGGCGATCGAGATCGCCGAGGCGTTGGAGGCCGCCCATCGTGCGGGCATCGTCCATCGCGATCTGAAGCCCGGCAACATCATGCGCACCAAGGAAGGTGCGAAGCTGCTCGACTTCGGGCTGGCGAAGCTGCGAGCCGGCGGGCAGAGCCCGATCGCGGGCGTGACCGCGGCCATCACCGGAGCCGCTCCCCTGACCGGACAAGGCTCAATCCTCGGCACGCTGCAATACATGGCGCCGGAGCAGCTCGAAGGACTCGAGGCCGACGCGCGCAGCGACATGTTTGCGTTCGGCGCCATCGTTTACGAGATGGTGACGGGGCGGAGAGCGTTCGAGGCCGCGAGCCAGGCGAGCTTGATCGGCGCGATTCTCAAGGACAATCCGCCGCCGATTCCAAGCGCAACGCTGGCGCCGGCGGCACTCGATCGCGTGGTCAGGACGTGTCTGGCGAAGGACCCGGATGAGCGATGGCAATCAGCGGGCGACCTGAAGCGGGAATTGAAGTGGATTGCCGAAACGCCGACCGCCAGCGTCTCGCCGACGGCGGCTTCGTCCCGGCGTGGAACCGGCGAGCGACTGGGCTGGGCGGCGATCGGACTGCTCGTAGGCGGCCTCGTGGCCGGCATTGCCGCGTGGCGCATGTCGCGTCCCGTCTCGGCACCGCCACGCCTGACGCAACTTTCGGTTGTTCTCCCGACAGACGCGCCAATCGAGTTGCGTCACAACCGCCCATCCCTCGCGCTCTCTCCTGACGGCGGCCGTCTCGTCTACGTGGCCGAGCGCAGCAACGGGACGCAGCTCTATCTCCGCGCGCTGGATCAAGGCGAGGCGCGGGCTGTGCCGGGGACCGAGGGCGCGACCAACCCATTTTTTTCGCCGGACGGGCAGTGGGTCGGTTTTGTCGCCGACGGCAAGCTGAAGAAAGTCTCGTTGACCGGCGGAACACCCATCACCATCTGCGCCGCCAGCGAAGACAGCGGCCCGAGCTGGGGAGCGGACGACATCATCACGTTCTCGACAGGCAGGCTGGTACAGGTGTCCCCGGCCGGCGGCAATCCGCGGCCGCTGACCGCGCTCGACGCGAAAAGCAAGGAGACCTCGCACCTGTTCCCGGACAGTCTGCCTGGCGGCCAGGCGATGATGTTCAGCGTCTGGACCGGCGGAAGCTTCGACGACACCTCGATCGTCGTGCAGTCATCGAAGACGTCGGAGCGGCGCGATCTCGGACTCAAGGGCACGTTCGCGCGCTACCTGTCCACCGGTCACATCGTGTACGCCCGGGCGGGCTCGGTGATGGCGGCGCCATTCGATCTTTCGCGGCTCACGGTGACCGGGCCACCGGTTTCCATTGTGGACGGCGTGCTGATACACCCGCCGAGCGGCGCCGCGCAGTTTGCCTTTTCGAAGAACGGTTCGTTCGTCTACGTCCCAGTGGGCTCACCACCCGAGAGAAACATGGTCTGGGTGGATCGGCGAGGCGGCGTCCAAGCCCTGCCCGTCAAGCCGCAGCCGTTCATCTTTCCCCGTCTCTCGCCCGACGATCAGCAATTGGTGTTCGGCAACGGAACGGGACGGGCGGACCTCGGGCTGTATCAGATCGCCCGCGACACGTTGACGCGCCTCACGTTCGATGCCACCAACGTCCGGCCAATCTGGACGCCCGATGGCAGGCGGATCACATTTACGTCCTCCAGGAACGGGCCGCTGAATCTGTTCTGGATGCCGGCCGACAGCAGCGCCGCGCCGGAGCGGCTCCTCGAGAGTGCCTACACCCAGTTTCCCAGCTCCTGGTCACCTGACGGCCAGTATCTCGCATACATGGAGATCCGCGCGGAAAGCGCGTGGGACATCTGGGTGCTTCCACGCGACGATCGCGGCAAACCGCAGCTATTCCTTCGAACGCCCTTTCAGGAGGGATGGCTGGAATTCTCGCCGAACGGAAAATGGGTGACGTACACCTCCGACGAATCGGGCCGCTGGGAAGTGTACGTACGGCCATTCCCGGGACCCGGCGGCAAGGTGCAGATTTCGAGCGAAGGCGGCACCGAAGGGATCTGGAGCCGCAACGGGCGGGAGTTGTTCTATCGCAACCGCGACAGGATGATGGCCGTTGCAGTCACGATGGACCCGACGTTCAGCGCCGCGAAGCCTCGTCTGCTGTTCGAAGGCGGCTACGATATGGGTCCCGTCCCCGGCATGATCAACTACGACGTGTCGAGAGACGGTGAGCGGTTCCTGATGATCAAGATCCTGAAGGAGTCCCCGCCCGCGCACCTGGACGTCGTCCTTGATTGGTTCAGCGAGGTGTCGCGCCGGGCGCCATCACCGGCGTCGAAGTAGCTACGGTCGCGGCACCGTGTTCATCGGTTGCCGCCACGTGCGCCACCAGGCGGTGTCGCCCAGGCCGAGCGCGTCCCACCACTTGTCGAGCGCCGCCCTGTCGGCCTGCAGCGCAGCTTCGCGCGTAACCCCCGCCGGCATCGGCGCCTGATCCGCGAGCGCGTCCACGACGGCGGCGCGATCGGCGGAATTGACGCGCGCGATGAGATGCCACAGCGTGATCGCGTCGCCGTTGCCGCCGAGTTGCAGCACGCGTTGGAGCGCGTCGTGCCGGCGCGATGGATCGCCGTAGTCGAAGTCGTCCAATGCGTCGCGGTACTCCTGGCTCTCGTTGTCGTACCGCGGCGTCCCGGGTCCTCGCTTCGGATCGGTGCGCGCCGAGGCGCCGGCCGGTACGAACGACTCGAGGCCGTCGCGCTCGAACGCGACCCAGCCGGCGGTGACGCTGATGGTGCCCGTGCCGTCTTCGTCGACATGCAGGGTGTAGGCGCAGCCCAGATCGGTTGCCCTCGCTGACGGCGTGTCCACGATGAATTGGCCGGGCGGCGCCGAGATCAACGCGTGCAGCGTGCCGCGGTCGAGCGCCAGTTGATGCCGGCCATCGCGTGTGTCCACGAGGCGCATCCGCGAGTTGGGATCGACCGTGACGTTGCCGATGGTGCTGACGTTCACGCGCGCGCGCGACGCTTCGTCCGTCACGAGCGTCTGTCCGACGGCGATCCGTCC
Organism: uncultured Acidobacteriota bacterium; assembly: GCA_963731545.1. Classification (GTDB taxonomy): domain Bacteria; phylum Acidobacteriota; class Vicinamibacteria; order Vicinamibacterales; family CAVVIG01; genus CAVSWN01. The sequence goes on along the minus strand of CAVSWN010000030.1, from coordinate 197,623 downwards.
CGTGCCGGCCAGCGCGGCCGATCCGATCCGCGGCTGTCCGTCGAGGCGCGCGACTTCGAAGGACGCCGCGCCGCGCGTCGCTCGCCAGGTGGAGCCGATCATGAGCACGATGACGGCGGCGGCGGCGAGGAGCGGCGCGAGGTAGCGGATCGTGCGCGCCGCGGATCGCCGAGGTCCGGCTAAAGCCGGACGCCACGACTGCTCTACATCCGGCAGCTCGGGCACGGGCGGGGTCGACCGCAGCCGGCCGAGCATCGTCTCGAGCCGTTCGACGTCGGGATCCGGCGGCCCCGATCGATCCCAGAGGTAGTCGTCACTCATTGCTGGTCCACCCTAACTTCTCCCGCAAAAGCTTCATCCCACGGTGCAGGTTGACCCGCACCGATGCCGGCGTCAGGCCCGATCGTTCGGCGATTTCCGCGCCGGTCATCCCTTCGACGAGACGCATCAGCAACGTCTCGCGGTACGCCTCGGGCAGCTTGCGGATCGCATCGAGCACGGCCATCGTGTCGGCTTCGATCGCGTCGCCGCCCGGCAGCTCGGCAGGCAGCTCGACCTGCTCGCGCGACTGCCGCAGGTAATCGGTCGCCCGGTTGCGCGCGATGGTCGCGATCCAGCCGCCGAACGCCGACGCATCCCGCAGTTCCCGGATGCGCGTGTAGGCGGTGATGAACACGTCCTGCACCAGGTCGTCCACGTCACGGCGCGGCACGCGCCCGAGCAGGATCGCGTGGACCATGCGCACGTAGTCGGCGTAGCAGCTGCGAAAACGCGTCGCGATCCCCGGCGGCGACCGCGCGAATCGTGACGGCGAGGCGCTGGGTCGAGCTCGGTCCGGTCGGCGTCGGTGACCGGCCGCCGGAAGGTCATCACAGGAGGAGTCCGCCCAAGCTCGAGCACGAGTTCCATCGCACAGTCCGTCACCCAAGCAGACGGACAGGCTGGGGGGCATGTTAACGGGTCGCCCAACTTTTTCCCGCTTGACTCCGTCATATACCCCTAGCCAATATGTCGCTATGCAATACATCAAGTCGAGCATGCTCGATCGCGAGCTGAAGAAGGGGAGCGCCGAGCTTCTGATCCTCTCGCTCGTCGAGGACCAGCCCCGGCACGGCTACGACCTCAGCAAGCTGATCGAGCTGCGGTCGGGCGGCGTCCTCAAGTTCCGGGTCGCCTCGCTCTATCCACTCCTGTACCGCCTCGAGAAGCGCGGCTGGATCCAGGGCCGCTGGGTGGAGAAGGCCGGGCAGCGCCGCCGCCGCTACTACAAGCTGACGCCCGCCGGCGCCAGCGTCCTCGAATCGCAGCGCGGCACCTGGCGCGAGTTCGTCGCCGCCATCAATCGCATCGCGGGCGTCGAGAATGCCTGATTTCCGTCACGCGATCGATCGCCGCCTGTCGCGCCTTCGGCTCGACCCGGCCCGCCGCGCGGAGATCGTCGAGGAGCTCTCGCAGCACCTGCACGATCGGTATGCCGAACTGCGGTCCGCCGGGATGACCGCCGCAGAAGCCGAACAGCAATCGCTCACGGAACTCACCCGGCTCGCGCGGCACCTCGCCGGCATCGAGCCCCCGGCGGCGCTGGAGCCGCCCGTCTTCGGCGCCGGAGGCAGCACCATGCTCAGAACGATCACGCACGACATCCGCTACGCCGTGCGCACGTTTCTCAGAAATCCTGGTTTCACCGCCGTCGTGCTGCTGACGCTGGGCCTCGGGATCGGCGCGACCACCGCGATCTTCAGCGTGCTCGACGGCGTGATGCTCAGGCCGCTGCCGTACGCCGACATCGATCGCATCCTCACCCTCTCGGAGCGGACGACGGATGGGCGGGGGATGTCGGTGGCGTGGCCGAATTTTCAGGATTGGCGCGAACAGAATCAGGTGTTCGAGCACCTCGGCATCTATCGCGGCACCACGGTCAATCTCACCGGCAGCGATCGTCCCGAGCGGCTGAACGCCGCGATCGCTTCGTCTGATCTTTTCCGCACGATGGGCATCGGGCCGCTGCTCGGCCGTGCGTTTTCAGAGGCGGAGGACCGCCCGACGTCGGACCGCGTGGTCATTCTGAGCGAGCGCATCTGGCGCAACCGCTTCAACTCGGACGCGTCGCTCGTCGGCCGGACGATCGTGCTCAGCGGTCAGTCCCACACTGTGCGTCGGCGTCATGCCCGCCACGATGCGCTTTCCCTCACGGTTGACGGATGCGTGGCTGCCGCTCGGCCCAATCGTCTCGAGCTTTCCTCCGCGCGGCGCACACCCGGGACTGGCCGCGATCGGAAAGCTGAAGCACGGGTGTCACGTCTCGCGCAGGCGAACGCGGACATGGACACGATCGCGCAGCGCCTGGCGCAGCAGTACCCGACGTCGAACAAGAACTCGCGCGTTGCCCTGCTGCCGTACTACGAGCAGGTGGTCCAGAACATCCGGCCGGCGCTGCTGGTGCTCATTTCCGCGGTCGCCTTCGTGCTCCTGATCGGATGCGCGAATCTTGCGAATCTGATGCTGTCGAGAGCGGAGTCGCGTCATCGCGAGGTCGCGATCCGGGCGGCGCTCGGCGCGGCGCGCGCGCGACTCGTGCAGCAGCTGATGGTCGAAAGCGTGATGCTGTCGCTCGCCGGCGGCGCCATCGGCGCGCTGTTCGCCTTCTGGGCGGTGAAAGCATTCGTGGCCTCGCAGCCCAGCACGGTGCCGCGCATCGATCTCATCGCGGTGGACGCCCGAGTGCTCGCGTTCACGGCGGCGATCTCGATTGTGACGGGCATCCTCTTCGGGCTCGCCCCGGCGCTGCGCGCGACGGCGCCCGACCTCATCGTCGGGCTGAAAGAAGCCGTGCGAAGCTCGGCGACGCCGGGCTCGCGCCGGATCCGTTCCGCGCTGATCGTGATCGAAGTGGCGCTCGCCATGGTGCTGCTCGTGGGCGCGGGTCTCACGCTGCGAAGTTTCATTCGTTTGACGGCGATCGATCCCGGCTTCAATCCGGATCGCGTCGTCACGGCGCGGCTCTCGCTGCCGGAGGCGAAATATCCGGATCGAGGCAGCTGGACGACGTTCCACCGCGAGCTGATTCGCCGCGTCGGCTCGCTGCCGGGCGTCGACAGCGTCGGGCTGAACAGCGCCGTGCCGCTCGAGGGCGGCGGATCCGAAGCGCCGGTGATCGCGGAAGGCGATCCCATGCCGAGCGCCGAGCATCCAGCAACGGCGACGTTGTTTCAGACCAGCAGCCCGGGATATTTCCGCGCGATGGGCATCCAGTTGATCAAGGGGCGCGAGTTCACGGACCGCGACACGGCCGACACGCCGCCGGTCGTCATCGTTGACGAGACGCTCGTGCAGAAAATCTTTCACGGCGCCGATCCGATCGGCAAGCGCCTGGCCTTCGAGTTGCGCGGTCATGGCGGTGAAACCGGCCAGCAGCCGATGTGGCGCGAAGTCGTTGGCGTCGTTCAGCACGTGAAGCACTACGGCCTCGCGACCGAGCCGCCGTTCGTCCAGCTGTACACGCCGTACGAACAGCTGCCGATGTATTACGAATCGCGCCGCCCCACCATGGCGCTCGTCGTGCGCACGGCGATGGAACCGGAGGCGCTGGCCGGGTCGCTGCGGCGCGAGATCGCGGCCATCGACAGCGACATCCCGCTCTACGGGCTGCAGACGATGGACCGGTATTTGTCGCAGAACACGGAGCAGCAGCGCTTGAGCGTGGTGCTGCTGACGGGATTCAGCGGGCTCGCGCTGGTGCTGGCAGTAGTCGGGATTTACGGAGTGTTGTCCTACACCGTGAGCCAGCGGACGCAGGAGATCGGGATCAGGCTGACGCTCGGAGCCACGCGTCGTGATGTGCTCGCCCTTGTCGTCGGCGACGGCATGCGCCTCGCCGTCGTGGGAATTGTCATCGGCCTCGTCGCTTCCTATGGCGCGACGCAGCTGCTGACGGCGCTGCTCTACGAGGTGTCGCCACACGATCCCGTGACGTTCGCCGGTCTTGCCGCGCTGCTGGGAGTCGTGGCGTTCGTCGCGAGCGCGCTGCCCGGGTTGCGGGCGACGCGCGTCAGCCCGATCGAAGCGCTGCGCCGCGACTAGAGGAAGCCATGCACGACTGGACGAATCCAATCCGACGCCGTCTGCAAGGACTGCAGCTGTCCGCTGCGCGCGAGCGCGAGATCGTCGACGAGCTCTCGCAGCATCTCCAGGATCGCTATGAGGAACTGCGCGCCGGCGGCGCGACGGACGAGGCCGCGCGTCGCGAGGCGTGGTCGGAGCTCGAAGCGCCTGACTTCCTGGCGCCGGCGCCTCACCGAAACGGAGCAGCCGATGAACCCCGAGCCGGCAATCGTGGGAGCAGGAGGATCGTCCTTCGCCGCGACGTTGTGGCAGGACCTCCGCTACGCGGCGCGCGTCCTTCGAAAGAACCCGACGTTCACGCTCGTCTCGACGTTGACGCTGGCGCTCGGCATCGGCGCGACGACCGCGATCTTCAGCGTCGTCGACGCCGTGATGCTGCGGCCGCTGCCGTATCGCGGACGCCGATCGCCTCGTGCGGATTTGGGAGAGCGATCTGCCGCGCGGACGGCCTGAATTCTCGGTGTCGCAGCCGAACTTCCTCGATTTCCGCGCGCGCAATCAGACCTTCGAACGAATGGCCGCGACCGGCGGCGCGACGATGACGCTGACGACGGCTGAGGGCGTCGAGCCGCTGGTGGCGCGGCGGAGTCAGCATCGACTTTCTGCCGGCGCTTGGCGCGTCGCCGGCGCTCGGCCGGAATTTTCTCCCCGAGGAGGACCGCCCCGGCGGCAATACACGCGTGGTGGTCGTGACGCACGGATTCTGGCAGCGCCGGCTCGGCGCCGATCCAGGCGCCGTCGGCAAGACGGTGTCGCTCAACGGCGCGAGCTACTCGATAGTCGGCGTGCTGCCGCAGAGTTTCGCCTGGGCCGTGCCGAACCTCGATCTGTTCGTGCCGCTCGCCGCCGACCCGGCGCAGAACCGCGGCGATCATCAGTTGCTCGCGATCGGCAAGCTGAAGCCGGGCGTGTCGCTGCAGCAGGCGAATGCCGATCTGCAGGCGATTGCCGCGCAGTTGAGCGCGCAGTATCCCGAGTCGAACGGCGGATGGAGCGTGCTGCTGCGAAGTTTCTACGACTGGCTCGTGCCGGTGGAAACACGGCGCATGCTCGTCATTTTTCTCGCCGCCGTCGGCTTCGTGCTGCTGATCGCGGCCGGCAACGTCGCGAACCTGCTGCTCGCGCGTGCCGCCGCGCGCCAGAAAGAGATGTCGATCCGCGTGGCGCTCGGAGCGGGACGCCGGCGCGTGCTGTCGCAGTTGCTCGTCGAATCGATGGTGCTGGCCCTGATCGGCGGGGCGGCCGGGTGCGCCCTCGCACTGGGCGTGACGACGGCGCTGAAGGCGATCGCGTCAGATGCCATCGTCCCACGACTCGATGAAGTCGCGATCGACCTGCGCGTCCTGTCGTTCGCGACGTTGGTGTCGGTCCTGACCGGCCTCCTGTTCGGGATCGCGCCCGCGCTGCAGGCGTCGCGGCCGAACATGAACGAGTCGTTGAAGGACGCCGGCCGCACCGGCACGGGCGGCGCCGGACGCCAGCGCCTGCGCGACGCGCTGGTCGTCGCCGAGGTCGCGCTCTCGGTCGCGCTGCTCGTCGGTGCGGGCTTGCTGGTGCGAAGCATGTGGACGCTGCAGAACGTCAATCCCGGCTTCGATCCGCGCAATCTGCTGACGATGCAGGTCAGCGTCAGCGGGCCGACCGTATCCAATCGGCGACGCCAAGCGCGAGGCTTCTACCGCGAGGCGCTGGCGAAGATCGCGGCGCTGCCTGGCGTCACGTCGGCGACCACGTCGAGCATCGTGCCGATGGGCGGCGGTAACACCTCGATTCGAGGTCGTCATCGAAGGGCGTCCCGCCGATGCCGCCGGCGTCGTGCCGTCCGCCGATTGGCGGATCGTGAGCCCCGGCTACTTCAAGACGCTGGGCGTCAGCCTGCGCGGGCGCGATTTCGACGATCGCGACGACGCCGGCCACAGCGGCGCCGGCAACGATCATCAGCGAAGAGATGGCGCGGCGCTACTGGCCCGGCGTCGATCCGATCGGCCGCGACTTCTTCTGGCACAGCACCACCGGTCCTCGCCTCACCATCGTCGGCGTCGCCGGCGACGTCAGAAACCTCTCGCTCGAAACCGGTCCCGCTCCCGTCATCTACCGGCCGGTCGCATTGCCGATGCAACCCGATGATTCTGACCGTTCGCACCGCGACCGACCCGGCCGCGCTGACTGGCGGCGGTGCGGAGCGCGATCCGAAGCGTCGATCCGAGTGTGGCGATCTCGAACGTGCGCACGGCCGAGGAGATTCTCGCGCTGTCGGTCGGACCGCGGCGCTTCAACATGTTTCTGCTCGGATCGTTTGCAGCGGTCGCGCTGGTGCTCGCGTGCGTCGGCCTCTTCGGCGTCATGTCGTACCTCGTGTCGCAGCGCACGCACGACATCGGCGTGCGCCTCGCGCTCGGCGCGGTGCCCGGCGACATTTTCCGTCTCGTCATCGGCCGCGGGATGGCGCTGGCCGGAGGCGGCGCGGCGATCGGGCTGGCGGCCGCGTTCTGGCTGTCGCGGTCGCTCGAGGCGCTCTTGTTTCAGGTACGGCCCACCGATCTGCTCACGTTCGCGACGGTCGTCATCGTGTTGCTGACCGTTGCGTTGATCGCGTGCGCGGTGCCGGCACGGCGGGCGACGCGTGTCGATCCGGTCATCGCGCTGAGGTACGAATGAGCTGGAAGGACATGGCGGAAGAGGTCGCGCAGCATCTGCGCGACCAGTACGCGGAGCTTCGCGCCGCCGGATACTCTCACCAGGACGCCATGAAAACGACCGCTTCGGAAATTGCGGATGTGAATCCGAACGACTGGCCGCGCCGCGGCGTGATCGGCGGACTCTGGCAGGACCTGCGCTTCGGCGCACGGCTGCTCGTCAAGGATCGCGGCGCCTCCACCGTCGTCGTCGTGACGCTCGCGCTCGCCATCGCCGCCAACGGCATCGTCTTCGGCCTGGCGGATCTCCTGCTGCTGCGGCCGCTGCCCTTCGGCAACGCGCATCGTCTGGTTGCGGTCTTCGGCGTCGATCACCAGCAAGGTCACGACCGTCAGCGCCTCTCGCTGCCCGACTACCGCGATGTCGTCGAGCAAAGCACGGTGTTCGAGGACGTGGCGGCCTTTCGACGCGGCCAGCAGTTGTCGCTGACGGGCGCCGGCGACCCGATCGCCGTGTCGGCGGCGATGGTGACCGCCAACGTATTCCGCACGTGGGGTGTGCCTGCCGTCGCCGGGCGAACGATCCTGCCCGATGAAGGCGCGCCAGGAAGGAATGCCGTCGCGGCGCTGGCGCACCGGTTCTGGAAGTCGCATTTCGCCGGCGATCCGTCGATCGTCGGACGCGCCATCCTGCTCAACGGCCGCAGCTACACGGTGGTGGGAGTGATCGCACCGGAGATCGAGCTCGGCAACTTGAGCGAAACCGATCTCTGGGTGCCGTTCGAGGCCTCGGGAGCCGAACGCAGAGATGAGCGCGCATCGACCGTGTTCGGGCTGCTCAAGCCGGGCGCGACGCTGGCGAATGCGAACAGCGAGCTCGCGACGATTGGCGAACGCCTGGCTCGCGCGTATCCGGCAACCAATGGCACGTGGGGACTCTTCGCCATCACGCTGCGCGAATCGATTGCCGGCTCCACCACCTGGATCATCCTCGCGCTGCTTGGCCTCGTCGTCGGTCTCGTGCTGGTGGTCGCGTGCGCCAACGTCGCCACGGTGATGCTCGCGCGCGCGAGCGCGCGGCGGCGCGAGATCGCCGTGCGCGTGGCGCTCGGCGCGACGCGCGGTCGGCTCGTGCGCCAGCTCGTGTCGGAAGGTCTGCTCATCGGCGTCGCCAGCGGCGTCGTCGGCCTGCTCGTGACCTACTTGGGCTTGACCGCCTTCAGGACGCTCTCGCCGGAAGTCTTTTTCCAGCGCCTCTCCATCAACGCGAACCTGCTGACGTTTGCCTTCGCGCTGTCGATCGCGACACCGATCCTGTTCGGCGTCATGCCGGCGCTGCAGTCGTCGCGACCGAATCTCAACGAGGATCTGAAGGAGGGCGGGCGCGAATCGTCGTTCTCGGTCCGCGGCAATCGCAGCCGCAGCGTGCTCGTCGTCGCGCAGGTCGGCTTCGCGCTCGCCGTGCTGATCGTGTCCGGGCTCATCGTCCGCACGGTGATCGGACTCGAACGTGTGCCGCTCGGCATGAACCCGGACGGCGTGTTGACGACGCGCGTGAGGTTCGATCCGCCGAACTACGCCGACGAGGGCGCGAGGCTGCGCGCCATCGAATCGATTCTCGCGCGGCTGTCGTCGCTTCCGGGAGTCACCGCGGCCACGGCGGTCCGGTCGCTCCCGATCGCCGAAGCCGAGCCGCGGCGGCAGTTCACGATCGCCGGCCGCGCGGCGCCGCCGGCTGGCAGCGCACCGTGGGCGATGGAGGCGGCGACGCTCGGAGAGTACGGACGCGCCATCGGGTGTGCCGCTCCGCGAAGGGCGCGCCTGGACCCCGTCGGACCGCGCGGCGTCGTGGTCGGTGGCGCTCGTCAATCGCGAGGCGGTCCGCCGTTACTGGCCCGACCGATCGCCCGTCGGCGATCGCATCACGATGATCGACGCGACGGGCCGGCCGGATGGCGGCGCCATCGAAATCATCGGCGTCGTGGACAACGTCATCGGACCGGAGGCGTCCGAGCCGCCGCCTCCGCGCATCTATCGGCCGCTCGCCACGGCGCCGTCGCTGGCGAGCGTCGCGTTTGCCGTCCGCATCGGCGGCGATCTGGCCGCGCCGGCTTCCGCGATTCGCGAGGCCTTGCGCGCCGAGGACAGGAACCTCGCGGTGAGCGAGCTGCGGCCCGCGAGTCGTGTGCTCGACGAGTCGACGCGGACGTCCCGTCTGATCATGTCGCTCTTCATCGGCTTTGCCGCCATCGGGCTCGTCGTGGCGGTGGCCGGCGTGTACGGCGTCACCGCCTTTTCGGTCGGCCAACGGCGCCACGAGATCGGCGTACGTCTCGCGCTGGGCGCGACCGCGCGCCGATGTGATTCGCCTCGTGGCGGGGCGCACCGTTCGCTTGATGGCGATCGGCGCCGCACTGGGCATGGCGGGCGGGTGGGCGATCGGCGTGTCCATCCGCAACATCCTGTTTGGCGTCGGGGCCGCCGATCCGCTGACCTACGCGGCCGTGGTGGCGCTCGTCGGCACGTGCGGCTTCGCCGCGGCGTATCTGCCGACCCGCCGCGCGATATCGATCGATCCGGTGTCGGTGTTGAAACGCGAATGAACTGGAAAGACATGGCGGAGGAGGTGGCGCAGCATCTGCGGGATCAGTACGCGGAGCTGCGGGCCGCCGGAGTCTCCCATCAGGACGCTATGAAATCCGTATCTGCCGAAGTCGCCGGCGTGAATCCTGGAGATTGGCCTCGAGAAGTGCGTCACGCCGCTCGTTCGCTGTGGAAGGCGCGAGGCTTTTCGCTCGTCGTCATTCTGACGCTGGCGCTCGGCATCGGCGCCAACGCGGCGATCTTCAGCGTCGTCAACGCGGTGGTGCTGCGGCCGCTGCCGTACCACGAGCCCGATCGCCTGGTGGTCGTATGGGACAACCTGGTGCGTCACCAGCTGAAGGACATCGTGGCGTCGGCGCTGGAGTACACCGAATTCCGCGATCGCAATCGTGTGTTCGATCGCATGGCGGCGTACGACACGCTGGGGTTCAACATCACCGGCATTGCGTCGCCCGAACGCGTGGATGGCGCGGTGGTCACGGCGAGCCTGTTGCCATTGCTCGGCGTGACGCCGGCCCTCGGCCGTGTCTTCGACGAAACCGACGAAAAGCCGGGCGTGGAACGGATCATTCTGTCGCATGCGTTGTGGCAGCGGATGTTTGGCGGCGATCGCGGCATCATCGGAAAGGTCGTCGCGGTTGACGGCAAGGGCGCAGAAGTCGTCGGCGTCATGCCACCTGGCTTTCATTTTCCCGACGACTCCGTCGAGATCTGGAAGCCGCTCGTGTTCGACGCGGATCTCCTGAGTGAGAACAATCGCGGATCGCGGTCCTACACCGTGCTCGGCCGCCTGAAACCCGGACTCACCGTCGCGCACGCACAAAGCGGCATGAACCTCGTGACCGAAGGCATGGTGCAGGAACAGCCCCAGGCCTACCGCGGCGGCTACTACACGACCGTGCGCGGCCTGCAGGATGAGATCGTCGGCGGCACGCGCCGCGCGCTGTTGCTGCAATTCGGCGCCGTCGGCTTCGTCCTGCTGATCGCCTGCGCGAACGTCGCGAATCTGCTGCTGGCGCGCGCCAGCGCGCGGCGCAAGGAAATGGCGATCCGCACGGCGCTCGGCGCGAAGCGCTCGCGAATCATCCGCCAGTTGCTCACCGAAAGCGTGCTGCTCGCCGCGTGCGGTGGGGCGGTCGGCTTGTTGACGGCCGTCTGGGGTCTGGATCTGCTGATCTCGATTGCGCCCGCCGACATCCCGAGGCTCGGCGAGATCGCGCTCGACGGCCGCGTCGTGGCGTTCACGGCGATCGTCTCGCTCGTCACAGGCATCCTGTTCGGGCTCGTGCCCGCGCTGCAGATGTCGCGCACCGATCCCGGTGACACGCTGAAAGAGGGCGGACGTTCGGGCGCGGCGGGCCGTCGCCGCGCCTTCGGCAACGCGCTCATCGTCGCGGAGGTCGCGCTGTCGCTGGTGCTGCTCGTCGGCGCCGGGCTGCTGGTCAACAGTTTTGCCCGCGTGCAGTCGGCCGCGCCCGGCTTCAACGCGGATCGTGTGCTCACCTTCAGGATTGCGCCGCCGGAGGCGAAGTACGGCACCTTCGAGCGTGGCGACGCGTTCTACAACGAGCTGTACGGGCGGCTGCGCACCACACCGGGCGTGCGGTCGGTCGGCGCGGCGAACGCCGTGCCGCTCAGCGGATTCGGCGGCGATCGCACCTTCTTCATCGAAGGCCGTACCGTGACGCGGCCCGAAGACCAGGCCGACGAAGAGATTCGCTTCGTCACGCCCGGGTACTTCACGACGATGCAGATTCCGATCCTGCAGGGCCGGGAATTCACCGAGCGCGACACGCTGGCGGCGCCGCGCGCCGCGGTCGTGAACCAGGCGCTCGCGCGCAAGTTCTTTCCCAACGGCGACGCGATCGGCAAGCGCGTCGCATTCAGCCAGCAGGAGCCCGCCTGGTATCAGATCGTCGGCGTCGTCGGGACGATCAAGCATCGGGCGCTCGACGTGAGAGAGCTGCCGGAGCTCTACGTGCCGTACTCGCAGCCGCTGTTCGCGGGATCGACTGTCCGGCCGATGTTCGTCGTCGTCCGCACCGACGGCGATCCGCTCGCGATGACGGCGGCGATTCGACAAGCCGTCGCGGCGGTCGATCCGGATCAGCCCGTGTCCGACGTGCGCTCGATGGAGCAGCGGGTGAGCACGTCGCTGGGGCCGCGCCGCTTCAACATGCTGCTGCTGGCGCTGTTTGCCGTGGTGGCGCTGGCACTGTCCGCGATTGGGATCTACGGTGTCGTCGCCTACGCCGTCACCGAGCGGACGCACGAGATCGGCGTCCGCCTGGCCCTGGGCGCGCGCGGCCGCGATGTCGTGGCGATGGTCGTGGGCCAGGGCGTGGCGCCCGCGATCGCCGGCGCAGTGCTGGGGATGGCCGCGGCCGCGATGCTCACGCGGCTGATGTCGAGCCTGCTCTACGACGTCACGGCCACCGATCCGCTCACGTTTGGCGCGGTCTCGCTGGTGCTGCTCCTCGTCGCGATCGGCGCGGCCTGGCTCCCCGCGCGCCGAGCCACGACCGTGGATCCGCTGATAGCGCTGAGATCGGAATAGCCCTCTCTCCGGCATCTGTGCTACAAGCGGATCGTGGGCATCCGCAGCGCGGCGATCGCATTCGGCACGATCTCTTCCCTCGCTCTGAGCACGTGGGCAGCTCAGGATCGCCCGCTGCCCGATACGGCGTCGTTCCTCGCTGAAACGCGCGCGAAGCTTCGGGTGGATCGCACGCTGCTCAGTCAGTACACCTACCTCGAGCGCCGGCGCGAGATTCATCTGACAAAGCTCGGGAAAGTGGAGCTGGGGCCGGAAGAAGTACTGCAGGTCTATCCCGGTCTCGATCCCTCCGACACGTATCAGCGTCTGATCGAGGTCGACGGCAAGCCGCGCGATCCGCTCGTGCTCGAGGCAGAGGATCGCAAGCGCCAGAAACAGGTGCTCGAGGCCTTCCGAAAGAGGGAGCAGGAGACCGCCGCCGACCGCCTCAGGCGCGAGCAGCGTGCCGCGAAGGAACGGAAGGAGGAACAGGACACGCTCGGCGATCTGACGCGCGTGTTCGCGTTCACGCTCGTCGAGCGCCAGCTCCGCGATGGCCGCGCCATGATCGTCTTCGCCTTCGCACCGCGTCCGGATGTCTCACCGAAGACCGACGATGGCAAGATCATGAAGAAGGTGAAGGGCCGCGCCTGGGTCAACGAGCAAGACCACCAGGTGGCGAGGGTCGAGTTCGAAATGCTGCAGGACCACGCCTTTGGCGTCGTTCTGGGAAAGCTGTACAAAGGCGCTACTGCGTCGGTCGAGCGCCGCCTGGTGAACGGCGAAGTGTGGCTGCCGTCCGAAATGCGGTTCAAGGGATCGGGGCGCGCGCTCGTCCGAAAATTCCAGATCGAGAGCGTCTTGCAGTATTCCGATTACAAGAAGTTTTCCGTGGCGACGGATACGGCTTTCAAGCTGCCAAAGTAGGGCACCGCGCAATATACTGGCCCGAATGCCGAAAGCCGCGCGGCTTCGAGCCCTGTGCTTGACCCGATGTGTGCTCTTGCGCTTCGCGTTCGTCCTGTGCGCGTCCATCCTGTTCGCTCCTTCGCTCTGATCTCTCTCCGCGGCGCTCGGATCGCCCGCTGCCCTACACGGCTCGTTCCTCGCTAAACGCGCGCGAAGCTTCGGTGGATCGCACGCTGCTCAATCAGTACACCTACCTCGAGCGCCGGCGCGAGATTCATCTCACAAAGCTCGGCAAAGTGGAGCTGGGGCGCGGAAGAAGGTTGTGCAGGTCTATCCCGGTCTCGATCCCTCCGACACGTATCGCGTCTGATCGAGTCGACGGCAAGCCGCGCGATCCGCTCGTGCTCGAGGCAGAGGATCGCAAGCGCCAGAAACAGGTGCTCGAGGCCTTCCGAAAGAGGGAGCAGGAGACCGCCGCGACCGCCTCAGACGCGAGCAGCGTGCCGCGAAGGAACGGAAGGAGGAACAGGACACGCTCGACGATCTGACGCGCGTGTTCACGTTCACGCTCGTCGAGCGCCAGGTCCGCGACGGCCGCGCCATGATCGTCGTCGCGTTCGCACCGCGTCCGAACGCCGCACCGAAAACCGACGATGGCAAGATCATGAAGAAGATGAAAGGCCGCGCCTGGGTCAACGAGCAAGACCACCAGGTGGCGAGGGTCGAGTTCGAAATGCTGCAGGACCACGCCTTTGGCGTCGTTCTGGGAAAGCTGTACAAGGGCGCCACTGCGTCGGTCGAGCGCCGCCTGGTGAACGGCGAAGTGTGGCTGCCGTCCGAAATGCGGTTCAAGGGATCGGGGCGCGCGCTCGTCCGAAAATTCCAGATCGAGAGCGTCGTGCAGTATTCCGATTACAAGAAGTTTTCCGTGGCGACGGATACGGCTTTCAAGCTGCCAAAGTAGGGCACCGCGCAATATACTTGCCCGAATGCCGAAAGCCGCGCGGCTGCGCGCCCTGCACCACGGCCCGCCGATCCTGGTTCTGCCCAACGCGTGGGACGCGGCCAGCGCCCGTGTCTTCGAAGCCGAAGGCTTCCCCGCGATCGCGACCTCGAGCGCCGGGGTCGCCGCGGCCCTCGGCTATCCCGACGGCGGCATCGTGCCGACGCGCGAGATGATCGAGGCGGTCGCGCGGATCGCCCGCGCCGTCAAAGTGCCCGTCACTGCGGACATCGAGCACGCCTACGGCACCACGCCGGATGCCGTCGCCGAGGTCGTGCTGCGCGTGATCGCCGCCGGCGCCGTCGGCATCAACATCGAGGACTTCGTGCCGGACGCGACGGAGCTCGAGCCGATCTCGCTGCAGGTGGACAAGATCAAGACGATTGCGAAGGCGGCCGCGACGGCCGGTGTCCGCGTCGTGATCAACGCGCGCACCGACGGGTTCCTGCGCGCCCTCGGCGCGCCGGAGTCGCGTCTCAGCGTGGCGATCGAGCGCGGCCGCGCGTTTCTCGCCGCCGGCGCCGATTGCGTGTTCGTGCCCGGCGTTCGCGATCGCGACACCATCTCGGAGCTCGTGCGAGGCATTGGCGGCCCGATCAACATCCTGGCCGTGAAAGGCACGCCGCCGATTGCCGATCTCGAAGCGCTCGGTGTGGCGCGCGTCAGCCTCGGGTCGGGGCCGCTGCGCGCGGCGCTCGCCATCGTGCGCGACACCGCCCGCGAGCTGAAGGCACAGGGGACCTACGGCGCGTTCACCGCGCACGCTTTGGCGTTCGACGAGGTGAACGACCTGATGAAGTGACATGACTGCGGTTGGATTCCGAGTCAAGTCCGGACACGCGATCGCGGTCGTCCTGGCCGGGTCGCGAGCCGCGCCGCAGGCCGTGGCGACGCACATCGTCGAGTTGAGCGATCCCGACGTTCCCGAAACCCGGCAGCCCTACCACGACGGCTTCTACAAGACAGAAGAAGATGCGCGCGAGATCGCGCGGCGGGTCGGAATCGTCAAGCGCTGCGCGAAGAAGTCGGTCGCCGCGCTCCTGGCGCAGATGGAGGGCGAGCGCAGGCAGCGCGCGTGCGCGGGCCTCGTCGTCGGAAGCCTGATTGATCCGTCGACGGTGGCCAACCCGCACATCCGCGCGCACGCGCACGAGGGCCGGTTGTTTCGCACGGTGCTCGAAGACGCGCTCCGCGCCCGCGACGTCGATTGCGATGTCATCGTCGACAAACAGCTCGCGGCACGAGCCGCGAAGGATCTCGGCCGTCCTGCGAGCGCCGTGTCGCGAACCGTCGCAGCCTTTGGCAAGACGCTCGGCGGCCGGTGGCGCGCGGAGGAAAAGGCCGCCGCGACGGCCGCCTGGCTGGCGCTGCGAACATGAAGTTGTTCGCCGCGATACTGCTTGTCTCCGCATTGCTGCCAACCCGGGTGGCGGCACAGGCGCAGCCGGCGCATGCAGATCCCTTCCGGGGCACAGGCCTCGCCCTCGTTCGATGCCGAGCGCGCCACCGAGGCGTATCTCGCCACTGTTCCACCCGACAAGAAGGCGCGGTCCGACGCGTACTTCGAAGGCGGCTACTGGCTGCAGCTCTGGAATTTTCTCTACGGGACGATCATCCTCTGGACGCTGCTCGCGATCGGCTGGTCGGCGGCGATGCGCGATCGCGCGGAAGAATGGACGCGCCTCCGGCCGCTGCAGACGCTGATCTACTGGCTGCAGTTCAACGTCGTCCTCGCCCTCGCGACGTTCCCGTGGACGCTCTATGCGGATTTCTATCGCGAGCACAAATACGGCCTCGCCACACAGACGTTCTGGCCGTGGATGTGGGATCAGACCAAGGGATTCGGCGTCGCGCTCGTGTTCGGCGGCCTGCTCATCGTGACGCTGTACGGCATCCTGCGCCGGGTCGGGCAATCGTGGTGGCTCTGGGCCACTGGCGTGATCGTTGTGTTCAGCATCATCGGCGCGACGATCGCGCCGGTGTTCATCGCGCCGCTGTTCAACACCTACACGCCCGTGACGGAGCCCGTCATCCGCGATCCGATTCTTCGCATGGCGCGCGCCAACGGCATCAAGGCCGAAGACGTCTTCGTCGTCGATCAATCGCGGCAGACGACGAGAATCAGCGCGAACGTGAGCGGATTTCTCGGAACCGAGCGCATCAGCCTCAACGACAACCTGCTGAAGCGTGGCTCGCTCGAAGAGATCGAAGCGGTGCTCGGGCACGAGATGGGCCATTACGTGCTGAACCACGTGCTGAAGAACCTGCTCGAAACGTCGCTCGTGGTGGCGGTCGGCTTCGCCCTGGTCGGCATCGGGTTCGAGTGGCTGCGACGCCGGCACGGAGAGTGGCGCGTCGCTTCGGTCGGCGACGTCGCGGGACTCCCGCTGATCGCGCTGCTATTCTCGGTGTACTCGTTCGTCGCGACGCCGATCAACAACAGCATCATCCGGGAGACCGAATACGAGGCGGACATGTTCGGCCTCAATGCCGCGCGTCAGCCGGATGGATTCGCCAACGCGGCGCTGAAGCTTGGCGACTACCGCAAGCTCGCGCCCGGCCCATCGAGGAAATCGTGTTCTTCGATCATCCGAGCGGCCGCACGCGCATCTTCAGCGCGATGCGCTGGAAGGCCGAGAACCTCAAATAATCGAGCACGTTCCGAACGATTCCCGCCGGGTTTCCGTCCAAGACCACCGTGAGGAGCCGTCTCGTGTTTCACAACATCACGTCGGACGTTCGATTTGCGCTCCGGTGGCTGCGGCGCAGCCCGGGTTTTGCCCTCGTCGCGATTGGCTCGCTGGCGCTCGGCATCGGGTTCAACGCGGCGCTGTTCACCATCGTTGACGCGCTGCTCTTCCGGCCGCTTCCGGTCGAGCGCCCCGACCGGCTCGCCGACGTGTTCACGACGGGCGGCGACGGCGATCAATACGCCACCAGCTCCTATCCCGACTTCCGCGATTTCATCGCCCGCAACGAAGTGTTCAGCGACATGCTCGGCTACGGTCCGGCGATTGCGGCGGTGACGCTGACGGATCGTCCGCGGCTGGCGATGGGCGAAACCGTGACGGGGAACTACTTCCAGTTGCTCGGCGTCCGCGCGCTCGTGGCCGGACGATCGTGCCGGATGATGACAAGGCCGGCGCGCCGCGCGTGGTCGTCATCTCGTACAAGCTGTGGCAGCGCGAGTTCGGCGAGGCCGCTGACGTGGTCGGGCGGACGATTCGGATTCACGGGCAGGTCTACACCATCGTCGGGGTCGCGCCGCCGGAGTTCACCGGCATGGTGCGGCTTATCGCACCCGAGATCTGGACGCCGATGGCGTGGGTGGAAGAGATTGAGCCCGCCGGCATCATCAGCAGCGTGCCGTCGCCGACCGGCAACACGCGGCTCGAGCGGCGCGGGCAGCGGTGGATGTTCGTGAAAGGCCGCCTGAAGCCCGGCGCCACGTTCGAGGCCGCGGCGGCGAACCTGCATCTGATCGGCAGGCAGCTGCAAACCGAGCACGAGCAGACGAACAAGAAGCTCGACGTCAGCGTGCTCCCCACGAACAAGGTGCATATTCATCCTGTGGCGGACCGAGCGCTGCTCCCGGTGGCCGGCGCACTGATGCTGGTGGTCGGTCTCGTGCTGTTGATCGCGTGCGCGAACGTCGCCAGCATGCTGCTCGCGCGCGCGTCGGGGCGGCAGAAGGAGATCGGCATCCGTCTGGCCATCGGCGCCAGCCGCAGCCGCATCGTCCAGCAGTTGGTGTCGGAGACGGCGGTGCTGGCTGTTCTCGGCGGTGTCGCCGCCGTCGGCCTGGCGTGGACGCTCATGCAGTTCGCGCTTTCGCTGCCGCTGCCGATCCCCATCCCGGTGTCGTTCGCGCTTCGCATCGATGCGCGAGTGATGCTGTTCACGTCGGTCGTCTCGATCCTCGCCGCGCTCGCCGCCGGGCTTGCGCCGGCACTGAAATCCACGCGGCCGAATCTGGTGAGTGAGCTCAAGGGAGACGTCGCAGGCGCGCGCGCGGGCGGCCGGCGGTGGACGCTTCGCGACGGCCTGGTGGTGACGCAAATCGCCGTGACGACCGTGCTGCTGGTGTCGGCGGGACTCCTCACCCGCAGCCTGATGGCCGCGCAGCGGATCGGCCTCGGCTTCCGGACGGCGGGCGTGGCGATTGTCTCGACCGACCTGGGGATGATCGGCTACGACGGTACGCGAACACGGGCGCTGTTCGATCGAGTGCAGGAGCGGCTGCGGGCGATGCCCGACGTCGAATCGGTGGCGATGGCCGAACGGCTGCCCCTATCGATCAATTACAACCGGGCCAACGTCTACATGCCGGATCGGCACGGCCCCAACGACAAGGGCGTGGTCCTCGACGTGACGCGGGTCTCGCCCGAGTACTTTACGACGCTCGGCGTGCCGATTCTGCAGGGCCGGAATTTCACGTCGGCTGACACGCCGGAGTCGCCGCGGGTGGCCATCGTCAACGAAACGCTGGCGCGCAAGTTCTGGCCGAACGACGACGCGCTGGGCAAGCGCTTCCGGATCCGATCGCTGGACGGGCCCGAAGTCCAGATCGTCGGCATTTCCGCCGATCACAAAGTGAGCAGCCTTGGCGAAGCGCCGACGCCGTACGTGCACTACGCCATGTCCCAGCAGCGCGAGGCCGGAGAGTCGCTCGTCGCCCGCGGGCGCGGCGATGCCGGCGCGATGTTGAGCACCATGCGCCGCGAAATCGCGGCGATCGAACCCAACGCCGTCTTTCTCGACAATCAGACGATGGACGCGCAGGTAGCCGCGACGCTGTTGCCGGCGAAGCTGGGCGCGGTGGGCGTCAGCGTCGTGGGTGTCGTGGCGATGGCGCTGGCGGCGATCGGGCTGTACGGCGTGATTGCGTATGCCGTGGCGCGGCGGTCGAGAGAGATTGGCATCCGGATGGCGCTCGGGGCCAGGCCGTCGGCTGTCGTGGCGCTCGTGCTGCGGCAGGGCCTTGGCCTCGCCGCCGCGGGGCTCGGCGTCGGCGCGGTGATCGCCCTGGGCGCGGCGTTCGCGCTGAGCCGCGCGCTCTACGGCATCAGCGTCGTCGATCCGATCGCGTGGAGCACGACGATCGTCGTGTTGTTGACCGTTGCGGCGCTGGCGAACGTCGTGCCGGCGCGCCGTGCGGCGGTGGTCGATCCGTCTACGGCGCTCCGCGCCGAGTGAGGTAGCTCCGCGCTTCCGCGAGTTCACGCCTGGCCGGCGTGTCCGCCTTGCCGCAGATCTTCACGAGCTCCTGATAGTAGCGTCGCGCAGCCGCGCTGTTTCCCGAGCTCGACGCGGCTTGCGCGGCGCCGTACAGCGAGCGAAAGCGGTTCGGTTCCTTCTTCAACGTCGTCTCGTACTTGACGAGCGCCTCGGCCGGGCGTTTGAGCTCGAGCAACAGGTCGCCGAGCAGTTCGCGGGCCGGTGCGAGCGGGCCCGGCGTCACCGCATTCTTCTCGGTCGCGTCCTCGCGATCGGCCGCCGTCCGCATTTCGCTGACGGCTTCGTCCGCGCGTCCATCCGCGAACGCCACCCATGCCGACGCACCGCGGCGCTGGATCTCGACCTGTTCCGCCCAGTACGCCTCGCCGGATTGCGCCAGCCGCTCTCGAATCTGTTGAAGAGTGTCGATCCCGCTGCGCGCGGCTGCCAGGTCCTTCAGGTGTACCGCCGCGAGCGCCCGCGCGAAGTGGATCATCGCCTCGGTGTACGGAAACCGGGTGGCTTTCGGTTCGAGCGCTGCAGCTTCGGTCCACGCGCGCCGCTCGAGCGCATAGCGGGCGGGAATCGCGGCCAGCGCGAATATGCCCGCCGATCCGGGAGCCGCTCCGCCGATCGCCTCGGGGTCGAATCGCGCGTTGACCTCGGGCAAGCTGTCGAGCACGCGTTTCGCGGCGCGATCCTGCGCCGATTGCAGATAGGCGTAGGTCTGGTAGTCGTACGCGTGCAGCTCCTCGGCGGTCGTCTTGTCGCGGCGAGCGGCGGCGGCCGATGCGATATTCGACTCGATCGACTGCTGCCACAGGCCGATGCGCGTGAATGTGTGCGACGGCATGTGCAGGGCGTGAGGCGCCGATGGCGCAATCGTCGAGTACCGCTTTGCGGCTTCGAGGCCCTTGTCGGCGAGCGCGGGTACGTCGTAGCTGTGAATGATGTAGTGCGCGAGGCCTGGATGTTCGGGCAGGCGCGCGTACAGCTGCTCGAGGATCGCGACCGCTTTCAACCGGCTCGCGTAGGTCTTGTCGGTCGGCTCCTCCGAGGCCGTCAGTGAGAGTGCGTAGAAGATCGCCGCCTCGATATCCTTGGGATCCTTCGCGGCGAGGTCGGCCATCGCATCGCGGTACGCAAGGACGCGCGCCCGCTGATTTCGGGTGTCGGCGCTGGTGTAGAGCTGGGCGACGGCATCGACGAACCCCGCTCGCGGGGCGTTTTCGTGCCGGCGGCGCGCGCACGGTCGACGGCGTCCATCCCCCGCTTGATTTGCGCAGGCGGGCGATTGTTCGCCGCGAAGGGATTGCTCCAGTGGCTCAGCGCGATCCCCCAGGCGGCGATGCCGCACGTCGGGTCCGCTTTCAGCGTCGCTTCCAGCGCGTCGATGGCGCGGCTGAACTCGAACGAATGGACGAGCGCGATGCCTCGATTGAACGGCACCTGCGCGGCGGCGTTGCAGGAGTTCGGGAACGAGACCTTGCCAAGCTTGTCGAGCGCCGCGGCCGGATGCTCGTGCTGCTGCGCCGAGACCGCAATCGTCGCGATCGAGAACGTGATGACGCACCATGTCTTCATTGGGACCCTCCGGCTACGGATCGATTATAGGAGTGACACCGTGTACGCGGACGATTTCGCGCACAACCGAACCTCCGTCCCCGGCCCAACCTCCGTCCCCCGAGCGAACCTCCGTCCCCGGCCCAACCTCCGTCCCCCGAGCGGACCTCCGTCCCCCACCCAACCTCCGTCCCCCGAGCTCGTCCCCACAACTCCGTCCCCGAGCGGACCTCCGTCCCCCACCCAACCTCCGTCCCCGAGGCGGACCTCCGTCCCCGACCAACCTCCGTCCCCAGGCAAATTCAGAAAAAGTCTGTGTAAAAGCCCCTCAAACGGCAAACGAGTTGCTGAGTCGCCTGACGCTCGAAAAGTCGCGAGAGGACGCCAAATGCCCAGAAAACCAAGAGTTCTGGAAGCCAACCGTGTGTATCACGTGTTGAACCGGCGCACGGATCGACAACGATTGTTTCCATCTGCCCGATCATTCGATGAGTTCTTTCTCCTGATGGAGGAAGGTCGCGCACGCTACAACGTACGAATTTGCGGCTATTGCGTCATGGAGAATCATTGGCATCAGGCGATTTGGATTCGTGAAGGGAACGGAAGGGCAGCGGCGATTGGCTACTTGCGACGGTTGTCATCTCGCCACGCACTTGGTTTCCGAGCGGCGTCAGGTACGCGTGGCGAGGGTCATGTTTACCAGGACCGGTACAAGGCGAAGTCGGTCGACGACGAATTGGGCTATCTGTCGCTCCTGCGATACATCGAAGCCAATCCATTGGCGGCTGGCCTGGTCGATCGTGCGGAGCAGTGGCAGTGGTCCAGCCTGGCCGAGCGGATCAGCGGACGGAAACGGATCATTGACGAGGGTCCCGTGCGGCTTCCCTGCGACTGGCTCGAGATCGTAAACGCGACGCCTCGCCGCGACGAAAAGGCGGGGACGGAGGTTCGGCCGGGGACGGAGGTTCAGCCGGGGACGGAGGTTCCGGCCGGGACGGAGGTGGCGACTCGCGGGGACGGAGGTATATATAATCCCCCGCTATGAACCGACTGCTCCCCGTCGCGGCGGTGCTGGTGACCGTCGCCGCCATCGCCGCCGTGCGCGCGCAGAACGAGCGCAAGGCCGCCGCTCCGCGCAAGCCGTTCACGGTGGTGGAAGCGACGATTCCCGAGATGCGTGCGGCGCTCGAGCAGGGCCGCACGACCTCGCGCCAGATCGTGCAGCAGTATCTCGTGCGCATCGGCACGTATGAAGATCGCCTCCACGCCGCGATCACGGTGAACCCGAAAGCGCTCGACATCGCCGACGAGCGCGATCGCGAGCGCGCGGCCGGGCGGATTCGCGGTCCGCTGCACGGCATTCCGATCGCGCTCAAGGACAACATTCACACCACCGATATGCCCACGACGGGCGGCGCGCTGGCCTTCGAGGACCTGATGCCGCCGTACGAGGCGACGCTCACGAAGAACCTGCGCGACGCCGGCGCCATCATCATCGCGAAGACCGGCATGACGGAGCTCGCCAACTGGGTCGCGGGCGCGCCGACGCCGATGCCGGGCAACTACAACGGCCTCGCCGGCTACGGGTTCAACCCTTACGATCCGCGACGCGATCCGCGCGACGCCACCTTTGACGGCCGGCCGGTGCTCGGCACCGGCGGATCCAGTTCCGGCGTCGGCACCGCCGCCAACTTCTGGGCGGGCAACGTCGGCACCGAAACGTCGGGATCCATTCTGAGCCCCGCGAACCAGAACATGCTGGCCGGCATCAAGCCGACCGTCGGCCGTATCAGCCGATACGGCGTCATTCCGATCACCGCCGATCAGGACACGCCCGGACCGATGGCGAAAAGGTGAGCGACGTCGCCATCATGCTCGGCGTGCTCGAAAGCGCCACGCCCGATCCCAACGATCCCGCGACGCGCGCCTGCACGCCGCCGCCGAAGCGCGACTACACGAAATTCCTCAACGGCGACGGACTGAAGGGCGCGCGCATCGGCATTCCGCGCGCGTTCTACTACGACCGCGCCACGCCGCCGGGACAGACCGAGGGACGCGGCGGCTTGAACGCCGATCAAAAGAAGGCGATGGACGAGGCGATCGCGATCCTGAAGAAGCAAGGCGCCGTCATCGTCGATCCCGCCGACATCCCGAGCATCGTGGACAAGGATCCGAAGAACAACCTTTTGCTCTGGAACACGTGCTCGGGCGCCAACGAAGGCAAGGGCAAAGACGCGGACTGCTCGATCGCTTTCAAATACGGCATGAAGCGCGATTTCAACATCTGGCTGAAATCGCTCGGAGCGGCCGCTCCGTTCAAGACCCTCACCGAACTGCGCGATTGGAACATCGCGCACCAGAAAGCCGGCGCGATCAAGTACGGCCAGTCGAACCTCGACGTGTCCGACGAAATGGACCTGAACGCCGACCGCGCGCGCTACGAGGCCGATCGCGCGAAAGACGTCCGTCTCGGCGGCGCGCACGGCATCGACGAGGTCATGAAGCCGAGCGGCTGGACGCGATTCTTTTTCCCGGCGCCGGCGGCGCGGCGATCGCCGCCAAGCCTGGCTACCCGACCGTGATCGTGCCGTTCGGGATGATCCCCAACGCGCCGACGCCGCCGTTCCCCGCGGGTTTCGACGCGAAGCCGGGCCGTATGGCGTCAGCTTCACGGGCGGCGCGTGCAGCGAACCGAAACTGATCGAGCTGGCCTACGCGTTCGAGCAGGCGACGAAGAAGCGCGTGCCGCCGCCGCTGTTTCCTTGAAGGAGGTTGACATGACGCATCGCCTTGCCACGGCCCTCGTCGTCGTTCTCGCGTGGAGCGCGTCGGCTGTCGCTCAGCCTGCACCGGACAGAGCGTCGACGGTGGCGCTGTTCCAGCAGGTGCGCACCGTGCCGAACATCGTCTACCTGCGCGCCAACGGCTGGGAAGGAAAGCTCGATATTTACGCGCGCCGCAACGCGGGAGCGACGCCGGCGCAGCCCGGGCCGCCCACGCCGACGGTCATCTTCATCCATGGCGGCGGCTGGGTGCAGGGCACCAAAGAGGGCAGCATGCTGCGCGCGCTGCCGTACATCGCCATGGGCTACTCGGTGGTGAACGTCGGTACCGGCTCGCGAACGTATCGCTGGCGCCCGCGGCGATCGAGGATTGCCGCTGCGCGCTGCGCTGGATCGTCGCGCACGCGAAGGAATACAACCTCGATCCCGAGCGGCTCATCATGCGGGCGATTCGGCGGGCGGACATCTGGCGCTGACCACCGGCATGATCCCGACCAGTGCCGGCTTCGACCGCACCTGCCAGGCGTCCCACCGAGCCACCGAAGGTGGCGGCGATCGTGAATTTCTTCGGCATCACCGACATCGACGATCTGCTGGACGGCCCGAACAAGAAGCCGTTCCCGGAGAGCTGGCCGTACACCGTGCAGTGGCTCGGCAATCAGCCGAATCGCGCCGAGCTCGCCAAGGCGGCGTCGCCGCTGACGTACGTGCGAGCCGGCGTGCCGCCGACGATCTCGATCCACGGCGACGCCGACAACCTCGTGCCCTACGCGCACTCGGTGAAGCTGCAGGAGGCGATGCAGAAGGCCGGAGTCGCCGAACGAGCTGGTCACGATCACAAAAGGCGGGCACGGCTACGTTTGCTCCCGGCCGAATGGCAGCAGGCGTTTGCGGCGATCGAGAAGTTCCTCGCGACACACGTGCCAGCGGCGAAGGCGTCGACACCGTCGGCACGGCACTGAACGCAGGGCTAAAGCCCTGCGTCAATTACTGTCTCGCCGAAATCTGAATGTGGCGCAGGGGTTCAGCCCTGCGATCGCGGAACGCCGCCTTGGGCGCCGAAGCGGCGAAGCCGCGAAGGCGGCTACTCGCTCCGCAACGCCACCAGCGGATCGACGCGCGCCGCCTGAACCGACGGCACCAGGCAGGCGAGCGTTCCAACCGCCGCGAGCACGGCCGCGACGATCGCGTACGTCAGCGGATCGTCCGGCCGGATCGCATACAGCATGTCCGACAACGCGACGCCGACGAGGCGCGCGCTCACCGCGCCGATCGCCAGGCCCGCCGCGACGAGCACGACGCCGTGGCCGATGACGAGCCTCAGCACGTCGGCAGGTCTCGCACCCAAAGCCATGCGTAGCCCGATTTCGCCGGTGCGCCGGCTGACGGTGTACGCAGATGACCCCATACAGGCCGCCGATCGCCAGGAACACGCCGATTGATCCGAGCATCGTCATCAGCGTCGCGCTGAACCGCTCGGTCACCAGCAGTTCGGCGACATGATCCGTCATGGACACGACGCGCGACACGGCGAGGTCGGCGTCGACCGAACGAAGCGCGGTACGAAGGTCTCGCGCGATCGAGGTGGCGTCGCCGCTGGTCCGCGCCACCACATTCAGGCCAGCCGACACTGAAGACTGTGGTACGGCACGTACCAGACCGGCCGTGCGCCTCGGAAGTTGAACCGATCCTCCTTCACGTCGGCGACGACGCCAACCACGGTCATCCAGGGCGTGACGGCAGTTGGCTGGCGGCCGCGGCGCAGGCGCTTGCCGATAGGATCCTGGCCGGGCCACGCCTGCCGCGCCAGTTCCTCGCTGATCACCACAACCGGCGGCGTGCCGTCGCGATCGGTTTCATCCAGCAGCCGGCCTTTGAGCAGCCGCACGCCGAGCGCGCGCAGATAGTCCGGCGTCACCATGCGATGCGCCGTAATCGGCACGTCGGCCGGGTTCACTGGCGGCCGCCCCTCGGCCGTGAACGCGGCATCGATGGACTGATGCTGAAGAGGAATGTTCGTCGTAATCCCTGCAGAGACGACGCCGGGCACGGTACGCACACGGTCCACGATCCGTTCGACAAATCGCGTGCGGCTGTCGTGCGTCGCCGCGTGCGCCGCCGGTGTCGTGATCTCCATCGTCAGCAACCCGTCGGCGTTGAAACCGAGATCGATGCGCTGCAGCCGCGAGAAGCTCTGCACGATCAGCGATCCGTTGACGAGCAGCGTCGCTGCGATCGCGATCTCGGCGACGACCATCGCCGCCAGGGCGCGCCGGCTGCCTGATGCGCCGCCGTGCTGGTCGCGGCGCCGGAGCGCGGTCATCACGTCGCGCCGGCCGCCGGTTTTCATCGCGGGCGCGACGCCGAACAGCAGGCCGGTGCCCAGCGATACCGCGATGGCGAACAAGGCGACGCGGCGATTGATCGAGAAATCGGTCAGGAACAGCGCCAGTGATCCGGCGCGAATGGGATTCAACGCCGAAAGCACGGGGATCAACCACAGCGCGAGCAGCACGCCGGCAACGCCGCCGACAATCGCCAGCAGTGCGCTCTCGACCACCAACTGCCGCACGATCTGCGCGCGGCTGGCGCCGAGCGCGAGCCGCACGGCCATTTCGCGCTCCCGCGCGACGCCGCGCACCAGAACGAGGTTCGCCACGTTCGCGCAGCAGATCAGGAGCAGGAACGCGACCGCGGCTTCGAGGGCGAGGAGCGCCTGACGGCTGCGGCCGGCAAGATCGCCGAGCAGTTGCTGGCGGAGCGGAATTACCGTGTACGTCCAGCCGCGCCGGACGTCCGGAAATTGCTCTTCGAGGCGGCGCGCGATCTCCTTCAAGTCCGCATCGGCCTGCGCCAGCGACACGCCGTCTGCGAGTCGCGCGACCATTTCGTACGCCGTCGGCGCGCGAACGGCCAACGGCGCGGTCGCGACGTTGAGGCGGAGCGGAATCCACAGCGAAGATCCCGAAGGCAGATCGAAGCCGCGTGGCATCACGCCGATCACCGTGTACGTGCCATCGTCGAGCGAAATCGACTGACCGACCATCGACCTGCCGCCGAATCGCCGCTGCCACACGTCGTGGCCGAGAATCGCCACGGGAGGCGCGCCCGGAAGGTCGTCGTCATTCGAGAATGTGCGCCCAGCGATCGGCGCCACGCCGATCGTGGTCAAGTACCCGGCGGTGACGGCAGCGGCGGGGATGCGCTCGGGCTCGTCGCGGCCGAGCAGCGTCACGGAGCGCTGGATCCCGACGCCGCTCGATGCCAGCGCGCGGCTCCCGCGGTACTCTGCGTATTCGAGCAGCGAGGTGCCGAACGGATCGAATCCTTCCCTCAGCGAGTAACCGAAGACGAGCCGATCGCCGTAGGGGACGGGAAGCGGGCGGAGCAGCAGGGCGTCAATCGCGCTGAAGATGGCCGTGTTGGCGCCGATGCCGATGGCAAGGGTCGCGACCGCAATTGCGGTGAAGCCGGGCTTCGCTCGGAGGAGTCGAAAACCCGAGCGCACGTCGTGCCAGAGGGTGTCCATGGCAGCCGTGGGAAGCCAAGGCCATGCCGAGGCGGCTTCGCGAGTAGCGCGGGCCTAAAAGGCCCGCGCTACACATACCGCGTGTTCGCTCGTGGGATTGTTCACGTCCGGGTTCGGACGTCATCTACTCTTGTCCGCAGCGCGATCGTCGGTTCGATGCGCATCGCTCGCGCAATCGGAATCGCCTGCGCGGCGAGCGCGACCGTGAGCAGGACCACGGTCACCGTAATGAACGTGATCGGATCCCGCGCGCCGACCTGATACAGCGACGCGTCGAGGAACTGCGTGGCAGCCAGCGCCACGAGGACCCCTGCGCCCAGTCCGGCCGACACGACCGACAGACCGCCGCCGACGATGAGCCGGACGATGTCGCGCGAGGTGGCGCCGAGGGCGGCGCGAATGCCGATCTCGCGCGTGCGCTCGGATACGGCGTACGAGATCACACCGTAGACACCGATCGCCGTCATCATCAGCGCCACCGCGCTGAACACCTCGAGCAGGATCATCACGAAGCGGCGCGGCGCCACCGATTTCGCCACGAGATCCGACAGCGCCGCAACCTGAAAGACCGGAACGTCGCCGGCGATCGACCAGATGGTCTGCCGCGCGACCGAGGCCAGCGCCGTCGGCTCCACACCCGATCGGATGACGATCGTCAGAAACGAATCGGTCAGCTGCGCCTGCGGCATGTACATCTGCATCGTCGGCTGCGCGGCGAGCGCACGGTGCCGCACGTCGCCCACGACGCCGACGATCGTGCGCCACGGGCCGCTGTCGGCGCCGCCGATGCGCACGTGCTGACCGATCGGATCCGCGTTGGGCCACAGCGTCCGCGCCGTCTCCTCGCCGATGAGCATCACGTCTTCGCCGCCCGCGCGGTCGGCGTCGGTGATCAAACGGCCGCGTCGCAGGGGGATCCGCATCACCGAGAAGTAATCCGGCGTGACCGAGTAGCGTTCGACCGATGGATCCTCCGGCCCCGACGGACGTCCCTGCACGTGGAAGCCCCAGCGATCGCCGTTGCCGCCGAGCGGGATCTGGCCCGCCATGGCCACCGACTCGACGCCCGGCAGCGCGCGCAGCCGGGACATCATCTCGTCCATCTTCAAGCGGACCGCCTCGTCCTGCCGGTAGGCCTGGCCGACCATCGAAATCTGCATCGTCAGCACGCGGTCCGGATCGAAGCCGGGGTGGACGTCGAGCAGATGTCCGACGCTCTTGATCATGAGCCCGGCGCCGATCAGCAGGACGACGGCGAGTGCGAGGTCGGCGCCGACGAGCAGCCGCCGGGCGAGGGACGTTGGCGCGCGCGAGGTTTTGCGGCCGTCGCCGTGGAGCGATTTCTGCAGATCCGTTCGCGATGCGCGGATCGCGGGCAGCAGGCCGAAGAGTACCGCCGTCGAGAGCGAGAGCAGGATCGAAAAACCCAAGACGCGGGCATCGAGCCGCGCGTCGGCAAGCCGAGCGATCGCATCGGGCGCGAGCCGAGCAAGAAGCGGCAGCGTGAGGGTGCCGATCAGGATCCCCAGGCCGCCACCGACCGCGGCCAGCAGCGCGCTCTCGACGAGCATCTGCCGGATCAAGCGAGCGCGGCTGGCGCCGAGCGCCGCGCGCAACGCGAGATCGCGTTCGCGGCCAGTCATTCGAGCCAGCAGGAGGTTGGCGACGTTCGCGCACGCGATCAGCAGCACGCACGCGACGGCGCCCATCAGCACCGTCAGCGCCGGCCGCACGCGGCCCATGAGCGCCTCGCGAATCGGCTCGAGCGTCATCGTTTCCTGCGCATACTCCGTCGGAAATTCGCGGCGAAGCTGCGTCTGGACCGCGTCGATATCGGCGCGTGCCGCTTCGAGCGCCGTGCCGGCCTTGACGCGTCCGATCGCTTTCAGATGCTGGCAGCTGCGGCATGCCGGCCGCTCCGAGCGGTCGTATCCGAGCACGGCCCACATCTCGGCGGGCTGATAGAAACGCTCCGAGATGAGCGGCTCGAACGACGCCGGCATCACACCGACCACGGTGTACTGCTGGTCGTTCATCGTCACGACGCGCCCGACGACCGACGGGTCGGCGTT
This sequence comes from uncultured Acidobacteriota bacterium, assembly GCA_963731545.1. Classification (GTDB taxonomy): domain Bacteria; phylum Acidobacteriota; class Vicinamibacteria; order Vicinamibacterales; family CAVVIG01; genus CAVSWN01. Next base: position 168,649 of record CAVSWN010000030.1, on the reverse strand, counting down.
GAACCGCCGCCGCCACAAGCCGTCGCTCAACATCAGCACGCGCCACTTGTTGGGCGCGTCCTCGTCGGCGCGGAACTCGCGGCCGATCGCCGGACGCGTGCCGAGCAGCGCGAAGAAGTTCGACGACACGCGCATGGCGGCGATCCGCTCGGGCTGTCCGTTCACCGACAGCGTCGGCGCCCACGAGCGAATCAGCCCCATGTCTTCGAACGAGTGGCTGCGCGCTTTCCAGTCGAGGAAGGTGGTGTATCCGACATTGCCGGCGGCCCCGTCCGGGCCGCGGTCGCCGATCAACACGAGACGCTCCGGATCCGCGTACGGGAGCGGCTGCAGCAGCACGGCGTTCACCACGCTGAAGATCGCGGTGTTCGCGCCGATGCCGAGCGCGAGCGTCAACACGGCGGCCGCCGTGAACGCCGGCGTGCGGAGGAGCAGACGCGCCCCGTAGCGCACGTCGCGCGCCAACCCGGTGAGCGGCCCTGCCGTGGATGCCGGAGGCGTTGGCGCGGTTGTCGCGCGGACGATCCGCGCGGGCGATCTCCGCGGCGGCGCGCGCCGCGAGCGGCGCCAACGCGCGCTCGCGTGCGTCCGCTTCGCCGACACCGTCAGCCACCAGGTCCCGATAGTGTTCGGCCACGTGCTGCGCCAGTTCGTCGACGATCTCCGCCGCGCGGCACCGACCGGCAACGGTCCAAGCCGCTCGCGGACGAGTTGTTTCCAGTCGGTCATGTTTAGCCTCGAAAGCACGAAATCACGAAAGAAAAACCATCTCTGTTTCGTGTTTCGTGTTCGTGGCAGATCTTTCGTTCAGTCCTACTCGCTTCGGATCACCGACAACGGATCGAGCCGCGCCGCCCGCCGAGCCGGCACATATGCGGCGATGGCGCCTGTGCCGAGAACAAGCAATGAGACGGCCGCGATCGTCCCCGGGTCCGACGGCTCAACCGCATACAGGAGCGTGGCCAGCGTTCTTCCCGCGGCGACGGACAGGCCCAGACCGATCGCCACGCCGAGCGCCGTCAGCCCGACGGCTCGGCCGACGACCATTCGCGTGATGCCGCGGCGCGTGGCGCCGAGCGCCATGCGCAGGCCGATTTCACGCGAGCGTTCGGCCACCCAGTAGTTGATGGTGCCGTAGACGCCGACCGCGCACAGCGTGAGCCCGAGCACGGCAAACAAGTCGATCAACCCGGTATGAAAGCGCCGCGCCGCCACCGACTTGGCGATGACTTCATCCAGCGACGCCATCTCGTACACCGGCTGCAGCGGGTCGACCTTGATCAACGCTTCGCGGATGGCTCGCGCGTACGTCGCCGGCTCGCCGTTGGTTCGCGCGACGAAGCTGTTCCATCGGAGCCACGTGAACCGGCGCTGCAGGTACGGCGCGTAAATCGCGGGCGCCTCGGGCTTGTCGAGGCCGTTGCTCTTCACGTCGGCGGCGACGCCGACGATCGTGTGCAGCACAGCTGTCGAAGTCCGGACGCCTGTCGCCCACCGGATGCGTTGCCCCACCGGATCCTGATTCGGCCAGAAGCGGCGCGCCGCCGCGTCGTTGATGACGACGACAGGCGGGCTGTCTTCGCGATCCTCGTCGGTGATCGAGCGGCCGCGCAGGATCGGAATGCGCAGCAGATCGAAATAGTTGGGGCTGATGGCCCGGTAGCCGGCCGCCGGCCTGTTGCCAGGCATCGACGCTTTGACCGTCGATGTCGAACAGCTGTCGTCGACGAGGGATCGCCGAGCGGCAACTGCGACACGGCCGCGACGGCGTCGACGCCGGGGACCGACGACAGCTGATCGAGCGCGTTCTTGATGTACCGCTTGCCGTCCGCGGCCGATCGGTAGCGAGGCGGCGTGAGGAACACTTTGAAGCTGATCGCCCGCGACGACTCGAAGCCCGGCGCCACCGCCGTCAACCGCGCGAAGCTCTTGAACAGCAGCGCCGCGCCGACGGCGAGCGTCATCGCGACCGCGACCTCCGCCACGATCAAGACCGCGCCGGCACGGCCGGGCGACGCCGCCGAATACGCGCCGATCCCGTCCTTCATCGCCGCGTGCGACGACAGGCGCAGCGCGCGCACGGCGGGTGCGAGCGCGGGAAGCGCGCCGGCCAGCATCGCCACGAGCACCGTGAACGCGAGCACCGGACCGTCGACGGTCGTTTCGTCGAGTCGCGGCACGTCCGCGGGTCCGAACGCGACGACGAGGCGGACGGCGCCGTACGCGAGCGCGAGGCCGCAGGCGCCGCCGATCGTCGAGAGGACGAGGTTCTCGGTGAGCCACTGCATCACCACGCGCGTCGCGGCTGGCGCCGATCGCCAGGCGGATCGCGGTTTCGCGTCGTCGAGACGAGGCGCGCGCGAACAGGAGGTTGGAGACATTCGCGCACGCGATGAGCAGCACGAGGCCGACCGCGCCTGCGAGCAGGAGGAGCGCCGGCTTCGTGTCGCCGACCACCGCCTCGTGCGCCGGCGCGAGACGCACGCGCCAGCCATGGTTCGAGTCGGGATACGCCGCATCGAGCCGGGCGCTCACGGTATCGATCTCCGCCTGCGCCGCGCCAATGGACGCGCCGGTCTTCAATCGCCCGACGGCCACCATGAACCGGCCGTTGCGCGGCATGCCGCTCATGTTGTCTTTGATGGCGGCCCACAACTCGACGTCATCGGTCGGGAAGCGAAACCGCGGCGGCATCACGCCGATGACGATGTGCGGGCGGCCTTCCATCATGATCGGGCGGCCGATGACGCTGCGATCGCCCGCGAACAGCCGCTGCCAGACGCGATACCCGAGCACGACGACTTCGTCGCCACCCGGGCGATCGTCGGCGGGTTCGATCACGCGGCCGAGCAGCGGCGGCGTGCCGAGCAGCGGAAACAGCGAGCCGCTGACGCGCGCGCCGTAGACGCGCTCGGGCAGGTCGAGGCCGGTGAGGTTGAACGTCCACCCGGAGAGCAGTCCGAGGCTGTCGAACGACGTCAGATCCCTGCGCCAGTCCTCGAAATCCGGAAGGGAGCTGCTGGTGATCGAGCCGGCCGCGCCGGATCGGCTGTTGAGAAACGCGAGAACGCCGGAAGGATCGCTGATACGGCGGCGGCCGCAACACGACCGCGCGCACGACGCTGAAGATGGCGACGTTGGCGCCGATGCCGAGGGCGAGCGTGAGCGTCGCCGCGGCGGCGAATGCCGGGGCGCGGCGGAGCAGCCGCAGGCCGTAGCGGAGATCGCGCGCGAAGTTGCCGAGAAACGATCCGCCATCTGATGGCGGCGGCGGCGGAGCGGTCGATCGCGGACGATCGGCGCGCGCGATTTCGGCGGCGGCACGTTCGGCCAGCGGCGCCAGCGCGAGCTCGATCGCGCGTTCCTCCGTCGATCCCCGACGTCACCAGCTCCTTGTGGTGCTCGGCCACGTGCTGCGCGAGCTCGTCGACGATGTCCATCTCGCGCGCCGCGTCGACGGGCAGCCGTCCGAGCCGGGCGCGCACGCAGCGATTTCCAATCAGGCATGACGGATCCGCGCAACGCGATTCAGCGCCGAGAAGAAGGCGTTCCAACTTCGACGTTGCGCGTCGAGAACGGTTTGCCCTTCGGCGGTGAGGCGATAGAAGCGGCGGCGCCGCGTGCCGGACTTCTCGACCCAGCGGCCCTGGATGAGGCCGCGCCGTTCCAGTCGATACAGCGTCGGATAGAGCGACGCGACGTGGAACTTCAACGCGCCGTCCGAGCGCTCGTCGATCAGCTTGGCGATTTCGTAGCCGTGGCGGTCGCGCTGTTCGAGCAGCGCGAGGATGAGGACTTCGGCGCTGCCTTTCCGGAGCTCGCGGTCGTCTGACATATGCAGTCAGCATATGTATCAGTCACACATATGTCAACATGCACGACGTCGTTGCGGAGCGTTCGCGCTACGATCGCGATGGTTGCAGTCAGTACTGGTTCGAGGAACTGAAGAAGAAGTAGATCAACGGACTCCAGCGACAGGTCGCCGCGAAACGCTGATCCAGCGGCGACTTATAATCGCCGCTTGCTCGAATCCCTGATTTCTGACGTCCGGTACGCGCTGCGCTGGCTGCGCAGGAGTCCGGGCTTCACGCTCGTCGCCATCGCGTCGTTCGCGATCGGCATCGGCTTCAACACCGCGCTCTTCACGATTGTCGACGCGGTGCTCTTCAAGCCGCTGCCCGTCGCGGCGCCCGAAGGGCTCGTCGACGTGTTCACGACCTCGCGGGCGACGCAGTTCGGCACCACGTCGTACCCCGACTACCTCGATCTGAAAGCGCAGAACGACGTGTTCGAGGACGTCGCCGGCTACAGCCCGATGTTCGGCGCCCTGAACCTCGACAACCGATCGCGCCTCGCCATCGGCGAAGTGGTCACCGGCAACTACTTTCAGATGCTCGGCGTCCCGGCCTTGCGCGGCCGGACGATTCTGCCCGACGACGACCGGGCGGACGCGCCGCGCGTCGTCGGTGGTCTCGCAGCGCTACTGGATGCGCGAGCTGGCGGGCGCGCCCGACGCGATCGGACGGACGCTGCGCATCCGCGGCAATCCGTACACGATCGTCGGCGTCGCGCCTGAGTCGTTCACCGGCATGGTGCCGGTGCTCGCGCCGGAGCTGTGGATACCGGCCTCCGCCTCGCTCGAGATCGAGCCGATCGGCCTCCACGACACCGTGCCGTCGCCCGGCACCAACCGTCTCGACAAGCGCGGCGATCGCTGGTTGTTCCTGCGTGCCCGCCTCAAGCCCGGCAAGACGGCCGCGGAGGCGGACGCCAACCTGAAGCTGCTGGCCGCCCGTCTCGAGGAAGCCAATCCGCAGACGAACAAGAACCGGCGTACGGTGGTGCGCCCGACGAGCGACGTGCATTTCCATCCCGCGGCGGATTCGACGATTCTCCCGATCGCCGGCGGCTTGATGTTCGTCGTCGGTCTCGTGCTGCTGACCGCGTGCGCGAACGTCGCGAGCATGCTGCTGGCGCGCGCGTCCGGGCGGCAGCGGGAGATCGGCATCCGGCTCGCGATCGGCGCCAGCCGCGGCCGGCTCGTGCGCCAGCTCGTGACCGAAGCGCTGGTGATGTCGCTCATCGGCGCGGTCGTTGGCGTCCTGCTCGCGTCGTGGGTGACGTCCATCGTGACGTCGCTCGAGCTCCCGCTCCCGTTTCCGCTCACGATCAATCTGAAGATCGACGCGCGCGTGCTGCTGTTCACGACCGGCGCGGCGCTTCTCGCGGCGTTGCTCGCGGGACTCGCGCCCGCGGTGCAGGCGTCGCGTCCGGCGCTCGTCGCCGACCTCCGCGGCGATCGGCCGCTGGCGCGCGCGGGCCGCCGCTGGACGCTGCGCGACGTGCTGGTTGCCGGACAGATGGCGGTGACGGCGGCCCTGCTGGTTGTCGCCGCCCTGCTGACGCGCACGCTCGTCGCCGCGCAGCGCACGAATGTCGGATTTCCGGCCGAGAAACTCGCGGTCGTGTCCACCGATACGACGATGGCGCAATACACGCCGGAGCGGAGCCGGCAGTTTTTCGACGATGCCGTCGCCCGCCTCAAGACCATTCCCGGCGTCGAGGCGGCCGCGCTCGCGACGCGCGTGCCGTTTTCGATCAACTACAACCGGTGGGACGTCTGGATTCCGGATCACCACCAGCCTGGCGAGCACGGCGACTTCGTGGACATGACGTCGGTGTCGCCCGACTACTTCGAGACGATGGGTGTGCGCGCTCGTCGAAGGCCGGGCATTCACGAACGATGACCGGCCGAACACGCCGTGGGTGGCGATCGCCAACGAAACGTTCGCCCGCCGCTACTGGCCGGGCCAGAGCGCCGTCGGCAAGACGTTCCGATCGCGCGTGTCGGACGGCCCCGTCTTCCAAATCGTCGGTGTCGCCGCGGACCACAAGGTCCTCAGCGTCGGCGAGCCCCCGACGGCGTTTCTGCACGTCGCGCTGAGTCAGCGGCCGGGCACCTACGCGGCGTTCGTCGCCCGCACGCGCGGCGACGCCAACACGCTGCTGCGCGAGATGCGCCGCGAGCTGCTCGTGATGGAACCCAATCTGGTGTTCGTCGAGAACCAGACGATGGAGGCGGAGGTGAGCGCGACGCTGTTCCCGGTGCGCGCGGGCGCGTGGGTCGTGAGCGGCGTCGGGTTCACCGCGATGATTCTGGCCGCGGTCGGTCTGTACGGGGTCATTGCCTATTCGGTCGCGCGGCGCACGCGCGAAATCGGCGTGCGCATGGCGCTCGGGGCGCGGCCGGCGATGGTCGTCGGCCTCGTCATGCAGCAGGGCCTGCTGGTGGCGGTTGCCGGCGTCGCGGCCGGGTGCGTCATGGCCGCAGTGGCCGCGGGGCTGATCGCGAGGGCGCTCTACGGCGTCCGCCCCTCCGATCCGATCTCCTGGTTCGCCGCCATCATCGTCGTCCTCGGCGTGGCCGCGCTGGCCAACTTCATCCCCGCCTGGCGCGCCGCGCGGGTCGATCCGTCGATCGCGCTGCGGACCGAATAGCGGAACGGATGTGGCGCAGGCATCAGGCCGCAGACGATCCGCAGGCTAAAGCCCTGCGCACTTCGGATAGAACCCGCGAACACGCGAAAAGCCGTCTACTGCTCGTATGTTGAACGACCTCCGACTCGGGCTCCGCCTGCTCTGGAAGGACAAGGCGTTTTCGATTACCGCCGTGCTCACGCTCGCTGTGTGCATCGGCGCCAACACCGCGTTGTTCTCCGTCGTCGATCACGTGCTGCTGCGGCCTCTGCCGTTTCACGAGTCCGAGCGCATCCTGCTGATGGCGAACCAGTACCCGGGCGCGGGCGTCGAGCTCGGCGGTCAATCGGGGGCGGCCGACTACTACGACCGGCTGCGCGAGACGACCGTGTTTTCCGAACAGGCGATGTACAACTCGAGCGACGTCAGCGTCGAGCAGAACGGCACGCCGACGCGGATCCGCGTGATGAACGTCACGCCGTCGTTTTTCAGGCTGCTGGGCGTGGCGCCGCAGTTCGGCCGCATCTTCCAGGACGATGAAGGGGAAATCGGCAGCGAGAGCAAAGTCATCCTGAGCTACGCGCTGTGGCAGGGCGCGTTCGGCGGCGACCCGCAGATCGTCGGACGCGATGTACGCGTGGACGGCCAGCCGTACGCGGTCGTCGGGATCATGCCGCGTTCGTTCTCGTTCATCAGAAACGACGTGATGCTCTGGCGCCCGCTGGCGTTCACGCCGGAGCGCAAGGAGCAGCGTCACAGCAACAACTGGTACAACATCGGGCGGTTGAAGCCGGGCGCGACCATCCGTCAGGCGCAGGACGAGATCGACGCGCTCAACCGCGCGAACCTCGATCGCTTTCCGCAGTACAAGCAGCTGCTCATCAACGCGCGCTTTTCGACGACCGTCGTGCCGCTGCAGGCCGATCTCGTGCGCAGCGTGAAGCCGACGCTCTACCTGCTGTGGGGCGGCGCCCTGTTCGTGCTCCTCATCGGATGCGTGAACGTCGCGAATCTGGTGCTGGTCCGATCGCGTGCGCGCCTCAAGGAGCTGGCGACGCGGCTGGCGCTTGGCGCCGGACACGCGCGCGTCGCGCGCCAACTCATCACCGAAGGTGTGTTGCTGACGCTCGTGTCCGCGGCTCTCGGGCTGCTGGCCGGCTACGCCGTGCTGCAGTTGTTGAGCGGCCTGAACATGCGCGACCTGCCGCGTGGCTTCGACATTCGCATCGATACGGTCGTCGTGGCGTACACGTTGGCCGTTGCCGCGGTGATTGGCCTCGTGCTGGGCATGATTCCGGTCGCGGCTGTCCTGCCGGCGAGCCTGACGAGCGTGCTGCGCGAGGAAGGGCGGTCCGGCACGAGCGGCCGCGGCGCGCGAACGCTGCGGCGAACGCTGGTCGTCGCGCAGGTCGGCTTTGCCTTCGTGCTGCTCCTTGGCGCGGGCCTGCTCTTCGCGAGCTTCCGGCGGCTGCTGGCCGTCGATCCCGGCTTTGTCGCCGACCGCGTGCTGACGGCCTCGATCAGTCTCCCGCGTTCACGCTACCCGGACGAGAAAGCTCTCAACGCCTTCGCGGCGGAGTCGCTGCGGCGTCTGCGCGCGCTGCCCGGCGTGACCGGCGTCGGCGCGACCGATACGATTCCGTTCGGAGGGAATCACAACGACAGCGTCATCCTCGCCGAGGGGTATCAGATGCGCCCCGGTGAATCCGTGATCTCCCCGCAGCAGGTGGATGTCAGCGCCGGCTACTTCGAGGCGATCGGCGCGCGGCTCGTCAGAGGCCGCTTCTTCGACGAGCGCGACGCGGCCGACGCGCCCAAGGTGATCATCGTCGACGACAAGCTGGCGCGCAGGTTCTGGCCCAACCAGGACCCGATCGGGCGGCGCATGTATCTGCCGCAGGACATCAACAACCTGCTGGCCATCAACGAGAAGACCGTGTTCCTGACGGTCGTCGGCGTCGTCCACGACATCAAGCTGGCCGATCTCGTCGCGGGCAACGGCGAGGTCGGCGCGTACTACTTCCCGCTCGCGCAGGATGCGTCGCGACTTCTGGCCTATGCGGTCAAGGTCGCGACCGACCCGTCGGCGATCGCCAACTCGGTGCGCAGCACGCTCAACGGCCTCGATCCCGAGCTGCCGGTGTACGAGACGCAGACGATGACCGAGCGGACGGACAAGTCGCTGATGACCCGTCGATCGCCGATGCTCCTGTCGCTCGGGTTCGGCGCCGTGGCGCTCTTTCTTTCGGCGATTGGGATCTACGGCGTGCTCGCGTATCTGGTGACGCAGCGGAAGAAGGAAATCGGCATCCGCATCGCGCTCGGGAGCAGCGCCGGCGCGATCTTCGAGCTGGTGCTGCGCGAGGGACTGGTGCTGATCGGCGGCGGGTTCGCGCTCGGCGCGGCAGGCGCGTTCGCGGTGCGCAAGAGTCTCGAGAGCCAGCTGTTCGGCGTCACGGCCACCGATCCGATCGTGCTGGTGGTCGTCACCGGAACGCTCGCGCTCATCGCGGTGATCGCGTGCGCGCTGCCGGCGCGCCGCGCGACGCGCATCGATCCCAATCGTGGCGCTGACCGAATAGGCGGGAGGAAGGAGCAGGGCGTTTTCCGATCCTGCCTTTCCCGCCCATCCTGCCTTTCCTGCCCAGTCATTCGCCGGGTCGCGGCTGCCGCTCGTCCGGCGGAAACCGCCGCCGGTCGGGATCCGCTTCCTGGTGCCCCCATTCCGCGCCATGATTCCCCTGGCAGCCATGCTCAACGTCAAGAACCTCCGCAAGACATTCGGCTCGCTCGTCGCCGTGGACGATGTCGCGTTCGCGGTCGAGGGCGGGCAGCTGTTCGGCCTGCTCGGCCCCAACGGCGCGGGCAAGACGACGACCGTCTCGATGATCGCCGGCCTGCTCCTGCCTGACAGCGGCGAAGTGCTCGTCGGCGGCAAGCGCCTGGCGGGCGATACCGATCCGGTGAAGCGCCGCATCGGGCTCGTGCCGCAGGATCTGGCGCTCTACGAAGAGTTGAGCGCGCGCGACAACCTGCGCTTCTTCGGCGCGCTGTACGGTCTGTCCGGCGCCGCGCTCGATGGGGCCATCATGCGCGCCGTCGAGTTCGTCGAACTGGCGGATCGGCTGCGCGACAAGGTCAAGACGTTCAGCGGCGGCATGAAGCGGCGGCTCAATCTGGCGGCCGGACTCCTGCACGATCCCGACATCCTCCTCCTCGACGAGCCAACCGTGGGCGTGGATCCGCAAAGCCGCAACGCCATCTTCGACAATCTGGAAGTGCTGAAGCGCCGCGGCAAGGCGCTGCTCTACACGACGCACTACATGGAGGAGGCGGAGCGCCTCGCCGATCGCATCGTGGTCATCGACCACGGCAAGGTGATTGCGAACGACACGCTCGCCTGGCCTGCAGTCGCTCGCCGGCGTCGCGGCCGGCGGCCGCGCGACGCTCGAAACGGTGTTTCTCACGCTGACGGGAAGGAGCCTGCGGGACTGATGACACCTCTCATTGCGATGGTCCGCAAGGACCTGCAGCTGTTCTTCGCCGATCGCCGCGCGGTGATCATGAGCTTCGCGGTGCCGATCGCCATCGCCTCCTTCTTCGGGTCGATCTTCTCGGGCCCGAGCCGGAACAGCGAACCGGCACGGATTTCGGTCGCCATCATCGATCAGGATGGGAGCGCGATCTCGAAAGCCATCGTCAGCGGCGCGCAGGCCGATCGCAATCTGCGCGTCAGCACGCCGACCGCCGACGAGGCACGCGACGCCGTCCGGCGCGGACGCACCAGTGTCGCGGTCATCATCTCCAAGGGTTTCGGCGACAAGGCCGGTCAGGCGTTCTTCGGCAACGGCGAGAAGCCGCCGCTCGACGTGCTGTACGATCCTTCACGCACTATAGAGGTTGCCATGGTGCGCGGCATCCTCACCCAGCACGTGATGGAGGCGGTCAGCAAGGAGATGTTCGGCGGCGAGCAGGGCCGGACGCTCGTCGCCCAGACGCTGCCGCAGATCGAGGCGTCGACGATGCCGGCAGGCGCAGAAGCGGGCGCTCCTGGAGATGCTGAATTCGGTCAACAACTTCTACCAGCAGCCGGCAGGCGCCGATGCGAACGCCGGACCACGCGGGATCACCATGCCGTACACGGTCCGCGAGCAACCGATGACCTCGGGTCAGAACGTGGCCTACAACGGCTACGCGCATTCGTTCGCCGGCATGGGCGTGCAGTTCCTGCTGTTCGCGGCCGCGAACCTCGGCATCGAGATCCTGCTCGAGCGCCAGAAAGGCCTGTGGAAGCGGCTGCGCAGCGCGCCCGTCTCGCGGCTGATGCTGCTCGGCTCGCGAGTGGCGAGCATGACCATCGTGGGCCTGATGACGCTGCTCGTGTCCTTCGGCTTCGCGATGATCGTGTTCGGCGTGCGCATTCAGGGGAGCGTGATCGGGTTCCTCATCGTGGCGCTGGGATGCGCGCTCATGGCGGCGACATTCGGGCTGCTCATCGCGGCGCTCGGAAAAACGCCGGCCGCCACGCGCGGAGTGACGACGCTGGCGGTGCTGATGATGGTGATGCTCGGCGGCGCCTGGGTGCCGACGTTCGTGTTTCCCGCGTGGCTGCAGCAGGTCACCGTGATCGTTCCCGCGCGCTGGGCGGTGGACGGGTTCGACGCGATGACCTGGCGCGGTATCGGCCTGAGCGGCGCGCTGCTGCCGACCGCGGTGCTGCTCGGGTTTGCGCTGCTGTTCGGGATCGTGGCGATGATGCGCTTTCGCTGGGAAGAGGCCTAGCAGTCGCGACCCTGAAAGGGTCGCGCTACACCAGACGCTCAGTCGGAATATTGCGTCCCGGATGTGACGACCGGTCGGGATCGTCGTAGCGCGGCCCTTTCAGGGCCGCGATCCTCAGGAGTTCCGCATCACGATCAACAACAGTCCCCAGGCCAGGCCCACGCTCGCGACGATCGCTCCCAGCAGTCGATCTTCGTGCCGCTGGAACCACATGCACGATCCCCGTCGCGCCCAGAACCAGCAGCATGACCGACACGAGAAACAGCAGCCAGCCCCACACGTTGATCGCCCAGTAATCGTGGGCGATGCCGCGCGTGTGGTGGATGCGATTGAGCATGCCGACCGCGTTGAGCACGCGCGTCGTCACGCGCGCGGAGCCGAGGCGAATGTCGTACTCAACCAGGTGCGTCGTGCCTGGGCGCACGATCGTCAGTGACATCGTCGAGCCTGTCGTGTTCACCTGCGTGAGATCTCCGCGGAGCCTGTGCTCGTCCATCAGCCACCGGGCGAATCCGCGCGGATTGACCTGATAGCCCGCCGGGACCTGGATGGTCGTCGTCGACTCGCTCGGGTTTGGGCGGAAGAGCCGATAGGCCATCTGGACCGCACTCAATCCATAACCCAGGAGGAAGACGGCCGAGAACAGACCGACGGCGAGGTGCACGTTGCGAAGCCACCGGTACATCGGCTACCTCGTCACGATCCACAGCACGGCGAAGAGGACGACGCCGCCGCGGAAGGCCCAACGCGCCCACCAAAGGTTGGGACGCGATACCAGCCACAGCCACGGACCGGTCACCGACATGAAGACGAGCGAAAAGATCGAACAGTCGACGTAGAGCGCCCACAAACGAACCGTCAGCACGGGGCCCGAGCCCATGAACGTCGTTGCGTGGGCTTCCGTTATGAACCGTCGGAGCGGAACCCGTCCCATCTCGATCCTTGCCTTGCCCTGCGATTCGAGAACCGTCACCTTGCCGTTGCCGTTCGTGCTGTAGAACCCGAACTCGAGGTCGTTGCCGGCATTGCGGTGCACCGATCCGCGCGGCAGCGGCACCATGAGCGGCAGCTGCAGTGTCGACACGACGTGATCGGCCAGGTGCTGGTCGTCCAGGCCGTTTGGTGCTTCGTAGTCGACAAGCCGCGTCTCGCGCGTGACCTCGCGTTTCGGAAACGTCTCCCCGATGCCAGTCGCCGCGAACACGACAATCGCCGTGAGGTTGAACAGGCCGACGAGGATGTGGAGGCGCTTCAGGACGTCATTCACGACGGTAAGTCTATCGCGGTAAGATGGCGCGCATGAGACATCATCTCGCGCGCGTCTCGCTGGCGTCCGTCCTGGTGGCCGTTCCGGCGTTCGTGGCCACGCAGTCGCCGCAAGGCGACGGCCCGATTTCCGCTCGCGCTCGCGACGTGCACATGCGTGCGATCGTCGTCGATACGCACGACGACACCACCCAGCGCCTGGTCGACGAGAAGGGCTTCGACATCGGGGTTCGCAACAAGACCGGCAGCATCGACATTCCGCGCATGCGCGAGGGCGGGCTCGACGCGTTGTTCTTCTCGATCTGGATCACCGGCGACGTCACGGGTCCCGTCGCCGTCAAGCGCGCGCTCGATCAGATCGACGCCGTGCAGGGAGGCCGTTCGCACGCATCCCAACGATCTCGTCCTGGCGACGACCGCCGCCGAGATCCGCCGCGCCGCGGCCGACCGGAAAATCGCGGCGCTGCTGGGCGTCGAAGGCGGCCACATGATCGCCGAGGACCTCGCCGTGCTGCGCGTGTTCGCCGCGCTCGGCGTCCGCTACATGACGCTCACGCATTCGCTGAACACGCCGTGGGCCGATTCGTCGGGCGACAAGCCGGCGCATGACGGCCTCACCGCATTCGGCAAGAACATCGTGCGCGAGATGAACCGGCTCGGCATGATGGTGGACATCTCGCACGTCGCCGACAAGACGTTCTTCGACGTGCTCGAAACCACGCGCGCGCCGGTGATCGCCTCGCACTCCTCCGCGCGGGCGCTCGCCAACGCGCCGCGGAACATGACCGACGACATGCTGCGCGCCGTCACCAAGAACGGCGGCGTCGTGATGATCAACTACCACTCCGGGTTTCTCAGCGAGGCCTACCGCACGGCTCGGCCGTCGCCGGCGCTGCAGGCGCGCCAGGACGAGGCGGCGAAACGCTGCGGCGCCAACGAGGCGTGCAGCATTCTCGAAAGCCAGCGCATCAACCAGGAGGCGATGGCGGCGGGCGAGCTGCCGAAGGTCACCTGGGAGCAGATCGTCGCCCACATCGACCACGTCGCCAAGGTTGCCGGCGTCGAGCACGTCGGCCTCGGCTCCGATTTCGACGGCGCGACGATGCCGCTGGGGATGGAGGACGCGTCGAAGCTGCCGAAGCTGACCGACGCGCTGCTGAAGAAGGGCTACTCGGAGGCGGACATCGAGAAGATTCTCGGCGGCAACGTCCTGCGGGTCATGGAGGCGGTTGAACGCGTCGCCAAAGGATCCTAGGAACCGCTCGTGGTGAGCTTGTCGAACCACGAGCCGGGCGCTCGTCCTTCGACCCTTCGACAAGCTCAGGGTTGTCCCGAGCTGCGTCGAGGGACGACAGGCTCAGGACGAGCGTTATCGATCGCGCATGCCTTCGCCGTCGTCGTCGCGCTCGGCGATCGTCGCGGCGATCGCGCCGGCGCCGGGATCCACCGATCGCGGGTTTTACGAGCAGCTGGGTCGCGAGCTGATCATCCGCGATTGCTCGGACATCCACTGCTTCCGCCCGCTGGTGCCCGGGATCCTCGAGCACCTGCCGGGCCCCTCGCTATTCAAATGGAAAGCCTACGCGGTAATTGCCAACGCGATCGCCGCGCTCGCGGTCGGGCGATTCTGCGTGCTGATCGGGTTGTCGTGGTCGGCGTCGATCGCGGCGACCTGGCTGGCGGCGCTCGGCACGGGGTCGTTGTATTCGATCTTCGATCCCCATACGGCCGATCCGCTGATGCACATGCTCGGGCCGTTGCTGGCGATCGAATTGTGGCAGGGACGATCGATTCGCGCTGGATGGATGGCGGCGATCGGTGTGTTCGCCAAGGAGTTTGCCGCGGCGCCGCTCTGGATCTTCACGGGCCTGGCCGTCCTGTCGCGGCGGTGGCCGGCCGCGCGGCACCTGCTGCTGGTCTCGACGGCGGTGATGATCGTCTGGTTGGTGAAGGTCGCCGGCCTCATGGCGCTCCTGAACTACCGTTTCGGCTTCACGGCATCGGACGATCTGCTGCGCGGCGGGTACCTCGCGACCTGGCTTTCGCGTGTCGGATGGTCCGGCGCGCTGATGTATCTCTTCACCACGTTCGGCGCGGTGTACGTGCTGCTGCCCGGCGGATTCCTTCGAGCCGGACGCGACGTCAAGCTGCTCGCGCTCGCCACCATCCCGGCGGCCGCCGCGTTCCTGTACGTCGAGCAGCCCGAGCGCGCCCTCTGGAATTTCCACTTCGTCGTCATTCCCGTCGCGGTTCTGGCGCTCGAAGGACTTCCGTCCTCGATGATCGCGACGTTTGTCGCGGCCTCCAGCGTGGTCGGATTGCGGTTCGGCGCGCAGCTCGACATTCGATCGATCGCACGCGTCGCCCTGGTGTCGCGATCGCGATAGCTGCCGTGGCGCACTGTGAGATCGCTGCGAGGCCGTGACAGCCAGGCCTGCGATGGCGCAGCCCTGAAAGCGGCGTCGCGCTATAGGCCCGCGTCACGTGCGTCTGTTGGCAGGTGGGCGATCGCCAGTGGTGCTCGTCGAAGCTGTCGCGCTCGTCTTGTTGGGCTCTTGATGATCGACATCCACTCGCACCGGCTGGTCGAGACGGTCGACGGCGTCAATCAGTTCGGGTTCCGCGGGCCGATCCGGACGGGACCGCAGCCCGGCGTCCGAATCGCCGTGGTCGGCGGCAGCGCCGCTTTTGAAGCCGGAACGGCGTGGTGGGACACCATGCCCGCACGTCTCGCGTCCGAGCTGAAGGACCGCCGGCAACCGGCGTGGGTCGACAATTTGTCGGAGCCAGCGGCCGGCTCGAAGTCGTACGTCGCGACGCTGCGCGACTATGACTACCTGAATCCGGACGTCATCTGCCTGTTTGACGGATACGATGCCGTCGACGAGGTCCCCGCGCGCGGACGCCGCGACTCGATCGTGTTTCGCATGACCGGCTACCGTCCTGGTTCGCTGTCGTACTCGAAGCCCGCCATCGCGCCCGTGTTGCAGGATGGCCCGTTCGATCCCGTGCTCGATCCGTCCTGCAGCGGCGCATCGGCGTCGTATTGCCTCGCGATGATCGATACCGTCCGCTTCGCGCTCGGGCGGGGACGCGCGCGTGGTCGTCGCCACGCCGCCGTACCTCTCGGCGCGGCACGAGGTGCAGCAGCAATCGCTCGCCGGGGCGCTCGATCGCGAGTTCGGCCGGGAGCCGCGTTTCCGTTACGTCAACCTGGGACCGCCGACCAGCTCGGCTCGTCGTCGCAACTCGCCGATCGCACGACTGGCCGACGCGATGCTGCCGGTCGACTTCGCACGTCGATGAAGCGAACAGCCGAGGTCGTGATCGTCGGCGGCGGCTGCATGGGCGCGAGCGTGGCCTACCATCTCTCGCGGCGGGGCGTGACGGACGTCGTCATCGTCGAGCGGGAACGGATGCTGGCCACCGGTTCGACGGGACGAAACGCCGGCGGCGTCCGTCATCAGTTCTCGAACGCGGCCAACATCGCGCTGTCGATCGAATCGATCGGGCTGATCGGCCGCTTCGCCGAGGAGGTCGGCCATCCGGTCGACTTTCATCAGGATGGATACCTGTTCCTGCTCTCAACCGAGGCAAGCGTCGAGACGTTTCGCAAGAACGTCGCGTTGCAGCGGAGCATGGGCGTCGACGTCCAGTGGCTGGACGCCGCCGGCGCCGAGCGCCTCGCGCCGGGACTGAACGCAGGCGATGTGATTGGCGCGACGTTCTGTCAGCGCGACGGGATTGCCGATCCCAACGGCGTGACCATGGGGTTTGCGAAAGCGGCCCAGGCGGCCGGCGTGGCGATCGAACGCGACACCGAAGTCACTGGCATCCGCGTCGAGGCTGGGCGTGTGAGCGCGGTCGAAACCACACGCGGCACGATCGAGACGCGCACGGTCGTGAACGCCGCCGGTCCCCACGCGCGGCAGATCGGCCGCATGGCGGGTGTCGACGTGCCGGTCGATCCGTATCGGCGGCACATCTTCATCGCGCCCACAAGCGGCCAGGCGGCGAACGACGAACGACGAACGCGAACGACAACGACGAACGATCGCGGTGGAATGTCCCCGACTCTCACGTCATGGTCATCGACTTCGAGACGACGTTCTACTTCCACCGCGAGGGCGCGGGGCTGCTGTTCGGCATGGGCGACAAGACTGAAGGGTCGACGTTCGAGACGACGGTGCAGTGGGACTTTCTTCCGCAGGTGATCGACGTCGCCGTGAAGCGTCTGCCGGCGCTCGCGGACGCGTCGGTGTCTCACGCCTGGGCGGGCCTCTATGAAATGTCGCCGGACGGCAATCCCATCATCGGGCCAGCTCCTGGTGTCGGCGGCTTCTATCTGATCAACGGCTTCAGCGGCCATGGGTTTCAACACTCGCCGGCCGCGGGACGCGTCCTCGCGGATCTGATCGTCGGCCGCGACCCCGGCCTCGACGTCACGCCGTTCGCGCTCGACCGCTTCGCCCGTGCCGGCGCCGCGGGAGAGCGTATGTGGTGTAAGTGCACGAACACGAAGTCACGAAGTGCCTCTGGTCAAACCTTCTTCGTGTTTCGTGTCTTCGTGGCTGCATTCAGAACCATGCTGCTTCGCTTGAACACGTGCGACGTGCGGTCGTGGGAAACATCCAGGACGTCGAGTCGATCGCGCGCTACGCGAACAACCGCAAGATCTGGATCAACCTCCGCGACGCGTTTCCGCATCCCTACACCAAGCAGCACGCGCGCGAGTTCATCCGGTCGAGCCGGCAGCGATCGCCGGAAACCACGTTTGCCATTGCCGTGGACGGGGAAGCGATCGGCAGCGTCGGGGTTCGTCCTGCATCCGGATGTCGAGCGCGTGTCGGCGGAAATCGGCTATTGGCTCGCTGAGCCGTTCTGGGGACGCGGCATCGCCACCGACGCGCTCGGCGGCCTCACGCGCTACGCAATCGAGACGCACGGCCTCACGCGCGTCTACGCCCTTCCGTTCGCCTGGAACGCGGCGTCGTGCCGTGTGCTGGAAAAGGCCGGGTTCGTGCTCGAGGCGCGGCTGCGGCGGAGCGCCATCAAGGACGGCGCGGTGACGGATCAGATGCAGTACGCGTTCATCCCGCCGGAATGACGCTATAGTCTACGCAAGATTCAGCGAAGGAGACCGCCATGATCTCGTCGCGCGCTCCGATACTCGCTTGCCGCCGTCGCCATCATCGCGCCGTCGCTGGCGCAGACGCCGCTGCTGTCTCGCCGACGACTCCGCAACGCGGCGTCGTCGCGAAGCCGGCCGCAGCCTATTTCCCCGAACGCTTCGACTGGCAGCACAAGCGACCCGAAGAAGTGGGCATGAACGCCGCGCTCGTCAACGAAGCGGTGCAGATTGCCATCGCCGGCGAGACGACAGGCGCCGAAAGACATGGCGCTGTTTCTCCACAACAGCTTCAGGAAGGAGCCGTACAACACGCTCATCGGCCCGATCAAGGATCGCGGCGGCGCCAGCGGCATCATCACGCGCAACGGCTACATCGTCGCCGAATGGGGCGACCCGAAGCGCGTCGACATCACCAACAGCGTGACGAAGACGTTCCTGACGACCGTCGTCGGCCTGGCCTGGCAGCGCGGGCTGATCAAGGACGTCAACGACTACGCGCGCGACTACATGCCGCCGCACGTCGATCTGTTCGAGTCGGCGCACAACCAGAAGATCAAGTGGGATCACCTGCTGCGCCAGACGAGCGACTGGCAGGGCACGCTGTGGGGCAAGCCGGATTGGGCCGATCGGCCCGTCGGCGAGAAGCCGGAAGATTGGCCCAATCGCAAGCTGTGGGAGCCGGGCACGCACTTCAAATACAACGACGTGCGCGTGAACGTGATGGCGCTCGCCGCGCTGCAGGTGTGGCGGCGTCCGCTGCCCGAAGTGCTGAACCAGGAAGTGATGGAACCGATCGGCGCGTCGTCGACGTGGCGCTGGTACGGCTACGACAACTCGTGGGTCGAGGTCGACGGCCGGAAGATGCAGTCGGTGAGCGGCGGCGGCCATTGGGGCGGCGGCATGTTCATCAACTCGTACGACATGGCGCGCTTCGGCTATCTGTTCCTGCGCAACGGCAAGTGGAAGGACCGCTCGATCGTGTCGGAGAAGTGGATCCAGATGGCGCGCACGCCGGGATCCGACAACAAGACGTACGGCTACGCCAACTGGTACCTGAACACCGAGCGCAAGCCGCTGCCGAGCGCGCCCGAAACCGCGGTGCGCTTCGTCGGCAACGGCTCGAACATCATCTACATCGACTGGGACAACGACATCGTCGCCGCGATCCGCTGGATTCGCGGCGGTCCGTCCCTGGACAACATGATCGGCAAGCTCGTGTCATCGGTGAAGACGACGTCGACGGCCGCGCAGTAATGCCGCTGTTATCGAACAAAGCGATCCCTGTTCACGAGCGCTTGATTGTCGCGCTCGACACGAAAAGCGTCGCCGAGGCTCAGGAGCTCGTCATGCTCTAGGCGACACCGTCGCGTTCTACAAGCTCGGTCTCAGCCTGATTTTCGCGGAAGGATTCTGGGAACTGTTCGACTGGCTCGTCAAGAGCGGCAAGAAAGCGTTCGCCGACGTCAAGCTGTTCGACATTCCTGAAACGGTGGAAGCATCGGTCCGAAACCTCGCCGTACGTGGAGCTTCGTTTGTGACGGTCCATGCGCACGAGAGCATGATTCGTGCGGCGGTGAAGGGCCGCGGCGAGCACACCGAGGTGAAGATCCTCGCTGTCACCGTGCTCACCAGTCTCGACGTCGGCGACCTCCGCGGCCTCGGCTTTCCTGATGTCGACGTCAAGCAGATCGTGCTGGATCGGGCCCGACGCGTGCTGGCGGCGGGCGCGACGGTCTCATCTCCTCGGGCCTCGAGGTGCCGGACCTGCGCGCGCAATCCGGCGACGAGATTTTCATCGTCGTGCCTGGCATCAGACCTGTCGAGAACATCGGCGAAGAGCGCGACGATCAGAAGCGCATCGTCGACGTCGAAACCGCATTCAAGAACGGCGCTGATTACGTCGTTGTGGGCCGTCCCGTTCGGCAGGCCGCTGATCCGCGAGCCGCGGCGGCTGATTTTCAGGCCCGCATCGCGAACGTCTTTCGCCAGTAACCAGCTCGCGCTCACCGCCGAAAGCGCAGTAGGCCGCGATCGGAGCGGAGCGTGAGCCTGCTCGCCTCGATCGTCGCCGCGCTGTCTCCGCCGAGCATCCGCACGAACGTGTCGTCGAACGGCGCGGACGGACAGAACGCGCGGGTGCACGCCAGGATGGGACCGATCGTCAGCGTGTCCGTCCCGACGACCGCCGCGCCATTGCACCGGTTGCAGTCCGCGGTGACCGCCGCGCGGCCGTCCGCGATCTCCAGCGCAGAACGTGGCTCCGGCCGGAGGTGTGACCTCTGTCTGGCCGACGCGCTGCAACGCCGTCAGCGTCCACGTGCCGCCGATGTTCCCCTGAAGCGGCAGCGGTGCCGTTGGACTGGTGCAGCCGGACACATGCCAGTGCCGTCGACATCGCCAGCCTCGCAATGGTGCCCGCGGTCATGGCACGCCGTTCACGTGCGGCTGCAGCACGGTCGCGATGAAACTGTGGATTGGCGTCGGCACGCCGACCTCCTCTCCGATTCGCACCACCGCGCCGCTCAGCCAGGGCAGTTCCAGGCGCCGGCCGCGCTCGAGGTCCTCGAGCATCGACGACTTGGCGCCGTGCGGCAGGACCTTGTATGCCTTCTCCACACGCTCCGGCGCATCGTCCGGCACCGGCACGCCGCGCGCCTGTGCCACGAGCGTCGCTTCGCGGACGGCCGCCTTCACCATTTCCATCAGGTTCGGATCGTTGACGATGACGCCGATGGGGCAGCGGGTGACGCTGGTCATGCCGCTGAAGACCGACAGGCGCACGAACTTCGTCCAGATGTCCACCTGGATGTTTTCGCTCAGCGTGGACTTGAACTTCGCGGTGCGGCAGGCGTCGAGCAGCCGTTCGAGGCGCGGCGATCGGCGTCCATCGAGCTCGCCGAAGATGAACTGCTCCATGGCGGTGTGCCGGATCACGCCCGGCTCGGAAATCACCGCGGACACATAGACGGTGCCGCCGGCCGTGTTCGCCGGTCCAACGGCGCGCGTGACGATCTCGACGCCTTCGACGCCGTTTTGCAGCGGAATGACCACGGTGTCGGGTCCGACGAGGGCCGGGCAGGAGTCGCGCCGCCGACTCGGTGTCGTAGAGCTTGACCGCGAACAACACGACATCGACCGGTCCGATCGCGGCCGGATCGTCAGTCGCGTTGACGCGTGGAATGTGGACGTTGCCGATGGGGCTGTCGATGCGCAGGCCGTGCGTGCGCATCGCCTGCAAGTGCGCGCCGCGCGCCAGGAACACGACGTCCGCTCCCGCTTCGGCGAGGCGGCCGCCGAAGTAGCCGCCGACGCCGCCCGCGCCGACCACAGCGATTCGCATGGGTGCATTGTAGCATGCTGATGCGAGTGCTCATGGTTCGACAGGCTCACCATGAGCGTGTGCTTTGATTCCGCTCATCCTGAGCTTGTCGAAGGATGAGCGCGCGACGTACGATCCAATTTGATCGCAAGCGGCGGATATCGGCCGATGCAGTCGAAGACCCATAATCGCCACATGAATGCAACAGCCAGATGGGACGCCGTGGTGACCCGCGATCGCGAATCGGACGGCGCGTTTGTCTACGCGGTTCGCTCGACCGGCGTGTATTGCCGGCCAACCTGTCCGAGCCGCCGTCCGCGGCGCGATCGCGTCGAGTTCTTCGATCGCGCCGACGAGGCGCGCGCGGCCGGGTTCCGCGCCTGCCGCCGCTGCCATCCAGACGATAGCGCTGTGGCCGATCCGTGGGTCGACAAGATCCGCCGCGCATGCGTGTACCTATCCAACGTGGAAGGCCATCCGTCGCTTGCGACGCTGGCCGAACGATTGGGCGGCAGTCCGTATCACCTCCAGCGCAACTTCAAGCGCCTGGTTGGCGTCAGCCCGCGCGAGTACGCGGAGGCGTGCCGGCTCCGCAAGGTCAGGCATGGCCTGCGCCATGCCGACGATGTGACGACCGCGATGCT
The DNA here is from genome assembly GCA_963731545.1 of uncultured Acidobacteriota bacterium. Classification (GTDB taxonomy): domain Bacteria; phylum Acidobacteriota; class Vicinamibacteria; order Vicinamibacterales; family CAVVIG01; genus CAVSWN01. The sequence continues at coordinate 147,030 of CAVSWN010000030.1, read as the reverse complement.
CGAGGCGGGCTACGGGTCGAGCGGCCGGTTCTACGAGCGCGCCGTCCCGAAGCTCGGGATGTCGCCCTCCGTGTACCGCCGCGGCGGCGTCGGCGCGACCATCGGGTACACGCATTGTCGCGTCGCCGCTCGGACGGCTGCTCGTGGCGGCCACCGCGCGCGGCGTGTGCGCCGTCACGATGGGATCGATCGGACGCCGCGCTCAAGACCGCGCTCGCGCGCGAGTTTTCGTCCGCGACGCTGATGGCCGATCGCGGGTCGCTCGCCGTCTGGACGCGCGCGATCCTGGCCCATCTCGAGGGACGCGCGCCGCGGCTCGATCTGCCGCTGGACGTGCAGGCGACGGCGTTCCAATGGCAGGTCTGGCAGGCGCTGGCGGCGATCCCGTACGGGGAAACGCGGACCTACGGCGAGATCGCGGCCACCATCGGCCGGCCGCGCGCGGTGCGCGCCGTCGCGCGCGCCTGCGCGACCAACCCCGTCGCGCTCGCGATCCCCTGTCATCGCGTGGTGCCCGCCGCCGGTGGGGAAGGCGGGTATCGGTGGGGGACGGCGCGGAAGGCCGCGTTGCTGAAGCGAGAGGGGGCAGGAAAGGCGGGAAGGGCAGGAAAGGCAGGATAGGCAGGAAAGGCAGGAAGGGCAGGAAGGGACGAACGGAGTCAGCGTTTTCCCATCCTGCCTTTCCCGCCCGTCCCGCCTTTCCTGCCCTCCCTCCTGCCTTTCCAGCCTTTCCTGCCCCTCCTGCCCTGCGCTGCCCCGCAGCTGCCCTGTACAATGTCGCCCGCATGACGAAGTACGGCAGCTCCCCCTGGCTCGACCAGTTCCCCAAATCCCGCGTTCCGGCCTATCCGCGGTATCGCGGCTCCACGCAATCAGACGTCGTCGTCGTCGGCGGCGGGCTCACCGGCTGCGCGACCGCGTATGCGTTTGCCGCCGCGGGCGTGAAGGTCGTGCTGCTCGAGGCCGATCGCATCGGGCAGGGCGCCACCGGCGTACGCGTCGGGCTGGATCGCCAGCGACCCGGGTATTCCTCTGGCGCAGCTGGAAAAATCCGTCGGCGCGCGATCCGCGCGGCGGGCCTGGCAGGCGTGGCGCCGGTCCGCGCTCGACTTCGCCGCGCTGCTGCGCCGGCTCGATATCAAGTGCTCGCTCGAGGCGCAGGAAGCTGTCCTCGTCGCCCGTTCGCAGGAGGAAGGCGCGCGGCTGAAGCGGGAACAGAAGGCGCGGATCGACGCGGGCGTTGATGCGCCGCTCCTCAACGCGCGCGCGGTCCGCAGCGATTTCGCCCTCGACGGCGTGCTCGGGCTTCGCACGAAGGACGGCGGCACGATCGATCCGTATCGCGCGTGCGTCGGGCTGGCGGACGCCGCGGCCAGCCGCGGCGCGCAGGTGTTCGAGCGATCGCCCGTCCGGCGCGTGACGTTCACGCGGAAGACGGCGGACGTTCACCTGCAGGGTGGGGTGATTCGCACCAATCGCGTGGTGGTTGCCACGAGCATGCCGACGGCTCTGGTCCGCGGATTGATCCGGCATTTCTGGTTCAAGACGTCCTGCCTCGCGCTGACGGCGCCGGTTCCCGCGAAGATTCGCAAGCTGCTCGGATCGAAACGCGCGATCCTGCGCGATCTCGCCGAGCCGCCACATGTGATCCGGTGGGTCGGCGAGGATCGGCTGCTGATCGCCGGCGCCGACAGCGAGGTCGTGCCGCCGCGGCAGCGCGACAAGGTCGTCGTCCAGCGGACGGGTCAACTGATGTACGAACTGTCCACGCTCTATCCGGACATCTCGGGCATTCAGCCCGACTATGGCTGGATGACCGACTACTCCCTGACGGCGGAAGGCATTCCCTACATCGGCGCGCACCGGAACTATCCGCATCATCTCTTCGCATTCGGCGATGCCAGCCACAGCGTGACGGGCGCGTACCTCGCCAGCCGGATGCTGCTGCGACAACACCTCGGCGAATCGGATCCAGCAGACGAAGCGTTCAGCTTCAATCGGTAGGACCGCTTAAAGCTCAGGAGTTCAGGTATCAGAGTTCAGATGCAGATTGAATTGACGGGTCGAACGATATCGATCAATCGTGAGATCCGCAATCAATCTGAACTACTGAAATCTGAGATCGCTCGTGCAATGAGTCGATCTGCTTGTTTTCGGCCCGCACCCCGACGACCTCGAGATCGGGCTCGGCGGGACCGTGGCGCGCCATGCGGCGCTTGGCTTGCAAGTCGGCCTGTGCGACTTGACGAGCGGCGAGATGGGCAGCAACGGCACACCCGAGGAGCGGCTGGCGGAAGCGGAAGCGGCTCGGCAGGTGCTGGGCGCGACCTGGCGCGAAAATCTTCGGATACCGGATCGCCGCATCGGCAAGGATCCCGCGCACCTCGAGCAGACCGTCGCCTTCATTCGCCGTCATCGTCCGCGAGTCGTGGCGGTGCCCTACTGGTCCGATCGCCATCCCGACCATGTCGCCGCGAGCGAGCTGTTGACCGAAGCCGTGTTCAATGCGGGGCTGCGGCGCTATCAGCCGGAGAGCGATGCGTGGAAGCCCGAGTGGATCTGCTACTACTTCATCAACCAGTCGGCAACGCCGTCGTTCGTCGTTGACGTGTCGGACTACTACGAGATCAAGCGCCGCGCGCTCGATTGCCACGCGAGCCAGTTCGCGCGCCCGGACACGAACGGCGCGGTTGCGACGCGACTGAACTCGCCGCAATTCCTTCAGCTCATCGAGAGCCGCGACGCGCAGTTCGGCGCGCTCGCGGGCGTTCGCTGGGCCGAGGGCTTCGTCGTTCGTGAACCGGTTGTTCGCGGCAAACCTGATGAAGTCGCCGCAATGAACATCGGCATCGTGTGCTACGCCTCGATCGGCGGCAGCGGGATCATGGCCACCGAGCTGGGCAAGGCGCTCGCCGCGCGCGGCCATCGCGTGCACGTCCTCAGCAGCGACACGCCCGTCCGGTTCGGCGAGCTACCAGCCGCGCCTCTCGTTTCATCGCGTCGATACGCCGAGCTATCCGCTGTTCCGCGAGCCGCAGTACGTGCTGTCGCTGGCCAACGCGATCGTGCAGGTGTCGAAAGCCGAGCGGCTGGACATCGTCCACGCGCACTACGCGATTCCTCACGCGACGGCCGCGTACCTCGCACGACAGGTGCTGGCGTCGACTCCCGGGGCGTGCGTGCCGCGCATCATCACGACGCTGCACGGCACCGACATCACGCTGCTCGGCGTCGATCCGTCGTACTCGGAAATCGTGCGGTTTGGCATCGAGGAATCGGATGGCATCACGGCGGTGTCTGAGAGCCTGAAGCAGGACACCTATCGCGAGCTCGGCGTGCGCGTGCGACATCCGACGTGATCCCGAACTTCATCGATTGCGACAGGCACCAGCGGCAGGCGCTTCCCGATCTGCGAGCGAGCCTGGCGCCTCGCGGCGAGAAGCTCGTGACGCACGTGTCGAATTTCCGCCCGGTGAAACGCGTCGACGTGGCGGTGGAAGTCTTCGCACGCGTGCGCGCCAGCGTCCCGTCACGCCTGCTGCTGGTCGGCGACGGCCCCGATCTCGGAAAGGTCCAGCGGCTCGCGAGCGCGCTCGGCATCGCGCAGGACGTTGTCGTGCTCGGTGAACAGGACCCGGTCATCCCGCTCCTGTCCGTCGTCGGATGTCTTTCTGCTGCCGTCCGCGCAGGAAAGCTTCGGCCTGGCGGCGCTCGAGGCGATGGCATGCGGGGTTCCGGTCGTCGCTTCACGCGTCGGTGGATTGTCGGAAGTCGTGGAGGATGGTGTCTCCGGATGTCTCCATGCGCCGGATGACATCGACGGAATGGCGCGCTCGGTGGTCACGTTGCTGACCGACGAACCGCTGCACGCTCGCATGGCGGCCGGCCGCTGCTCGCGCGTCGCACGATCGGTACTGCGACACGAAGATCGTGCCGATGTACGAGGCGTACTACGAAAAAATTATGAAGAGCCGTCCAGGGCTTAAATCCGCGATCGCGACCTGAAAGGCTCCTGCAGAGAAATGGATCAACCGCGATGAATCGCTGCGCACGTCCACGCACGATTCAGCCCGGCGATTCTTTGTATACTCGCTTCATGCTCAAGAAACTCCTTTTCTCCTTGATTCTGTTTGCGCTGGCGGCGCCCCCGCATTCGCTCAATCGCAGGCCGCCAACGGCGCGGTCGAGGGCACCGTGTCCGACAATTCCGGGCGCCGTGCTGCCGGGCGTGACCGTCACGATCACCAACCTCGACACCGGCACCGAGCGCGTCGTGGTGACGAACGAACGCGGCCTGTTACCGCGCGCCGCTGCTGCCGCTCGGCACCTACAACGTGGTCGGCTGAGCTGCAAGGCTTCAAGCGGTTCGAGCAGACCGGGATCACGCTCTCGGTCGGCAGACCGCGGTCGTCAACGCGACGCTCGCGGTCGGCACGGTGAGCGAGACGATCACCGTCATCGCGGACAGCCCGCTGCTCGATCCCGCCCGCATCGACATCGGCCACACGATGACCGATCTCGAAGTCCACAACCTGCCGCTCGTCGCGCGCAATCCCGTACAACTTCGCGCTCGTGCAGCCCGGCGTCACCGGCATCGAGAACGTCGAGTTCGGCGTGCCGCGTCTGGCGGCCAACGGCGCGGCGATGCGCATCAACTACCAGATCGACGGCAACACCAACACCGAGAAGGATCGCGCCGGCCTGCGCCTGCTGCCGATGTCGGAAGTGATGATTCAGGAAGTGAAGGTCGTCACCACCGGCTTCGCGCCCGAGTTCGGGCAGACGATGGGGATGGTGTACAACGCGGTGACGCCGTCGGGCACGAACAAGTTCAAGGGCGAAGGCAGCTACCTGTTCCGCCGCAAGTCGTTCAGCGCATTTCCGTTCTTCTTCGGCTGCGGCAGCACGACGCCGGCCGCCAACTGCCCGGCGATTGCCGCCAACGCGCAGAAGCCCGAGACGCGGTCGACACGGGCACGGCCGCCGTCGGCGGACCGATCGTCAAGAACAAGCTGTTCTTCTACGGCGGCTGGGAGCAGACGCGCCGCGACCTGTCGTCGAACAGCCTGATCACCGTCTCGCCCGCCATCGTCAGCGCAGCTCGGCCTCAAGCCGCAGCCGACGGCGGCGCCGAACGTGCAGACGGCGAAGTTCGCGATCGCGCAAGGGCGACTATCAGATCAACGGCGTCGAACCGCCTGACCGCGCGCTGGATCCAGTTCCACAACGACGCGCCGTACAACAGCGGCGGCGGCATCAACACGCTCGAGCGCGCGACCGAACTTCCTCGACGCGATGGACTCGACCGCCGGTCAGCTCGTGACGTCGCTCGGCGCCAACAAGCTGAACGAGCTGCGCGTTCCAGTACGCCCATCGGCACCAGCAATCGGTGGCGAACTCGCGATTCGGGCACCGGCCCGGCGATCACGATCAGCCGGCGTCGCCGGCTTCGGCGCGCCGGTCGCCGGCACCGGGCAGGGCAACGCCGGCTTCGACTTCAAGCAGAACATCACGCAGGTGATCGACAACTTCACCTACATCCGCGTCGGCGCACAGCTACAAGTTCGGGTTCGACTTGCAGCACATCTACGACGAGCGGACGGCCGCGCCGCAGTTCGTCTACACGTTCCCGACAGCGGCCGCGTACCTCGCCGCGAAGAGCGGCGCGGCGCCGCTCGGCTACACGACCATGTCGCAGCTGACCGGCAACCGGACGTTCAACATGAGCACGAACGTGTTCAGCATGTTCGTGCAGGACGACTGGCAGATCGAACCGATCGGTCAAGATTCTCTACGGCGTGCGCTACGACCTGTACAAGTATCCCGACGGGCATCGCCGATGCGCCGCTGACCCAGTCGCGCAGCTTCAACATCGACCGCAACAACTTCGGTCCGCGCGTGGGCGTGGCCTGGTCGCTCGACGATCGGACCGTGCTGCGCGCGAGCACCGGCATCATGTACGACCAGCCGATTCTCGGCGGCTACGAGCAGGCGCTGCAGCTGTCCGGGTCGCCGCGGGCGCCGATCTACACCTTCAGCGGCACGTCCGCCGGCGCGCCCGCGCTTCCCGGCGTCGGCGGCGCACCGGCACGCTGGCCGCTGCAGTCGCCGTGGGCGGTCGATCCGGACTTCGTCGTCGGCGCACACGTGGCAGACGCAACGCGCAGTTCGAGCGCGCGTTCGGCCGCGACCTGACGGCGCGGTCAGCTTCATGTACGCGAAGGGCGTCCGATCTGCCGGTGGTCACCGAACATCAACCCGATCAACCCGATCGGCACGCTGGCCGACGGCCGGCCGATCTACAACACGACGGCTCAACGCGTCGACGCGTCTCGATCCGCGGTTCAACCACATTCAGGAAGTGCAGTCGATTGGCGACTCGACGTTCAAGTCGGTGACGCTCAGCGTCACGCAGCGGCTGTCGCGCAGGGCTGTCGTTCAACGTGCAGTACTCGCTCGGCAAGGGCCTGGACAACACGCCGCTGCTGACGCAGTTGACCGTGCAGGCCGAACCTGGCCGCTCCGATCCGTCCAACATCGATCGCGACCGCGGGCCGAACCCGCTCGACATGCGCCACAACTTCAACGGCAACATCGTCTACACGTCGCAGAACAATTCGTCGAACGCGATCGTGCGGCAGCTGCTGAGCGGCAACCAGATCGGCGTGCTGCTGCAGATCAACAGCGGCCTGCCGGTCGAACATCTCTGGCGAACCTCGACCTGAACGGCGACGGCGTCAACAGCGATCGGCCGCTGTTCGTCGCGCGCAATCCTTTCTATCTGCCGGTTCGCAAGAACGTCGACCTTCGCTACACGCGGTGGATTCCGATCCAGGGTTCGGTCCGCGGCGAGATCATCGCGGAGTTGAAGAACGTCTTCAACATCGAGCAGCTGTACGACCGTCACGACCAACACGGTGGTCGACGCGCTCGGCAACCCGTCGGCGCCGATTCCGACGCGATCCGTACCAGTTCGTGAACCCGGTCGGCTTCGAGCAGCGGAAATTCCAGCTCGGGTTCAAGGTGCGCTTCTAGGCAGGAAGGGCTGGAAAGGCAGGAAAGGCGGAAGGCCGGATAAGCCTGTCCGCATCCTGCCACCCGTCCTGCCCGTCGTCCTGCCAGTATGATCACGCGATGAAACGCGTCGCTGCTCGCGTCGCTGACCCTCGTCGCGGCGCTCATCACGTCTCCCCCGCGCCCAGATGCGCGTCGTGCCGCTCGACGAAGAGCAGGGACACGTCGCGCTCGGTCTGGCGCTGCGTCATCTGAGCAACGTCGGCATCTTCATGCACACCACCGCGCATCCCGACGATGAGAACAACGGGCTGCTGGTGATGATGAATCGGGGCATGGGCTATCGCACGGCGCTGGCGACGGCGACACGGGGGAACGGCGGCCAGAACGAGATCGGGCCGGAGATTTTCGAAGCGCTCGGATTGCTGCGGACCGGCGAGCTCGCGGCGCTGCACCGCTTCGACGGGGCGGAGCAGTACTTCACGCGCGCGGTGGACTTCGGCTACTCGTTCAGCCTCGAGGAAACGTTCGAGAAGTGGGGACGCGACGAGATCACCGCCGACTACGTGCGGCTGATCCGGACGATCCGGCCCGACGTGATCATCACGCTGCCGCAGACCGGCAACGCCGGCGGCCAGCATCACATGGCCTCGGCCGTCATCACGCACGACGCCTACAAGCTCGCCGGCGATCCGACGAAGTACCCGGAACAGATCAAGGAAGGACTGCGCGCCTGGCAGCCGCGGAAGCTGTACGAATCCGCGGCGTTCGGTTTCCCCGGCGAGCCGCCGCCGGCCGGGCGCGTGCTGCGGTTGACGTCCGGCGTCTACGATCCGCTTCTCGGCAAGACGTATGCGGAGATCGGCGCCGAAGCGCGCAGCATGCACAAGTGCCAGGGCATGGGCCAGCTGCTGGCGCTTCCAGTCGCGCCGATGTCGACCTTCGGCTATCGGCTGATCGAGACGACGCTGCCCGCGCAAACCCAGAAGGACGAGAACCTGCTGTTCGACGGCATCGACACGAGCCTGATGTCGCTGGCGCGGTTCGCGGGCGCGCGCCCGCCGAAGGATCTGACCGAAGGGCTCACGACGATCGCCAACGCCGTCCAGACGGCGCAGAAGATTTTCGACACGGCGACCGACGAGGCGACGGTGAAGCCGTTGCTCGACGGGCTCTTCGCGATCCGCGTGCTGCGCCGCGAAGTCAAGACCATGCCCCTGGACGAGGCCGCCAAATACGAGATCGACTATCGCCTCCGGCAGAAAGAAGGCGAGTTCCAGCAGGCGGCCATGCTCGCCAAGGGGATCAAGATCGAGGCGCTGGCCGACGATGGAGTCGTCGTGCCGGGACAACCGGTGAAGGTGGACGTGATCGTCGCGAATCGCGGGACGGGCGAAGTGGCGATCAAGCAGGTGAAGTTCGAGGGATTCGAAGGCCAGGCCGCCTGCACGATGACGGCGTTCACGGGCGGCGGCGGGTTCGGGTTCGGCGGCCGCGGACGGGGCCGTGGCGAACAGCCCGCGCCTCCTGCCGTGCCCATGTCGACCCTGCGGCGGGATCAAGTCGCGCATTGTGAGCCGACGGTGAGGATTCCGGCCGAAGCGCGCCCGACCGAGCCGTACTGGCACCGCAAGGGCGAGGAGGGCCGGTACACGTTCGATGCGGACGCGCCGTTCGGCCTGCCGACGCGGCCGTCGCCGTTCTACGTCCAGGTCGCGTTGGGAATGCCGGGCGGCGAAGACGTGATCAGCGGGCTGGTCGTTCAGCATCGCTACGAAGGCGACATCTTCAGCGGCGAGAAACGGACCGACCTGCTCGTCGTGCCGGCGCTGTCAGTGCGGGTGACGCCGGGCATCGCGATGATTCCGGCGGCGGCGATCCGAAGTGTCCCGAGCGCTGCGCCTCCGGTCGTGACTTCGTCGTCGCCGGCTCGTGGACGAGCGTCGGATTGGCCGGGCGCGACGTCGCCGGCGCGCGGCCGCGTCGGCGCGACATCGCCCGTTGCGGCCGGTCGCGGACGGTCGTCTGCGCCTCCGCCCATGCCCGCGGCTCCGCCCGGGCCGTCGCCCGATCGCGAAATTCGCGTCACCGTGACGAACGACACGCCGGGCGCGGCGGAAACCAAGGTGCGTCTCGACGTGCCCTCGGGTTGGAGTGCGACGCCGGAAGAGCTGACGGCCACCTTCGAACGCCAGGACGAATCGCGAACGGTGCGATTCCAGGTCAAGCCGGCGCCGGGGACGGAACCCGGCGAGTACCACGTGCGTGCCGTGGCCACGATGAACGGCAAGGAGTTCGCGCGGGGATTTCAGGTGGTCGAGTACCCGCACATCCGCCGCTATCACATCTACGACAGCGCCGATGCGACGCTCAAGGTCACCGACGTCCGCCTGCCGGAGAACCTGAAGGTCGGCTACGTGATGGGCGTCGGCGATCAGGTACCGCCGGCGATCGAGCAGCTCGGCGCATCAGTCGAGATGATCTCCTCGGAAGATCTCGCCTGGGGCGACCTCTCGCGCTTCGACGTCATCGTCACCGGCGTGCGCGCGTACGAGCGGCGCGCCGACCTGCGCGCGAACAACGCCCGCCTGCTCGATTACGTGTCCAACGGCGGAACCGTGATCGTGCAGTACAACAAGTTCGAGTTCAACGAGGCGCAGTACGGCCCGTATCCGGCGCAGGTCAGCTCGAACCGCGTCACCGACGAGTTCTCCCCGATCCAGGTGCTCGACACGCGCAACCCGATCTTCACGACGCCGAACGAGATCGGCGAAGGCGCGTGGAAGAACTGGGTGCAGGAGCGCGGCCTGTATTTCCTGGGCGAGAAGGATTCGCGCTATCAGGATCTCATCCAGCTCGACGAGAACTTCACGTACAACAAGGGCGCGAAGACCGGCGCGCTGGTCGAGGCGCGCTATGGCAACGGCGTCTGGGTGTACGTCGGCCTCGGGCTGTGGCGGCAACTGCCGGCGGGAACCGAGGGCGCGTACCAGCTCCTGGCGAACCTGCTCGCGCTCGGAAAGCGGCAGTCGTTCCCGCGCCGCTGAACGTGTGCGCGGCTGATGAGTTCAGATTTCACGAATTCAGATTTCAGATTGATTTCGGATTCCGGGCGGTTAAGAATCCAAAATCAATCAATCTCAAATCAATCTGAACTCTGAAATCTGAAATCTGAAATGGAAACCCCTCTCACTCCTCTCGAGTTCGCCCGCCGCACACGCGCGTTGTACGGCGGACGCGAGGCCGTCGTCGACGGCGAGCTGCGGCTCTCCTACGAGCAGTTCTTCGAGCGGTGCGATCGATGGTCCGCGGCGCTGCAGCGGCTTGGCGTGAAGCAGGGCGATCGCGTGGCCTACATCGCGCCGAACACGCACGCGCAGCTCGAATCCTTCTACGCCGTGCCGCAGATCGGCGCGGTGCTCGTGCCGATCAATTACCGGCTGAGCGTGGACGAGTTCGCCTACATCATCGACCATTCGGGCGCGACGGTGGTGTGCGCGCACGAAGACTATCTCGAGGCCGTCGATCGCATCCGCGATCGGCTGACCGGTGTTCGTCACTTCGTCGCGCTCGAAGGTACGCGCGAACGGTTGGGACGACTACGAGACCCTGCTGAGCGCTGAACAGTCGGAGTTCGTGCGCCCGACCATCGAAGAAACCGATCTCCTCTCGATCAATTACACGAGCGGCACCACGTCACGCCCGAAAGGCGTGATGATCACCCATCGCAACGCCTACATGAACGTCGTCGGCACGCTGCTCCACATTCCGATGCGGATGACGGATCGGTATCTGTGGACGCTGCCGATGTTCCACGCCAACGGCTGGACGTTCACCTGGATCGTGACGGCTGTCGGCGGCGCGCACGTTTGTCTGCGGAAGGTGGATCCGGTCAAGGTGTTCGAGTTGATCGAGAGCGAGGGCGCCACGATGATGTGCGCCGCGCCGACCGTGCTCATCGGCATCGCGAGCGTTCCGCCGGAGGTTCGCGCGCGGGCGCCGCGCGGCGTCCGCGTCATCGCGGCCGGCGCCCCTCCGGCGGCCGCCACGATCGAGCGGATCGAGGGCGAGCTCGGGCTGGACGATTACGCAGGTGTACGGGCTCACCGAAACCGCGCCGTTCATCACCGTGTGCGAGCCGAGACCCGAGCACGACGCGCTGACGCCGGCCGAGCGCGCGGTGATCAAGGCGCGGCAGGGCGTCGAGCTGATCACGTCGGGCGAACTGCGGGTGATCGACGAGGAGGGTCGCGACGTACCGCGCGATGGCGCGACGATCGGCGAGATCGTCGTGCGCGGCAACGTCGTCATGAAGGGCTACTACAACGATCCCGGCGCCACGGCGACCGCGTTTGCCGGCGGCTACTTTCACAGCGGCGATGCCGCGGTCGTGCATCCCGACGGCTACGTGGACATCCGCGACCGGCTTGAAGGACGTGATCATCAGCGGCGGCGAGAACATCTCGTCGGTGGAAGTGGAAGGCGTGCTGCTGCGCCATCCCGCGGTGCAGGAAGCGGCCGTCGTCGGGCTGCCGGACGCCAAATGGGGCGAAGCGCCGCATGCGTTCGTCGTCTTGAAGCCTGGCGGAACGGCCACGGCGGATGAGCTGCGCGGCTTCACGCGCGAGCGCCTCGCGCATTTCAAGACCCCGCACAGTGTCACGTTCGTCACCGAGCTGCCAAAAACTGCCACCGGGAAGATTCAGAAATACGTGCTCCGCGGCAAGCGGTCGGCGATCTCCGCGCAATAGACGCGGTTCAGTCCTGTAGACCTGCAAATTGCCTGGATCGCCGGTTCTTCGCTTTTCTCGCCGTCGTGTAACCCTGCGAGCTGGACCCTGGTCAAAGGAAGAGGCGCGTTAGAATGGACGGGTTTCACCCCGCCTCCCCCTCGTCGTGACAGGAGATTCGGATGGCCCGCACCTCCGATCGATACATCGAACATCTGCTCCGGCGGGCGGGCTTCGGCGCGCGTCCTGACGAGCTCGACTACTACTCGGGCGTCTCGATCAGCGACGCCGTCGATGCGCTGATCAACTTCGAGCGCGTGCCCGACGATGTGGACGCGAACATCGGCCGGTCGGGCTACGTCGGCGTGACCACCCGCGGCGCGTTCGCGCCCCAGTCGAACATCACCGATTCGCGGCAGCGCTGGCTGTTCCGCATGCTCCACACGAACCGGCCGCTCCAGGAGAAGATGACGCTCTTCTGGCACAACCATTTCGCGACCGCGTACACCAAAGTGGCAGGCACGCTGGGCGCCACCGAAGGCGCGCGGTACATGGCCGCCAAGCCGTCGGAAGACCCCGCCCAGGTGCGCGGCCAGATCGAGATGCTGCGCGAGAACGCGCTCGGCAACTTCCGCGACCTGCTCGTCAACATCGCCAAGGACCCGGCGATGATCGTCTGGCTCGACGGCAACACGAACACGCGGGCGAAGCCGCAGGAGAACTTCGCGCGTGAAATCATGGAGCTGTTCACGATGGGCGTCGGCCACTACACCGAGGCCGACGTGTACGCGGGCGCGCGCGTGTTTACCGGCTGGAACCTGACGCGCCCTGGCGCCGCCGCCAACGGCACGCAGCATTACGAGTTCTTCTACAACGCCGCGCAGCACGACACGGCGGCCAAGACGTTCAGCTTTCCGATTTATCCCGATGGCGGCAAGACGATCCCGGCGCGCGCCGCGGCGGCCGGCATGCAGGACGGCCTCGATCTGATCAACGGGCTGGCGGCGAATCCGCAGACCGGACGCTATCTGGCCACCAAGCTGTTCAAGTTTTTCGTGAGCGATTTCCGCCAACCGGACGCGGCCTTCGTGGAACGCCTGGCGGGCGTGTACCTGCAAAGCGGCTACGACATGAGGGCGGTCGTGCGCGAGTTGTTCCTGACGCCGCAGTTCTGGGACGAGGCGTCGTACTTCGGCCGCTACTCGTGGCCGGTCGAATTCGTGATCCGGATGCTCAAGGATGTCGGCTGGGTCGGGTTTTCGGTCAACGACGCGCTCACGCCGCTCGCGAACATGGGCCAGGTGCTGTACGACCCGCCCGACGTCGCCGGCTGGGACGCGGGTCAGACGTGGTTCGCGACCGGCGCCATGCTGGCGCGCATGAATTTCGCGTCGACGCTCGCCGCCAACCAGCGATTCAACCTCGCGGCCCGCGCCGACGCTCGCGGCCGCGACGCCGGAAGTCGTTCCTCTCGTACTTCCTCGACGAGCTCGTGACGGTGCCGATGGACACGGCCACGACCGGCGACCTCCTGAACTATCTGCGCGCGACCGGCGCGTGGACGCGCACCGACCACGCAAATCCAGCAGAAGGCCGTGGGGCTCGTGCACCTGATTGCCGGATCGCCGGAGTACCAACTCATATGAAAGTCACCCGACGGCAATTCGTCAAAGGCGGCGTCGCGGCGTTCACCGTGACGTTTGCCGCGCCCGAAGTTCTTCACCGAGCTGGCGGCGCAGGGACGCACGCGCAACCTGGTCGTGCTCAACTTGAGCGGCGGCAACGACTCGCTGAGCATGCTGATTCCCTACAACGATCCGTTCTACACGAGCCGCCGGCCGTCGCTCGCGGTGCCGGCCGGGCAGGTCCTGCAGGTTGGAACCGATTCGTCCGGCGTCGCGCTCGGTCTCCACCCGCGGCTGACCGGCATGCGCGACATCTTCAATCAGGGCCGGCTCGCGTTCGTGCAGCGCACCGGCTACGAAAACCAGAGCCGGTCGCACTTCCTGGGCACCGACATCTGGTCCACGGCCGATCCGAACAATTCGTCGGGGTTCGGCTGGGTGGGACGCTATCTCGATTCGCTGCCGTCGCCCGTCGATCCGCTGGTCGGCTGGAACACGACCGGGTCGTTGCCGCACGTGCTGATGGCGGGGCATACATCGGTCCCGGCGATCTCGAATCCCGCGACCTACGCGTTCGCGAGCCCGAACACCGGCGCCGAGGCGGCGGCCGAGCGGGCGACCGCGGTGCGGATTTCGTCGCACGTGCCGATCGATCGCCCGGAGCTGGCGTTCGTGTACGGCAGCGCGCAGGCCGCGCTCGCCACGCTCGATCGCGTCGCCACCGTCGCCACGTATGCGCCGTCGACTGGCCTATCCCAACACCGGCCTGGGTCTGGCGTTGAGGGCCGTCGCGGGTGCGATGGTCAGAAACATCGGGACGAAGGTGTTCTACGTGACCATCGGCGGCTTCGACACGCACTCGAACCAGGCCGTCAACGCCGCGAACGGCACCTACGCGAACCTGATGGGAACCCTCAACGACGCCCTGCTCGCGTTCCACAACGATCTGCGGAGCCAGGGGCTCCTCGACGACACCCTCGTCCTCAGCTTCTCGGAGTTCGGGCGCCGTATCAGCGAGAACAGCAACGGCGCGACGGCGGGAACGGACCACGGCGCCGCCAGCGCGATGCTGGTGATGGGCGGGCGCGTGAACGGGGGAATCTACGGCACCGCACCAAATCTGAACCCCGTCGCCTCGAATCCCACGCTGGAGAACAACGGCGCGGATGTCCGCTTCGAAACCGACTTCCGCTCCGTCTACGCACAGGTGATCGACAACTGGCTGGGCGCGAGCTCGGCGGCGCTGCTGAACGGCAACTTCCGCAAGACCGGACTCAACTTCATCTGAGTCGCCGATCCGTATGTACCGTGGCGTCCGGCTTAGCCGGCACCATGGCAAACGTACTGAACACAACCCGGCACCCAATCCCCCTGCTGCTTGAACGATTTGTGCTGGCAGCGCCGTTTGTGGTTCGATCTCAGGTCGGCCATGCCGCCCATTAAACGCACCAAGTTCAAGCTGGCGCCCGAGCAGCTCCTCGAGATGTTCTACTGGCTGCGGTTGATCCGCGCCTTCGACGAGCGCCTCAGCATCCTCGTCAAACAAGGCAAAGTCCGCAGCGGCGTCTACACCGGCATCGGGCAGGAAGCGATCATCGTCGGCACCTGCTTCGGCCTCAGGACGGAGGACTGGATCTGCCCGCTGCACCGCGACCTCGGCGCGTTTCTGATGAAGGGCGTCGAACCGCGCGTCATGATGTCGCAGATGTTCGCCAAAACGACCGGCCTGTCGAAGGGCCGCGACTCGGCGCTGCACAGCGGCGTCTCCGAGCTCGGCATCTTCGGCAATACGAGCATGCTCGGGGCGAACCTTCCCGTCGCCGCCGGCCTCGGATATACCTTCAAGATGGAGAAGACCGATAACGTCGTCGTGGCCTACTTCGGCGAAGGCGCGAGCAACGTCGGCGATTTTCACGAGGCGCTCAATTTCGCCGGCGTCCAGCAGCTGCCCATCCTCTTCATCTGCGAGAACAACCAGTACGCCGTACTCCGTGCCGGTCGAAAAGAGCATGGCGATAGACGATGTCGCGGATCGAGCGGAGAGCTACGGCTTCGACGGCGTCTCGATCAACGGCAACGACGTGCTCGCCGTCTACCAGGCGACGCAGGGCGCGCTGGCGCGCGCGCGCGGTGGCGACGGTCCGACGCTGATCGAATGCAAGACCTACCGGTGGCATGGACATTCCGAGCACGACAAAGCGTTCTATCGCACGGACGAAGAGCTCGCGATGTGGAAGAGCCGCGATCCGATCCCGACCTTCACCACTTATCTCCGCGCGCGGCACGTGCTCGACGATGCGAAGCTGAAGGAAGTTGAGGCGCGCGTCGCGTCCACGATCGACGATGCCGTGGAGTTCGCGATGAACGCACCCGAACCCGATCCGCAAGACGCCGTCACAGATTTGTATGCGTAAAGGATCTGCCACGAAATCACGAAACCACGAAACCAGACTGGCCTTGGACAAGACTATTTTCGTGTTCTCGTGTTTTCGTCGCTGACTGGCTTTTCGAATGAGCAAAGACCTTACATACCTCGAAGCCATCCGCGAGGCGCTCGCCGAGGAAATGCGCCGCGATCCGAAGGTCTTCGTCCTCGGGGAGGATGTCGGCGCCTACGGCGGCGCGTTCGGCGCGACGCAGGGATTGTTCGAAGAGTTCGGAGAGATGCGCGTCGTCGATACCCCGATCTCGGAGTCGGCCATCGTCGGCATCAGCATCGGCGCGGCGCTGCGCGGCTATCGGCCGGTGGCGGAGATGCAGTTCGCGGACTTCATCTCGTGCGGCTTCGATCAAATCGTCAACCAGGCGGCCACGCTGCGCTATCGCTACGGCGGCCGCGCGTCGGTGCCGATTGTCGTCCGCGCGCCGAGCGGCGGCGGAGTCGGCGGCGGACTCTATCATTCGCAGAATCCCGAAGCGTGGTTCATCCATCGGCCAGGGTTGAAAGTGGTCGCCCCGTCAACGGCGTTCGACGCGAAAGGGTTGCTGAAGGCCGCCATCCGCGACGAGAACCCGGTGGTGTATTTCGAGCACAAGTACCTGTATCGCCGCGCGAAGGGTCCAGTGCCCGAAGGCGACGAGATCGTGCCGATCGGTCAGGCCGCGATCAGGCGTGAAGGCGGCGACGCGACGCTCGTCACCTACGGCGCCATGGTCGCCCCGTCGCTCGAGGCCGCCGACCGGCTGTCGAAGGAAGGCGTCGAGGTCGAGGTCATCGACTTGCGGTCGCTGCTGCCATTCGACAAAGAGGCGATCCTGCGTTCGGTGGACAAGACCAGCCGCGCCCTCATCGTCCACGAAGACGTGAAAACACTCGGCATTGGCGCCGAACTGGCCGCCGTCATCATGGAGGAGCGATTCGCGTCGCTCGACGCGCCCGTGCTGCGCGTCACCTATCCCGACACCCACGCCCCCTTTTCGCATGTGCTCGAGCAGGCGAACCTGCCGAATGCGGACACGATCGTCGAGACGTTGCGCAAACTGGCAGCCTACTAAATCCGATCGGGCGACCGGGGCCGTATGTTCAAGTGCGAAGGGTCGGGCTTCGAAAGGACCAGTACGCGATTGGCTAATCCGCTTCATGCCACGTTGAGCGCGGCGGCACCGGCCGCTGGACGCGCTGTCGAAGGGTCCGTACGTTACAATCCTTCGCTTCGAGTCAGTTCCCAGTCGGTCATGCAGCACGGAGACGACACTCGAACGGACATCACTATCCTGGACCGCATTGTCGCGCGCGACGAGCGCGCCGTGGCGGAGCTGTATGATCGTCACAACCGCCTGTTGTACGGGTTGGTGCTTCGGATCCTGCGCGATCGAGGCGAGGCCGAGGAAGTTCTGCAGGAAGTGTTCGTGCTCGTGTGGACTCGCGCCGAAACATACAACGTGGCGCTCGGGTCGCCGGCGGCCTGGCTCGTCCGCATCGCGCGTAACCGCGCCATCGATCGGCTTCGATCCAACGCCGTCCGGTTGCGCGCCGTCGAGGCGGCGCCGGTGCCGGTCGGCGGGGGCGACAACCCCGAGATGCGAGCCGCCGAAAGCGAGCAGCAGCGCGCCGTGAAGCAGGCGCTCGAGGTGTTGCCGCCGGAGCAGCGGATACTGATCGAGCAGGCGTATTACCTGGGTCTCACGCAGTCGGAATTGGCTGAGCGTTTTCAGTTGCCGCTCGGAACCGTCAAAACCCGCATTCGATCCGGGATGATGGTGCTTCGCGAGCAGCTGTCGCAGACGACGGGGCGATGAGCAACGATATCGACGCAGTGGAGTTCGACGAGGTTGTGGCGCTGGCGCTCGCCGAGGCGGCCGTAGCGGATGGATCCGCTCCGGGTCCCGACCTCCGGCGGAAGGTGCTCGATCGCGTGCACGAGGCCACCGAGCCCGCCGGGTTCGCCTTCCACTGGACCAGAGACGATCTGTGGCTGCCGCATCCGGTTCCGGGCATCAAGATGCGCGTGCTCGCACTGAACAAGGCGCGCGGCTACGCCACGCTGCTCTTCGACGTCGCGGCCGGCACGCGATTCCCGTCGCATCATCACGGCGGCGCGGAAGAGTGCTACGTGGTATCCGGAAGCCTGTTCACGTGCGGACGCCGGCTCGTCGCCGGCGATTTCGTGCACGCCGATGCCGATACCGACCACGGCGAGCTCTACACCGAAGAGGGCTGCCAGGTCATCCTTGTCGTCCCGCCCGAGGAGCATCTACCGCCAGAAATGCTCGCCTGATCGCATCTTGCGATCCTGGTGAGCCGTCGCAAGTCTCCAGGCACGAACCTCGACCAAAGTCCCCCCCATCCCTTCTACGTCGAGCGCCGTAGATTAAGTGTGGGGGTGCACGAACAGTTCGCGGATCTGCCGGCCCTGTATGCGCTGGGCGCGTTGCCGGCGTCCGACAAAGCTGGCCTTCGAGGCGCATTTGACCGCGTGCGCGGTCTGCGCGGCCGAAGTGCGCGGATTTGCACCAGTGCTCGAGGCCCTGGCGTCGACAACGGCTGAGTCTGTGCCTGCGCCAGAAGTCCGCAGCGCCCTGCTTGCCCGAATTCGAACACCGCGGAGGTTGCACGCGACGTGGCTCGCGCTGGCGGCGTCGGCTGTGCTGGCCGTGGGCCTCGCCTGGTATGCCGCGGCGGCGCGCGGTCGTGTGACGGCGCTCGAAGCGCAGCTGTCGGTGCTCGCGTCGCCCGACACGGCGCGCGTGGACCTCGCAGGTCAGCCCGCCGCGCCGTCCGCCTCGGCGCGCGTCTTCTGGAGTCGATCGCGGGGGCTGGTGTTCACGGCGTCGAATCTGCCGGCGCTGCCTGAAGGTCGCGTCTACCAACTGTGGGTATTGACCGGTCAGCCGGCGCCAATCAGCGCAGGGCTGCTCACGCCGGATCGCGACGGCCGAGTGACCGCCGTGTTCGCGACGTCACCGGATCTGCCAAAGCCGGTTGCCATGGCGGTGACGCTCGAGCCCGAAGGTGGTGTGCTGTCGCCGACCGGCGACAAGTATCTCGTCGGCCTCGCGAACTAGCCGCGTTTCCATTTCGATGTCCGTAGTCGGTCGTACGTGGGGTCCGCCTTCAGCGGACCTACGCCGACGATCGTCGCTGTCGGTCCGCTAAAGCCGGACCCCACGTACGACGATCCTCTAGAAGAGCGCAGCTAGTGCGTCGTTCACGGTCGCGTAGCGGAATGTGAAACCGAGACGCTCGGCTTTCGTGGGCACGGCCCGCTGACCGGATAGCAGCAACGCATCCGCCATCTCGCCGAGCAGCAGACGCAACGCAAACCCGGGCGCGGGCATGAACGCGGGCCGATGCATCGCGCGGCCGAGGGCGCGGACGAAGTCGCGATTCGTCACCGGCGCCGGTCCAGTTGCGTTGATCGGCCCGGCCGCGGAGGGCGTGTCGATCGCCCATCGCACGAGCGCGATCCAGTCGGCCCGGTGAATCCACGGCCAGTACTGGCGTCCGGATCCGAGTGGTCCGCCGGCACCGAACCAGAACGGCGGAAGCATCGCGGGCAGCGCGCCGCCGTCGCGTTCGAGCGGCAGCCCGGTGCGGATGCAGACCACCCGCGTCCGATCGCCGGCCGCTTTCTGCGCTTCCGCTTCCCATTGCACGCACACGCTGCGCAAGAAAATCTGAACCGGCGCGGTGTGTCCTCGACGACGATCTCGTCGCCGCACGGGCCGTAGTAGCCGACGGCGGATCCGCTGACGAACACCGGCGGGGGAGTGGATGCGCCGCGGATCGCCGCGGCGAGACTGCGCGTGGCCAGGACGCGGCTGTCGAGGATGCGTTTCTTGTGTGCGTCGGTCCAGCGTTTGGCGGCGATGGATTCGCCGGCGAGATTCACGACGGCTCCCGCTCCGTCGATCTCCTTGGCCCATGGTCCGACGGTGCCGTCCGGCGTCCAGGTGCACCGTGCGACCCGTCGTTGCCGGCGCCGCCGCGGCTGAGGATGACGACGTCATGGCCGTCGGCGGCGAGCGAGGCGGCGAGCGGCCGGCCGAGAAACCCGGAGCCGCCGGCGAGGACGACTTTCATTGGATCCAGTCTACTCGGGTGGCCCGGGGTGCCTGGCGGCGCCGCTTGACAATCGCGTGCCGGTCATATTAACTAACCAGTTAGTAATGGCACGTCCGGCCCGCGTCTCACCGGATCGCATCCTCGCCGCCGCGGCACTGGAGTTCGCGGAGCGCGGCTTCGCCGGCGCACGCGTCGATCGCATCGCCCGCCGCGCCAAGGTGAACAAGGCGATGCTCTACTACCACTTCAAAAGCAAGCAGGGGCTGTATCGCACGCTCCTCCGCCAGATGTTTTCGCTGGCGGCCGAACGGCTGCGCGCGATTGCCGCGCTCGACATCACGCCCGCCGAGAAAGTGGACCGCGTCATCGCGGGCCTGGCCGCGCTCGTCGGCGAGCACGCGTACTTCCCGGCGATCATGATGCGCGAGGTCGCCGAAGGCGGCGCGCACCTCGATCGCGCGACGCTGACCGCGCTCGGCGCCGTGCCCGGCGCCGTCGGCGCGATCGTGCAGCAGGGCGTCGACGCCGGCGCGTTCCGGCCGATCAATCCCGTCTTCGCGTACTTCAGCATGCTCGCCCCGATCGTGTTCTTCCTGGCGGGCGCGCCGATTCGCCACGAGTTGTCCGACCTTCACGTGATCGACATGCGCGCGACGTCGCTGGCCGATTTCGTCGCGCATGTGCAGGAGGCGACGCGACGCGCGTTCGCTGCAGCACCATGACAAGAACACACGACTCGCGAACCCGGAATTGGCCACGAAATCACGAAAGCACGAAAGAAACATCGTTGGTTTCGTGTTTTCGTGTTTTCGTGGCCTGTTCGATCCCGTGCCGTCGTTGTCGCTGGCGTCCTGCGCCGAGAAGCCGCCAGCCGATCGCGTTCGCGTCTCCGGGCAGGTCGAAGCCACCGAGGTGCGGGCGGCGGCTCCGGTCGGCGGCCGGCTCGTCGAACTGCAGGTGGCCGAAGGCGATCACGTCAAGGCCGGCGATCTCATCGCGACGCTCGATACCGCCGACGCGCAGCTCGCGCTGGCTGCGCGTGAAGGCCGAGCGCGATCAGGCCGACGCCCAGCTTCGCCTCCTGCTGGCCGGCGCGCGGCCCGAAGACATTCGTCAGGCCGAGGCGCAGCGCGCGACCGCCGAGGCCGAGGTCCGCGCCGTCGAGACGGAGCTAGGCCGCCGCGCAAGCCGACGTGGACCGCTTCGAAGCGCTCCTCGCGTCCAACTCGGGCTCGCGCAAGCAGCGGGACGATGCGGTGACGCGGCGGGATGTGGCGAGGGAACGCGTGCAAGCCGCGCGCGATCGGGTGACGGCGGCGCGTGAAAACGTCGCGCGCCTGCGCAGCGGGGCGCGGCGCGAGGACGTGGCCGCCGCGCGTGCGCGCGTGGCCGCCATCAGCGCGCAGATCGCCGCCCTCGACAAGTCGATCGCGGACGCAACCATCACGGCGCCGCTCGCCGGCGTCGTCACGGAGAAGCTCGTCGACCCCGGCGAACTGCTGCAACCGCGCGCCCCGGCCGTCGTCATCGCCGATCTCGAACACGTCTGGGCGAATGTCTACGTCGGCGAGCCGGATGTGCCGCGCCTGCGGCTCGGCCAGACGGCCATGGTGTTCACCGATGCCGGCGGGGCCGGCCTGCCAGGGACCGTCAGCTACATCGCGTCGAAGGCGGAGTTCACGCCGCGCAACGTGCAGACCGCCGAGGATCGGTCGAAGCTCGTGTATCGGGTGAAGGTCTCGGTGAACAACCGCGAGGGCACGCTGAAGATCGGCATGCCGGTCGAAGCCGACATCCCGTTCGTCGGTGAGCAGGGACGCTGACGTGGCCGATCGTCGTACACCGTCGATCGCGTGACCAAGCGCTACGGCGCGACGACGGCCGTGCAGGAGTTGAGCCTGTCGGTCGGCCGCGGGGAAATGTTCGGTCTGATCGGCCCCGACGGCGCCGGCAAGACCACGACCATTCGCCTCGTCTGCGGCCTGCTGCGCGCGGATGCCGGGACGATTCGCGTGCTCGGCTTCGATCCGCTCCGCGATCATCGGAAGCTGACCGCGTCGGTCGGGTATCTCTCGCAGCGATTCAGCCTCTACGGCGATCTGAGCGTGGACGAGAACATCGCGTTCTTCGCCGAGATCCACGGCGTCCGCGAGTACCGATCGCGGCGCGATCGACTCCTCGAGCTCACGCAGCTTGCGCCGCACCGGACGCGGCTCGCGGACCGCTTGTCGGGCGGCATGAAACAGAAGCTGGCGCTGGCGTGCACGCTCGTTCACGAGCCGGCGCTGCTCGTGCTCGACGAGCCGACCACCGGCGTCGATCCCGTGTCGCGACGGGAATTCTGGAAGCTGCTGGCGGAATTCCTCTCCCAGGGCATCACGATCGTGATGGCGACTCCGTATCTGGACGAAGCCGAGCGCTGCGCCCGTGTCGCGCTGCTGCACAAGGGCCGATTGCTCGCGCTCGATCGGCCGGACGCCCTGCGCGCCACGCTGCCCGGCGCGCTCTTCGAAGTCATCGTCGCCGACCATCGTCGCGGGCCCGAGGTCATCGCGGGCATCGAGGGCGTCAGCGATGTGCAGATGTTCGGTGAGCGGGCGCACGTCCGGATGGATCGTGCAGGCGCCGAGGCGGCGCAGCTGCTGTCGTCCCGGTTGACCGCCGCCGGCCTCGACGCGGCCAGCGTCCGGCCGATCTCGACGTCGCTCGAGGACGTGTTCATCGCGCGGCTTCACGAGGAAACGCATGCCGACCAATAACCGGATCTGCCACGAAAACACGAAAACACGAAACCCAAAGATGGTTCTTTTTCGTGCTTTCGTGCTTTCGTGGCTGTTCATGATCCTCGGGGTGAGTACCTCGCTTCACGCTCAGACTGCGAATGCCCCTCTGCGCCTCACCGTCGAAGAAGCCATCACACGCGGGCTCGCGACCAGCCATCGGATCGCGGAAGCCACCGCGCGGAAAGAGACCGCCGACGCCGTCGCCGACGAGCGTCACGCGGCGGCGCTGCCGCAGGTGGCGGCGCAGGCCGGATACATGCGCACGAATCACGTGGACGAGTTCGGCGTCATCATGCCGAACAACCAGCTGCGCGTGATCTATCCGGATGTGCCGGACAACTACCGGACGCGCCTCGATCTGCAATGGCCGGTGTACACCGGCGGACGCGTCGATGCGCTCGAGCGCGCGGCGCGGATCGAGGCAACGGCGTCGGCGGACGAGATCGCCGTGGCGCGCGCCGATCTCACGCTCGAGATCACGCGCGCGTACTGGACGCTCTTGACGACATCCGAATCGCTGCGGGTTGTCGAGGAAGCCGTTGCCCGGATCAACGCGCATCTCGGCGACGTGCGCAACCAGCTCGCGGCGGGACTGATTCCGCCGAACGATGTGCTCACGGTGGAGGCGCAGCAGTCGCGCCAGCGGATGCTGACCATTCAGGCGCGCGTGGCCCGCGAGGTTGCCGAGGCGGAGCTCGGCCGCCTGGTGGGCGCGGCGCCCGGCACGCCCATCGAGCTCGCGTCGCCGCTCCAGCCGGGGCCGCCGGTTCGTGAGTCGATCGGCGCGCTTCTCGAAACGGCTCGCCGGCAGCGGCCCGAACGGGCGGCGCTGGAGAAGCGCATCGCGGCCGCGCGCGAGCGGGGCACGGCGGCGTTGGCCGGCCGCAAACCGACGGTAGCCGTCGGCGGCGGCGTGGACTACGCGCGGCCGAACCCTCGCATCTTTCCGCGCGAGGCGGCCTGGAAGACGTCGTGGGACGCCAGCGTCAACGTCAACTGGCCGTTGTTCGACGGTGGACGCGCGCGCAGCGAGGCCGCCGAAGCGGCCGCCGCCCTGCGCGCGGTCGAAGCGCGGCTCGCGGACGTCGACGCGTCGCTCGCCGTGGAACTGCGTCAGCGGCTCGCCGAGGCCGAGTCGTCGCGCGCGGCCGTGGACGCCGCCGCCGACGCGGTGCGGAGCGCGACCGAGGCTCGTCGCGTGCTGGGCGAGCGGTTTGCGGCCGGCGTCGCCACCAGCACGGATGTGCTCGACGCGCAGGTCGCACTGCTGCAGGCCGAGCTCGATCGGACGCAGGCGATGGCCGGCGTCCATCTCGCGGATGCGCGTCTGGCACGGGCGCTTGGTCAATGAGCGCGATCTTCGTCACCAATCTCACGAAGCGGTTCGGCGAGTTCGTCGCCGTCGACGGCATCACCTTCGACGTGGCCGAGGGCGAGGTGTTCGGCTTTCTCGGCAGCAACGGCGCCGGGAAGTCCACGACGATTCGGATGCTCTGCGGACTGCTGAAGCCGACGAGCGGCGTGGCGAAGGTCGGAGGCATCGACGTCGGCCGCGATCCGGAAGGCGTGAAGCAGCGGATTGGCTACATGTCCCAGCGCTTCTCGCTGTACGAGCAGCTGACGGTGGATCAGAACATCCGCTTCTTCGGCGGCGTGTACGGACTGGATCGCCGAGCGTTGGAGGCGCGGCGCCGGTTCGTGCTGGACATGGCCGGCCTCAACGGGCGCGAACGGACGAAAACCGCCGACCTCGCGGGCGGCTGGCGGCAGCGGCTCGCGCTCGGCTGCGCGATCCTCCACCAGCCGCGCATTGTCTTTCTCGACGAGCCGACGGGCGGCGTGGACGCGCTGTCGCGCCGCGAGTTCTGGCGGCTGATCGATCATCTGGCCGGCGAAGGCGTCACCGTCCTCGTGACCACGCACTATCTCGACGAAGCCGAGCACTGCCACCGCGTCGCGATCATCCACGCGGGACGCCTCGCCGCGCTCGGCACGACCGGAGAACTGAAGCGGCTGTTCGCCGATCGAACGATCGTGGAAATCCAGGCCGGCAATCCGGTTGAAGCGATGCGCCTGCTCGACACGCTGCCCGAGATCGAGAAGACGAGCGTCTTCGGCACCTCGGTGCATGCGGTCTTGAAAGCCGGCGCCGGCGGCGAACCGAGGGCCATCGCGAGTCAGCTCGAGCGATCCGGCATCCGCGTCGAAGGCATCGCGCCGGTGCAGCCGTCGCTCGAGGATGTGTTCCTCGAGGTCGTGGAGAAGGCGAGCTGAACGAACGGAGGAGACAGAGGTAACGGTATTCACACGGAGTAACTGAGTAACAGAGGACGAACGGAGGGAGCATGAGGTTCGACGGGTCGGCCGGCAAGGCCGGCCGACTAGCGCAGGAATCAACGCGTTCGTTTCTACGATCTCTGCGGCGCTTCGAGAGCCGTCGAACCGAGCATCTTCTCCGTTGTTCTCTGGATCGTTCTCTCGCAACCTCCGTTGCCTCGGTGGCACCGATGAAGATGCTCGCCGTGGCGCGCAAGGAATTCCGTCAGATCGCGCGCGACACGCGCACGCTGCTGATCCTGCTGTTCGTGCCGGCGTTCGTCCTGCTGCTCTTCGGCTACGCGCTCAACTTCGACATCCGCCACATCCGGATCGCGGTGGACGATCGCGACCGTTCCGTGGCGAGCCGCTCCCTCATTTCAGCGTTCTTGAACTCGGGCTATTTCGATCTCGTCGCCGAGGTTGACGAGAAGGAAACGACTCGACTGATGAACCGGGACCAGGTGCGCGCGGTGCTCGTCATTCCGAGCGGCTTGTCGCGCGCGCTTCAGACGGGCCGGCCCGCCGCCGTGCAAGTGCTGCTCAACGGCGACAACGCCAGCACGGCGACGACGGTGATGGGCTATGCGCTGACGATCATCCGCGGCGAGTCGGCAAAGAATGCAGGCCGGCCGCCGCTCATCGCCATCGAACCGCGCATCTGGTACAACCCGGAGCTGCGCAGCGCGTTGTTTCTGGTGCCGGGTCTCATCGCCTACATCGCGATGATGACCGCCGTCGTGTCCACGGCGCTGTCGATCGTGCGCGAGAAAGAGCGCGGGACGATGGAGCAGGTGCGCATGGCGCCTCTTGACGCCGCCTCCTTCGTCGTCGGCAAGACGATCCCGTATTTCGTCGTGTCGCTCGCCTCGTCGCTCGGGATCGTCGTGGTCTCGATGCTGCTGTTCGGCATGCCGATGCGCGGATCGTGGCTGGTGCTGCTGCTGGCGATGTCGTTGTTTCTCGTCGGCGCGCTCGGCCTCGGATTGTTCATCTCCAGCATCGCGGAGACGCAGCAGGTGGCGTTCCAGGTGGCCCTGCTCGTGTCGTTCCTGCCGACGCTGATGCTGTCGGGGTTCGTCTTTCCGATCGCCAGCATGCCGCGCGCGCTGCAGCTCATCACCTACGTCGTACCTGCGCGATATTTCCTCGTCGCGTTGAGAGCCATCGTCCTCAAAGGCGCGGGGCTCAGCGTGTATTGGACCGATCTCGCCGCCTTGTCGGTGTTTGCCGTCGTGGTGCTGGCGCTGGCGTCGGTGCGGCTCCAGAGGCAATGGGTGTGAGATGAGGCGCGTCGCCTTTCTCGTGTGGAAGGAGCTCATCGAGCTCAAGGAGGATCCGCGACTGTTCGCGCATCGTCATCGTCGCGCCGATTGTTCAGCTGGTCATGCTGGGCTACGCGGCCACGACGGACGTGCGCAACGTCCCGGTGGTGATCGCCGATGCCGATCGGTCGTCAGCCAGCCGCGATCTCGTCGCCCGATTCTCGTCCTCGCCGAATTTCTCGATCGTTGGCGTGGTCACGAGTCCGGAGGAAGTGGATCCGTACCTCGTGAGCGGCGGCGCGTGGATGGCGCTGGCGATTCCGCCGGGGTTCGGCGAGAGGCTCGCGCGCCGGGAGCCGCAGGCGCTGCAGATCGTCGCCGACGGCAGCGACGCGAGCTCGATCAACATCGCGCTCGGGTATGCGACCAACCTGCTCGCCGGCTACACGGAGGAGGTCGGGGGACGGGGGTTGGGCGCCGCGGGGACGGAGGTTGGGCAGCGCGGGGACGGAGGTTCGCGAGGTGGGGACGGAGGTGTGGCTCGAATCGAGACACGGGTGCGGGTGTGGTTCAACCCGCGGCTCGAGAGCCGCGACTTCATGCTGCCGGGCATCCTCGCGCTGCTGCTCCTCGCCATCACGACCAACCTGTCGTCGATGGGCATCGTGCGCGAGCGCGAAGTGGGGACGCTGGAGCAGCTCAACGTCACTCCGCTTCGGCGGTGGGAGCTGATCCTCGGCAAGCTGCTGCCGTACGCGCTCGTCGGCATGGTCGACGTGTGCCTCGTGCTGAGCGTGTCGGTGCTCTGGTTTCAGGTGCCGCTGCGAGGCAGCGTGGTGCTGCTGTTCGCGCTCACGGCCGTCTACCTCCTGAGCACGCTCGGACTCGGCCTCTTCATCTCGACCATCTCGTCGACGCAGCAGCAGGCGATGATGACGTCGATGTTCTTTTTTCTGCTGCCGATGATCTACCTGTCGGGCTTCATTTTTCCCATCGAGAACATGCCGGCCGTCATCCAGCCCGTGACGTATCTGTTCCCGCTGCGCTACTTCCTGGTGATCCTGCGGTCGATTTTCTTGAAGGGTGTGGGGCTCGAAACGCTCTGGCCGCAGGCGCTCGCGCTCACGGCGTGGGGCCTCGGGATGCTGACCCTCGCGATCGCCCGCTCGACCAAGCGAACGGCTTGATAGGATGTCGGCATGGTGCGCCGACAATTTTCGCGGCCGGTCGTCAAAGCCATCGACGAAAGCAAGATCCTCGGCATCCGGGCCGGCGCCCGCTCCGACCACCGCTTCATCGGGATCTGGCCCGTCGTGGTCGACGGACGCGTCTTCGCCCGCTCGTGGACGCTGAAGCCGGGCGGCTGGTATCGGACGTTCCTCGACGATCCGCTGGGGACGCTGCAGGTGGGCGAGCGCGAGATTCGAATTCGCGCGATCCGCGCGCGCGGCGAGCGGCTTCGCGATGCGGTCGAGCGCGCCTACGCGGAGAAGTATCCGACGCCGGGCTCGATGAAGTACGTGCGCGGCTTCCGCACGCAGCGCCGGCGCGACACGACCATCGAGTTCGTACCGCGCTGATCACGGCCCTAAGCCGTACGACGCACGAGCCGCTGGTGCAGCGCGGCCCTTTCAGGGCCGCGACTCTGATCAGAACGTCTGGCGCGCGATCCACTCCCTGAACAGCGAATCGACGACGCCGTAGCGCGCACCGTCTCGCGCGACGAGATCTTCGCGGACCAGCGCCGCCAGCGCGGCCTGTACCGTGGACGGTCCGCCAAGCCGATGCCGCGTCCTGACGTCGGCGGAAAGCAACTCGCGACCCTCTTCGAGCACGACCGTGCGCAGCACCGCGCGCTGCGTGAGTGTCAGCCGCTGCCAGATCGCTTCGAACATCATCTGCTGCTCGCTGAGCAGCCGCTTCAGCGCCGCATGGAGATCGTCGAAGGTCGCGCGCCGCTTCCCGCGCAGGCGCACCTCGTCCCATGTTTCGTGCGCGAGCCGCTGCACGTCGTAGGGCAGGTTGGCCGCGAGATCGACGATGGCCGCGCCGAGTCCGGGCTCGATCGCCAGGCCGCTGTGCGCGAAGCGCTCGTCGACGAACGCCGCGAACTCGTCGGCCGGGATCTTGTCGAGGCGCATCACGGGACCCGCCTTGTAGAACGGCCGCCGCGGTCCGAGCATGCGCTCCATCAGCTCCGGCTCGGATCCGGCAAAGACGTAGCCGACCGCCCGCTGATGCTGAACCGCGGCCCGCAGCGCGTGCTCCACGGACCCGCCATTGAAGCCGCCAATCGCCTGGAACTCGTCGAGCGCGACCACCACCATGCGCTTGCGCGCCGCCGCCAGCCGCGCCGGCAGCTCGAACACCTCGCCGGCCAGGCGGGCGATGTCGCGGGCGGTGCGGGCATTGGGGAAGGCCACGCGGGAGTCGGCGCCGACCTCGGTGCGCGTGGACGCGATCGCCTCGCGCAGCCAGTTCCGGGCCCGATCCCACGTGGTTTCCGCGGCCACCAGGGCGCGCGCATACCCTTCCAGAAAGGCCACATACGAGCTGAAGCTGCTGACCGTCACCTGCACCGTCAGCGCCCCCCTCCGGCTCATGGCCGCCAGGGCATGTCGAATCAGCGAGGATTTCCCATAACGGCGCGGGGAAATCAGGAAGACCTTCTGGGCCGCCGCCAGATCGCCGATAAGGCGATCGAGCTCGACGACACGGTCCGCAAAGGCTGCTGCTGGAACGACTTCTCCGTAGACGAAGGGGTTGGTCAAGGAAGTCTCAAGTTTCAAGTCTGAAGTCTCAGGTTTCAAGTTTGATGCGTCAAAGAACGTCAGACTTGAGACTTCAGCCTTGAGGCTTGCGAGCGTCATTATCTGCGCGAGCCTGTTTGGTGTATAGTGCGGAACCATCACCGTCAAAGTCCTACAGGTAAGGAAGTTGCGGGTATCGCCGCCGCATGGCCACTAGATCGGTTGCGGATCGTCTTGTCTTGTCGCCCCAGGAACCGCTCGTTGCCGGAGGACCCGCCGAAGCCTTTGAGAGTCAGCTCCGACAGCTCTATCGCACCGGCCAGAAGCATCTGGTCATCGACTTTACACGCGTGCCCGCGATCGACAGCGCCGGCATTCGAGCCCTCGTACGCGGCCACACCACCGCCCAGCGCGTGGAAGGCACACTCCGCCTGGCAGCCTTGCCGCTCGAGAGTGCGCGAAACGCTGGAAGCGTCGCACCTCGCGAGCGTCTTCGACATCTACGATTCCACAGAGGCGGCGCGCATCGCGTCCTGGCCATGGCGGACGATTCGGGTCACCGTGTCGGGCATCGTGTTGTGCGGAACGCTGGTCTGGCTCGGCCTCAAGTTCCACGACGAGCTCGCCGGGATCACCCCGATCGCTCAGGAAGGCCTCAGCGGCCTTACATCGCCAGCGCCCACTGCCGTCGGTCCCTGTCTTTCAGCCGTTCATCGAGCTGGCCAAGCTGGTGGTTGCGGCGCTCATCGGGCTGCAGGTGACCTCGATTTACCAATCGGCCTCGCGGGAGCGCGGCCGGACGATGGAGCAGGCGCAGACGCTGTTGTGCGTCTCGGGCGCGATGATGATGATCATCATCGGCAACTCGTTGGCCCGCGCGTTCGGCATCGCCGGCGCCGCCAGCATCGTCAGGTTCCGGACGCCCGTCGACGACCCCAAAGATGTAACAATCTTGTTTCTGCTCATGGGTCTTGGCATGTCGTCCGGTCTCGGCCAGTTCGCGGTCGCCGGGCTCGGCACGGCGTTCCTGTGCATCGCGCTCGTGGCGCTGGACCACATGTCGGCGCAGAAGGCGCGCGTCATGTCGGTCGAAATCCAGGCGAGCGGCCGCGACTTTCCGACGACCCACGTCGAAGGCGTGTTTGCGCGCAACCAGGTCGTCTGGGAGCCGCGCGAAATCTCCCAGTCCGACGATGTCACCGTGAAGTACCACACGTGGCTGGACCCGCGCACATCGCTGGAGGATCTGAGCAGCCAATTGATGTCCGAGGGCGGCGGCGTGCAATCGGTCGCCTGGGGACAAGCGAAACGCGAGCGCTGACGTGGCCCGAAAACATCCACCCGATCGGTTGATTCTGGCGGTTGACGAGCGCCGCGGCGCGATCCTCGACGTGATCCGGAAGGCGCGGCGAAATCTGGTGCTCTCGCTGTTCCGCTGCAACGACGAGGCGATTTTCAACGAGCTGACCTATGCGGTCGATCGCGGTGTCGCCGTCGAGGTGATCACGACGTCGCGCGCCAAAGGCGGACGCGGGAAGCTCGAGAAGCTCCGCGACGCGCTCGACGCCACCGGCGCGACCGTGAGGACGTACAACGACCCGGTCGTGAAGTATCACGCGAAGTACATCGTGGCCGACGACGGTCCGGCGGTCGTGGCGTCGCTCAATTTCACGCGCAAGTGCTTCCGCAAGACGCTGGACGGCATCGTGATCACGCACGACCCGGTGCTCGTCGTCGGATTTGCGCCGGCTGATGGCCGCCGATGCGGCCGGAACGAAGATGCCGACCGATCTGAGCGACCGGCTGGTCATCGGTCCGGAGCGCGCGCGCCGGCAGTTCACGGCGCTGATCGAGCAGGCGAAAACGAGCATTCGCGTCATCGACGCCAAACTCTCGGATCCCGAGCTCGTGCACGCTGCTGCGTTCGCGCCGCGCGGGCGGGCTTACGGTTGAGGTGTTCGACAGCCGGCGGCTCGGCGATCTGAAATCGCATGGCAAGATCATGCTCATCGATGAGTCGAAGGTGGTCGTCGGCAGCCTGGCGCTGGCCGCGTTGAGCCTCGACTTCCGGCGCGAAGTCGCCATTGTCGTGGACGAACCGTCCGCCGTGGCGGGCGCTGTGGAAATGTTCCGGGTGTTGACTGCTGCTGCCGCCGAGGCCGGAACGTTGCCGGCCGGGGCGGTCGATGGTGCCCAATGGTGATGCGAGTCGCAGCGGCGATCGTGCTGTGGGGACTGATGCAGGCGCCCGTTGCCGGTCGCCGCGATGCAGGATAAGGCCGACGCGAAAGACGCGCCCAAACAGGACGCCGAGAGAAGGAAAAAAAGCCGAAGCAGGGAAAGAAGCCCAAGAGCGACGTGCCGGCGCCAGACGAGAAGGTGGATCCCGGAACCTTCCGGAGACGGGCCGGGTCCGTCCGTTCTCATGGAAGCAGCATCCCTCGTTTCGCATCGGGAACGCCTTCCGGCTCGACTTCCAGGCGAAGTTCCAGGAAGACGGCCGCAGTTCGTATCCCGATGGGCTGAGGCTGGCCGGCGTTGAACAGTTCGAGCTGCATCGCAATCGCATCGGCTTCCAGGGGCACTTCTTCAAGAAGGTCGAGTACGAGATCGAGCGCGAGCTCACCGAGAAAGAGCTGACCGAAAAAGACATCAGCGCCGGCGTCGCGCCGAAGAATCAATGGAAGGACGTGCTGGTCAACCTGACGTTCATCAAGAACGCGCAGGTGCAGATCGGCCGCTTCAAAGTGCCCTTCGGGCTCGACACGCTGACGGGCGTGACGCAGAACGACTTCATCTATCGCTCGCTCGGATCGAACTACCTCACGCCGTCGCGCGACACCGGGCATCATGGTGCACGGCCGGTTCTTCAAGCGCGGCCTCAGCTACTCGAGTCGGCGCGTTCGAACACGACGGCGACAACGCCAAGTCCAAGAAAATCCAGGGCGGCGACGAAACCATCGTGGGCCGGGTCTCCGGCACGCCGTTCCGGCCGCTCAGTCAGCGGGTGTTCGGCGCGCTGGAGATCGGGACGGCCTTCGCGACGTCGAAGCTCTCGGATGATTCCTTCCGGCCGAACGGGCTGCGCGGCCGCACGCTCCTCACCCAGGACACGTTCTTCGAGCCGGTCTACGTGAAGGGCAACAGAAACCGGTGGGAAGTGGACGCCGACTGGACGTTCGGACCGGGGTCGGCCCGCACCGAGTTCACCCAGGTGCTGGACAACCGGAAGGGGCAGGGGCTCGGCGGCGAAGACCTGGAAGACGCCCGCGCCAGATCCTGGTATCTCTCCGGATCGTGGCTACTTACCGGGTGAAGACAAGAAGCGCCCGGTCAAGCCGGCCGGCGACCTGTTCATGGGAGGCTGGGGCGCGCTTGAAGTCGTGGCGCGCATCGAACGCCTCTGGTTCGACAGCCTCGGCGACGGCGAGGGCTACCGGAGCCCGCGGGCGGAATTCCTCCTGCCCGAGGGCGAAAAGGCGTTTACGATCGGATTGAACTGGTCTTTGAACCGGTTCATGAAGATCCAGGTGAACGGCATTCGCGAAAGCATCGAACAGCGCGACCGGAATCCTGTGTTGCCGGAGCAGTTCCCCGCGGGGTCGTTCTGGAACGGCGTGCTCCGGCTGCAGCTCGTGCTCTAGACCAAGAGGCATCATGGTGAAGCGGGTCCGATTCCTTTCGATAGTGTTCGCGCTGCTCGTCGTGGTCCCACGCCTGCTGATCGCGCAGGACCCGACGGCTGCGTTCTTCGACGGTTCCGCTCTGCACGAGATCCGGCTCACGGTCAATGCCAAGGATTGGGAATCGCTCAAGGAGCATTTCCAGGACAACACCTACTATCCGGCGGACTTCAAGTGGAACAACCAGGTTGTCCGCAACATCGGGATCCGCTCCCGCGGCAAGGGCAGCCGCCGCCCGAACAAGCCGGGCCTCCGCCTCGATTTCAATCGCTATACGTCCGGCCAGACGTTCATGACGCTGAAGTCGTTCATCCTGCGCAACAACTCGCAGGACACGACCAACATGCGCGAGCGCCTGAGCATGCTGTTCTTCCAGCGGCTGGGCCTCGTCGCGCGGTGCGCGAAGCGCACACGCGGCTCTACGTCAACAACGACTACCTCGGGCTCTACACGATCGTCGAATCGCCGGACAAGGATTTCCTGCAGCGGAACTTTGCCGAGAACACCGGGCACCTCTACGAGTTCTCCTTCGACGCCGCCGCCGTGAACGCGGGAGCAGCGCCGTTCATTTTCCAGAACCTGGGTTCGAATCCGGCGCTCTACGTGCCGACGCCGTTCAAACCGGAAACGTTCGAGGACGATCCGCAGGGCGAGGTGGTGGCCAGCTTCATCCAGGCGGTCAACGACACCGGCGCTGGCATGGCGCACGTCGATCGCCCAGTTCCTCGATCTCCCGAAATTCATCCGCCATCTGGCGATTGAGAATTTCCTGGCGGAAGAGGACGGCATCACGGGCGACTACGGACCGAACAATTTCTACATCTACCGGTTCTTCAATACGAACAAGTTCCAGTTCATCCCCTGGGACAAGGGCAACACCTTCTGGGCGACGGACTACTCGATCTTCCGCAACATCGTCGACGGACCGGTAGAGAAGCGGAACCGTCTGGTGCTGCGCGCCCTCCAGGAGCCCGATCTCCGCACGCTCTACCTCGACACCTTGCTCGAGTGCGCCACGTCGGCCGTCGAAGGCGCCACCGCGACGACGCCGGGCTACCTCGAATCCGAGGTCGATCGGATCTACAACCAGGTTCGTACCGCGGCGCTCGCGGACACGCTGATCTTCACCAACGCCGAGTTCGAGCAGGGCGTCGTGGACGTGAGGAACTTCGCACGCAACCGCAGCGCCTTCGTCCAGCTGCAGGTCGCCGCTTCTCGCTAGCGAACTTAGAAGTGAGAAGTGAGAACTTAGAAGGACAGAGCGCTGTTCTTTCAGTCCTTCTGACTTCTACCTTCTATCTCCTACCTTGCCGAAGGCATGATCCTCGTCGCGAGCGGGGTCTTTTTCGCCTCGGGTCTCGCCGCGCTCCTCTACCAGGTCATCTGGCAGCGTCTGCTGGTGATGTTTTCCGGCGCAGACGTGCATTCGGTCACGCTCATCGTCGCCGCGTTCATGGGTGGGCTCGGCGTCGGCAACCTGGCGGGCGGCCATCTCGCCGATCGGGTGTCGCGGTCGACCGCGCTGCGCCTGTTCGCGTTCGCCGAGCTCGCGATCGGCCTGTTCGGCCTGTTCAGCGGGTGGTTCCTGTACGACGTCGTGTACCGGTATCTGGCGCCGCTGCAGATTCCCGGGGTCGTGACGTTCGCCATCCTCTTCGTCATCCTCCTGTGGCCGACGTTCTTCATGGGCGCGTCCCTGCCGCTGCTGGGGCGGACGCTGACGCCGCGCATCGAGCGCGCCGCGGGCGTGATCGGCATGCTCTACGGCGTCAACACCTGTGGCGCGGCTGCCGGCGCTCTGCTCTCGACGTGGTGGCTGTTGCCGACACGCGGTCTCGACGGCACGCTCGTCGTCGGCGCGATGCTCAACTTCGCGTGCGCCGCGGTGATCGTTCCGTTGAGCGTGCTGATCGCGCGCGACAAGGCACCCGCCGCCGCGCCGCAGCCGTCGACGGCGATCGGCGAGCGGACGAGCTATCCGCCGTGGGTGTGGGCCGCGCTCTTTGGATTTTCAGGGCTGCTGGCGCTGTCGCTCGAGATCGTGTGGTTCCGGCTGCTCGGCGTGATGATGAAGTCCACGGCGTTCACCTTCGGGACGCTGCTGGCCCTGTACCTCTTCGGCCTCGGCCTGGGCTCCGTCGCCGGCACCTTCATTGCGCCGCGGGTGCGTCGTCCCGCCGTCGTCTTTCTCGGCCTGCAGGCGGCGGTGGCGGTCTGCGCGGCTGGCTTGCTGATCGCGTTTGTCGGACTTGCCGGCGGCCTGCCGTGGTTCCGCGAGTATCTCGCCGGGTACGAGTCGTTGAACATCCCTCAGGCGGTCAGCCAGCTGCGAGAGCTTGTCGGCGGATCCGTCGACGGTGACACCACGGCGGACAAGTCGCCGTGGAGATTTGTCGGCTTGTTTTTCGGGTTGCCCGCGCTGCTCGTCGTCCCGCCCACGTTTCTCATGGGCTGCAGTTTTCCCGTCCTGCAGCGGGTGATCCAGACGGACCTTGCTCGAGTGGGCCGGCGAGTCGGCATCCTCCTCCTCGCGAACATCGTCGGCAGCATGGCGGGCACGATCCTCACCGGCTGGATTCTGCTCGAGTACGTCGGCACGAGCGGGACGTTGAAGCTCCTTGCCGGCGGCGGCGCGGTCTTCGCGATCCTGGCCGCCGAGCGATGGTGGCGGTCCACCGCGTCAGCCGCGCGGCGCACCGCTCCTGCCGCGGTGGCGACGGCGACCGCCGCGATGCTCGTCGCCTCCCCGGTTTTTCTGATCCCGGACAACGAGACGCTGTGGGCGCGGCTGCACGGCGCCACAGCCAATCGGAGCGTGATCGTCGAGGACCGATCGGGACTGTCGCTGATCAGGACCGAGCCGAGGCTGGCCGTGGTGTTCGTCAACGGCATGAGTCAAAGCGTGCTGCCGTATGGCGGCCTGCACACGGCGCTTGGCGCGATCCCGGCGCTGGTCCATCCCGACCCCAGGACGGCCGTGGTCATCGGTCTCGGGTCGGGAGACACCGTTCACGCCGTTTCGGGCCGCAAGCAAATCGAGCGCATCATCTGCATCGAGATCATCGGCGGACAGCTGCGCGCGCTGAAAGCGCTCGATGGACGGCAGCGTTTCGGCGGGCTTCGGACCCTGCTCAACGATCCGCGCGTGTCGCAGGTCTACGGCGACGGGCGCATTCACCTGGTCCAGGGCGAGTCGACCTACGACATCATCGAGGCCGATGCGCTGCAGCCCCACACCAGCCACTCCGGCAATCTGTACTCAGAGGAGTTCTTCGGCCTGGTGCGCGATCGCCTCAGCCCGCGCGGGCTGGCGGTGACCTGGGTGCCGACGGCGCGCGTCCACAACAGTTTTCTGCGTGCGTTCCCCTATGCGATCGGTCTGCCCGGCATTCTGCTCGGAAGCCGCGAGCCGATCGTCATCGATCGTGAAGCGATCGCTCGCCGCGCCGCCGACCCGGACGTGCGCGCGCATTTTGCGGCCGACGGCGTCGATATCGCGCAGTTGATGGAATCCCACCTGGGCGGGCCGATGACGAGCTACGGTCCAGACTATCCGCGAGACAGCCTGACCGACTTCAATTCGGATAGATTTCCGCGGGACGAATACAACCTGTTCGGAAGGTAGAAGTTAGAACTGAAGAAGGTAGAAGGACTCAGTCCTTCTACCTTCTTACTTCTTACTTCTAACTTTCGTACTGCGGCGCGCCATCTTCCGCAGTTCGACCGCAGCGCCTTTGATGATCTGTTTCGGCGTGCGGCCTGCCGGCTTGCCGCGCATCTGATCGCACCCGAACCCGATGAAGCCGTCCACCGCCTTGCGCTTGGACGAGCCGTACACGAAGCAGCGTTCGTGCGGCCGCGGCGCGAACCGGAACAGGTTCGCCAGCCAGCCGGCGGGAATGCCCGCCGCCCGCCCGAACGCCACGGCCGTCTCCACGTACGGCGCGGCGACGACGGTCTGGCCCTCCGCCAGCGCCGGACGAATCTCCCAGCGCAGCCTGAACGCGAGATCGGCGGCGTACAGGAGCAGGAGCGTACGCGGCGACGGCGCCCCGGCGGCTTCCTCCGCCACCGCCAGATCCTGAAACACGCCCGATGCGTCCCAGTGGCTGATGCCGCCGCCGTTGGTTTGCGACCCGAGCGCCCGGCGCGCGGCCGCCAGCACGGCGCCGGCCTCGACGCCGTCGACGGCGATCAAGCGCGGCTTCGACGTCTTGCTCACACGCCGGCCCGTTCGCGCGAGCCAGTCGGCCACGGCGTCCACGTTCCACTCGGACCACGGGCGGCGCTGTCCCTCGAGAAACAACTCGCGAATCTGCCGGTGCTGATCCCCGATCGACTGTTCCGCGTCGACGGTGATGAAATTGAAAATGAGCGCCAGCGATTCGTACTCGCGGATGACGCGCGAGATGAAATGCTGGTAGCTCTCGACCGGATCTTCGACGTGGGTCACGTCCTGGCCGGCTTCATAGAAGTTCGGCAAACGGGTGGCGGTCACGCGTTTGCCCGACGTGATCGGCGAGACCGCGAAGTAGAACACGAGATCCGGCCACAGGAGCGGCTGGTACAGCTTCAACACCCAATCGAGATCGAGGCCGCGGGCCACGTCGCGGGCCAGGCCGGTGAACAGGAACCGGTCGGCGATGACCAGCTTGCCTTCCCACAACGCCGGCAGGATGGTCTGCTCGACGCGATGCCGGAAATCGGCGCCGTGCAACAGTGAGAATTCCTCGGGGCTGAGCGCGCGGACGGTCTTGCGGCTCTTGATGATTGGCTTGATCAGCTCCGACGAATTCCACTTCGTCGTGACGACGTCGTAGCCTTCCGACTTGAGCCACGTCTTGAATAGCTTGCGCTGCGTCGTCTTGCCGGATCCGTCCGGGCCTTCGAAGGCGACCAGCAGCCCGCGGCGACGTGATGGATCGGTGAAGTGCCGGCGGGCCCGGTGACGCGCCACACGGAGGGCGGTTCCGTTCAGATGTGACATTTATGTAAACGAAGCCGGCACATGATACAGCAACATACTAGTAATAGTGCTTCGGCAGATCGAGGATCACGCGGCGGCGCGCCAGATCGGCCAGGGACCCCGGGAGCGTCGCGGCCGGAAGCGCGTCAAAGTCGCTCCGGCTGATTTCCGATTCCTCAGGAAGATATCGGCGGCACGCTCCAAATTCCTCTTCGTAGTCGTTTCCGGGGAAACGAAGGCGCAGCCGCACGCGGTCGCCGTCAGGTTCGACGGCGTACAGAGGATTCAGCTGGAACGCCCCACGGGCCGAGTCCGGCCGCTCGATCGCGTGTGGCGCGAAGACCCCGCGATGCCGCGTCGCGATGATCGTAAACGCGGGATCCTGGTCCAGGGTTTCTCTCGAGTCCCGGCGCGAGAGGTCGATGGGCCCGCCGGCCACGACATCCTCGAACAGGGGCGCTTCGGCGAACAGCCGGGGCTCGACGCCTTCGAACAGATCTGCGTACCCCTCGGGAGGCAACGGCTGCCCGTGCGACGGGCTCCAGACCCGTTGGTTGTGGGCGTGGCCGATGAGCACGGTTCCCGGGTTACCGCTTCCCTCGACGAGACGGGTCAGCTCACCGACCAGTTGCCGCTTGGTCCAGATGAACATGAACGCGTCCATGCACATGGCCAAGGTGAACGCACCTTTGGCGAACGGCAGCGGCGCGTTGCCGTCGCAGCAGACCGGCTCGCATCCCGGCGCCGTGAAGCGGCGGGCGAGCCACACCTTCGCGAAGTACAGATCCGCCAGAATCGGCGGCGCCGACGTGACGTCCATCAAGGTCCGCGTCAGGTGCCCCGAGCCCCCGCAGACGTCGATGGCGCGCCCGCCGTCGCTCGCGACCGTGCGCGCCACGGCCCGGACAACGGCGTCGGACACGACGAAGTTCGGGTCGGAAAAACGGTAGAGAAAATATCCGCCTTCGAACGCCGAACCGAGCGCCTCGGCGATGTGCCGGTACGTGGCGGTGGGCGACGCTGCCACCGCTTCGAAGGCGTCGGCCTCGGCCTCGGCATTCGTCCCGAGCCCGAACATCGCGCGCCGCGCGAGATCGGGCCGTCCGTTCTGGACGTAGATCGCGGGCCTTCGTGGCGGCGGGATGCAGGTGCAGCACCGGAATGCCGTCAACGATGGGGAAGATGCAGCAATGGCAGCCGAGGATGCCGTCCTGCAGGTGATCGTCGCTTCGCGAATGGAAGAGCGAGTCGACGAGCGACAGCCGGCCACCGCAGTAGGGACAACGGAGGAGGTCTAAGGTTGAAAGCATGCATTATCCCGCCTGTCCTGCCTTTTCCGCCGCCAGTTGCTCGAGCGGTGACTCCTCGACGCCCGGGATGGGCGCCCGCCTGAAGTATTCGACGCCAAGCCATCGCCGGGCATGCTCCTCGTCGATCACAACGATGGGATGGCGCAATCCGAACTGGGTCCGATGGCTGCGGATGGCCGC
Organism: uncultured Acidobacteriota bacterium; assembly: GCA_963731545.1. GTDB lineage: Bacteria > Acidobacteriota > Vicinamibacteria > Vicinamibacterales > CAVVIG01 > CAVSWN01. The sequence continues at coordinate 107,903 of CAVSWN010000030.1, read as the reverse complement.
GAGCTTCCGCGGGACCCAGGCGCGCACGTCGACCGAGAGCGTGGCTGGCTCGGCGGCGGCGCCGAACGCGTCCGGAACGATGCCCCAGATACTGGGGTCGGCGAGCTTCGCCCTGGGTCTTCGCCGCCTCGACGACTTCGCGCATGACGCCTTTCGGAATCGTGACGTAGTAGAGGGCGGGCGCCGACGCGCCGAAGGTACGGACGGCGGTATACGTCCGCTCGTGAATGCCGATGTGGTCCAGGTGCCAGTACAGGCCGTCTTCGGCGAAGGTAATCACCGCGGCGGGTTGATGTTTTTCGACCAGCCCCACGATCTCGGCATGCAGCTCCGGCACGTCCTGCCATCGCAGATTGCCGTCCCGGTGATCGAGGACGATGACGTCCGCGATGCCCAGAATGGCGGCGGCCTCGTGCAGCTCGCGCGTGCGGACGCGAGCCAGGTCGCCGTCGGGCACGAGCGCGGGATCGCTGATCGATCCCCGCTCGCCGCGTGACGCGCAGAGCAGCACGATCCGGGCGCCCGCGTCGGCAAGCCGCGCCAGCGTCCCTCCGCACGTCAGCGACTCGTCGTCGGGGTGCGCGAACACGGCCAGAATCGTGCGTCCGTCAAGCCCGTTGGGCACGATACGCCTCGATGACCTGCTCGTAGACCGGCAGATACTCGTCAACCATCCGCGCAACGCCGAACCGCGCCACCGCCCGATCCCGGACGCGGCGGCGATCGAGATCGAAGACCCGCGGCAGCTCGTTCACCATCTGTTCGAGATCCTCGAACACGATCCCGGTCACGCCGTCGTCCACGACCTCGCGCACGGCGCCGCGATCGAGCGCGGCGGCGGGCGTGCCGCAGGCCATCGCCTCGGCCAGGACGAGGCCGAACGGCTCGCGCGCCTGAATCGGATAGAGCAGCGCGCGCGCCCCGCCGTACAGCTGCACCTTGGCGTTGAAGTCCGCCTCGCCAAAGTAGGTGATGAGACGGCCGTCCACGTGCGGGGCGATGGTCTCGCGATAGTAGGCGTCCTCGGCGGCGGCCAGGATCAGCCGCATCCGGAGGCGCTTGGCGATTTCAATCGCCTGCAGGACGCCCTTGCCTTCCGTGAAGCGGCCGAGGAACAGCAGATAGTCGTCCGGCATTTCCCGGAACGTGAAGCGGTCGGTGTCGATGCCGTGGAGCACTGTCGCGACGACGTTGACGCCGCTCAGGAGGCGGGCCTGCTCGTTCGAGATGGCGACGAACGGCGCGTCGGGATAGCGCGACCACAGCTTCACCTCGGCGCTGCTCGGCGAGTGATGCAGCGTCTGCACGATCGGCGTCTGCGACAGGCGCGCGAACGCGAGCGACATCGGATAGTAGGCCGCTTCGTAGTGGATGATGTCGAACTCGGCCGCGCGCTCGACGGCGTGCGCGAGGTTCAGCATCTCGTACAGCTCCCACGGCCACATGTTCAAGTCGTGCCAGTAGCCCTGGGGATAGATCGCGGCCAGCTTCGCGGAGGTCTTCGAATCGCCGGCCGCGAACAGCGTGACGTCGTGTCCCGCGCGCGACCAGTCCTTCCGTCAGCAGCGACGTCATCGTCTCGACCGATCCGGATTTCGGCGGCGGAATCGTCGTGGCGACTGGCGCGACGTGGGCTATGCGCACGCGACCTCAAGGAGTTTGGGGAGGATGCGGGCGGCGTCGAAGTACTCGCGGGCGATCTCGAGGGCGCGGCGCGCGTGCCGATCGTAGTCGGTGTTGATCCGGTCGATGCCCGCGAGGGCCTCGTCGACGTTGGTGAACGCGAGGAGCCCCTCCCCCGAGGGCAGATGCGCGGTCCACCCGGTGTCCTGCACGAGCGCGGGTCGGGCAGACGCGAGGTAGCACTCGGTCCGATCGCTGAACCAGCCGCTGCGGTTCGCCACGTACGCGTTTTTGGCGACACCGAACTCCGCCCGCGAGCGATGGATGAAGTCGCGGTAGTCCGTGGGCGTGCGCGACACCTGCATGGCGGCCACGGTTCCCCAGCCGTGCTCGCGCAGCAACTTCTGCGGACCGTTGATCGCCAGCTCGAACGGCTGCGCCGTGCGGGACGGCAGGTCGATGAATTTCTTGAACTCGAGGTCCTTGTTGCCGTCGACGTCGGTGAAGCTTTCGATCTTCCAGGTCATGACACTGGTGAATTGACCGCCCGGCGGCGTCGTGGACTTCCAGTCCTCCATGGTCACGGGCTGCCAGGTCTTGTGCCAGGTGAACCCGCCGACGGGAATCGACGATGCCTCCGTGCCGATGTTGGCGCCGAAGGTGAAGAGGTGGTCGAACCGCTCGAAGAACTTGACGTACCACGGCACGCCCTTCGCGATGGCGAGCTGCGTGAACGCGGGGTCGGAGTCGATGAATATCTTGCGCGGGACGCGCGCGTACTCGTCGCGCCAGAACCACGATCCGCCGGAGAGGTTGATGTAGAGATCAGCGCTCGACGCGTACTCGCGCACCGCCGCAGCTGACGTCCCGTGGTAGCTGCCGTCGTAGTTCACGAAGGCCCATCGATCGCCGAGGCCGAACGGCTCGAGCGCGTTGCGAATGTAGGTTGTGCCGTACTCCGGGTCGGTGGCGAGCTCGTTCTTCACCGGGTCGTATCCGCACTCGCCCGTGTCCTCGATGTAAAACACCTCGTGCCCGAGCGCTCGCAGACCGAGCAGATACATCAACGAGCACCACGTCACGCCGCCGAACGGGTAGCGGGCGATGATTCCGGCAAACAGGATGCTCATCGGCTGCAGAGTGCGGATTTCCACGATCGCTGCCAGTTTCGCGGTCAGACCACGACATCCTGCCTTCTCCCGCCCTGACGATCGCCTCTGACATCGTCTTCGACCGCCTCCTGATCAGCTCGTCGACCGTCTCGGGCTCGTCGAGGGACTTGCCGACCGAGAGGCGAGCGCACATGCGGCGATAGAGCTGGCTGCTCGTCAGCAGCTCCTCGTGCCGGCCCTGCGCCGCGATGCGGCCGCCGTCGAGGACGAGGATCCGGTCGGCGTCGCGCACGGTGGACAGCCGGTGGGCGATCACGATCGTCGTCCGGCCGGCGCGCAAACGGCGCAGCGCCGCGAACACGATCTCTTCGGAAATCGCGTCGAGCGAGGATGTCGGCTCGTCGAGGATGAGGATCGGCGCGTTCTTCAGGATCGCGCGGGCGACGCTGAGGCGTTGCCGCTCGCCGCCCGACAACCCGCCGCCGGCCTCGGCCACTTCGGTGTCGTACCCCTTCGGCAGCCGCGCAATGAACTCGTGGGCGTGCGCGGCGCGCCCCGCCTCCTCGATCTGCTCGGCGGTGGCGTCGAGCCGGCCGTAGCGGATGTTGTCGGCGATGGTCCCCGAAAACAGCACCGGCTCCTGGAGGACGATCGCGATCTTGTCGCGCAGCGAGCGGACGCGGTACTGCCGCACGTCCACTGCCGTCGACGAGCACGCGGCCGGCGGTGGCGTCGTAGAACCGCGGGATCAGGCTGACCAGCGTCGTCTTGCCGGCGCCGGTCAGTCCGACGAGCGCGATCATTTCACCTGGCTTGGCCGCGAAGTCGATGTCATGCAGCACCTGCGTGCCGTCGGGATAGGTAAAGCCGACGCCCTCGAACACGACGTCGCCGCGGATGTCGCCGGCGTCGACGGCGCCGGGCGCGTCCACGGTTTCCGGCGTCATCGCGAACATCTCGCGCACGCGCCTGGCGCCCGCCACGGCGCCCTGCAGGTTGCCGGTGGTATGGGCGATCGCCGACAGCGGACCGTAGACCGCGGCCAGGTAGGCGATGACGACCGTGAGCTGACCGACCGTCAGCCGGCCTCGCATGACGAAGCTGCCGCCGACGATCACCACGAGCGCCGTGCCGAGAACCGTGATCGTGCCGACGACGACCGAGAACATCGACTGCTGCCAGGTAATGGCAATCCGCGCGTTCATCGTCGTTTCGCCGGCCTTGGTGTAGCGCCCCAGCTCGTGCGGCTCGCGCGCGAAGCTCTTGACGAGCCGCATCGCGCCGAACGTTTCGTACAGCCGTTCGAGCAGCTTCGATTCGAGCTCCTTGACGCGCTGCTCGCGGTTCACGAGCGTGGACATGTAATAGCGCAGGCACAAATACATGAACGGCACCACCGTCAGCGACAGCAGCGCGATCGTCAGGTCGAGGCGCACGAGAATCACGAACATGACCGCCAGCGCCGAGAACGACGTCGCCAGCGGGAAGATGCCGCTCATCACGAGGTTCTCGATCGCGTACGCGTCGACGTCCACGCGATACACCGCGTCGGCTGTGCTGGTCTTGATGTGGTGGTGGAGTCCGAGCCCCGTCAAGTGCTCGAACAATCGCCCGCGCAGGTCGTACACCATGCGCTGCCCCGTATCGACCTGCACTTGCGTGCCGTACGCCGACACGAACTGATTGACGAGTTGCAGCAACACGCCGCCCACGACGACGACGATGAGGAGGAGGAGGCGATCGCCGCCGTGAATCGCGAGCAGCCAGCCGGCGTACGGCTCGGGAATCGGCCGCTGCTGCAGCACGTAGTCGATCACGATCGCCAGCGGCCACGGTTGCAGTGCGCCCAGGCCGATCTCGGCCAGGAGCAGGACCGACAGCCACGCCACACGCATCCGGTACGGCTTCAGGAAGGTGAGCGACCAGGGGAGCAGGCTCATCCGCCCGACCTTCGCATGGGGTTCGGGAGTCCGAGCGTCGTACGAGGAGCGATCAGGCCCTTCGGAATCGGGAGCGGGACAATCCGGTTGTCGCTCGAGTCGGCGACGTACAGCCACCCGCGCCGCGGCGCATACGCGACGCGCGTCGGCGCGCCGAACGCGATCCGCCCTTCCTGCGTGAGATCGCGCATCACGCCGTCGGGCCCGACCGCGCGCACGCGCTGGTTGTAGAAGTCGGCGATGAAGATCGTCAGCTTGCCGGACGCGCCCGGTTCGGCCACGACCGCGATGCCCGCGGGTCCGGCCAGGCGCGCGTCCACCGCGGGACCATCATCGCCGGAGTAGCCCCAGATCCCGCTGCCCGCGACCGTCGAGATGATCTGCGTCCGCCGGTCGAGCTTTCGCACGCGGTTGTGGTGCATGTCGGCGATGTAGACGTCGCCGTTCGGCGCCACGGCGACGTCGCTCGGCATGTTCAACTGCGCGCTCGTCGCCGGCCCGCCGTCGCCGACGCGTTCCGGCTCTCCCGGTGTGCCATCGCCCGCGACGGTCTGGATGAATCCCGTCTTCGCGTCGATGACGCGGACGCGGTAGTTGAGCGTATCGGCGATGTAGATGTCGCCGTTGGCCGCGACCGCCACCGCACTCGGGGTATTGAGCGCCGCCTCGATGGCCGGTTTGTCGTCGCCGTCGTATCCGTTGAGGCCGGAGCCGGCAATGGTGGTGATGACTCCCGTTGCGCGATCGACGCGGCGGATTCGATCGTTGCGCGAGTCGGCGATGATCAAGTCGCCGTCGGGCGCGATGGCCACGCCGTCGGGCGTGTCGAGCTGCGCCTGGGTCGCCGGCGCGTCGTCGCCCGAGAATCCCGCGTCGAGATCGTGGTTGCCGACCGCCGTCGTGATGACGCCGTTGCGCGCGTCGATGCGGCGGATCACGTGGTTGTTCGAGTCGGCGAAGTAGATGTCGCCGGTTGCCGCGACCACGATCCCGCCAGGCGCGTCGAGCCAGGCCTCGATCGCCGGCCCGTAGTCGCCGGCGAACCCCTGCTTCCCGCCGATCACCGGCGCCGTCGCCGCCTCCCGCAGCATGAACGTGCTGGCGCCCAGCGTGACGACCGTGACGATGAAGATGATGGCGCTGCGCAGGCCGTACATGCGGAGCAGCGAGGGCGACACGAGCGGCGCATGCGCGGGCGCCGACGGCAGTTGCATCATGCCGGCGCCGACCGTGACGCGTGCGATCCCGCGCCGCACGATGGCGGTGGCCTGCGCCGTCCGCCAGGCGACGGCCGGGATCAACAACACCGCCAGCCCCGCCGCCGCCGCGCCGGCCAGCGGCCAGCGCAGCGCCACGCCGTACAGCGCCGCGACGAACAGCCCGGCGCCGAACACGAGCGCGGTCACGACGCCGTAGGTGGTGGGCCGCAGATGCGTGCTGAGCCGGACGAGCGACCGGCCGGCGTCGTGCGTTTCGACCAGCGCGCGGATGTCGAGCCAGGCCCAGCGGCCGACGAACACGCTGACGTCGCGATCGTCCGACCACCCTTCATCGACCTCGATCGTCCGGACGGCGCGCGATTGCCGCAGCCAGTCGGCGAGATCCGTGAGCACGCGGTCGGCCGTCGTCCACGTCTCGCTCCAGAAGCGATCCTCGGCGACGTTGCCGGAGATGAGGACGAGCGCCCGCCACGCCTCGCTCAACGACGGCCGCGGCCCGCGGCTCGTCTGCGCGCGCGCCTGCGGCAGGGCGACTTCGGGCGGGGAGAGGTGGCCGCGAATCCGCCCGCGCAGCCGCGCGATCGGCTGCAGGAAGTGGAGGTACGCGACCATCGCGCGGTACCAGAACTTGGGACCGCGGAGCGACCCCATGTCGGACCGCATGGCGTAGGCGATGTTCTTGGCGATGGTCGTGGCCACGCCGATGCCGCCGCCGCCGAGGAGGATGGCCGCGGCCCACTGGTGCTCGCCCGTCCACGCCACTGCGAGGCCCGCCAGCAGGAGGATGAAGGAGATGACCTGCCACCGGATCGAATGCGGCATGAACGCGAACGGATGCACGTCGGTGCGGTAGACGGACGGAAACGCGGCCGTCCCCCACACCCCGGCGTTGATGCGCGTGCCCGAGAGCGATCGCACGAACGGCAGCGGGCTGTAGATGCGCCCGTGCCACAGCATGCGTCCGTCCAGGAACTTGTCCGGGTGATGCGCCATCAGCCAGGTCTCGCCTTCGCCGTAGCCGACCTGCTGGCGCCAGTACGCCTTCAGCGACGCGCGATGGTGGTGCCACACGAGCGCCGCCGGCGCGAACCCGATCTTCCAGCCGCGCGCCTGCACCCGCCAGCACACGTCCACATCGTCGCCCGCGCGGAGAAAGATGGGATTGAAGCCGCCGATGGCCACGAGGGCGTCGCGGCGGAACGCCATGTTGCAGCCGGGCACGTGCTCGGCGGTGCGGTCGTCGAGCAGCACGTGGGTCGGGCCGCCCGGCGCACGGGCAATGCACTGCGCCATCGGCGGGTCGTCGGCGGGGACCACATTCGGTCCGCCCGATCCCGCGACGTCGGACGTGAGAAACGGCTGGACGAGGAACGAGAGCCAATCGCGATCGACGCGAGTGTCGGCGTCGGTGTAGGCCACGATCTCGCCGGTGGCCTCGGCCAGTCCCACATTTCGGGCGGCACTCAACCCTGCGTTCGGCGTGTCGATGACGCGCACGCGCGCATGCGCGCGTGCCGATCTCGCCCGTGCGATCGCTGGAACCGTCGTTGACGAGGATGATCTCGTAGTCCGGATACGTCAGCCGCTCGAGGGATGACAAGCAATCCTCGAGGGTGTCGGCGGCGTTGTACGCGCAGACCACGACGGACACGCGCGGCCAGGTACGCTGCACCTCGCGCGGAAACCGCGCTTCCTCGAATGCGGTGGACACGGCGACCGCCGCGGGTTTGAAGCGCCGTTCGCAATCGACGAGGCCGAACTTCCAGTCGTCGACCGGGTTTCCGCCGCGCCACCACTCGTCGGTCCAGGCGAACGCGATCGCGCCGCACGCGCCTTCCTCGAAGGCGGCGCGGATGTGCATCGCCGTGATGTCCGCCTGACCTTCCTCGCCCTCGCGGATGCTGTCGGCGCCGGCCTCGGCGAGCAGCAGCGGCTTGTGTCCGGCAATGTGCTGCAGCCGCGCGAGGTACGCGCGCAACTCGGGCTCGCGGTGCAGATACACGTTGAAGGCGAAGATGTCGAAGAACGCGAGATCGAGGAATTCCGTCGGCGGAAAGTTGACGTACGTGAACAGGCTGTCGGGCGAGGCCGCCTTGCTCTCTTCGTACAGGACGCGGAGATAACGTTCGATGCGCTGCCGGCCGTGCCAGCGCACGACACTGGGTGGAATTTCGTTGCCCAGCGCGAAGGCCAGGACCGCGGGATGGTCGCCCAGCTCGGCCACCTGCTCGACGATCTCGTTGCGGATCCGCCGGCGGAGCGAGCGGTCGTCGAGGAACGCGACGTGCTGCGTCCAGGGCAGCCCGACCATCACGCGCAGATCGTGACGCGCCGCCTCGTCGAGCAGATCGCGGCGCGGCGCCGTGTACAGACGGACCGTATTGACGCCGAGGCTCGCCATCAGGCGGAAGTCTTCGGCGACCTGGGATATCGAAGGGAATTGATAGCCGGTGGAATCGGGCGCGAACGTCCCGTACGTGACGCCCTTGACGAGGAACCGCGCCTCGCCGAGGCGCAGAAATTTCCCGTCTGCCGCGATCCGGGTTGCCGACGCCTGCGTCGGGGCCCAGCGGACCTCGGGATGTGCCTGAACCGCTGTGCTCACAATAGGTGAACTGCCCCCAACGGGCAACTTCCTATTGTAGCAGCAGTTACCCGGTTGATGCGCGTGACGCTGACCGTCTGGTTAACGGCTCTATTGTAGCAGCAGTTACCGGTTGATCCTGACGCTGCCGCTGAAGGTCTTGAAGCGCAGGGTGGACCCCGTCCCCGCCCCAGTTCCGCGCGCAGCGACCGCCGGCTGCCCGACCGCAGCGTGAGCGGAATGTCGGAATTCAGGTGACCGCTGAAGGAGTTGAAGTTGATCGTGCCGGCGGCGGTCTCCGGGACGTGCAGGTTCACGCTCCCGCTGAAGGTGTCGACGTCCACGGACTGGTCCGATCCCCAGGTCGAGGTGTGGATATCGACCGGACCGCTGAACGTGTGCACCTGGACAGGGCCCGCGACGTTCTCGAGCCGCACGCGCGATGAAAAACCGTGCACCTTGTGCGAGCCTTCGAGGCCGTCGACCGTGAGCGGGGCACTGAAGAGGTCGGCGTCGAGGTTCGTCCGGCGGGGCACTTCGATGGTGAAGTCGGTCTCGACGACCCGGTTGTTGCGGTGCCGCCGGCTGAAGCGGGATGAGTCCCGCTGGTTCGCGTTGACGACCAGCGTCGACCCTTCCATGTGGATGTCGAGCTTGATGTTCTCCAGCTTCTCGCGGGTCGCGTGCCGGACGGCGTCAATCGACGCGTCCTGCCGGTCGGTCCCGGTGATGGTGACCCGGCCCGAAAAGTTCTTCAGCTTGAGCGTCCCGCCTGGCGCGAGCGGCGCCGTCCGCGTGACGTGTTCGGTGTCGGTATGAGCCGAGACTTCCAGGGTGCAGCCGGCAGACACCACGGCGAGGACAAGGATGGCGTTTCGCATGGACGCTTTGACGGAGGGGCGCAGCCAAACGTTTCGCAACGTTTGTAGGGGCGGACCCGCGTGTCCGCCTTTAGGCGGACCTAGGGGAGCGAGCGATCGTCAGCGTAGGTCCAGCTAAAGCGGACCCCGAGCTAAGGGTCCAGGTTCAACGTTCCTGTGTAAATGGCCATTCCGACCACGGCGTCCACGCCGAGGGCGTCCAGGTCGTCGATTTCCTGGCGGGTTGTAATGCCCCCGGCGGCCGTGACGCGGCGGTTCGTGGCGTCCCGGACCTCACGGATGGCGGCGAGGTTCGTGCCGCCCATCAATCCTTCCGTGTCGACGTGGGTGTAGAGGAATTCGTCGCAGTAGGGCTCGAGCGCGCGGACCGCGTCCACGGCGGTGATGTCGAGCATCGTTTTCCAGCCGTGGATGACGACCCGGCCCTGGCGGCTGTCCACGGCGGCGATGATCCGCTCGCGGCCCACCGCATCGGCCAGCTTCGCCGCGAACCCGAGGTCGGGCCGCCCGTCCGTGAAGAGCGCCGACGAGACGATGACCTGGCGAGCGCCCGCGTCGAGCACGTCCTGCGCGCGCGCGACCGACCGGATGCCCCCTCCGACGCGGCACGCGAGTGACGCCGCGATTTGCTTCACGAGCGCCAGGTTGTCGCCGGCGCCCTTCGCGGCGTCGAGATCGATCACCTGCACCTTCGGATACCGTTCGAACCGCCGCACCCACCGGAACACGTCCTCGTCTTTGATCGCGAGGCGTTCGCCCTGGACGAGCTGGACGACGGCGCCGGATTGGAGATCGATCGAGGGAATCAGCATCTAGAACAAATGCAACCACGAAGACACGAAAACACGAAAAAGAAACTTAGAGGTCTTCTTCGTGGCTTCGTGTCTTCGTGGTTGCGTTTTGGCGGCGTCACAAACGAACCGGAATCCCGCAGCTATGTAGATGCTGCTTCAACCCCTTCACACTCGTCTCCGCGTAGTGAAAGATCGACGCCGCGAGCGCTGCGTCGGCTCGGCCTTCGGTGAAGACCTCCACGAAATGATCGAGCGTGCCGGCGCCGCCCGAGGCGATGACTGGTATCGAGACCGCGGACGAGACCGCGGCCGTGAGCGGGCAATCGAAACCGGCCTTGGTCCCGTCGCGATCGATCGACGTCAACAGGATCTCGCCGGCGCCGCGCGACTCGGCTTCCTTCGCCCATTCCACCGCGTCCCGGCCGGTCGCGGCCTGACCGCTGCGCGCGTAGACCGCAAAGCGATCCTCGCATCGCGCTTGGCGTCGATGGCGACGACGACCGCCTGGCTGCCGTAGCGTTCGGCGAGTGTGGTGATGAGCGGCGGATCGGCGAGGGCGGCGGTGTTGAGGCTGACCTTGTCGGCGCCGGCGTCGACCGCGGCCGCGGCGTCGGCTTCGGTGCGGATGCCGCCGCCGACGGCGAGCGGGATGAACAGCTCGCGCGCGACGGCACGGATCGTCTCGGCGAGCGCGCGCCGCGCTTCGAGCGTGGCGGTGATGTCCAGAATCACGAGCTCGTCGATCCCCTCGAGGTTGTAGCGCCTCGCCAGCTCCGCCGGATCACCGGCCGAACGCAGCCCCTCGAAGTTGATGCCCTTGACGACTTGTCCGTTGCGGACGTCGAGGCAGGCGATGATCCGTTTGGAAAGCACAGACGCTACAAATCTTAATCTGAAGTTGAGGTCGAAGTTAGAAGGACAAAGTTGCGCAGAACCTGCAGCCCGACTTCGCCGGATTTCTCGGGATGAAACTGCACGCCGGCGATGTGTCCGCGTTGAACGATCGCGGCGAATGGTTCGCCGTGCTCCGTCGTCGCGGCGGTGTCGGTCGTGATTGGAGCGATGTAGCTGTGCGTAAAGTAGACCTGCGCGCCCGACGTGACGCCGCTGACAAGAGACGCGTCACGCACGAGCGTGACGCTGTTCCAGCCCACGTGCGGGATTTTGATCTCGTACGTGGGGTCCGCCTTTAGGCGGACCTCCAGCAGCCGCATTCGCACGACGCGGCCGGGCAAGATTCCCAAGCCTTTGAGTTGTGGCGCCTCGTCGCTCGACTCGTACAGCCACTGCATCCCCAGGCAGATGCCCAGCAGCGGACAGCCGTCATCCACTCGCGCACGAACCGTCGACGCCCATGCCATCGTCGAGCACGCGGGTTGCGCCGAAATGTCCGACACCCGGCACGATGATTCCCCGCGCGTTCGCGAGCTCCTCGGGCCGCCCGGGGACGAACACGTCTGCCCCGACGGCGGCGAGCGCTTTCTTCACCGACGTCAGGTTGCCCGCGCCGTAGTCGATCAGCGCGATCACAGCAGACCTTTTGGTACTCGGCAGCATCCGCGCCAGCCGCTTGTCCTTGGCGCATGCCACCCGCAGCGCGCGCGCGAACGCTTTGAACACCGCTTCGATCTTGTGGTGGCTGGAGCGGCCGTACAGCACCTTGACGTGGACGTTCGCCCGGGCGCCGATCGCGAAGCCGTCGAAAAAGTCGTGCACGAGCTCGGTTTGCAGGTCGCCGACGCGCACGGTCTTCATCTTCAGATCGACCACCGCGTGCGGACGGCCGCCCAAATCGATGGCGGCCACGGCAAGCGTCTCGTCCATGGGCATCACGAAGTAGCCCGCGCGGTTGATGCCGCGGCGCGGGCCGAGGGCTTTCGAGACCGCCTCGCCCAGCGCGATCCCGAGATCCTCGACGGTGTGATGTTGATCGACGTCGAGATCGCCGGCGGCGGCGATCCGGAGATCGAAGGCGCCGTGCCGCGCGACGAGCTCCAGCATGTGATCGAGGAAGCGGATGCCCGTCCGCACCTGATACGTGCCGCGACCGTCGAGGCCGAGGCGAAGCTCGATCTGCGTTTCGGTCGTCCGGCGGTCGATTACGGCGCGGCGCACAAAACCTCTTCCATGACGGCGATGCATCGCCGCGTGTGCTCCACGATCCCGGCGCCGATCCGGATGCAGCCGGCGCATCCTGGTTCGGTCGATCGGTCGCGGATGTAGACGCCGCGCGCGAACGCGCCCTTGACGAGCGCGTCGGTGCGATCGCCGGCGCACACGAGGACGAAGTTCGACGAGCTCTTCCAGTAGCTGAGCCCCATCCGGTCGCAGGCGGCGTACAGCAACGCTTTCGATTCGGCTACCTGTCGCAGGTAGTCGTTGAGGTGATCGAGATCCTGGAGCGCAGCCTGGATCGCGGTGACCGCCGCGATGCTGACGCTGTAGACGGGTACGGCGCGGCGGATCGCGTCGACTGTTTCCGGAGCGCCGACGAGGCAGCCGATTCGGAGTCCCGCCAGGCCGAACGCCTTCGAGAACGTACGCCCGACGACAACGTTCGGAAAGTTCTCGAGCTCCGGGATGAACGACACGCCGGCAAACTCCGCGTACGCCTCGTCCACGAAGACGACGGCCTTGCTCGGCACGCGACGAGCGATCGTCGCGGATCGCGTCGAGCGGCATCTCGACGCCGGTCGGGTTGTTGGGATTCGTCAGGAACACCACGCGCGTTCGCGTCCGGATCACCGACAGGACTTCGTCGAGCGGAAATGCGAAGTCCGGTTTCGGCATCACCTGCACGAGCTGGCCGCCGGCAACCGCCGTGTCGAACCGGAAGATCTCGAACGCCGGCTCGGGCACGACGGCTTCGAGCACCGGCCCCGCGACAGAGGGACGGAGGTAGGCGACCGACAGCGCCATGATTCCTTCGTCGAGGCCGTTGGTCAGCGTGATGCGATCCGGATGCACGCCCAGGTACTGCGCCACCGCCTCGGTCGCCTGCGCGTACGGCGGATAGAAGCCGATCTGGTCCGCGCGCAGCCGCGCGAGCGCCTCGATCACCTTCGGCGAGCAGCCGCCGGTGTTCTCGTTCTGGTGCAGCCGGAGGCCGTCGTACAGTTCAGGGGGTTTCTGATAATGAGACATGGCTGATGGCTAATGGCTGATCGCTGATGGCTTCAATCGAATCTCAATCGACTCGGCGTGGGCGTCGAGTCCTTCGGCGCGCGCGAGCGGCAGAACGATCGGCGCCAGCTTCGACAGCCCGTCGCGCGTGATGCGCTGTACCGACATCACGCGCATGAAATCGGCCGCCGACAGGCCGCCGCGGAACCGGGCCGCGCCGGCCGTGGGCAGCACGTGATTCGATCCCGTCGCGTAGTCGCCGGCGGCTTGCGCGGCGTAGGGACCGACGAAAACCGCACCGGCCGTCACCGAACCTTTCAGCATCGACTCGCGCTCGACCACGAGATGCTCCGGCGCGATCCGGCTCGCCAACGCCATCGCCTCGTCCGCGTTTCGCGTGACGACGATGGCGCCATTGGCGGCGAGCGCGCGAGCAACAAGCGTCCGGCCCGAGGCCGCCCGAGCCGTTTCGGCCGCGACGCGCCGGGCGAGAGGCTGGCTCCACGTGATGAAGATCGCGCGAGCGTCCGGATCGTGCTCCGCCTGCGCCACGAGATCGGCGGCAATCCAGCTGGCACGGCCGCGGCCGGCCACGATGACGATCTCGGTGGGGCCGGCGTAGAAATCGATCGCACATTGCGCGGCGACGAGCGCCTTGGCCGTCGCGACGTAGCGATTCCCGGGCCCGACGATCTTGTCCACGCGCGGCACGCTCGCCGTTCCGTACGCGAGCGCCGCGATGGCATGCGCGCCGCCGACGCGAAACAATCGCGTGACGCCGGCTTCGAGGGCCGCCGCCATGACAACCGGCTCCGGCCGGGGACACACGACGACGATGTCGCGGACGCCGGCGACGCGCGCGGGGACCGCGGTCATCAGCAGCGACGAGGGCAGCGGAAAGCGGCCGCCCGGCACGTAGCAACCGACGCTGGCCAGCGGCTCGACGCGCTGCTCGATCGACACGCCGGGCGCGACGTCGAGGTCCCAGTGCCGGGGAATCTGGCGGAACGCGACCCGGGCGATGTGGTTCGCTGCCTGCGCGAGGGCGCGGCGGACGGCCGGATCGACGCGACCCGCCGCTGCCTGCATGTCGGCCGCGGAGATTTCGAGCGGCGGCGTGACGCCATCGAACCGCCGCGCGAAGCGTACGAGCGCGCGATCTCCGCCCGATCGGACGGCGTCGACGATCGCTCGCACGCGGCGCTCGAAGGCGGGATCCTGACGCGACGCCGGCGCGATCAGCCGACGGAGCGCCCGATTGTCACGCGCCTCGATAATCCTCATCGTCACAGCACGATCTTGTTGAGCGGGTACTCGACGATGCCCTGCGCGCGGGCGCCTTTCAGACGCGGAATCAGGTCGCGCACCGTGCGCTCTTCGATGATGGTGTTCACGGCTACCCAGTCTTCGTCGCTCAACGCGGAAATCGTCGGCCGCTGCAACGCGGGCAGGAGCTTGAGGATGCCGTCGAGATCGACGCGGCGCACGTTCAGCATCAAGCCGACGCGCCCCTGCGCTTCGATGGCGGCGCGCAGCAGCAGCGCCATGTTCTCCAGCTTGGTGCGCTTCCACTCGTCCGCCAGCGCGGTGTTGTTCGCGATGAGCTGCGTGTTGGACTCGAGCACCGTGTCGATGATCCGCAGCCGGTTGGCGCGCAGCGTCGAGCCGGTTTCCGTCGCCTCCACGATCGCGTCGGCGAGCACCGGCGGCTTCACTTCCGTGGCGCCCCACGAGAACTCGACATTCGCGGTCACGCCGTGGCGCGCGAAATAGGCGCGCGTCGCCCGCACGAGCTCGGTCGCGACTGTTTTTCCCTCGAGATCCTTCGCCGATCGGATCGGCGATTCCTCCGGTGCGGCCAGCACCCACTTGACCTTGCCGAAGCTCTGTTTCGCGTAGATCAGATCGGCGACGCTGGTCAGCACGCCGGTTCGTCCGTCGCCGGCCTCGTGCTCCGCGATCCAATCCTGTCCCGTGAGCCCCGCATCGAGCACGCCGTCGGACACGTACCGCGCCATCTCCTGCGCCCTGATCAGCATGCACTCGATGTCGGGATCGTCGATCGCCGGGAAATACGAGCGCGTGCTGACGTAGATGTTGAAGCCCGCGCGCGCGAACAGATGAACCGTCGCGTCCTGCAGGGAGCCTTTGGGAATGCCGAGTTTCAGTTTCATGTTGTCATTTTGTCGAGGCGGACCCGCGTGTCCGCCCGGGCCGACACACGGGTCGACCCTTACGCGCCTAACTTTCGAGAGAAACAGGTTCGCGTGCCGGTGTGGCAGACATTGCCGTCGCCGAGCCGCTTGACCTTCACCAGCACCGTGTCGTCGTCGCAATCGACGAGGATGTCGACGACCTGGAGCTTGTTGCCCGAGGTCTCGCCCTTCATCCACAGGGCGTTGCGCGTGCGGCTGAAGAACGTGGCGTAGCCGGTGCGCTGCGTGTCGGCGAGCGCCTGCTCGTTCATGAAGCCGACCATCAGCACTTCAGACGACTCGACTTCCGCGTCCTGGATGACCGCCGGGATCAGGCCGTTCAGTTTTGAATAGTCCATAAAACAAAAACCCCGCCCTCGGGCGGGGCTGCGTCGTGTCCCGGTTTCGACTTCGATCCCTGGATCACGCACCCTCCGCCGGCCCGTGGCCGTGGCGATGATGATGCACGTGATGGCGGACCGCGAACATGAGGCCGAGAGCGTATCAGAGCTTCCGTCCCTTGCGCAACCTCGGTCCGTAGAGACGGCGGATCGGGCACACGCGAGACGCGCCGTCGTGGCGTGGTCCATGGGGATCTGTGACCGCACGCGACATCGCGCCACGGTGCGCTAGAATTCTGCCCGGAAAAGGAGGATCTGGGATGGCCGCCATACCCATCGGTGTCACGGTTCCCGAATGGCCCGAGAACACGCGGGCGATCGAGTTTCCAACGCCTCGCGGCCTCGTGGACCTACCGCGATGCCATCGTGTTCATCGGCGCGATGGCGCGCTGCGTCCCTCCCCGCGTCGCCGGTGACTGTGAGTACGTCCTCGAGGGCTCCGGGGATGGCATCGTGATTCGCGTCATCAGGCAAGGGAAGGGAGAAGCCCATACGTATTCGCCGATTGGGATCGCGGCTGCCGTCCGAAGCCAGCTCATGCCGGCGGCCGAGCCGGCTACGCTGTCGCTCGATGACGCCGACCGGCGTCTCTGCGAGTCGATCGTGCTTAAACCCATGGGTGGAGCCGTCTAGCCTCTCGCGCGAGCGGCCGTCCCCTGACGCGGGCGGGCGCTGCCTGATTCGGAACCATTCGCAAAACGAATGGATCAATCAGATCATTGTATTTTACTTCTGACTCAGGCACGGCGACACACTGGCGCGGCATGGCGGCTATGTCGTCGCTTCGTCCGCTGAATCCGCCCCGATCCGCTTCATCCGCAACCGGTCTCTACGATCCGCAGCGACGAGCACGACGCCTGCGGCGTCGGCTTCGTCGTCGACATCAAGGGCCGCCGGTCGCACGCCGTCATCGAGCAGGGGCTGCAGATCCTCCTCAACCTGCTGCACCGCGGCGCCTGCGGCTGCGAGGCGAACACCGGCGACGGCGCGGGCGTGCTCGTGCAGATGCCCGATCGCTTCCTGCGCAAGGCCACCGCGGATCTCGGGTTCGCCCTGCCGCCGCCCGGCGAGTACGGCGCGGGGCTCGTCTTCCTGCCGAGCGACGCCAGCCCGAGCGCGAGCAGCTGCGGCAGCTGATCGAACAGACTGTCGCCGAGGAGGGCCACGACGTCCTCGGCTGGCGCGCCGTCCCCGGCGACGACTCGGAGTCTCGGCGCCTCGGCGCGCGCGGCCAAGCCGGTCATCGAACAGGTCTTCATCGCGGATCGGCGAGCGCGCCGCAGGCGACGGCGACGAGCGCCGGCGAGCGACCTGCGCTTCGAGCGGGCGCTCTACGTCATCCGCAAGCAGATCGAGCACGCGGCGGATCGCGCTGCCGCTGTCCGAGCGCGCAGCGCGTTCTACATCGTCAGCCTGTCGGCGAATACGCTGATCTACAAGGGCATGCTGACCGCCGACCAGATCGCGCCGACCTTTCCCGATCTGGTCGACCCGGACATGGAATCGGCGCTCGCGCTCGTGCACCAGCGCTTCAGCACGAACACGTTCCCGTCGTGGCCGCTCGCGCATCCCTATCGCTACGTCGCGCACAACGGCGAGATCAACACGCTGCGCGGCAACATCAACTGGATGCGCGCGCGCGAAGGGCTGCTGCGCTCGCCGCTGTTCGGCGACGATCTGCAGAAGATCCTGCCGGTGATCCGCGAGGGCGGCAGCGACACGGCGACCTTCGACAACGTCCTCGAACTGCTCGTGATGTCGGGCCGATCGCTGCCGCACGCGATCCTGATGATGATTCCGGAGCCCTGGTCGAGCCACGAGACGATGACGCCGGAGCGTCAAGGCGTTCTACGAGTTCCACTCGGCGCTGATGGAGCCGTGGGACGGACCGGCCTCGATTGCGTTCACCGACGGCCGCGGTGATCGGCGCCGTGCTCGATCGCAACGGCCTGCGTCCGTCGCGCTACTACGTCACGAAGGACGACCTGGTGATCATGGCGTCCGAGGTCGGCGTGCTCGACATCCCGGCCGAAGACATCCTGCTCAAGGAGCGCCTGCATCCCGGCCGGATGTTCCTCGTCGACACGGCCCAGGGCCGCATCGTCTCCGACGAGGAGATCAAGCGCGAGCTCGCGGCCGCGCAGCCCTACCGGCCACTGGCTCGCCGACCATCTGATCGACATCGAGGATCTGCCGGCGGCGCCGCACCTGCCGCCGCCCAGCCACGAGCGGATCGTGCAGCGGCAGCAGCTGTTCGGCTACACCCAGGAAGATCTCGCGATCCTGCTCGCGCCGATGGCGACTGAACGGCGACGAGCCGATCGGCTCGATGGGCACCGACACGGCGCTGGCGGTGCTCTCGGATCGCCCGCGCCTGCTCTACGACTACTTCAAGCAGCTCTTCGCGCAGGTCACCAACCCGCCGCTCGACGCGATTCGCGAGGAGCTGGTGACGACGATGGAGTCGACGATCGGGCCGGAGGGCAACCTGCTCGAGCCGCGGCCCGAGTCGTGCCGGCAGATCAAGATCAAGTATCCGATCATCGACAACGATCAGCTCGCGAAGCTGCGCTACGTCTACGAGCCGGCGTTCAAGTCGATCACGCTGCCGATGCTCTTCGACGCGCGCAAGGGCGGCGCGCGGCCTGGCGGCCGCGATGGATACGGCTGAAGAAGAGCGCGAGCGACGCGGTCGCCGCCGGCTACACGATCGTCATCCTCTCGGACCGCGGCGCCGATCGCGATCAGGCGCCGATTCCGAGCCTGCTCGCGACCGCCGGCGTGCACCACCATCTCGTGCGCCAGGGCACGCGCACGCAGTGCGGGCTCGTCGTCGAGTCGGGCGACGCGCGCGAGGTGCATCACTGCGCGCTGCTCCTCGGCTACGGCGCCGGCGTCGTCAATCCGTATCTGGCGTTCGAGACGCTCGACGACATGATCCGGCAGCGGCAGCTCGTCGGCGTCACCCATGACGAGGCGGTCGATCAACTACATCCACGCGCTGAACAAGGGCATCCTGAAGGTGATGTCCAAGATGGGCATCTCGACGCTGCAGGGCTACTGCGGCGCGCAGATCTTCGAAGCGGTCGGCCTCGACCGGGCATTCGTCGATCAGCTACTTCACCTGGACGGCGTCGCGCATCGGCGGCGTCGGCATCGACGTCGATGGCCGACGAAGTGCCTCGGCGGCACGCCGTGGCATTTCCGATCGCGGAGCGGCGGCTCGCGGGATCTCGACAACGGCGGCGAGTACCAATGGCGGCGCGACGGCGAATATCACCTCTTCAACCCGGACACGGTCTTCAAGCTGCAGCACGCCACCCGCAGCGGTCAGTACCAGGTGTTCAAGGAGTACACGCGGCTCGTCGACGATCAGAGCACGCGGCAGGCGACGCTGCGTGGGCTGCTCGAGTTTGCGTCGGACGGACAGCGCGATCCCGATCGACGAGGTCGAGCCGGTCGAGAGCATCGTGAAGCGCTTTGCGACCGGCGCGATGTCCTACGGATCGATCAGCCAGGAGGCGCACGAAACCCTGGCGATCGCGATGAACCGGATCGGCGGCAAGTCGAACACCGGCGAAGGCGGCGAGGATCCGGCGCGTCAGACGCGCGACGCGAACGGCGACTGGCGGCGGAGCGCGATCAAGCAGGTGGCGTCGGCGCGCTTCGGCGTCACCAGCGAATACCTCGTCAACGCCGAGGATCTGCAGATCAAGATGGCGCAGGGCGCCAAGCCCGGCGAAGGCGGCCAGCTGCCCGGCCACAAGGTCTACCCGTGGATTGCGAAGGTCCGCTACGCGACGCCAGGCGTCGGCCTGATCTCGCCGCCGCCGCATCACGACATCTACTCGATCGAAGATCTCGCCGAGCTGATCTACGACCTGAAGAACGCGAATCCGCGGGCGCGGATCTCGGTGAAGCTCGTCGCGGTCTCGGGCGTCGGCACGATCGCGGCCGGCGTCGCGAAGGCGCACGCCGACGTGATCCTGATCTCGGGCCACGACGGCGGCACCGGCGCGTCGCCGCTGACCAGCATCAAGCACGGCGGCGTGCCGTGGGAGCTCGGCCTCGCCGAAACGCAGCAGGTGCTGTTGATGAACAAGCTGCGCGATCGCGTCATCGTGCAGGTCGACGGCCAGCTCAAGACCGGCCGCGACGTGGTCGTTGCGGCGCTGATGGGCGCGGAGGAGTTCGGCTTCGCGACGGCGCCGCTCGTCGTGTCGGGCTGCGTCATGATGCGCGTCTGCCACCTCAACACCTGTCCGGTCGGCATCGCGACGCAGGATCCGGCGCTGCGCGCGCAGTTCTCGGGCAAGCCCGAGTTCGTGATCAACTTCTTCCGCTTCATCGCCGAGGAAGTGCGCGAGTACATGGCCGCAGCTCGGGCTTCCGCACGATGGACGAGATGATCGGCCGCGTGGATCGCCTGAAGGTGCGCGACGCGATCGATCACTGGAAGGCCAAAGGGCTCGACTACTCGGCGATTCTCCACCAGCCGCCGATCGCGCCCGGCGCTCGCCGCCGGAGGACGCAGGCGCAGGACCACGGACTCGAGCAGGCGCTGGACAACGAGTTGATCGCCGCGTGCGCCGACGCGCTCGAACAGCGGCGGCCGGTCGCGCTCGAGCCGGCCGATCCGCAACGTGCATCGCGCGGTCGGCACGATGCTCGGCTACGAGGTCACGCGGCGCTGGGGCGGCGCGGGTCTGCCCGACGACACGATCACGGTGCGGTTCACCGGATCGGCCGGCCAGAGCTTCGGCGCGTTCGTGCCGCGCGGCATCACGCTCGCGCTCGAGGGCGACGCCAACGACTACGTCGGCAAGGGGCTCTCGGGCGGCCGGATCATCGTCGCGCCGCCGCGCAACGCGACGTTCGCCGCCGAGGAGAACGTGATCGCCGGCAACGTCGCGCTCTACGGCGCGACGAGCGGCGAGGCCTTCATCCGCGGCGTCGCCGGCGAGCGCTTCGCGGTGCAGCAATTCCGGCGCGACGGCCGTCGTCGAGGGCGTCGGCGATCACGGCTGCGAGTACATGACCGGCGGGCGCGTCGTCGTGCTCGGCAGGACGGGCCGCAACTTTGCCGCGGGCATGAGCGGCGGCATCGCCTACGTGCTGAACGCGACGGCACGAATTCGAGCGGCGCTGCAACCCGGAGCTGGTGGATCTCGAACCGCTCGACCGCGAGGACCTCGCGATTGGTTCACGATCTGATCGCGCAGCCACGTCGGCCGTGACCGGCAGCCATCTCGGCGCGCGCCTGCTCGTCGACGTGGCAGCGCCACCTCGCTGCAGTTCACGAAGGTGATGCCGCGCGACTACAAGCGCGCGCTCGCGACGGCGACGGTGCTGGCCGCCGTGACGCGTCGACACGACCTGCAGGTGGCGCATGGGTAAGGCCACCGGCTTCCTCGAGATTCAGCGGCAGAAGCCGCCGACGCGCCCGATCGCGGAGCGCGTGCGCGACTGGCGCGAAGTCCCGCTGCCGTACGAGGAGTCGGCGCTGCAGGATCAGACGGCGCGCTGCATGGACTGCGGCATTCCGTTCTGCCATCAGGGCTGCCCGCTCGGCAACCTGATTCCGGACTGGAACGATCTCGTGTATCGCGATCGGTGGCGCGCCGCGATCGAACGGCTGCACGCGACGAACAACTTCCCGGAATTCACCGGACGCCTGTGCCCGGCGCCGTGCGAAGGATCGTGCGTGCTCGGCATCAACAACGCGCCGGTGACGATCAAGTCCGCGGAAGCGGCGATCGTCGAGCGCGCGTTCGACGAAGGCTGGATCGTCGCGCAGCCGCCGGCGGTGGCGCACGGGCAAGCGCGTCGCCGTCGTCGGATCGGGGCCGGCGGGGCTGGCCGCGGCCGACCAGTTGAATCGCGCCGGGCACTCGGTCACCGTGTTCGAGCGCGCCGATCGCATCGGCGGCCTGCTCCGCTACGGCATTCCGGAATTCAAGCTCGAGAAGCGCTGGCTCGAGCGCCGTCTGGCGCTGATGCGCGAGGAAGGCGTCGACGTTCCGGACCGGCTGCCACATCGGCGTCGAACTGGATCCGCAGCAGCTGACGCGCGACTTCGACGCGATCGTCCTGGCCGGCGGATCGACCGTGCCGCGCGACCTGCGCGTGCCGGGGCGCGAGCTGGCGGGCATCCATTTCGCGATGGAGTTCCTGACGGCTGCAGAACCGCGCCTGCGAAGGCGATCGCCGTCGAGCGCGATCAGCGCGCGCGACAAGCACGTGATCATCATCGGCGGCGGCGACACCGGCGCCGACTGCCTCGGCACCGCCCACCGCCAGGGCGCGCGCAGCGTGCGCCAGCTCGAGCTGCTCCAGCGTCCGCCCGACAGCGCGCGCCGCAGAACCCCTGGCCGACCTGGCCGAACATCTTCCGCGTGTCGTCGGCGCACGAAGAAGGCGGCGAGCGCCACTACGCGATCGCGACCGAGCGCTTCTCCGGGCACCGCGGACGGCCGCGTCGCGCGGCTCCACGCCACGGCAGGTCGAGACGAAGGACGCCCGTCGAGTTCGACGCCGACCTCGTCCTGCTCGCGATGGGCTTCGTCGGGCCCGAGCGCAACGGCCTGCATCGACGCGATCTGGGCGTGGCGCTCACCGCGCGCGGCACCGTGGCGCGCGATGCCGACGTGGATGACCAACGTGCCACGGCGTCTTCGCCGCCGGCGACATGCAGCGCGGCCAGTCGCTGATTGTCTGGGCCATCGCCGACGGCCGGAGCTGCGCCCGCGGCGTCGACGCCTACCTCATGGGCAGCTCGTCGCTGCCTGCGCCCGTGGCCTAGCCCAGCACGCCGATGGCGACGTCGCTCGTCCGGGGTTGAAACGGCGCGCGCGCAGTTGTCGACGGCGGCGGCGCGCGGCGAGGGCGGCGCGCGCCGCGCTTCAGCGCTTCTCCGACTGCGTCGACGATCTGCTCGCAGCGTCTGTTCGCCGACGCCCCGGCACGCCGCCAGCGCCAGCCTCATCGTCGCGCTCGGCGGCTACGGCCGCCGGCAGCTCTGCCTGCAGTCGGACGTCGACGTCCTGCTCCTGTTCGACGGCCCGATCGGACCCGCGGAAGAAGGGCGCGTGCGCGCGATCCTGCATCCGCTGTGGGACCTGCGCTTCGCGGTCGGCCACCAGATCCGGCAGATGGACGACTTCGCCGAGCTCGAAATCGACAACCCCGAATTCCTGCTGGCGCTGCTCGACGCGCCGCGCCGTCGCCGGCGATGCGTCGCTGCTCGATCGGATCGCCGCACGCGTGCCATACGCCGGCCGCGCACGCGCGGATCCTCGACGCGCTGAAGCGCCTGATCGACGAGCGGCACGCACGCTTCAACGACACGCTCTACCAGCTCGAACCCGACGTCAAGGACGCGCCCGGCGCGCTTCGCGATCTGTGGGCCGCGCGCACGATTGCCGGCGCTCACCGATCCGGCGCTGCTCGATCGCGGCCCGGCCGATCGCGGCGCGCCTCGACGACGCCGAGGAATTCCTGCTGCGCCTCCGATCGATCCTGCACGTCGAGCACAAGCGCAACAACAACGTGCTGAGCCACGAGACTCCAGGAGCGGGCGGCGCAGCTGATGGGCTACGACGGCGCAGCCGCGCCAGCAGGTCGAGCGGCTGATGGGCGACTACTTCCGCCACGCGCGGGCGGTCAGCCGATCGCTGCGTGGGTCCGGCAGAGCGGCGCCGTGCCAGTCGGCGCCAACGTCGTGCGATCGCGCGACGGCATTCGCTTCGTCGACACCGATCGCGCCGACGCGCATCCGGAACCTGGCTGTCGCTGTTTCAGGCGGCCATCGACACCGGGACGCCGGTCGCCGACGACAGCGCTGACGCTGGATTCAGCAGCGACGTCGATCGCTTCGACGCCGGAGGACTTCTTTCCGACCGGCGGCGGACCGCGACGGCGCTGCTGACGTTTCTGAAGCCGCGCGCCGGCCTCTACGCGCGGTTGTCGGAGATGCACGACTGCGGCTGCTCGGGCGGATGTTCCCGGAGTTCCAGGCGATCTTCTGCCGCGTCGTGCGCGACTTCTACCACAAGTACACCGTCGACGAGCACACGCTGCTGACGATTCGGAATCTCGAGCGCCTGACGACGCGCGCCGCGACCAGCCGCGAGCGCTTCGCGCGCGCTGCTCGACGATCTCGCGCAGCCGGAGCTGCTGGTGCTGGCGCTGCTCTTCCATGACGTCGGCAAGTGGCGCGACGACGACCATGCGGAGGAGAGCGTGCGGATGGCGCTGGCAGATGATGCGGCGCCTCGAGCTGCCGGAGGAGTCGGTCGCGGTCGTCGAGTTCCTGATTCGCCATCACACCAGGATGTCGCTCATCGCGTTCCGGCGCGACACCGAGGATCCGGAAATCGTCCGCCAGTTCGCCGATCTGGTCGGCATCGAGGAGCGGCTGAAGATGTTGTGCCTGCTCACGCTCGTCGACGTCGAGGCCGTCAGCCCGGAGACGCTGACGCCGTGGCGCGAGGAGCTGCTCTGGCGGCTCTATGTGGACACCTACAATCACCTGACGCTCGAGTACGGCGACGAGCGCATCGAGCACCAGGAGTCGGGCGCTGCAGGCGCTCGTCGCCGGACGGCCCGCCGACCTCGACGGACAGCCGAGATCGCGCGGTTCGTCGAGGGGCTGCCGCGCCGCTACCTGCAGCTCTTCCCGCACGACGCCATCTACCGCCACGTGCGCCTCTCGCGCGACATCCAGCCCGGACGACGTCCACGCCGATCTCGAGCGGAAGGGCTCGCTGCTGGGAGCTGACC
Source organism: uncultured Acidobacteriota bacterium (assembly GCA_963731545.1). Classification (GTDB taxonomy): domain Bacteria; phylum Acidobacteriota; class Vicinamibacteria; order Vicinamibacterales; family CAVVIG01; genus CAVSWN01. The sequence continues at coordinate 83,249 of CAVSWN010000030.1, read as the reverse complement.
GTCGTCACGCTCGACAAGCCGTTCCTGTTCTCGAACATCTGCGGCGCGCTGGCGTCGTTCGGCATGGACATCGCGCGCGGCCACGCGATGACCAACCCGAACGGCCTCGTGCTCGACGTGTTTCAGTTCACCGATCGAGGAGCGCTTCCTCGAGCTCAACGCCGCCGGGCAAGGATCAGTTCCTCGAGCGTCCTCGGCGAGCGTCATCTCGGGCGGCATCGACGTCGCCGAGCGCCTGCGCGCGCCGGGAGCAGAGCGTCCTCTACCGCCGCCGCGCCGGCGTCACGGCGGTCGCCGCCGGTGGTTCACGCCGACAATCAGTCGTCGCGCCGCTACACGATCCTCGATATCGTCGCCGACAACGCCCTCGGCTGCTGCACCGCGTCAGCCGGGTCATCTCGCAGCCACGGCTGCGACGTCGACCTCGTGCTGATTTCCACCGAAGGCGACAAGGCGATCGACGTGTTCCATATCACCAAGGCGGGCGCGAAGCTGACCGACGCGGCGATCGCCGGGTTGACCGCGGATTTTCACCGGATGCTGGAGGCGTGAGATGAAGCTGATCAAGGCGATCGTGCGGCCCAACAAGGTCGACGATGTGAAGGAAGCGCTCGGGCGCGTCAGCCTCCCGGGCATGACCGTGACCGAAGTCCGCGGCCACGGCAAACAGAAGGGGCACACCGCGATCTATCGCGGCAAGGAATACGACGTCAGCCTGCTGCCCAAGATGGAAATCGAGGTCGTCGTGCCCGATCAACCTGGTCGACGACGCGGTGGCGGCGATCATCCAGGCGGCGCGGACCGGCGAGATCGGCGACGGCCGCGTCTTCGTGATTCCGGTCGAGCAGAGCTATCGCATCCGCACCGGCGAACGGAGTGACGTGTGAAAACACGGAAGGCTGCCTCCGCCTTCTCCTCCGCCTTCGACTGCTCAGCTTGCTTATCGTCAGTTGGATTCGGATCGACGGTTTGTCGCGACGTCCGATGCGTGCTCGATGGTGTGCGCCCGGCTCTTTCGCTGATGACCGCCGGTTGTGTGTTTTCTCGTCGGAGCCAAGCGCGCTGAAGTTCACCGCCTCGTGTCCGGCATACGGTCGTCGCGGAGTCCATCCTCGGCCAGCCGCTGACAGCAGCTTCGGCGTGCAGGTGACCGCGCAGCACCGCCGCTGTCCCTGAGCTGCTCGCCGCCATCAAGCTGCGAGTTTTTCGCGCGGCACGACGACGTTGCCTGCACGATGAGCGATGCACGACAGCAGACGTTCTCCTGCAAATTCACCGTCGGCGTTTTCGGGCCTCCGCGGCTGTCAACATCCTCGATCCTGGCGTTTGGCGACAGCCTAACCGTGCGATCAACACCGCGATCCTGTGGACTCGTATCCGAATCGATGAGGCCGAAGCTGACCGCCCGTACATCGGTCAATCGCTGCTCATCAACGACGGAAGACCAGCGAGGCGCGTCGAGGACCGGCGCACACGGCTCGTAACGGCGCTCAACCTTACGCCCGGCCCTGCTGCTGATGGAGGGCAGCAACAATCTGTCGACAGCGTGGAGCAGCGCGGGGTTGGTGGCGCTGGCCGAAATGGTGCGCGCCGCGCGCGCCCGGAACGTCATCGTGCTCCTGGCAACGCTACCCGCAGCGTTCAACGGTCCACGCAACGGCGTGGCGAGAACATCCCGCGTTCAGGAACGAAGAGATCAAAGCGCTCGCCCAGCGGAGGGCGCAACGCTCGTCGATATTTATGGCGATGGGCGCCGACGGAACACATCGGCCCGACGATTACATCCGACGCCGCAGGATCGAAGTCATGACCACATTCTCGACGCCATCCGCCTGAGAGCTGAGCTCCCACCGTAGACGGAAAGCCCCGGAGCGCGTCCGATGCTGCCCGCGCACCAAACAGCCGCAGCTACTGACCAAGACGAACTACATCCCGCCGCGCGCCGCGGCCCCGACCGGCCGGGGCGGTCAATGCTTCGAGCGCGATCGCGCGACCCTCGACGAACACGCGCGTGATCTTCGTCCGCTCCTCGAACAGATTCCCGTCGGCGACGACGAGGTTCGCGGTCTTGCCCTTCTCGATCGAGCCCAGGCGATCGCCGACGCCGGCGATCGTCGCCGCGTCGATCGTCAGCGCGCGGATCGCGGCATCCTCCGCGAGACCGGCTTTGATCGCTTTCGCGGCGTTCTTCACGAAGTCCTTCGGGTCGCTCAAGCCCGCCGATTCGAACGCGAACGTCACGCCCGCTTTGGCGAGCTCGCCTGGTGTTTTCGGTGCGTCCGCGCGGTCGCGCAGCGCCTCGAGCGTCTCGTCCGCATCGGGCGCGAGCGCGCGCGGCCGCTGCGGGTAGTTCAGGCTGTAGATCACCCGGACGTTCTGGGCCTTCAGGTCGGCAGCCGCGTCCTTGGCGCCGCGTCCGCCCGCGACGATCACGTCCAGGTTCAGCTCCTTCGCCATCTTCAGCGCGCGCAGGATCTCGCGCGTCTGGTTGGCTTCGAACGCGACCGGCAGCCGGCGAGCGATGAACGGCTGCATCGCTTCGAGCGCGGGATCGTCCGTGCGCGCCACGGCGTAATGCTGCGCGTCCAGGAACGACTGGCGCACGAACGCGATCACGCCCATCAGCGACTGGGGATACGCGTTGCCGGCCACGCGCGGCTGGTTCGGGATCGACACGTGCAGCGCGACCGGCGACTTGATGACGATCAATCCGCGGCGCTGATCGACGATGTTCCCGATCTGCGGATCGTCGGGCGGTGCGGCGACGTTGACGAGCGCGCTCTGTCCGGAGATCACGTCGCCGGATGGCAGCGCGAGCACCGTCGTAATGCCGGCCGACGCGAGCCGCGTCAGCTCGACATCGTCCACCCGCACGGCGTCCGCGGCCCGCGATTGCGGCTTCAGAATCTGCGCGCGCTTCCAGCGCTCGACGTCGGCCGACGTGCGCAGGTTCTGCGGCAGCTGCGGCGTCGGCTGCTCGGCCGCACGAGTGTTTCCGAGGTCGATCAGGCCCGGGATAGACCGTCTGTCCGGTTCCATCGATGACGTCGGCATCGGAGGGAACGGTGACAGCCGCGCCGACCGCCTCAATCGTGCCGCGGCGGATGACGATGGTGCCCGATTCGATCGGCGCGCCGGTGGCCGTGATGATTCGCGCACCGCGGATGGCGAAGACGTTCGGCGAATCCGCGCGCAGCGCGAAGGGGAGAGCGAGCGCGACGAAGCGCAAGCGATGTATGTGCGTCAGCATGTTATGGCCTCTTCGAGTAGCGCTCGTAGAGCTCAACCTGCCGGGTGTCCGGCGGCATGGTTTTGCCCGCGATCAACACATGCGTGATCGGCGTGCGAATCTCGAGCGGATCGCCCTTGGAGACGACGAGGTTGGCGATTCTGCCCGGCTCGATGCTGCCGACGCGATCGGCGACGCCGAAAATCTCGGCCACGTTGATCGTCAAGGCCTTGAGCGCCTCGTCGCGCGCGAGTCCCCATCCGACGGCCTCGGCGGCGTGGTACGGCAACTGGCGCGCGTTGGTTTCGCTCGGCACGGCGAACGCGATCTTGACGCCGGCCTTGACCAGCTCGGCGGCCGCTGAGTAGCTGGCCTGATGCGCAAGGTCCTGCCGCGACGGCAGCACCAGCACCTGGAGAATGATCACCGGGATGTTCTTCTCTTTCAGCAGCGCCGCCACCGGAACGGCTTCGCTGCCGGGCGCGGCGATCACGAGACGGACGCCGACGCGATCCGCGAACGCGATCGCATCGCGGATCTCCGGCTCGGTCGAAACCCGCGTGATGAGCGGCTGCCGCTTGTCCACGATCGGGCCGAGCGACTCGAGCATGAGGTCGCGCCGGCGATCGGGCCTGCCCTGAGCGGAGTCGAGGGACCGGCCGCCTTCGCGTACGCCCGCGCCTCGTCCAACAGACGGGCAACGCGATCGAGCTGAGCGTCGCGTTCTTTCTTCAAATCGTCGTACGGGCGATCCGGCGCCTGACCGCGTCCGCCGCCGCCCCCACGCCCGCCACCGCCGATCCGCGGGAACTGGAACGACACGCCGACCGACGGCGCCACGGTGCTCTCTTCCCAGGTGTAGCCGTCGAGATCCATGACCGCCGCCTGGCCGCCGAGCAGGCCGCCGCCGGGCGTGGCGATGACCGTCGTGAGCCCGTTCGCGCGCGCGACCGGAATCGCCTCGCTGTCGTTGTGGAACGCGACCTGGGCACGAAGCTGCGGGTTGAAGTCGAGGATCTCGTTGGCGTCGCCGAACCCGCCGGCTCCCGGATCTTCCAGGCCCATCGTCGTCTGCGCGTTGATGAAGCCGGGATACACCTCGGCGCCGGCGGCGTCGATCACCTGCGCGCCGGATGGCACGTTCACGTTCGCGCCGACGGCCTCGATGATCCCGTCGCGGATCACGATGGTGCCGCGATCGATGGCCGGCTTCGCGATCGGGAAGATCTTCGCGTTCGTGATCGCGACCACGCCGCGGGTGGCCGTTCGCGGGCGTGGCCGGCTGCCGCGCTCGATTGTTGTAGCGCGGGCCTTTCAGGCCCGCGATCGCGACCCTGAAAGGGCCGCGCTACACCATTTTGATCGTCGCTCGGTCCGCCGGACGCGCCGTCGCGCGGCGTCGCCGGTCTCCGTCGTCGTCGGCCTCGCACGCTCTCCGCGCTCGGCGTTCACGAGCCCCTCTTTCTCCTTGGCAAGCTCGGCGATCCGCTTGGCATCATCCTGCCGGTCGTAATAGCGCTGCCCGTCGATGTACACGCGATCGACGATGGCGTAGGTGCTGAGGGGATGTTTGTTCCAGATGACGACGTCGGCGTCTTTGCCGACTTCGAGCGAGCCGACGCGATTGTCGATGCGGAGCTGCTTGGCCGGATTGATCGTCACGAGCGCGAGCGCTTCGTCTTCGTTCAGCCCGCCCCACTTCATCGACTTCGCGGCCTCGGTGTTGAGATGGCGCGCGAGCTCGGCATCGTCCGAGTTGATCGAGGCGAGGACGCCCTTGCGGGTCATCAACGCGGCGTTGTGCGGAATGGCGTCGATCGCTTCGATCTTGTAGCCCCACCAGTCGGCGAAGGTGGACGCGCCGGCGCCGTGCGCCGCGATTTCCTTCGCCACTTTGTAGCCTTCGAGCACGTGCTGCAGCGTCGCGATCTTGAAGCCGAACTCGTCGGCGACGCGCAGCAGCATGAGGATTTCGTCGGCGCGGTAGGAGTGCGCGTGCACGAGCCGCTTGCCTTCGAGGATCTCGACGAGCGGCTCGAGTTGCAGATCGCGACGCGGCGCGACCACTTGCTCGCCCGCTTTCTTGCGCCGGTCGTAGTCCTGCAAGTCCTTCTGATACGCCTTCGCGCGCGCGAAGGCGTCGCGAATGACGTACTCGACGCCCATGCGCGTCCCTGGGTAGCGCGGCGGCGTGCCCGCGGGCGCGCCGGCGCCGCCGCCGCGGCGCTTCGGGTTCTCGCCGAGCGCGAACTTGATGCCCGGCAGCGCGCCCTCGAAGAGGAAATCCTCCTGACGCGGTTTGCCGAAGCGCAGCTTGATCACCTGGTTCTTGCCGCCGATCGGGTTGGCGCTCCCGTGCAGCACGTTGGCCACGGTGAGGCCGCCGGCGAGGTCGCGGTAGATGTTGACGTCCGTCGGATCGAACACGTCCTCGATGCCCGTCATCGAGCTGACGGTCGTGCCGCCCTCGTTGATCGAGTCGGCCGCGATGTGCGAATGGCAGTCGATGAGCCCGGGCGAAACGAACTTGCCGGCCGCGTCGACGACCTCGGCGCCCGCCGGAATCGACACGTTGGCGCCGACCGCGGCGACCTTGCCGTCGCGCAGGACGACCGTGCCGTTCTGGATCGTGCCCTTGGTGATGGTCAGCACCGTGCCGCCTCGGATGGCGACCACCGACGGCGTTCGCGTTTGCGCGGACGGCCGACCGAGCGCGGCGATCGCGAGGCAGGCGCCGGCGACCAGCATCACGCCGGATCTGCCACGAAAGCACGAAAGCACGAAAAAGAAACCAGATTTGGCTTCGTGTTTTCGTGTTTTCGTGGCTGTTCGGTTGTTGAATTGCACGTTGCCCTCCTTCACCGTTGCTCAGTCGTCGGCTTCGCGGTCGGTCTGGAACAGATACTGATCGAACCACTCGAGGTTGTGCTCCATCGTCGCGCGATGGCTCTTTGGCTTCGACGGTCCGTGTCCGATGCCGCCAAAACCCTGATACACGATCAGCCTGGTCGGCACGTTGTTGTCCACGAGTCCCTGATAGCAGCTCGTACGCATTCGGCAGCGGCACGCGCTCGTCGGTGGCGCCGTGTTGAATCAGCGTCGGCGTCTTCGCCTGCTTGATGTAGGTGATCGGCGAGGTCTTGGCGTAGATGTCCGGATCGTCCCACGGCGTCGCCTTCAGATACTGCCGCGTGAACGGGTGGATGTCGGTGTTGACGTAGTACGTCATCCAGTCGGAAATACCGGCGCCGACCGAGACGGCCTTGAAGCGAGCCGCGTCGTGCGTCGTGAGAAACGCGGAGATGTACCCGCCCTGGCTCCACCCCATCGTTCCGACCTTGGCCGGATCGACGAAGCCCTTGGCGATCAGCGAGTCGACGCCCGAGAGGACGTCCCAGGCGTCGCCGACACCGAGATTGCGAACGTTGAGGGACCGGAATTTCTCGCCGTAGCCCGCGCTGCCGCGGTAGTTCGGTTCGAGCACGAGGACGCCGCGCGGCACCCATACGTCGACCGGGTAGATCGTGCTCGTGAACGGCACGGCGCGCGACACACCGGTCGGGCCGCCGTGGATCACCACGAGCAGCGGATATTTGCGCGAGGGATCGAAGTCGAGCGGCTTGTGCAGCACGCCTTCGATCGCCGCGCCATCCTGGCTCTTCCACGACACGACCTCGAGGGTGCTCGTCGTCCAGCCGGCCGTCTGCGCGTTCAGGTCGGTCAGCTTCTTGCCGCCTTCGCCGCCGGTCGCGGCTTCGGCGTGCCAAGGCCGCCGACGTACACCTCGGACATCGATTTCGCGTCCGAGCGGAGGTACGCGTAGCTGCTGCCGTCCGCCGAGAGCGAGAAGCTCGAGTTGACGGCCGGTTGAGCGGGCGTCACCTTCGCGATCGCTTTCGTCGCCGGATCGACTCGGTAGAGATGCGCGTAGGTTCGCTCGCTCGCCGCGAAGTACACGCCGCCGGGTTTCCAGGCGACGAGATTCGGATCCTCGTCGAAGGCGGAGGTCAGCACGGTTGGCGCGCCGCCGCTCGCGGGCACCGTCGCAATGCGGGTGTTCGTGTAATAGAAAGACGGGCTCGCCATCGCGGTCTGAAAGGCGATGCGTGAGCCATCGGGCGACCACGCCGGGTTCGTATCGGGGCCGTCCTGCGTGACGAGCGCTCGAACGGCGCCGTCGGCGACCGACACGATCGAGATGTTCGCGGAACCCGAGCTCGACGGGCTGGGGTTGACGCGATGATCGAACGCAATCGACTGTGAGTCCGGCGACCAGCGGAAACTGCCGACGGTGAAGGCACCCTTCGTGAGCGGCCGCGAGGCCCGCGTCGCCACGTCGATGACGAACAGGTGGGTCATGCGGTAGTCCTGCTCGACGATCTGGAATTCTCCGTACTTCTTCTCGCGTTCCTTGAGCGCCGCGGACTTCGGCTCCGTCACCGTGTACGCGATGCTCTTGCCGTCAGGCGACCAGGCGACGCTGGTACCGACGCCGTCTTCGGCGGACGTCAGCGATTCGGCGTCCCCGCCTCGCGGGTTGATCACGTAGATCTGCCGTTTGTCGCTGCGGTCCGACGTAAACGCGAGCCGCGAACCATCGGGCGACCAGGCCGGCGACTGGCTCGACTTCTTCGCGTTCGTCAGCTGATATCCCGCTCCCGATTGCACGTCGGCAATCCAGATCTCCGTTTCGTACACGTTGTCGTCCCAGTTCGTGTCGCGGACGGTATACGCGACCTGCCGGCCGTCCGGCGAAATCTCCGGGGACGCGGCGCGCTTCAGCGACAGGATTTGATCGACGGTCGGCGCGACCGGCGATTGCGCCACCAGCATCGGGACGGCGGCGAGCGACACGAGCGCGAACAGTAGCGCCTTCTTCATAGACATCTCATGTAGTGTCCGCCTTCGGGCTGGACCGTGTGTCCGCGCAGTATACCCTTCGACTTCGCTCAGGGCAGGCGGCGAACAATCCGATTGCGGCGGGGAAGCGTAGTGAGGAAGTCAGGCCGCGTTGACAGCCCCAAAGGGTACGGGTATAAGCAGAAGGTTCTCGAGGCTTTTTACAAAGGAGATCACATGGGCAAGCTGTTCGCAGGATTCGTCGCCGCCGCTTTCGTGCTCGCGCTTGGAACGCCGGCTTTCGCCGCAACCGAGACGGTCAAGGGCAAGATCGTCGACCAGACCTGTTACACGAAAGACAAGACCAACACCACGAACAACCACAAGATGCCGGCTGAAACGGCCGACTGCGCCGCCGCGTGCGCGAAAAAGGGCGCCCCGCTGGCGCTTCTGACCGAAGACGGCAAGCTCTACCAGATCACCGGCGGCCTCGCGGCGGACATGAACGCCAAGCTCATCCCGCACATCGCCCATACGGTCGAGGTGACTGGCGATGTGACCGAGAAAGACGGCAAGAAGATGATCGCGTCCGCCGAGCTGAAGATGATCAGCCGGTAGGCTGTTCTCTCGACGTTCTAGGTTCGGTCAGGTTCGAGGCCGCGGGCAACCGCGGCCTTTTTTGGCCTGCCTGCACCGCCGAAGCCCGCGCTTTTTCTGATCGCGGGAACCGCGGCCTTTTTTTGTCCGTCCGTGAACCTTTCGGGCGGTTCCGCGTAATACCGTCCATGCTCGACAGCTGGCTGCGCGACGTCCAGTACGCGATCCGCCTGCTCAGACGCAATCCCATCTTCGCGCTGACCGCCGCGGCATCGCTCGCGATCGGGATTGCCGCCACCACGACGATTTTCACCATCGCGAACGCCCTGCTGTTCAGCCCGCCACCGGCGTCGCTGAACCCGGGCATCTCGTGGACATCGGGCGCTCGCAGAACGGCCAAGGCTTCGACACAACTCCTACCCGAACTTCCTCGACATCCGCGCCCGGCAACAACGTGTTCTCGGCATCTACGCGTACAACATCGAGCCGCAGCCGATGAGTCTGGGCGGCGCCGATGGGGCCGAGCGCGTCTTCGGTCACGTCGTGACGCTGAACTACTTCACCATCCTCGGCGCGCGGCCGCTCGCCGGCCGCGCTGTTCTCGTCCGCAGACAGCGAGGAGCCGGGCGCGAGCCCGTTCGTGGTCGCCGAGCCATCGCTTCTGGCAGCGCCGCTTCAACGGCGACCCGTCCGTCGTCGGCCAGAAGATCACACTCAACGGGCTTCCGTTCACGCTTATCGGCGTCGCGCAGGAAGGATTCCAGGGCACGACTGTCCTCACGCCCGACATCTGGGTGCCGATGACGAACCTGGCGCAGGCCGTGCCTCGCCGTTCCGTCCTCCGCGCTGACCAGCCGGGATCGGTCTGGCTCGTCATGGGCGCGCGTCTCAAGCCAGGCGTCACGCTCCGCGCAGGCGCAGGCGCGAACTCGCGACCATTGGCGCCCGCTCGAGCGCGAATTCCCTCGGAAGACAACCGCGGCAAGGGTCTTCGCGTCGTGGCGTCGTCGCCGATCCCCGGCAACGGCGCCCCGATCGCCGCGTTTCTCGCGGTGTTGATGGGCGTGGCTGGATTGGTCCTGACGATTGCGTGCGTCAACGTGGCAGGCGTGCTGCTCGCACGCGCAAGCGCGCAGGCGCCGCGAAATCGCAGTGCGCCTGGCGATTGGCGCGGGACGCTGGCGGTTGATCCGCCAGATGTTGATCGAAACCACCGTCCTGTTTCTCATCGGCGCCGCCGCATCGCTCGTGCTGGCGCGTCTCATGACCGGCGCGATCGTCGCCCTGCTGCCGACGCTGCCGTTTCAAGTCGGCATTTCGCTCGCGCTGGACGGGCGCGCGATTTCGTTCGCGTTCGGGCTCGCGTTTCTCGCCGCGGTCCTTGTCCGGCCTGACGCCGGCGTTCAGTGGCTCGAGGGCTGAAGTCCTCACCGGACTGCGAACGGAGGCGCAGAGCGCGCCCGACCGCGTCCGCGCTGCGGAACGCCTTCGTGATCGCGCAGGTCGCCTTCAGCATCGTGCTCGTCGTAGCCGCCGGCCTGTTCCTTCGCGCGCTCCGGCACGCGAGCGCCATCGATCCCGGATTCGACCCTCGCGGCGTGGAACTGGCCGAACTCGATCTGTCGCTCGGCGGCTACACCCCAGCGACAGGCACCGTGTTCGCCCGCGACCTGATCGAACGCGTCCGCAGCCTCCCGGCGTCGAGAGCGCGACGATGGCGGCGATGCTGCCGCTCGGCATGGGCCGGATGGGCCTCGGTCCGATCGTCGGTACCCGGCACGCGACCGCCGGCGGGCGCATTCCTTCGATGCGGACTGGAACATCGTCGAGCCCGGCTACTTCGTGACGATGAAGATGGCGCTGGTGGCGGGCCGTGACTTCAGCGCGCAGGATCGCTCCGGCGCGCCGGATGTGGTCATCGTGAACGAAACCGCGGCGCGCCGTTTCTGGCCGGGGACATCGCCGCTGCGACGCGATCGGCAGATCGATCGTTCAGCAGACGGGCCTCCCCGGCGCCGCGGCCACGCGATCGCTCACCGTCGTCGGCGTCGCCCGGGACACCAAATACGCATCGCTTGGCGACGCGCCCACCACGTTCATCACCGTGCCGTTGCAGCAGCAGTACCGGTCGCGAACGACCATCGTCGCGCGGTCGACGAACGGCCAGCGGCTCGCCGTCGACATTCGCAAGCTGCTGGCATCGATGGAGCCGAGGCTTCCGATCGTGAGCTCGCAGACGCTCGAGGACTACGCATCCATCGGCCTCGTCCCCCAGCGGATTGCCGCGACCGTTTCGGGAACGCTGGGCCTGGTCGGCCTGCTGCTGGCGGCCGTCGGGATCTACGGCGTCACGGCCTACCTGGTGACGACGAGGACGCGGGAGATCGGGATCCGGATGGCGCTGGGCGCGCAGCCGCGCGATGTGGTTCGCATGGTGATCGGCCAGGGTTTGCGGCTGACGCTCGTGGGCGCGGTCATCGGCGTCGCGCTGGCAATGGCCGCGGGCCAGTTGATTGCGTCGCTGCTCATGGGGATCGGCCCGCTGGACATCCCGACGTTCTCGACCGCGGTCGTGCTGTTCACGCTGATCGGGATCGCCGCGTGTTACATGCCCGCCCGTCGCGCGCTGCGGATCAACGCCAATGAGGCGCTGAGACATGAGTAGGCGGGACTTTCAGGCAGGAAGCGGCAGGAAGGGCAGCGCAAACGAACGCCGAGAGGTGATCTGAGATGGACACGTCTGATTCGCGATCTTCGGTACGGCGCGCGGTTCCTGGTTCGCTCGCCCGGCTTCGCGCTGGCGGCCATCATCTCGCTCGGCCTCGGCATCGGCGGCAACACCGCGATCTTCAGCCTGCTGAACGCGCTCCTGCTCACTCCGATGCCGGTCGCGGCAGCCGGAGCGCATCGCCGCCATCTACACGAGCGACTTCAGCAGCACACATACGGTTCGTCGTCCTATCCCGACTTCCAGGATTTCCGAGAGCGGGCAGCGCGGTTGCCGACATCGCCGCGTATCGGCTGACGCCGGTGTCGATGAATCGACGGCGAGACGGAATGGCATTCGTCGAAGCGGTTTCGGGCAACTACTTTTCGATGCTGGGCGTGGGCGCTGCGCGCGGCCGGCTGCTCGTCGAGCCGGACGATCGCCCCGACGCGGCGGCCGCGGTCGTCATCAGCCACGCGCTGTGGACGCGCCGGTTTGCGAACGATCCGAACGTCGTCGGCCGCACGCTGCAGTTCAACGGCCACCCGTTCACGATCGTCGGGTTGCCGCGCGCGAATACACGGGCGCGCTGCGCGGCCTCTCGATCGATGCCTGGATCCCGATCGCTCGCCGTCGCGCCAGCTCTGCCTGGCGGCGGCGGCAGACTGGACCGAGCAGCGCGGATCGCGAGGACTTTTGCTGTTCGGCCGGCTGCGGCCCGGCGTCGCCGTCGCGCAGGCGCAAGCCGCGTTCGACGTCGTCGCCGCGCAACTCTACGCCGCCTATCCGCAGGCATGGCGCACGATTCGCAATACCGGGCGCGCCATCTCGGTCGTCGCCGAGCGCGATGCGCGTGTGCATCCGGATCTGACCGGCCCGGTCGGCCGGCTTCATGGCGCTGCTGCTGGTGGTCGTCGGCCTCGTGCTGCTGACCGCCTGCGCGAACGTCGCGAACCTGCTGCTCGCGCGTGGCGCGGCCCGCACGCGCGAGATCGGCGTCCGGCTCGCGCTCGGGTCGGGACGCGGGCGGCTGATCCGTCAACTGCTGACGGAAAACGTGCTGCTCGCTGCGGCCGGCGGCGCTGTTCGGCGTGCTCGTCGCCACGCTGGCTGATGCGCGTGCTGATGTCGTTCAAGCCGCCCGTGCCCATCCCCATCGCGCTCGACCTTCGACTCGACGCGATCGCGTGCTGGTGTTCACGCTCGGCCTTTCGATCGCGACCGGCATCGTCTTCGGTCTCGCGCCGGCGTGGCATGCGTCGAAGACCGACATCGTCCCCGTGCTCAAAGACGAGGCCGTTCGGCAGAGCGCGGCGGTCGCGGCTTCGCAGCGCCTTCGTCGTCGCGCAGGTCGCGTGCTCGATGCTGCTGCTCGTCGGCGCGGGCCTGTTCGTGCGCAGCCTGCTGAGCGCGCGCAGCGATCGACGCGGGCTTCGATCCCACCAACATGATCGTGATGTCGGTCGTGCCCGAACTCCAGGGCTACGACGAGCCGCGCGGCCGCGACCTCTACGAACGGCTTGCTGCCAGCGGGTGCGCGCGGTGCCCGGCGTCCGCTCGGCGACGCTGGCCGCAAAGCGTGCCGCTCGGCATCGGCGGATCGCGGCGCGGGCACGGCGATCGAGGGCTATCAGCCGCAGCCCGGCGAAGACACCGAAACCGCGTACAACGTCGTCGCGCCGCAGTACTTCGAGACGATGCGCATCCCACTGCTGCGGGGGCGATCGTTCACGGAGGCCGACCGGGCCGGCGCGCCGCCGGTGGTGATCGTCAACGACGCCTTTGCGCGTCGGTACTGGCCGAATGCCGATCCGATTGGCAAGCGCCTCAGCGCGAACGGATCGGAGGGACCGTTCCGCGAAGTCGTTGGCGTCACGCGCACCGGCAAATACAACACGCTCGGCGAAGATCCGCGGCCGTTCTACTACCTGCCGCTGTGGCAGGAGTACAACGGGACGGTGACGTTGCACGTCAAGACGGCCGGCGATCCCGCGCGCGCTCATCTCGCCGGTTCGTGACGCCGTTCGCGCCGTCGACGCGACGGTGCCGCTGTTCGACATCAAGACCATGGAGGAGCAGATGCTGGTGGCGCTGCTGCCGGCACGGCTGGCGGGAACGCTGCTCGGCGCGTTCGGACTCCTCGCGCTGCTGCTCGCGTCGGTCGGCATCTACGGGGTGATGGCGTACTCGGTCGTGCAACGCACGCGCGAGATCGGCGTGCGCACGCGCGCTCGGGGCGCAGACCGGCAACCTGCTGCGACTCGTGCTGGGCGAGGGCATGCGCCTCGCCGCCATCGGATTCGCGATCGGGCTGGCCGCGGCGGTGGCGCTCACGCGCTTCGCGGCGTCGCTGCTCTACGGGGTGACGCCGACCGATCCGCTCACGTTCGCGAGCGCGCTCGGCCTGCTGTCGGGCGCCGCGTTCGTCGCGTGCTACATCCCGGCGCTGCGCGCGCTGCGTGTCGATCCTGTGACAGCGTCTGCGGTATGAGTAGCGCGGGCCTTTCAGGCCCGCGATCGCAGGGCTAAAGCCCTGCGCCACGTTCTGCAAGCTTTCCCTTCCTGCCTTTCCTGCCCTTCCCGCCCTTCCTGCCCCCTCCGCTCAGCGACCACCCGCGGTCGACGGCGCCGACCGCTTCACCACGGTGACAGTGATCTGCGACGGGTACTGCTTCGAATGATGGACGGCGTTGTGCGCGACGACGCCCTTTGATTCGTCGTAGTTGTTCCCACCGGTATTCAAATTGCGATCGAACCGCGGGAAGTTGCTGCTCGACACTTCGATCCGCAGCCGGTGGCCGGCGGCGAAGTAGTTGCTCGTGTTGAGTGGCTGCAGCGTGACCTTGTAGACCTTGCCCGACTCCATCCAGGCGAGCGGCTTCTCGTAGCCGTCCCGATAGCGCATCCGCTGAATCGATTCATCGAGGTTGTACGCGCGGCCGTCCGGGTAGACGTCCAGCACCTTCACCGTGAAATCGGTGTCCTTCGCGTCGGACGACACGTACAGCGTCGGCGTAATCGGACCGGTGATCTCCGTCCCGTCCTTGAACGGTTCGGAGGTGTACACCAGGACGTCTTCGCGCGCCTCCATCCGGCGCTGATCGAACGCTCCCGCCTGAACGGCGCTGCCCGTGCAGCACACGTTGCCTCCGTACGACAGCACGGGATTCATCGGGTCGTAGGTGAACGCGTCCGGCTTGTCGGCATCGGGGGCCGCCGAGGTGAGCGCGCCGTCGCCGGCGACCGAGTTCGCCCGGCCCGCGCTCGACAGGAAGAACGTCATCGGCTGCGCGCCCGCCGGCGGCCACGTGTCCGAGGTCTGCCACTTGTTGAGACCCATCGTGAAGTAGGTGACCTTCGGCAGCGAATCCAGGCGCGTGTTCTGCTCGCCCTTCAGGAAGCGATCGAAGAACCCGTAGACGATTTCGTTGTAGTCGAGGCGCGCGTCGCCCATGCTGCGCTCGCCGACGACCGTGTTGGCGGTCGCGCGCGTGTACGCACAATGCGCCACCGGCGCGATGACCGCCCACTGCGCGTCTCGAACCGCCGGCGAGGCGTTCTTGCGGACGTGGTTGTACAGCTCGAGATTGGGGCCGACCGACACGTCGTACCACGACATGAACCACAGCCCGGGCACGTCGAGCTTCATGTCGTCGTGGTACAGCCCGCCGCGGTACCACGCCGGATCGTTCGGCATCCGCTGCATCATGCGGCCGCCGGTTTCCACCGGCATGGAGTCGGCGTAGATGCCGCGCGGCGCGTCCACCGCCTTCAGGATGTCCTGCGTCGGCAGATGCCAGAGCGCCTGCGACCAGTCGACCGGCGGCAGATGCTGCGCGAGATCGAACGACTTCGACGCGCGGATCAGATCTTCGCGCGACGTGTTGGGCGGGAACATCGGCCGCACCTGGTTCTGCTGGCCGTAGATCCAGGTGATGAACAGCATCTGCACCGCGCCGCCGCGGTACCAGTTGCCCTGCTCGTAGTACGGGCCGACGCGGCCGACACCGGCGCCGAATCCCTGCACGTTCATCGCGGCATAGCCGGGATGTCCGAGCGCCGCGACACCCATCTGATATTCCGCGGTCGACGAACAACCGGTCGTGCCGACCTTGCCGTTCGACCACGGCTGCTTCGTCATCCAGTCGATGGCGTTGAAGCCGTCGCTCCTGGGCGCGCCGAGGATGTCGTAGTTGCCTTCGGAGAAGAAGTGCCCGCGCTCGTTCTGCACGATGTACGCGTAGCCGCGCTTCACCGCGGCCAGCGCCGCGCTCATGTCGGCCGGGACGCCGTTGTGCACATCCCAGAAGTTGAAGTTGTAGGGCGTCTTCACCCAGACGATCGGGACCTTGCTGTTCGGCCCCGCGCTCTTCGGGCGGTAGATGTCGGTGGCCAGACGGACGCCGTCGGGCATCGGCATCATGACCTTCCGCTCGACCGTGGCGATCGATTGCAGCTCGTTCTCGATGTCCCAGCGCCGCGTTTTCTCGGCAGCGGTCAAGCCGCCCTGCTGTTGCGCGCGAACGAACACTCCGGTCGCGACGACCACGATGAACGCTGCAATGATGAGCCGGCGAATCTGTGTGGTCATGACGATTGCATGATACTGGAAGGAAGTGGCGTTGCCGCGACCCTGAAAGGGTCGCGCTACTCCAACGAAGCGCCCACCGGATTCCGCCGGCCACGTGCGCTCGAAAGACGGGATCGTTCGACCAGATGTCGTCGCGGTGTCCGAGCGCCGTGTAGAACACGCGGCCGCGGCCGTCGGTCCGCGTCCAGGCCTGCGGATAGTCGCCGCCCTTCCGAATCTCCGGACCCAGATCGCTGATGTCGGTCTTCTCCGTGTCGAGGCTGAGCAGAACGTGGACGCGATCGCGCGAGAAAGCGAGTGGAATCGGGAGCCGTCCGACCTGGCTCACGTTTTCAGTCGGGCGCGCCGCGGACGTAGTCGACGACGGCTTTCTTCTGAACTGGCCGTCCAGCGGCAGATTGCCGTTGCGTCATCAGCATCAGGACCGTCGAACCGTCGCGAGATACTCTGCCGAGATCATCGACGAGGTCGAGGACCTGTTCGAGATCCTGCTTGTAGCCTTCGAGCGTCGTGACTTCGAAGCCGTGTCTGGCGCCGAGCTCGGCGACGGCTTTCTCCGCCGGCCCGAGGCTCGTGTGCTTGTACAGCCCCGCATGCGTCAGAAACAGCAGCTTCTTCGGGACGGGCGCCTGGCCGCGGGCGCTCCCGCGGCGGCCAGCGCACAGACGAGGGCAATAATCCGAGCGTTCGTGATTCACACACTATAATCCGCATACTCCAATGAGTCTCGCACCGGGCACGCACCTGGGCCCATACGAGATCGTCGCGCCGATCGGCGCCGGCGGCATGGGCGAGGTCTATCGCGCGCGCGACACGAAGCTGAATCGCGACGTTGCGATCAAGGTCCTGCCCGCAATCGTTCGCGACACGACGCCGACCGTCTCGTCGATTCGAGCGCGAAGCGCAGATGCTCGCGGCGCTCAATCATCCGCACATCGCGCAGATTCACGGCTTCGAGGAGTCGCGCCGGCGTGCCGGCGCTCGTCATGGAGCTCGTCGAGGGCCCCACGCTCGCCGATCGGATCGCGCAGGGGCCGATCCCGCTCGCCGAGGCGCTTGTCCATCGCGACGCAGATCGCCGATGCGCTGGAGGCCGCCCACGAGCACGGCATCGTCCATCGCGACCTGAAGCCGGCGAACATCAAGGTGCGCGACGACGGCGCCGTGAAGGTGCTCGACTTCGGCCTCGCGAAGGCGCTCGATCCCGCAGCGCAGCGTCGGCCAGCGGCGACGACGTCGCCGACGCTGATCGCGCCATGCGACGCAGGCGGGCATCATCCTCGGCACCGCGGCCTACATGGCGCCCGAGCAGGCCCGCGGGAAGGCCGTGGACAAGCGCGCCGACATCTGGGCCTTCGGCGTGCGTGCTGTACGAGATGCTGACCGGCCGGCGCCCGTTCGGCGGCGGCGATGAAGTGGTGGCGACGATCGCTGCGGTTGTGAAAGACGCGCCGTTGCTCGCGGAGCTGCCGGCTGGCACGCCGGCAGCCATTCGCCGGCTCCTGCGGCGGTGTCTGGAGAAGGATCCGCGGCAGCGGCTCGCCGATATCGCGGACGCACGGCTCGAGATCATGGAGGCGCTCGAAGGCAAACTCGAGGCAGCTGTCTCGACGCCGCAGGGATCGGGCCGCCGCCGCGAACGTGGGTGGCAGCTTGCCGCGGCGCTGTTGGCTGTCGTCGCGGCCGTCGGATGGTGGAGCTGGTCGCGCCAGGTTCGATCGGTCACGACGACAACACAGTCATTCCCGCGGGTCGATCTCGATCTCGGCCCTGACGTGTCGCTCGAATCCATTGGACCCGCCGTCATCATCTCGCGCGACGGCAGTCGTCTCGTGTACGTCGCAAAGCGTTCTGATGAGCGGACGCGGCTGCTGACGAAGCTCCTGGATCAGCCGAAGCCCACCGAACTGCCCGGAACGGAGGACGCGTACAGTCCGTCCTTCTCGCCCGACGGCCGCTGGGTCGGGTTCTTCGCGGCGGGCAAGCTGAAAAAGGTTCGCGTCGACGGAGGGCAGCTCGTGAGTTTGTGCGACGCCTCCGCCGGCCGCGGCGCGAGTTGGAGCGAGGACGGCTCGTTCATCGTCGCCGCGCTGGACAATCAAAGTGCTCTCGTTCGAATTCCCGCGGAAGGCGGAATCCCTACACCCATCACGAAATTCACAGGCGAGGAACGCAGCCACCGATGGCCGCAAGTGCTGCCGGGTCGCAACCGGGTGTTGTTCACCGTGAATTCCTCGCCAGGCAATTTCGCGAACAGCGGCGTCGGCGTCGTGTCGTTCAGCGAGAGCGGTCCCCCGGCGGAGCATCGCGTCCTGTTCGGGGACGCCGGGATGAGCCCGCGCTACCTGGTGAACGGCTATCTGACGTTCATCAGGAAGGGCACGTCTGTACGCGGCGTCCTTTGACGTGAACCAACTGGTGGTGGCTCGCGGCGAGCCGGTTCCCGTGTTGGACGAGGTTTCCAACGAACAGTATTTCGGCGAAGCGCAGCTCGATCTGTCGAGAGACGGAAGCCTCGTGTACCACCGTGGCGCCACCCTCGGATTCAAGACGGTTCAATGGCTCGACAGCGCCGGTACGCTCCAGCCGCTTCTGGGAGAGCCGGCCATGTACACCTATCCGAGGGTGTCTCCGGATGGCGAGCGGCTCGCGATTTCGCTTCCCGACGGACCGAACACGAGCATCTGGGTGTACGCCTGGCGCACAGGAACGAAAACACGAATTACGGAAGGGCGCGGCCAGAATGTCTACCCGGTATGGAGTCCTGATGGCCGCTACATCGTGTTCGCGGGCGGGGGCGCGTTGTTCTGGAGCCCTGCCGACGCGGCGCAACGGCCACAGCTTCTGATTGCGGCGCCGGACCAGGGAACTCTCGCGCCGCTTTCGTTTACACCGGATGGAAAGACATTGGCGTTCTCCGCCCGAGCGACCGATGGGAAGTGGTCTGTGAGAACGGCAGCCATACGAAACAGCGGGACGGCGCCGCTCGCAGGGAATCCGGAGTTGTTCGTGGACCTGCCCTCGGGCGCCGCGACCGCGGCGTTCTCTCCTGACGGGCGCTGGTTGGCGTACATGTCAGCCGAGTCAGGCTTGTACGACGTGTACGTGCGCGCGTTCCCAGACAAGCGCACGAAGCGCGTCATTTCCAGCGGCGGCGGGATGATGCCGACGTGGGCGCGCGATGGAAAGACACTGTTCTATCGAACGCCGGAGCAGCGCATCATGGCGGTCACGTATTCAGCAACAGGCGATGCCTTTGACGCGGCCCCCCCACGCGTGTGGTCCGAGCGGCGGATCGCGAACACTGGAATGACCGCGAACCTCGACATCGCCCCGGACGGCACCCGCTTCGCGGTGCTGATGCCGGCCGAGGCGCCTGAACCACCGGACACGCGGGGACACTTCACGCTCGTCCCCAACTTTGCCGAAGAGGTTCGGCGGCGCCTCGCCCGTTAGGCTCAGTATCTGTAGTGATCCGGCTTGTACGGTCCTTCGACCGGCACGCCGATGTAATCAGCCTGCTCCTTGGTCAGCTTCGTCAGCTTCACGCCGAGGTGATCGAGGTGCAGACGTGCGACCTGTTCGTCCAGCTGCTTCGGCAGCATCGTGACGGTCTTCCCGTACTTCTCCGCATTCGCGTGGAGCTCGAGCTGCGCCATCACCTGATTCGTGAATGATGCCGACATCACGAAGCTCGGGTGACCCGTCGCGCAGCCGAGATTCAGCAGCCGGCCCTCGGCAAGCACAAGGACGCTGTGGCCGTCGGGGAAGCGCCACTCGTCGTACTGCGGCTTGATGTTGATGCGCTCGATGCCGGCGTACTTCTTCAGCCCCGCCATGTCGATCTCGTTGTCGAAGTGGCCGATGTTGCCGACGATCGCCTTGTCCTTCATCCGCGCCATGTGCTTGGCGGTGATGATGTCGGTGTTGCCGGTCGCGGTGATGAAGATGTCAGCCGACTCGACGACCTCGTCGAGCGTCGTCACCTGATAGCCTTCCATCGCCGCCTGCAGCGCGCAGATCGGATCCACTTCGACGATGATGACGCGGCAGCCCTGGCCGCGGAGCGCCTGCGCGCAGCCCTTGCCGACTTCGCCGTAGCCGAAGACGACGGCGACCTTGCCGCCCAGCATGACGTCGGTCGCGCGGGCCAGGCCGTCCGGCAGCGAATGCCGGCAGCCGTAGATGTTGTCGAACTTGCTCTTGGTCACCGAATCGTTGACGTTGATGGCGGGGAAGAGCAGCGTCCCGGCTTCCATCATCTGATACAGGCGGCGAACGCCGGTCGTCGTCTCCTCGCTCACGCCGCGGATGGACGAGGCGATGCGCGTGTAGCGCGTCTTGTCCAGGGCCATCGACTGGCGCGCCGTGTCGAGGATCACGCCCCACTCTTCGGGTTCCTTGTCGGCGTTGAACGCCGGCACCGATCCCGCGCGTTCGAATTCCACGCCCTTGTGCACGAGCAGCGTCGCGTCCCCGCCATCGTCGACGATCAGCGTGGGGCCGGTGCCGTCGGGCCACTCGAGCGCCTGTTCGGTGCACCACCAGTAGTCTTCGAGCGTCTCGCCCTTCCACGCGTACACCGGCGTGCCCCTTGGGTCGGCCGGCGTGCCGCCGGTTTCGGGGCGGCCGACGACGACGGCGGCGGCCGCGTGGTCCTGCGTCGAGAAGATGTTGCACGACACCCAGCGGACGTCGGCGCCAAGCTCAGTGAGCGTTTCGATGAGGACCGCGGTCTGCACGGTCATGTGCAGGCTGCCCATGACGCGCGCGCCCGACAGCGGCTTCCTGCGCGCCGTGCTGGCGGCGGAGCGCCATCAGGCCCGGCATTTCCTGCTCGGCCAGCCGGATTTCCTTGCGCCCGAATTCGGCGAGCGACAGGTCGTTCACTTTGTAGGGTTCCCGGCCGACCGATTTCGCGGCCACGAAGGGGTGCATCTTTTCGGTTACAGTCGCCATTTCATCTCCTCGGTTTTGATCTGCCACGAAAGCACGAAAGCACGAAAAAAGAACAACCTCTAATGAGATTTCGTGTTTTCGTGTTGTCGTGGCTTTGTTGATGTCGCTACAAATAATCCCGGTCCCTTGACCTTTGAATCCGGCGCGAGCGGCACCACGCGGACATTCGTGAGGCCGGCCTCGCCGAGCAAGCGTTGAATCTGTTCCTCCGCGAATCCCATCCACACATGACCCATCTGCTGGCGATAGTTCTCCCGGTCGTGCGGCAGCATGTCGACGAGGATCACACGGCCGCCCGGCTTGAGCACGCGCACCACGTCCGCCAGCGCGCGTGCCGGCTCGGTGACGTGGTGCAGCACGACCATCAGCGTCGCCGCATCCAGCAGCCCATCGTCTATCGGCAGGGCCTCGAGGTCGCCGCGGCGGAGCTCGACGTTGTCGAACGCCTGCAGCCGCTTTTTCGCCGCGTGCAGCATGGCCGCCGACGCGTCGACGGCGATGACGCGCGAGACGAACGGCGCGAGCGCCTCGCTGCCGCGGCCGGTTCCGCAGCCGAGGTCACCAACCGTCCACTCCGGTTCGGAGAGCGCCGCCAGGGCGGCGAGATGAAAGCGGTCGCCGAACAGCTCGTCGCGCAGCCGATCCCATTGACCCGCCGATGACGCAAAAAACTCCTGCGACGCCGTGCGCCGCGCAGACAGAGCGGTCTGCAGGCGCCGCTGGTCCTGTGCCGCCGCAGCCGTCGAACCCATTTGTTCGCGCACGAGCAGCCACAATCGCCGCGCCGCGGTGTCGAGGTCGTCGCGAGAGAGCGTGTAGAGGTTGCGGGTGCCCTCCGCGCGCGCAGCCCAATCCAGCCGGCGTCGGCGAGGGCTTTCAGGTGCCGGCTCACCGTCGACTGCGGCAGCTGCAGCACCCCGCACAGCTCGGAGACTGTCAGCTCGTGGCGGTCGAGCACGAGGAGTAGACGGCTCCGCGTGGGATCCGACAGCGCCGAGAGGTGGTCAAGAATTGAAGAGGCGACAGCAACCATCCGTCAAGCCGGATGAAAGGATAGCACAATGGAGATCAGAGGGATAGGTCAGAGGGCAGAGGTCAGAGGGCAGAGGTCAGAGGGCAGAGGGCAGAGGGCAGGGGAGGGAGAGGGACGCAGGCAGAGTGCGAAGGGCCAGAGTAATCTGCCCTCTGCCCTCATCCCTCTGCCCTACGCGTCTTTAGAACCCGGGAGCGAGATTGAACTGGAACACCATCCCCCGACCCGGTCGCTGGAACGGGTGGGAGAACGCGAACTCGCCGACGGCGAAGCCGAACAGATTGACGCGCAGCGCAAGACCGGCGCTGGCGACGGCGTCGTCGAAGTCGAACGGGTGCGGCGTCGCCGAGGTGAACACGTTGGTGCCCGCCGCGGCCTGGCGTTGAGCGAATTCCACGCGATGCCGCCGTCGGCGAACAGCGCGACTTCAATCGGAATCGGTCCATACATCCGCTGTGACGCGCCGAAGGGCCGCAGCAGTGGGAACCGGAACTCGACGTTGCCGACCAGCACGCGGCTGCCGACGAGGCGATCGAACGCAGGGCACTCGCTGGTGGCGGTCGACACGCAGTCGCGCGATTCGAAGGTGCCGACGTCGTAGCCGCGCACGAGATTGGGGTAGCCGATGAACAGCGGGAAGAGCCGTGTGTCCTCGCTGCCCGACCCGTACCGCCCGTAGTGCATGCCGCGGACGGCGAACGTGTAGAACGAGGCCGGCATGAAATAGCGCCGGTAGTCGGCGAGCAAGCTCGCGTACTGCACCGACCCGAACGTCGGCGACGCCTCGAAGCGATAGCGCTGGCCCTGAACCGGACTCGTGGCGCCGTAGTTCGACGTGTCGTACACGTACGCTGCAGATGCCGTCGCCAGCGACAGCGGGCTGGCCAGCGACGTTTCGTTGGTCTCGACGCCAAGGAGCTCGCCCGTTCGCAGCGAGATCACCGACGTTTCGACGATCTGATCGAACATGATCCGCGTCACGCCGCCCTGGAACTCGACGCGCCGCGCGCGATCGAAGGGATACGCGACGAGGCCGGCTGCGCTCTGTTCGGTCTGGCGGAAGATGAGCGCTTCGTCGATCTCGACGAGCTCGCCGCCAATGCGGCCGACGCTCGACTGGAACCCGCCGCTCAGATACGGAACCTGGCCGCCCAGCACGCCCCAGTTCCAGCGATTGGCCTGGTTGTAGTAGATCGCCTGCGCGGCGATGTCCTTCGGACTGAAGCTGTTGCGGTAGCCGGAATTGAGCTGCACGGCTGTCGCGAGGATGTGGTCGCCGAGCATGTCGCCGAACTGCAGCGCGATGCCGCCGCCGACCGCCGCGCCGAACCGCGAGGCGCCGACCGCGATCGTCGGCTGCGCGAGTCCCTCGAGGGTCAGCTTCGGTTTGTAGTCCTTCACTTCGTAGGTCGCCGGCGCTTCCGCCGGCGGCAGGCCGAAGTGACGTCGCCAGCAGCGCGGACACCTGGCTTGGTCGGCGGTCGAACGGCGGCAGTTCGCCCGCGCGACTTGCCGCACCCTCCTCATTCGCCGCGGTCAGACCGCGCGCGGACCCCATGGGCTCCGAGGTCACGTAGATGTCGTACTTCCCCTGCTCGTAGACGGTGAAGGCCGCCACGTCGGTCCTCGAGGCCACCGACATCGTCGGGCTCGAGGCGGTGATGCCGCTCAACCCCGTGGCGACGCGCGTCAACTGCGCCACGTCGCCGGAATCGACCGCGACGCGATACAGGTTCGAAATGCCGTCGCGATCGGAGATGAAGAAGAGCGATCGGCTGTCGGCGCTCCACTGAGGATTGATGTTCTTGCCGTTCGTGAACGCGCGCACCTGTTCGATCGCAGCGCTCTCGGGGTCGATCAGCGCGAGCCGGTACTGCCCGATGGCGAGTGTCCTCAGGTCGCTGGAGAAGCGATCGGTGGCGAAGGCGATCCGCTTGCCGTCGGGCGACCAGGCCGGCTGCAGATCCGCGTACGGATCGTTGGTGAGCCGCCGGAGCTTGCCCGCATCGAGATCGTAGATGAACAAGTCGGTCAAGCCGCGCGTCATGCCCGTGAAGCAGATCGCCTTGCCGTCAGGCGACCACGTCGGATTGAAAATCTCGTCGAGCTCGGCGATGGCTATTTCGCGCCGCTTGTCGCCGCTCGCGACATCGAAAACCACGAGCGTTGGCTTCCCCGCCGCCACCGTGGCGATGGCGAGCTGCTGGCTCACGGCGTCCCAGGCGCCGGCCGAGTAGATGAACTGGATGCTCGAGAAGTGCGGATCGGTCGCCGTGCTCGTCAGCTTTCGGATGATCTTGCCGGAATCGACGTCGGCGACGAAGAGATCGATGGAAAAGACGCTGCGCGTGGACAGGAACGCGAGCCACCGGCCGTTCGGACTGATGGCGGGACCCACGTTCAAATCGCCCGCGAGTCCTTTGGCTTCGACCACGCGGCGCCCGACCTGGCTGGGAGGCGTGGTGGACGCGAACGTCGGCTCGTAGGTCTTGCGAATCGCGGCGTGCCAGTCATCGGACAGTTCTTTGCGTCCGATCCCGAGCACGCGTTCGATCGTCGCGTCCGTGTCGCCGGTTGCCGCACCCAGCGTCAGCATGCGGCGGATCACGTCGTCGCCGTAGGTGCCCCCGACGAACGACCAGAACGCCTGTCCCCAGCGGTAGGGGAAGTACTTCGGATCGTCCAGATCTTTGATTGTGGGCAGCGAGTCCTTGCCGGCGTTCTTTCCATCCGGCGCCGGCCGCGCCGCGTCACGCAGCCACATCGCGGTGTTTGGATCGATCGGACCGATCGACAAGTACTCGGCCATGCCTTCGATGAACCACAGCGGCAGCCGGCTCGGCGCCCGTCTGTCCCGGCGCCATGTTCGGCCCGCGTGGTCATGTCGTACTGAAACGCGTGGACGAGCTCGTGGCCGATGACGTGATCGGTATCGGCGAGCGGTCCGCCGAGCGGCAGCACGATGCGGCGCCTCAGCGATTCGGTGACGCCGCCGGTCCCCTCGCCGAGTTCGCCCTGGATGGTGTTGGTCTGCTCGAAATCCGGATGCGACGCGTAGAGCACCAGCGGCTGACGTCCGCGCAGCTGATGCGACAGCACGCGCTCGAGCCGCGCGAGCCAGCGTTCGGACATGCGCGCGGCGATGTCGATCCCTTCGCGCTCTTCCGGATAGAAATAAATATCGAAGTGCTCGGTCTTCATGACCTCGAAGTCGAGGTCTTTGAATTGAACCTTGTTGCGGCCGAAGTATTGCGCCGAGGCGGTCGATTCGAGGGCGACCAGCAGCGCGGCAGTAGCGAACGGGACGAGCCTGCGAAAAGTATTTCTGACCATGGTGTTTTCTCGCCTGTGCAAGAGCTGCGCCGGAGGGCGTCGAATCGGGCTCAGCGAACAGTCGTTCCGCAGATCTGCAGCCCGGCTCCGGCGTTCGGCTGGGCCGCGCAGTATTGCGATGACGGCGTTGCGGACCTCTTCCTTGGCGGCCGCCTCCGCACGTGCGCGCTCGGCATTGCTGATGGCGTCAATCGCACGCCCCGCCAGATATCGTCCGACCAGGTTTTCGATCAGGATCGTCAACAGCTCGCCCCCGCTGAACGCGGCGTAGGGTTGACGCATGGGGTTGTCGACGGCGGGAAACATCTGGCGCTGCATCTCGTAGCCGTAGAAGCCGCCGCCCGGCGTGTAGCCGCCGAATGGCCCCGGCGTCGATTTGAAAAAGAGCGACGCGAGCAGCTCTTCGACCTTCTGCCGCTCGAGGATCTGCATGCGGAAGGTCGGCGTTTCGTCGAGCGAGCGCAGCGTGAGGGCGGAGGGCGGCTGTTTGAGCGCGTCCTTGATCTTGTCGAGCGACACCGGGAGCCCCGGTTCCTGGTCCTTGGTCTCCTGGTCCTTGGTCCCTGCCTGCGTCCTCGGTTCGTGCCTCGGTTCCTGGTCCCGGCCTGCTGCGCGCTGTCCTGCGGGGCGGACGCCGGCGCCTGCGCGGAGGACGCCTGAGTGTCCTGCGCCGAGACCGGCGGCGCGGCCACCGTGAGCGCAAACAGCAGAGGAATCAACCGCATATGGCTTAGGACGCGACGCGAGGGCACACGGCCTCCCGCGCCGATCACTCTCAATTTTAGTGCACGTCCCAGGCCAATGGGCCCTTCGACTGGCTCAGGGCAGGCCCTTCGACGGTGCTCAGGGCAGGCAGCGTTCAGTTTCGGACAGATGCGCGCCGTTCGGCACGAGCGTAGAATGGGCACCAGCAGCGGAGCCTTTATGCATCAAGTGCCGCGAGACGATCAGATCGAGCTGGCCAACGCGATCGAAGCGGGCGCGAAGCGGCGGCCGGCCCAGGCGTTCGGCGAGTACTTCTCGGAGGCCGGCGGCTCCTGCGCGCTCGGCGCGGCATACGAAGGCGCCTATGCGCTGCCGCGCGATCCGCACGAAGCGCATTCGATTCGTCCGCGCATGCATCGCTTGTTCGACTGCCTCGAGCAGGTGCGGCGCCGCTGTCCGGTCGGCTGCAACAAACGGCTCCCGCTCAACGCGATCATCCTGCACCTCAACGACGATCACCACTGGACGCGCGAACAGATCGTTGAGTGGTTGAAAAAAGACTGAGCGAGTTTCGTGCGAGGTGCCGGGTGCGAGTGCGGTGCGAGGTCGGCGCTGCGCTAGTGCACCCAGCACCGCACCAGCACCACAGCACCTAGCACCCAGCACTGTCTCTTTGCCGGAACTCCCTGACGTCGTCGCGTACGTCGAAGCGCTCGAACGCCACGTCGTCGGCCAGCGCCTGGAACGCGTCAAACTTTCCAGTCCGTTCGTTCTTCGATCCGTCGACCCGCCCATCGACGCCATCACCGGCCAGATCGTCCGCGGCGTCCGCCGCATCGGCAAGCGCATCGTGCTCGTGTTCGATCCGGACCTGTTTCTGGTGCTGCATCTGATGATCGCCGGCCGGCTGCGCTGGCGCGCGCCGTCGCAAAAGCCCGGCGTGGGCCCGCGGATGATCCTGGCCTCGTTCGAATTTCCCGGCGGTACGCTGCTGTTCACGGAGGCGAGCTCGAAGAAGCGCGCGTCGATGCAGATCGTGCGCGGCGAAGACGCGCTCGGCGCGCTCGATCCCGGCGGCGTCGAGCCGCTGGCCGCGACGCTCGAGCAGTTTCGCGAGGCGCTCACGCGCGAGAATCACACGGTGAAGCGTTCGCTCACCGATCCGCATCTGTTCAGCGGGATCGGCAACGCCTACTCGGACGAGATTCTCCACGCGGCGAAGTTGTCGCCGCTGAAGCTCACGCGATCCCTGAGTGACGAAGAGATCGCGCGGCTCTACGAGGCGACCCGCGCGACGCTGCAGCTGTGGATCGAACGATTCCGGCAGGAGCGGGGCGAGGGGTTTCCGGAGAAGGTGACGGCGTTCCGCAGCGAGATGGCGGTGCACGGCCGCTTCAAGCAGCCCTGCCCGATCTGCGGGTCCCCGGTGCAGCGCATCGCGTACGCCGAGAACGAGTGCAACTACTGCGCGACGTGCCAGACCGGCGGCCGCCTGCTGGCGGACCGCTCGCTGTCGAGGCTGCTCAAGGACGACTGGCCGAGGTCGATCGACGAGCTGTAGTACCGGACCGACGCGTGCGGTCAGCGCCGACTTTACACGACTACATCAATACATGTAGATTTATAGATATGAAACGGGCGTCGGCCCTCTACCGGCTGCTCGGCGACGAGGCGCGGCTGCGGCTCCTCCGGGTGCTCGCGCGCGAGCGCCTGAACGTCACCGAGCTCACCGGTGTGCTGGGCCTGGCGCAATCGGGCGTCTCCCGGCACCTGGGCCTGCTCAAAGAGGCCGGGCTGGTGGCGGAGGAGCGCGACGGCGGCTTCAGCTACTACCGCCTCGCGCCCGCGATCGACGCCAACGGCGACAGCGCGCTCGCCACGATGCTCCGCCAGCAGTTCGAGCAGTCCGCGGACGAAGGGACCGTGCGCGCCGACGAGGCGCGGCTCCAGGAAATCCTGCGCGTGCGGAAGGAAAACTTCGACGCGCACGCCGGACCCGACACCCGCGACGCGCGCCAGCTGGTGCCCGGCCGGAGCTGGGCGGCGTGGTCGCGCGCCCTCGGATTGCTGTTGCCGCCGCTGAAGGTGGCCGACCTCGGGTGCGGCGAAGGGTATCTGACGATCGAAGCCGCGCGGTGGGCCTCGCGCGTCATCGCCGTCGATCGATCGGCGGTCGTCCTGAAGCGCGCGCGGGCGCTCGCCGAACGGCGCCGCGTGTCGAACGTGATCTGGAAGAAGGGCGAGCTGGAAAAGCTGCCGCTGCGCGACGGCTCGGTCGACGTCGCGATGCTGTCGCAGGCGCTGCACCATGCGATCGATCCGAGCCGCGCCGTCGCGGAGGCCGCGCGGGTCACCGCGCCCGGCGGCCGGGTGCTCGTCCTCGATCTCCGCACGCACCACGAAGACTGGGTGCGCGCCAAGCTCGGCGACCGGCGCCTCGGCTTCGACGACGACGAGCTCAAGCGCATGCTCACCGCCGCCGGCCTCGAGCACGTGAAGGCCGGCGTGGGAGCGCGGAAAGCCGGGGATCCGTTCACGGTACTGATCGCATCGGGGACCAAGGACGGATCATGCCACGAAAACACGAAAACACGAAAAACAAGGCTGACCAAGTTCGCGTCTTTCGCAGAGGGATATCGATGAAGCGTGATGTTGTGAAGACCCTGAACGCCTGCTCGAGAAGCGGATCCTCGTCCTCGACGGCGCGATGGGGACGATGATTCAGCGGCTGAAGCTGACGGAAGCGGACTTCCGCGGCGAACGGTTCGCGTCGCACCCGAAGGATCTGCGCGGCGACAACGACCTGCTCGTCCTGACGCGTCCGGACGCGATCACCGCCATCCATCATCAGTATCTCGAGGCCGGCAGCGACATCATCGAGACCAACACGTTCAACAGCACGTCGCTCGTGCAGAGCGACTACGGTCTCGAGGCGCTCGCCTACGAGCTCAACGTCGCGGCGTCGCGGCTCGCCCGTCAGGCCGCCGACGAATGGTCCGCGCGCACGCCGGCGAAGCCGCGGTTCGTCGCCGGCTCGATCGGCCCGATGAACCGGACGCTGTCGATTTCGCCCGACGTCAACAACCCCGCGCTGCGCGCCTCGACGTTCGACGAGGTCAAGGACTCCTTCAAGGAGCAGATGCGCGGCCTCATCGACGGCGGCTGCGATCTGCTGCTCCTCGAAACGATCTTCGACACGCTCAACGCGAAAGCCGCGCTCGTCGGCCTCGACGAGCTCTACGACGAACGACAGACCCCGGACGCCGACCGGCTCCCGTTGATGATCTCGGTCACCGTCACCGATCGGAGCGGCCGGACGCTCTCGGGCCAGACGATCGACGCGTTCTGGATTACGGTTCGCCACGCCCGGCCGTTCAGCGTCGGCATCAACTGCGCGCTGGGCGCGCGCGACATGCGGCCGTATCTGGCGGAGCTCGCGCAGCTCGCCGACTGCTACGTCACCTGCTACCCGAACGCCGGTCTGCCGAACGCGTTTGGCCTCTACGACGAGCTGCCGCACCAGACCGCGGAGTTCCTCGCCGAGTTCGCCACGAGCGGCTTCGTCAACATCGTCGGCGGCTGCTGCGGCACGACGCCGGAGCACATTGCGGCGATCGCGAAAGCGGTGGAGAAGCTTCCGCCCCGCCGACTTGAGACTTCAGACCTGAGACTTGAGAGGTTCACCCAGTTCGCCGGCCTCGAACCCCTGACGATCCGGCCCGACTCGAACTTCCAGATGATCGGCGAGCGCACGAACGTCACCGGGTCCGCCCGCTTTGCGCGGCTCATCCGCGCCGGCGACTACACGGCGGCGGCGCAAGTGGCGCTCGAACAGGTCCGCGGCGGCGCGAACCTCGTGGACGTGAACATGGACGAGGGGATGCTCGACTCCGAGCACGCGATGACCGAGTTTCTGAACTTCATCGCGACCGAGCCCGAGATTGCCCGTGTCCCGTTCGTGATCGACAGCTCGAAATGGTCGGTGATCGTGGCCGGGCTGAAGTGCGTGCAGGGCAAGCCGGTCGTGAACTCGATCAGCTTGAAGGAAGGCGAAGAGGACTTCCTCCACAAAGCCAAGCTGGTCCGGCGCTACGGCGCCGGCGTCGTCGTCATGGCGTTCGACGAGCAGGGGCAGGCCGACACGATCGAGCGGAAAGTCGCCATCTGCCAGCGCGCCTACAAGCTGCTCACCGAGGTCGCCGGCTTCGATCCGTCCGACATCATCTTCGATCCGAACATCCTCGCGATTGCCACCGGGCTCGAGGAGCACAACGCCTACGCGATCAACTTCATCGAAGCGACGCGCATCATCAAGGCCACGTGCCCGGGCGTCAAAGTGAGCGGCGGCGTCAGCAACCTGTCCTTCGCGTTTCGCGGCAACGACATCGTCCGGGAAGCGATCCATTCCGCGTTCCTCTACCACGCGATCAAAGCCGGCCTCGACATGGGCATCGTCAACGCAGGCCAGCTGGCGGTCTACGAGGACATTCCCGCTGACCTGCGGGAACACGTCGAAGACATCATCTTCAACCGGCGGCCGGATGCGACCGAGCGGATGGTGGAATTCGCCGCCACGGTCAAGGGCGCCGGGACCAAGCGCGAGCAGGACGTCGCGTGGCGCGACGCGACGGTCGAGGCGCGGCTGTCGTATGCGCTCGTGCACGGTGTCGTGGACTTCATCGAGGCAGGATGTCGAGGAGGCGCGGCAGAAATACGCGCGGCCGCTCGACATCATCGAAGGTCCGCTGATGGACGGGATGAAGGTCGTCGGGAATCTCTTCGGCGCGGGCAAGATGTTCCTCCCGCAGGTGGTGAAGAGCGCGAGGGCGATGAAGCGCGCGGTCGCGTATCTCGAGCCGTTCATGGAGAAGGAAAGGCTGGAAAGGCAGGAAGGGCAGGAGGGGCAGGAAGGGCAGGAAGAACGAAAAGGAAAAGGCAAGATTGTGCTCGCGACGGTCAAGGGTGACGTCCACGACATCGGCAAGAACATCGTCGGCGTCGTGCTCGGCTGCAACAGCTACGAGGTCGTCGATCTCGGCGTGATGGTGTCCGCCGACAAGATCCTGCAGACCGCCATCGACCAGCGCGCCGATGTGATCGGTCTGAGCGGGCTCATTACGCCGTCACTCGACGAGATGGTGTTCGTCGCGAAGGAGATGACGCGCCGCAATTTTCACGTGCCCCTGCTGATCGGCGGCGCGACCACGAGCCGCCAGCACACCGCAGTCAAGGTTGCGCCCGAGTACGAAGGGACCACTGTGCACGTGCTCGACGCCTCGCGCGTCGTGGATGTCGTGTCGAGCCTGCTGAACGACGAGCGCCGTCCGGCGTTCGAGGAAGAGAATCGCGGCCTGCAGACGCGTCTGCGCGATCAGCACCGCGCGCGCAAGGAGCGTCCGCTGCTCACGTACGAGGCGGCGCGCGCGAACCGGTTCCAGATCGACTGGGCGAGCGAACCGCTCGCGCGACCGTCCTTCACGGGTGTGCGCACGCTCACCAGCGTCCCGCTCGAGGACATCGTGCCGTTCATCGACTGGACGTTCTTCTTCGCCGCCTGGGATCTCAAAGGCCGGTTTCCCGCCATCCTCGATCACCCGGAGTACGGCAGCGCGGCGAAGGATTTGTTCGCGAGCGCGCAACTGCTGCTGGATCGCATCGTTCGCGACAAGCTGCTCACGGCTCAGGGCGTCTATGGTTTCTGGCACGCGGCCAGCGAGGACGATGACATCGTCGTGTATGCGGGACCCGATCGCGCCGGCGAGCTGGTGCGCTTCAACATGCTTCGTCAGCAGGAAGCATTGCCCAGCGGTCAACGGCATCTGTCGCTCGCGGACTTCGTCGCGCCGGCGCGAGGCGCCGACGATTACATCGGGGCGTTTGCGGTGACCGGCGGACTGGGCGCCGAGGATCTCGCGCGCCGCTTCGAGCGCGAGCAGGACGACTTCAGCGCCATTCTGGTGAAGGCGCTCGCCGATCGATTGGCCGAAGCATTCGCCGCGTACCTGCACGCGACATCGCGCAAGGAGTGGGGCATCGACGATGCGCGGTCGACGGACGATGTGCTGGCGGAGCGTCATCGGGGGATTCGTCCGGCGTTCGGTTATCCCGCGTGTCCCGATCACAGCGAGAAGTTCAAGCTCTTCGATCTGCTGGGCGCATCGCGGATCGGCATGTCGCTCACCGAATCCGCCGCGATGTTGCCCGCGGCGAGCGTGAGCGGCCTGTATTTCGGGCACCCGCAGGCCCGCTACTTCACGGTCGGCCGCGTGGGCGAGGATCAGGTCGCGAGCTACGCCCGGCGGAAGGGTGTGTCGATCGACCAGGTCGTGCGGTGGCTGACGCCGAATCTCGCCTTCGAACCCGCCGGGGTCTGATCCGGATCAGACCCCCGATGGCACGGAAACCGCGCGGATCTCGTGAAAGACTCGCCCACCCGATGCACGGAAACGGCGCGGAAACGGTACTCGGAATCTGTAACTCCGCGTTTCGTTTCGAGCCACTTTCAGTCGGCGAACTAACGGCGTCGACGCGTTCCTAAACGACTCTAAGTGACTTCACGAAGCACCTGGACTTTGGTCCTGCTCAATTTCTGCGAACCGTGTGCTAGAACGTGACAGTTCCGAGTTTTCAGGCATTTTCCCAAACGAATCACGCCGTTTCCTGGAGTATTTCCCTTCCCACGTGATCCAAAACGGCACACGACGCCAAACTCAGCCGAAATCGGACTGAACGAATTACTTCACTTCAATCAGGAAGTTAGCGCCTGTGGTCCGAGTACGGCAGAGGTGGCCGTACTTTTGCGATGTCAGCCGACCTATGCTCATCGCTGACAGGTTTCGTCTGCACACACGCCGGGGTGTGTGCGGACAGCAGGAACGCCCTCGCCGTGGGCGGAATGGTGTTCGCGTTGGCCGCGAACGCTGCCGCCGGTCCCTCCCAGCCAGGATCGAACGCGCCCGACGGTCCGAACTCGTCGGTCAAGAATTACAAGCTCGACGACGTCGTCAACTCGCGCGCCGACGCCAACCCGCAGTTCGTCTCCAGCGTGATCGTGACGCTCGCTCCCGGCGCCGAACTGCCGCCGCAATTCGCGCGGTTCGCGCGCGCCGGCAAACTCGACATCATCAACGGCCAGGTGCTCGACGTGCCGAACAGCGTGCTGAAACAGCTCGCTGCGCACCCCAACGTGTTCCGCGTGCACGACGACCGGCCGATCTTCTCGCACAACTATCGAACCTCGGTCACCGTCGGCGCGCGCGCCGTTCAGGACCTGCTCGGGTACACCGGCGCGGGCATCGGCCTGGCCGTGATCGACTCGGGCGTGACGACGTGGCACGACGACCTGACGAACAGCGCCGGCGGCAGCTACCCGTACGGCAACCAGCGGGTGACGAAGTTCATGGATTTCGTCAACGGCCGCTCACAGCCGTACGACGACAACGGCCACGGCAGCCACGTCGCCGGCACCATCCTGGGCAACGGCCGCGACTCGGACGGCGAGAAGGCCGGCATCGCGCCCGGGGCCGCGCTCGTCTCGCTCAAGGTGCTCGACCAGAACGGCCAGGGCACGATCAGCAACTTCATCCGCGCGCTGAATTGGGTGGCCGCGAACGCCAAGAAGCACAACATCCGCGTCGTCAACGTCTCGATCGGCGCGGCGATCCGTGAATCCTACTGGACCGATCCGCTCACCGTTGCGGCCAAGGCGATCGCGGACAAGGGCGTGGCCGTTGTCGCGGCAGCCGGCAACTTCGGACTGAACGCGGAAGGCGAGCTGCAGTGGGGCGGTATCACGGCGCCCGCCAACGCGCCGTGGGTGATCACGGTCGGCGCCTCCAGCACGCTCGGCACGTTGACGCGCGCCGACGACGAGATGGCGAACTTCAGCTCGTCGGGCCCGACGTGGATCGATTTCCTGGCGAAGCCCGATCTGGTTGCGCCGGGTGTGGGCACGGCGTCGCTCGCGGTTCCGGGGAGCGAGTTCTACACCTCTCAGTCGAAATTTCTGGTCCCGGGCACCGTGTCGCTGGGGTACGTGCCGTATCTCGCGCTGACGGGCACGAGCATGGCCGCGCCGGTCGTCGCCGGCACGGTCGCGCTGATGCTCGAAGCGAATCCGACGCTCACGCCGAATCTCATCAAGGCGATTCTGCAGTACACGGCGCAGTCGTATCCCGGCTACAGCCCGCTGCGGCAGGGCGCGGGTTTTCTGAACACGCTGGGCGCAGTTCGACTGGCGCAGTTCTACACCGGCAGCGCCGGCACGGAACTGCAGGTGCCGGACACCTGGAGCCAGCACATCTTCTGGGGAAATCGGCTGCTGACCGGCGGCGTCATCAATCCCAACTCGAACGCGTGGGCCAACAACATCGTGTGGGGCACGGCGATGACGCGGCTCTCGGGCGGCGACAACATCGTCTGGGGCACGCGGTGCGGAAAGGGCGGCTGCGACAACATCGTCTGGGGCACCGACAGGGCGGCGACAACATCGTGTGGGGCACGCGACGGGCAAGGGCGACAACATCGTGTGGGGGCACCGTCGTCGGGCAAGGGCGACAACATCGTGTGGGGCACCGTCGTCGGGCAAGGGCGACAACATCGTCTGGGGCACCAAGGGTGGCGACAACATCGTCTGGGGCACCAAGGGCGGCGACAACATCGTCTGGGGCACGGCGGGCGGCGACAACATCGTCTGGGGCACGAGCTGCGGTAGCGGCAACTGCGACAACATCGTGTGGGGCACGCTCGCGGCGGCGACAACATCGTCTGGGGCACGGCCGACGACAGCGGCGACAACATCGTCTGGGGCACTGCCGGCGGCGACAACATCGTCTGGGGCACGTCGGGCGGCGACAACATCGTGTGGGGCACCAGCGCCGTCACCCCGGTGCTCTTCCCGGACACCGCCAATCAACCGCTCCCGAGCCTTCAACTGGAATTCGGAGACCCGGTCACGCTACCTCGCGGATCGCGCGGAGGACGCTAGTCATGGAAAAGATGCCATACCGAGCGGAACTCGACCTGCAATTCGTCGCGCCGGCGACACCACCGAAGACGTGGTGACGAGCGACTGGCAGCGCACGCTGCCGGTGCTGCGCGGCGCCCGGGTCGTGCTGCGTGAGCTGCGCACGTCCGATGCGGCGTCGCTGTTCGCGATGCTGGGCGCCGACGAGGTCGCGCGCTTCATCTCGCCGCCGCCGACCACGGTCGACGGGTTCGAGCGTTTCATCGCCTGGACGCAGCGCGAGCGCCGCGCGGGCACCTATGCCTGCTACGCCGTGACGATCCGCGGCTACGACACGGCGATCGGGATCTTCCAGCTCCGGCAGTTGGACGCGGACTTCCGCACGGCGGAGTGGGGATTCGCGCATCGGGTCGCCGTTCTGGGGCTCAGGCGTGTTTCGTGAAGGCGCCGAACTGATGCTCGACTTCGTGTTCGAGACGGTCGGCGTGTACCGCCTCGAAGCGCGCGCGTCCGTTCAGAACGGGCGCGGCAATGGCGCGCTGCGGAAGCTGGGCGCCGTCAAGGAAGCGATCCTGCGGAAGTCGTTCCTGCGGAATGGCGAGCAGCTCGATCAGGTGTTGTACGCGATTCTCGAAGACGAGTGGCGGGCGACGACGCGGCCGCCGATCGTCGCCACCCTCCCACAGTACGTGCACTGAACGTCTATCTCTGTTGCGCTGTCGTCGGCTTCGGACTCGGACGTCCGATCACGCCGACGGCGGCGCCGTCCGACGACCGCCGATCCGTCCCACCCTCGAGCATGTCCTCCGCGGCGTTGTACACGATCACCTGCGCCGACCCCTGCGACCCGCGCCCCACGCGCAACGTGTGACCGCGGCGCTCGAGCTCTTTCGCCGTATCGGGCGAGAATCCGTGTCTTTCGTAGTCGATGCGATCGGGCAGCCACTGATGGTGGAAACGCGGCGCGTCGACGGCCTCCTGCGCGTTCATGCCGAAGTCCACGACGCCGACGATCGTCTCGAGCGCTGTGTTGATGATCGTCCGTCCGCCCGGGCTGCCGGTGACCATGAACAACTGGCCGCCCTTCGCGAGGATCGTCGGCGTCATGCTCGACAGCATCCGTTTGCCCGGCTCTGCGAGATTGGGCTTGGTGCCGATCAACCCGTCGGCGTTGGTCAGCTCAGGGCCGGCGTTGAAGTCGCCCATCTCGTTGTTGAGCAGGAACCCCGCGCCGGGCACGACGATCTTGACGCCGTATCCCGCCTCCAGGGTGTAGGTCATGGCCACCGCATTGCGGTCGGCGTCGACGACCGAGAGGTGCGTGGTTTCGTCGCTCTCGTGTGACCACTCGAACGTCGTCGGCGACGACTTCGACGCGCGAGCGGGATCGATCGTCTTGCGCAACTCCGTCGCGTAGTCTTTCGACGTCAGGCGCACCACGGGAATGTCTTTGTTGAAGTCCGGGTCGCCCATGTAGCGCGCCCGGTCCGCGTACGCGCGCTTCATCGCCTCGGCCATCACGTGCACGGCATCGGCGGATCCCATGCCCATCTTCGCCAGCTCGTAGCCTTCGAGGATGTTCAGCATCTGGATGAGGGCCACGCCGCCGGAGCTGATCGGCGGCATCGAAATCACTTCGTGTCCGCGATACGTGCCTTTGACCGGCACGCGCTTCTTGGCGACGTAGTTCTTCATGTCTTCGCGCGTGATCAATCCGCCGTGCGCGAGCATTTCCTTCTCGACCGCGAGCGCCGTCTCCCCTTGGTAGAAGCCGGCCGGTCCCTGGGTTGCGATGCGGTCGAGCGTCCGCGCCAGATCCGGCTGCTTCAACGTCTCGCCTGCCTGGTAGGGCACACCGTTCTTCGAGAACTGCGCGACCGACGCCGGATACTTCTGCATGGCGTCGAGCACGTTCTTGAGCGATCGCGCCAGCCCTTCGGTCACCATGAACCCGTCGCGCGCCAGCGCGATGGCCGGGTCGACCAGTCGTTTCCAGGGAAGCTTTCCCTGCTCTTTCCACGCCATGTGCAGACCCGCGACCGTGCCCGGCACGCCGACCGACAGATAGCTGTTGTGATGCAGCTCGGAACTGTATTTCCCGTCCTTCATGAACATCGTCGGCGACGCCTTGGCCGGCGCCATCTCGCGGAAGTCGTACGCGACCGGATCGCCTTTCGCGGGGCGATACACGATGAAGCCGCCGCCGCCGATGTTGCCGGCGGTTGGATGGACGACCGCGAGCGCGAACGCGGTGGCGACGGCCGCATCGACGGCCGTTCCGCCCTCCTTGATCACGTCAGCGCCGATGCGCGACGCGATCTCGTTCTGCGACGCGACCATCCCTTTCTGCGCCCTGAATCGGGACCGATACCGCGCCAGTCGGGATCGCCAGAACGGCGGTGACGATGGCGATCAGCAAGTAACGGAATTTGGCCATGGCGCGGATTATACGTGGGGAGATAAATCCCTAGAGTGCTTTACACAACAAGCACCCTAGAGTGCTTCACGCGGAAAGCACCCTAGAGTGCTTCACGCGAAAAGCACCCTAGAGTGCACGGCGAAATCAGACCCGTGCGGTCTTCCAGCGTCCGCGCCGGAAGAGGACCACGCCGATGACCGACATCGCCGAGAACGCGATGGCAATTGCCCAGAAGATTCCGTCCGGGCCCATTCCGCCCTGATGAGCCAGGACATAGGCCAATGGAATCTCGCCGAGCCAGAAGCAGCCGATGTTGATCCAGGTTGGCGTCGCCGTGTCGCCGGCGCCGTTGAACGCCTGCGTCACCACGTACCCGCAGGCATAGAAGACGAATCCGCCGCTGATGATCCGCAGACCCTGGACCGCGATTGGCGCGACCTCCGGGTCGTCGGTGAACGCCGACACGACCGGACCGGCGAAGGCGATGAAAAACACGCTGACCGTGCCGAGAAAGACGGCGTTGTAGACGCAGGCCAGCCACACCGAGGCTTCGGCTCGCTCAGGCTGACGCGCCCCCAGGTTCTGTCCGACGAGCGTCGCCGCGGCGTTGGCCAGCCCCCATGCCGGCAGCAGCACGAAGATCACGATGCGAATCGCAATCGTGGACCCGGCGACCGCGACGCTGCCGAACGACGCGAGGATGCGAACCAGACCCATGTAGCTCGTCGTGCTGACGAGGATTTGAAACACTGCCGTGCCGGACAGCCGCAGCATGCTCAGCATGATCTGCGGATCGAGCCGCAGGTGTTCGCGGCGGATGACGACGCGTCCGGCGCCTCGCGACAGCACGAAGAGCTGAATGGCCACGCCAATCGCGCGGCCGGTTGTCGTCGCGACCGCAGCGCCGGTAACGCCGAGGCGCGGGAAACGGGCCGAGCCCGAAGATGAAGCACGGGTCGAGCACCAGGTTGATGCCGTTCGCGATCCACAGCACGCGCATCGCGATCGCGGCGTCGCCGGCGCCGCGAAACACGGCGTTGATGAGAAAGAGCATCAGGATCACGCCGTTGAACCCGAACACGATCGCCGCGTACGACGAGTTCGCGAGCACTCCGGGCGGCGCGCCCATGATCGCGAGGAGCGGCCGCGCCAGCCAGAACCCGACGATGTCCCAGCGGTACCGCCACCATCAGGCCGAGCAGCATCGCCTGAACTGCCGCCCGCGCGGCGCCATCCGGATCGCGCTCGCCGATCCGGCGTGCGACCGTGGCCGTCGCGCCCATGCTCAATCCCATCGCCACGGCGTAGATCAGAGTGAGCATCGATTCGGTGATGCCCACGGTCGCCACCGCGTCCGGGCCGAGGCGCGCCACGAAGAACACGTCGACCACGGCGAAGACCGACTCGAGCAGCAGCTCGAGGACCATCGGGATCGCGAGCAACAGGATCGCGCGGCCGATCGGGCCGTCGGTGTACTCGCGATGCGAGCCGGCCAGCGATTCGCGAACGGTCGACCACAGACCGGGGGTGGGCGCGACAGAGACGTCCGCGTCGCTCATGACAGTTCAGAGTTCAGATTTCAGAGTCGTTCAGAATCGAATTCAGATTGCTCAGTCGGGTCGATAGGCGATGGCGTCGATCTCCACGCGCAGCCCATCGCCCGGCAAGCCCGCGACCTGCACCGTCGTGCGAGCCGGACGGTGCGCGCCGAACATGCGGCCGTAGACCGAATTCATGCGGATGAACTCGCGCATGTCGATGAGGAAGACACCGCAGCGCAGCACGTACGGCAGACCGGATCCGGCCGCTTCGAGAATGGCTTTCACGTTCTTGAGGCATTGCTCGGTCTGCCGTTCGATGTCGGTGCCCGCGAGCCGGCCGGTCGCGGGATCCGTCGCGCCCTGACCGGACACGAAAATCAATCGGTCGAAGGCCATCCCCGGCGAATAGGGTCCAACGGGCCTGGGCAGGCGATCGGTGAGCAGCACGGGCGTGTGCGCTGGCAGATTCATAATGGGGGAGTATGTCATCGCTCACCCGTCTTCTGAAGATCCGACATCCGATTGTGCAGTCGGGGATGGGCCGCGTCGCGGGGCCCGAGCTCGCGGCCGAAGTCTCGCGCGCCGGCGGCCTGGGCATCCTCGCCGGATTGAACGTGCCGCCCGACGATCTGCGGGCGCAGATTCGGCGCGTGCGCGAGCTGACCGACGCCCCGTTCGGCGTCAATCTCTGGCTGCATCCCCAGGTGGAGCGGCCAATCGATCCCGCTCGCGTGCCGGCGGCGGATGTCGCCGCCGTGAACACCGCGCTGAACCCGGCACGCCGGGCCGTGGGCGTCGCCGAGTCGGACGCTCCCCCGCCGCCGCGTCCGGATCTGGTGCCGGCAGCGATTGAAGTCGTGCTCGGCGAGCGTGTGCCGGTCTGGAGCGTGGGTCTCGGCCTGCCGCCGAGCGACCTGGTCGATCGCTGTCACGCGCACGACGTGCGCGTGATGGTCATGGTCGCCAACGTCGAGGATGCCCGGTCCGCCGCCGCCGCCGGCGTCGACGTCATCGTCGCGCAGGGCGCAGAGGCCGGCGGTCATCGATCGACCTGGCGCGCGGACGCGCCCGCCGACGTCGGCACGTTCGCGCTCGTGCCCGAAGTCGTGGATGCCGTCCGTGTCCCGGTCGTGGCGGCCGGCGGCATCGCCGACGGCCGCGGTCTCGTCGCGGCCCGCGCGCTCGGCGCCGCCGGCGTCCTGCTCGGCACCAGGTTCGTGGCGACGCGCGAATCGCTGGCGCCCGACTTCT
Organism: uncultured Acidobacteriota bacterium; assembly: GCA_963731545.1. Lineage (GTDB taxonomy): Bacteria > Acidobacteriota > Vicinamibacteria > Vicinamibacterales > CAVVIG01 > CAVSWN01. Next base: position 43,080 of record CAVSWN010000030.1, on the reverse strand, counting down.
GGAAGCAGGCGATTCTTCGATCGGCGGCCGATGCCACCGCCGTCACGCGCGCGTTCACCGGATTCCCGGCGCGCGTCTTGCGCAACGAGTTTCAGCAGCGCTACGACGAATCGAAGGCGCCGGTGCTGCCGGGGTTGCTGCAGGCCGCGCTCGAACAGGACGTGTGGCTCGCCGCCGCGACGCGCGAACAAGCCGGAGTATTTTCCGCTCTACGCCGGGCAGAGCGTCGGCGTTATTCACGATCTGCCGAGCGCGGGTGATGTTGTGAGGAAGATCGTCGAAGAAGCCGAGGTCGTCGTCCGCACATTGAGTTCTTCGTAGAGCTTCTGACTGTCTACCTGGGCCGATACATGGGTCTGAGCCCTTCCGAGCAACGGCTCAGGCCTTTTCCACCGGCCGGCGATGCGGATCGCTCGACCACTCGCTCCACGATCCGGCGTACAGCTTCGCGCCTGTCAGACCGGCGTGCTCGAGCGCCAGCAGGTTCTGGCAGGCCGTGACGCCAGAACCGCAGTAGCAGACGACATGGTCGGGTGACGAGTCGCCGAGCGCCCCGCGCATGTGCGCGCGCAGATTCCTCAGGCGATCGAAAGGATCCGTCGTCTGCCAGGTTGGTCTGATAGCAATGATTCGCGGCGCCGGGAATGTGACCGGCCACGCGATCGATCGGCTCGACCTCGCCGCGGAAGCGCTCGGGCGCGCGCGCGTCCACGAGCCGCCACGCCTTGTCCGCGCGCAACGCGTCGACCCGCGCGGCGTCGACCACCATGTCGGGACGCATCGCGGCCGTGAACGTCCGCGCGCTGCGCGATTCGATCCCGCCTCGAGTGTCGCGCCCTTCCGCCGTCCATTTCGCAAACCCGCCATCGAGCACCGCGACCGCGTCGTGTCCGAGCCAGCGCAGCATCCACCAGAGCCGGCTCGCGTATCCGCCGTTGTCCTGGTCGTACGCGACGACCTGGACCCCGTCGGCAATGCCCATCCGGCTGAAGGTGTCTACAAGTGCAACTGGATCAGGTAGCGGATGCCGTCCGTTCGTCCCAGTTTTGGGACCGGACAGATCGCGGTCAAGGTGTGCGTAAATCGCACCGGGGATATGCGCCGATAAGTATTCGTGTTCGCCCCAGGCCTCGTCCGCAAGCTGAAAGCGGCAGTCCACGACAGCGACGTTGTCGTCGCCAAGGTGCAAGGCCAGCGCCGCCGTAGAGATCAAGGTCCGGAACGCCATCGCCGTACGATACCATTGCCGGTTGAGTCTTCCCGCCAACCATCACCGTGATCACGGCGTCTAATCAGGCCAGTTAAATGCTGTCGTGTCTCGTCTTTGCCGCCGCTCTGTCTGCTGTGTCAGCGGACGCGCCAAGGGTGGACGCGGCAGCCGTGCCGGCCGAGCAGACGGCGATGCGCGTGAACGGCGAGCTGAGCGAAGACCTCTGGCGGCTCTCGACGGCCGTCGACGCGTTCGTGCAGCGGGAACCGGAAGAAGGCGGCAAGCCCAGCCAGCGCACGGAATTTCGCGTGGCCTACGACGCGACCACGCTCTACGTGAAAGTGCGCGCGTTCGACACCGAAGCGTCCCGCATCCGCGGCTATCTCACGCGGCGCGACGCGGAGTCGCCGTCCGACTGGATTCGCGTCCTCATCGACTCGTACCACGATCGGCGAACGGCGTACGAGTTCGCGGTCAACCCGGTCGGCGTCAAGCAGGATCGCTACTGGTACAACGACAACAACAACGACGACAGTTGGGACGCGGTGTGGGATGTGAAGGTCGCGACCGACGAGCAAGGCTGGACCGCGGAGTTTCGGATTCCGTTTTCACAGCTGCGCTTCAATCCGACCGCGTCGAGCATGTTCGGGTTCGCCGTCGCGCGCCAGATCGGCCGCCTGAACGAAACGTCCACGTGGCCGCTCCTCGCGCGCAGCGCCACCGGCTACGTGTCGTCGTTCGGCGATCTCGGCGGGCTGTCGATGGCGGCGTCGCCCAAACGTCTCGAAATTCTTCCGTACATCGTCGCGGATGTGACCCGCCGGCCGACCGACGGCAACCCGCTCATCAAGGGGTCCGCGCCGTCAGGCGAAATCGGCATGGACATGAAGTACGCGCTGACGCCGGGCCTCACGCTGACGACGACGATCAATCCGGACTTCGGCCAGGTGGAAGCCGATCCCGCCGTCGTCAATCTGTCGGCGTTCGAAACGTTTTTCAACGAGCGGCGTCCGTTCTTCGTCGAAGGGTCCGGCAACTTCCGGTTCGACGCCGACTGCCCGAACGGTCCGTGCCAGATGTTCTACACCCGGCGTGTGGGCCGTTCGCCGCAAGGGCTCGAGACGCTCCCGTCCGAGGACGATGAGGGCGTGTACACCGACGCGCCGGTGCAGTCGACGATTCTCGGCGCCGCGAAGCTGACCGGGCCGCGTCGGCAAGTTCTCGATCGGCGCGATGCACGCGGTCACGGAGGAGGAATCCGGCAAGGTCCTGAACGGCCTGGAACGCTACAACCGCCCGGTCGAGCCGTTGACGAACTATTCGGTGGCGCGAGCACGCCGGGAATTCGCGAACCAGTCCGCGATCGGTTTCATGATCACGGGCGTCACGCGGCGGCTGCCGGAGTATGCTGCGGTTCCTGCCGGACAGCGGGTTCACCGGCGGCGTCGACTTCGACCTGCGCTTCAAGAAGCGCTTCGGCCTGACCGGCTACTGGGCGGCGAGCCGCATGCACGGCGATGCCGAAGCGATCACGCGAATCCAGGAAAACAGCCGCCACTACCTGCAGCGCCCGGATGCGAAGACCCTCGACTTCGACCCGACGCGAACGTCGTTGAACGGGACGAGCGCGCGCATCGGCGTCAACAAGTTCGGCGGCCAGCGGACCCGATTCAACTTCAACGTCGGCTACAAATCGCCCGGGTTCGACATGAACGAGATCGGCTTCCTGCGCCGCGCGGACGAACGCTGGATGGCCAACTGGTTCCAGCTGCGCAGCGACGTGCCGACGAAGTTCTTCCGCAGCCGGAACATCAACTTCAACCAGTTCGCGATGTGGAATGCCGACGGCGACGTGCTGGTCAACGCGGGGAACGTCAACGGCAACCTCAACTTCAAGAACAACTGGTCGGCTGGCGGCGGCATCGGGTTCAACCAGGCCGACCGCTCGACGACCGGCTCACGCGCGGCGGTCCGCTCGTCCTGACCGGCGGCTTCAACAACTTCTGGTCCTGGTTGAACACCGACAAACGCCAGCCGGTGTCGCTGAACATGTTCAACGGCGCCGGCAACGACGGCGAAGGGTCGTGGTTCCGCGAGCACGAGTTCGAACTGACCGTCCGGCCGATGTCGTCGCTGACGGTGTCGAGCGGCCTGCGCATCAACCGATCGGTGTCGGACCACCAGTGGGTGGAGCTCGTGACCGATGCGGATACGACGAACCACTACGTGTTCGCGAACATCAACCAGACGACGTTCGCGGTCACCGGGCGCGTGAACTACACGATGACGCCGAACCTGTCGCTGCAGCTGTACGGCCAGCCGTTCGTGTCGGGCGGCGACTATCGCCAATTCAAGGAACTCGCGAACGGCCGCGACGCGCTGTACGCGAATCGCTATTCGCCGTACGGCTACGACGGCAACAATCCCGACTTCAACTACAAATCGTTCCGGACCACCAACGTGCTGCGGTGGGAATACAAACCTGGATCGACGCTCTTCGTCGTCTGGCAGCAGACGCGCGACGAGAGCCAGGAGTATGGGGACGTGCGCTTCAGCCGCGACTTCGGCCGCATCTTCAACACGCCCGCGCACAACGTCCTGCTCGTCAAGCTCGCCTACTGGATCAACTACTACAGGCGTTGCGGAATTAGCATCGCTTCCGCCTTCAGGCGGACCGCGGGAGTCCGGCCAATACCGGACATACGTCGGCGACGCGTGAGACGCTGGCGCAGCCTCCTTCAGCCCGGCCCTCAGCAGCGTCGCCGATGCGTAAGCGACGACTGCCACAACGAGCCAGCGCAGCACGTCGAGCGGGAGCGACTGGACCAGCCAGGCGGCGACGATCACGCCGGGAATCCCACCGAGCGTGAGCCCCAGCGCCGCGCGCCAATGGAGGCGGCCCGCGCTGACGAACCGGACGCCGGCGGCCGACGCGGCGAACGCGCCCGATCCCATCATGATCGGAAACGCGGCGAGCGGGTCCATCCCGAGCAGGCTGAACAGCACCAGGCTCGGGGCGTAATTGCCGATGCCAAGATTCAGCAGCATCCCGAACAGAAAATTGAGCGGGAGCGCGAAGGCGAAGGCGCGCGGCGTCAACGCGAACGCGGCGCCGCCCGCCGGCAACCAGCCGGCCAGGCCGATCAGCATGAACGCGGCGGCGACCGCCAACGCGGATCCCATTCCCAGCTGCACCGCGCGCCGCTGGAGCGACGCGACAACGCCGGCGCCGATCCAGGCGCCCGCCACGCACATCGCAATCAGCATCGTCAGCTGCCAGGGATCCACGCGGACGACGCTGATGAAGAACAGCGCCTGCGTCACGACCGGCAGCGTATGGCCGACCATCATCGTTCCCGGAATCAGCTCGTCCGGCACGAGACCGAAGAGTCGAAACACGGTCGTCGTCGTCGCAAACGACCCGATACCGAGCGTGTCGAAGAAATTGGTGCCGAACCCGATGAGCAGCTGGGGAATCGTCGGCGCTGCCGTGCCGGCCGGGGAAGCGGCGCGTGCCGCCGACCTCCAGCGGATGGCGAGCAGCAGGCCGCCTGCCACCAGCGCACCCAGCAGGATGGCGACGAGCGTCACGGTGGACGCTATAGTACGGGCCACGGGTAGCCGCCGCAAGGAGGCGTCGTGATCGAGCGTGACGACGAGTTCGAGCTCTACGATCTGCGCGTCGAAGTCGATCGCGACGGATCGGCCGATGGTCTGCGGCCATCGCGCCGGCGACTGGCTGGAAGTGCGCGGCGAGAACCTGACGCTTCCGCCCGGCCAGGCGTTTTCGATGTACGCGCTCGCGGCGCTCCTTCCGATCCTGCCCGCCAAGCAGCGCGTCACCGATCCGCACGACTGGATGACGACCGACACCGACATCGCGTGTCCGGATCCCAATTGCGGCGCGCGATTCCGGATCACGCGAATCGGCACGCGCACGTTCCGGCATCGTGATGTCACGGCCGTACCGCTGCCGCCGGACTGATGGCTGGAGTTCCCCGCGTATCGATCGCGCCCGGCTACGCGATCTCGCGTCTGCTCAAGGGCGGGTGGCAGCTGGCCGGCGGGCACGGCGCGATCGATCGCGCCGACGCATTGGCCGACATGGATCGGTTCGTCGACGCAGGCGTCACGACATTCGACTGCGCCGATATCTACACCGGCGTCGAAGCGTTGATCGGCGAATGGCTCGCGCGGGAGCGCGAGCGCGGCGACCGACGGCAGGTGCAGGTCCACACCAAGTACGTGCCGGATCTCGATCGGTTGCCGACCCACTCCAAAGCGGACGTGTCACGCGGTGTCGATCGGTCGCTTGCGCGTCTCGGCGTCGAGCGTCTCGATCTCGTGCAGCTGCACTGGTGGGACTACGACGTGCCGGGCTACGTCGAGGCCGCCGGCTGGCTCGACGACCTGCGCCGGGCGGGCAAGATTCGGGCGATCGGTCTGACCAACTTCGACCGGCGGCGCACCGAGGAGATCCTCGGCGCCGGCGTGCCGATTGCCGCGCACCAGGTCCAGTACTCGGTGCTCGATCGGCGACCGGCCGCCGGCATGACCGATCTGTGCGCACAGCACGGAATCGGTCTCCTCTGCTACGGCGCACTGGCCGGCGGCTTCTTGTCGCGCCGCTACCTGCGGTCCGCGGACGTCGCTCCACCGCTCGAAAACCGCTCGCTCGTGAAGTACCGGCTGATCATCGAGGAACTGGGCGGATGGGACCGTTTCCAGCAGATGCTGGCGTGCCTCGACGTGGTGGCGGCGCGTCATTCGGTCGGGGTCGGCGCGGTCGCCATTCGGTGGGTGCTCGATCGGCCGGGAGTCTCAGGCGTGATCGTCGGGGCGCGCCATGCGCGGCATCTCGCGGACATCGTGTCGGCGTGCGCGCTCGCGCTCACGGACGAGGATCGCGCCGACATCGCGCGCGTGCAGTCCGAGTTCGCGGGTCCGAGCGGAGACGTCTACGGCCTGGAGCGCGCCAAGGGCAGCACGCACGCCGCGATCATGCGGTATACACTCAATCGCGATTAGCAATTTCGGGGCGATGGCTCGCTGCTTAGCGATGTCGAAGTGAACATCAGTGCTCGTGGGTCTCTACTCGGATCGCAACGCGCGCGCCGGATCGATCGACGCGGCCCGGCGCGCCGGCAGAATCGCGGCCAGCGCCGCGCTGACGATGAGCACGAGCGCCGCCTGCGCGAACACCACGGGATCGCGCGGCTTGACGCCGTAGAGAAGACTCGCGAGCGTAGCCGTGGCCAGCGCGGCAATTGGCAATCCGATCAGCAGCCCCAGACCCGTTTGCGCGAGCGCGCCGCGAACGACTTCAGCCAGCACGCGCGTCCGGTTGGCGCCGAGCGCCATCCGCACGCCGATTTCGCGTGTGCGCCGCGCGACGCCATACGCCGTCACGCCGTAGAGACCGAGCGCCGCAACCGCGAGCGCAAGCAGGCCGTAGGCGGCGGTGAGCCGCGCCATCAGACGGTTCACGCGGAAGTTGAGGCCGATCTGCGTGGCCATCGGAAGCACGCGCACGATCGCCAGGTCCGGATCGACTTCGGCGATAGCCTGGCGGAGTTGCGGCTCGATGCTGGCGCCGGCGGACGACAACTGCAGCTCGATCGCGCCGATCGCCATCGAACGCAACTGGACGCTCCGCGCGGTCGCATCTTCGAGCTCGGGGCCCTGCAGCATCGGAAAGAAGATCATCGGCCGCGTCGGCCGCTCCGCCGTGGTGTATTTCACGTCCTCGGAAACGCCGACGATCTCGAAATCGCCCGCGCGCTCGGGTCCGCCGAGGCCGAGCCGCCGGCCGATCGGATCGGTGTCGGGGAGGTACCGCTTCACGAACGCCTCGTTGATGACCGCCACGCGCGGCGCGGTGCGGGAGTCGCGCTCGTCGATCCCCCGGCCGCGCAGGAGCCGTGTCCCCATCGTTTCGAAGTACCGCGGTCCGATGCGATTCCACGACGAGGAATCGTTCGGTTGCGGCGCCCGGCCCTGGATGGTGATGCTCGACGACCAGTTGTTCCCTTCCATCGGGCTGTAGAGCGAGTAGGTCGCGTTCTGCACGCCCGGGATCTGGCCGAGACGCTGCTGGAGACGGTCGTAGTAGACCGCGAGCCGATCGAGGTCGCTGCTCGGCGCGGCCGGCCGCGTGCGTGCCACGATGCGGCCTTCGGCCTTGAATCCCGAGCGGCTGCTGCTCGAGCCGGTTCAGGCTCTCGGTGAGCAGGCCGGCGCCGGCGAGCAGCACCAGCGACAGCGCGACCTGCGCGATCACGAGCGAGCGCCGCGGCACGAACGACCGCTGGTCGCCGCTGCGTCCGGCGCCGCGCAGCGCGGCGATCGGATGCGCGCGCGCCGTGGCCCACGCCGGAACGGCCGAGAAGAGGATGCCCGTCGCGATCGCGAGGCCGATGGCGAACAACACGACCGATAGGCTCGGCTGCAGATCGAGCGGCAGATTCTCGGTCTGCGCGAACGTCAGCGACACGGCCGCGCGCGTTGCGAAGCTGGCGACGAGCAGACCGATCGCCGCGCCGAGGCCCGCCAGCAGGACCCCTTCGGTGAGCGCCTGGCGAATCAGCCGGCCGACCGACGCGCCGAGCGCAGTTTGAATGGCGACCTGGCTCGGTTCGGTGCGCGCCAGCAGCAGGTTCGCCAGATTCGCGGCGGCGATCAGCAGCACCAGCGCCGACGTGGCGAACAACATCGCCAGCGGCTGCGCGTACGTATATTTCAGGATGCTCACGCCGCCGGCGGCGGAGACGACCTGTACATGCTGACCGCCAATCCGCTTCCGCTGATCGTCATTGAGGAATGTCTGCGCGGTGAGCCAGTTCTGCAGCTCCGCGGTCGCGCGCGTTTGGACCGCTGCGCTCGTCGCGCCAGGCGCGAGGCGGCCGATGGCGTACAGAAAATCCTGATCGGGACGCGCCAGGATCGTCGCCGCGCCGCGCACGTACGGCTCCTGGCCGAGCGGCAGCCAGACGCCGGGAGGATCGGGGCGAATCGTGTCGCCGAAGAATTCCGGGGCCGCGACGCCGGCGAGCGTCACCGGCTTGCCGCCGATGAGAAACGACGACCCGACAATGGAGGGGTCGCGCCCGAAGCGCCGATCCCACGCCGCGTAGCTCAGGATGAACACCGGCTCGGCGCCGGCCGGTCGTCGCTCGAGTCGAGCAGTCGGCCGGCGGCCGGCCGCACGCCGAACGTCGTGAAGTAGTTGCCGGAAACGTACTGGGACGGCAGGGTCTCGGTGACGGACGTGCCGACGCGCCGGATGCCGATCTGCTGCGGCATCGCCTGAAACGCGGCCAGCGAGGTGAGTTGCGGCGGGGAAGGTTGTCGCGCAGGTGCGTGTAGAAGACGTGCGAGAACAGCGAGTAGTCGTTCTGCAGGCCGTTGTTGACGCAGCAATTGTCGTTGTCGCCCAGCCGGACCAGCTCGTCGGGGTTCGCGACCGGGAGCCGTTGCAGCATGGTCGCGCGAACGAGCGTGAAAATGGTGATGTTGGCGCCCAGCCCGAGCGCGAGCGTGAGCACCGCGACGGTGGTGAACCCCGGCCGCTGGCGGAGCCGCCGGACGGCGAGACGAACATCGTCGGCGAGGCGTGCGATGAACATGCGACGTTGGACGGAAGCGGGCGAGGCGCGGGTTGCCCGGCCCTCTACGGCTTGTACACGGTTCCGGCTTTCATCACGAAGCGGACGCGCTTGAGAGCGGCGATGTCCTTCGTCGGATCGCCGTCGAACGCCACGAGATCCGCGAACAGGCCGGGCTTCACCTGACCGATTTGCGTCTCCATGCGCAGGACCTTGCCCGCGATCGAGGTGGCGCTCTTGAGGGCCGCGGTCGGGGACATGCCGAGCGCGACCATGGCGTCGAGCTCGCGGGAGTTGTCGCCGTGCGGGAACGTGCCCACGTCGCTGCCGTTGATGATGGTCACGCCCGCGTCGAGTGCGGCCTTGAGCGCCGCGCGTTTGCGGACGACGGCCGGTGACTCGAGGCCGCCAGCGGGCGGCCACGGTCCGGCGCCGGCGGTGAGCGTGGGACACCACGCGACCTGATGTTCCGCCATCAACTTGAAGACCTCCGGCGTGCCTTCGCCGCCGTGCTCGATCGTCGCGACGCCGGCGAGCGCCGCGCGCCGCATGCCCTCCGCCGTGTTCGCATGCACCGCGATCGGCACGGCCGCGCTCTTCGCCGTTTCGACGGCCAGCTTCAGCTCGTCGATCGAGAACGTTGGATGCGATCCGGGCTGCGGGCCCCAGCGATAGTCGCCGTACAACTTGATCCAGTCCGCGCCTTTGCCGATTTGATCGCGCACGACGCGCGTGAGGCTGTCGATGCCGTCGGCTTCTTCGGCGCCCTGCGGAATCGTCCACTGAAGCACGAATGTCTTCGGCTGATAGCTGCCGGTCGCGACGATCGCCTTCGTCGCGACGAGCATGCGCGGGCCGGGAATGATTCCCTGGTTGACCGCTTGCTTCAGCTCGACGTCCGGCGTACTGCGCGCCTTCGGTCCCGAGATCCCGAACGGTCGTGAAGCCCGGCCATGAGCGTCGAGCGCAGATGATTGGTCGCGCGCGCCACGCGCAGTCCGAGCCCCTCGCGCGAGACCTGATCGTTCCACGATGCTTCGTTGTACGCATGGAGCAGCACGTGTGAATGGCCCTCGACGAGACCGGGCGTCAACGTCGTGCCCGGCAAGTCGATGGTCCGCGCGCCGGCGGCGCCGGCCGCGGCGTCAGCGCCGACCGCGTCGATGCGGTCGCCCTTGACGCGAACCGCCCACCCTTCGTGCATCGTGTCGCCGTCGAACACGCGGGCGGGCTTCAGAATCGTGACCGGCGCGTTCGCCTCGTCGTCGGGCGTCGCTGCGCAGAGGTCCGGCTGAAAGCCGGACGCCACGAGCTGCGCGAAGGAGATTGCAGCGACAACAGAAGCTGATTCGGCAGTAGCGCAGGATCATGGTTACGAACGATGTCCTGCGCATCCTTTTCTTATCTCGCGAATGCTCCAACTCACCGACGGCGATCGCGCGATGCTGGGCGGCGAACGCGGCGCGGCCGCGCAGCTCGCGATGTCGATCCTGGTCCGCATGGCGCCGGTCTACGGCGCATCGTCGCTGATGGACATCACGCAGGCGCACATCGACAGCACGCTGTACCTGGGCGATGCCACGCTCGAATTCGCCGAACGGCTGTCGGCGCTCGGCGCGCGCGTCGCTGTGCCCACGACGCTGAACGTCAGCGGCGTTGACGAGTGCGGCTGGAAGGACTGGGCGGTGTCGCCGGAATGGGCGGCCAAGGCGGCGCGCCAGATGCTCGCCTACGAACGCATGGGCGCCGTGCCGACGTGGACGTGCGCGCCGTACCAGACGAAGATGCGGCCGACGTTCGGCCAGCAAATCGCCTGGGGCGAATCGAACGCGATCGCGTTCGCGAATTCGGTGATCGGCGCTCGGACGGAACGCTATCCGGATCTCCTCGACATCTGCTGTGCGATCACCGGCCGGGCGCCTGCCGCCGGCCTGCACCTGACCGAGAATCGCGCGGGTCAACTCCTGATTCGTCTCGTCGATGTGCCGGTCGCGGTTCAACAGGACGATCAGTTCTTCGCCGTCTTCGGTCATCTCGTCGGCAAGCTGGCCGAAGAGCGAGTCCCCGTCGTGGACGGTCTCGTGGTTCGGCCGGCCGAAGATCACTTGAAGGCTTTCGCGGCGGCCGTCGCGTCCTCCGGCCGTGTCGCGCTGTTTCATCTCGTCGGGATCACGCCGGAAGCGCCGACGGTTGCGGACGCGTTTCAGCAGCGCGCGCCCGAGTCGACCGTTGACGTGACGATGGCCGATCTGCGATCCGCGCGCGACGAGCTGACCACGGCGGAGGGCAATCGGCTGGATATGGTGATCCTCGGCAGCCCGCATTTTTCGGTCGAGGAGTTCAAGCAGCTGGCGCCGCTCGTCGCCGGGCGGCGCCGGCATCCAGACGTCAAGTTTCTGGTGACCTCGAGCCGCCTGATGCGCGAGCTCGCCGAGGAAGCGGGCGTGCTGGCGCCGATCGTCGAGTTCGGCGCGCAGATCACGCTCGACACCTGCATCCTGACGTCGCCGATGCTCCCGCCCGAGATCAAGACGCTGATGACGAACTCCGCCAAGTACGCGTACTACGCGCCGAGCCTGCTGAGCACGCGCGTCACCTTCGGCAGCCTCGCGGACTGCGTCCGCTCGGCGATCGACGGCCACGTCGTCCGCGACGATTCGGTATGGCGGAGCGCGTAATCACCGGCCGGGCCATCGTAGCCGGCGAGGCCGACGGCCTCGCGCTCGTCACGAGCGAGGCGCTGTCGTTCTGGGGCGGCTACGATTTCCACACGGGAACGATCATCGACGCGCATCATCCGCTGGTCGGCGTGCGCGCGGCAGGCAGCATCCTGGCCGTGCCGTTCAGCAAGGGGTCCTCGACGACGACGGCGGTGCTGCTCGAGTCGGTGCGCGCGGGAACGGCGCCGGCCGCGATCCTGACGACGGGCGTCGATTCGTTTTTCGCGCTGGCGTCGATCGTCGCGGACGTGATGTACGGGAAGTCGTTTCCGGTCGTGGCGCTCGAGGCCAACCGACTTCGCGTCGCTTGCAACGGGATGCGCATCGTCGTCGAGCGGAGTGGTGAGCTTCGGTTATCGTGAGCGCGGCCCAATGTAACCAGAAGCCGCGAAGCACGAAGCTAAAAGGCAAATTCTTCTTCGTGGCTTCGTGTTTTCGTGGCTGCCTTTAGACTGGGCACTACGGCCAAGCCCACGGAGCTGCAGAAGCTGGCCGGCCTCGCGAGCCGGTTCGGTTCGTTCGTCGCCGAACGGCATCCGTTCGCGCTCGCCGAGGCGCTCGACGCGTTCGAGGCGGTGACCGACGGCGAGGAGCCCGGCGGTGAAGCGGCCATCGACGCGCTCCGGCCGGCTTTTCGGCGCGAGCTCGGGCGACGCCTGGAGCAGCGCGAGGTTCCGCCGGGACTCGGCGACACGACGCCGCGCACCTCTCCCGAAACGCGCATAGGCCAGGCGGTGACGGCGCTGCTCGACGACAGCGACGGGTTTCTCCGTCGCGCCGCGATCGAGGCGTCGCTGACCCGTGACGAGCGTGTCGAGATCCTGCGCGGCATGGTGCTGACGCGCGCGACCGACAACCGTCTGAAGTCGTTCTTCATGTCCGGCGAAGTGCGATACGGGAACACAGCCTTTCAAGGCAAAGGGTTCCGCTCGCTGGGACAGGAAGCGATCTACGCCGCGGCCATTCGTCTGCGCCGCGGCGCTCGCTATCGCAGCGCCGACGGCCGCTGGCAGGGCGATGTCATCGGCCCCGTCATTCGCGACCTGGGCGCGACGCTCGCGATGCGACCACAGCCGGAGACGGTGCGGATGGTCCTCAACGCGCAGATGGGGAAGGTCGGCGCGCCGCTCGAAGGCAAGGACCTGCACATCGGCGATTTCGAGTGGGGCATTCTGCCGCCGGCCGCGCCGCTCACGACCGCGACGCTGACGATCGCGGGCATGGCGATGGCGTTCGGACGCGAAGGTTCCGGCCGCGTCGCGCTCTCGTTCATCGGCGAAGGCGGTTCGTCGCTCGGCGAGTGGCACGAAGCGATCAACCTGTGCGCCGCGCGCAGGCTGCCGGCGATTTTCTGTCTCCAGAACAACCAGACCGCGCTGTCGACTCCGCTCGCCGATCAGTCGGCCGTCCGCGTGTTCGCGGACAAGGCGATCGGCTATGGCGTTCCTGGCGTCACCGTTGACGGCACCGATCCCGACGCCATCGCCGCGGCCTTCACATGGGCCGCCGAACGCGCGCGCGCGGGGCAGGGGCCGACGCTCATCGAAACGGTGTCGATGCGCATGTGCGGGCACGCGCACCACGACGACATGCTCTACCTGGGTCGCGATCCGCAGCCGTCGTGGGAGTACGCGACGCTCACCGAGCAGGGCTACGCGGATCGCGCGTCAGTACGAGTACTGGGCCGCGCGCGATCCAATCGCGCAGTACGCGGCGCGGCTCGAGAAGGACGGCATCATCGGCGCCGGCGATCTCGACCGCTTCAAGCGCGAAGCCGAGGCCATCGTCGAGGAACAGGCGCGAGCGGTCATCGATGCGCCGTGGCCAAAGCCGGAGCAGGCGGGCATTGGCGTGTTCGCGAACGAGAAGCCGCGGAAACATATCGAGGTGCTGGATCCAAGGTCCGCCTGAAGGCGGACGACTACTGTACGCGGACCATCGTCGAATCCGCGCCGCCGTTCGATCCGAAGGGCCGCACGTTTCTCGACGCCGTCATGCTCGGCGTGGGCGACGCGCTGCGCGCCGACCCGCGCGTGTTCGTGTACGGGCAGGACGTCGGCGGCTCGTACGGCAACGCGTTTCTGCTGCTGCGGCCGCTGTTGAAAGAGTTCGGCGATCGCATCATCAACTCGCCGCTCGCAGAGGGGGCGATTCTCGGCGTCTGCGTGGGAGCGGCGCTTGCCGGGCAGCGTCCGATCGGCGAGATCCAGTTCAACGACTTCGTCGCGACCGGCTTCAATCAGCTCGTGAACAACGCGGCCAAGATCCGGTATCGGTGGGGCGGCGACGTGCCGATGGTCGTGCGCATGCCGTTCGGCGGGTTGCGTCACGCCGGTCCGTTTCACTCTCAGAACACCGAGCCGTGGTTCTACCGCACGGCCGGGTTGAAGATCGTCGTCCCCTCGACGCCGCACGACGCGCGCGCGCTGATGGCGTCGGCGGTCGCTGACCTCGATCCGGTGCTCTACTACGAGCACATCGCGCTCTATCGCGATCCGCGCGTCAAGCAGGCGCTCGCCGACGAGGCGCCTGCGCCAATCCCGATCGGCAAAGCCGCGCTCCGGCGAGCGGGCGACGATCTGGCGATTGTGTCGTACGGCGCGTTCGTGCACGTCGGCATGCGCGTGGCCGAGAAGCTCGCAGCGGACGGCATCGAGGCGAGCGTGCTCGATCTGCGAAGCCTGGTCCCGCTCGATCGCGAGGCGCTCCTCGCCCTCGCGCGACACTGCCATCGCGTCCTGATCATTCACGAGGATTCGCGCACCGGCGGCATCGGCGAAAGCCTCGCCGCCATCGTGTCGGAAGAAGCCTTCGAATTTCTCGACGCCCCCGTCCGCATCGTCGGCGCGCTCGATACGCCGGTACCGTATTCGCCGCCGCTCGAAGACTTCTATCTGCCGAGCGAAGCGCAGATCGAACACGCGGCTCGTCTTCTGGTGGCGTACTGATGGTGACGATAACGCGGCGCGAATGGATGGCCCTCACCACAATGCACGCGGCCACGTGGATGGCGCCGGCTTCTGCGGCTGGGGAACGAGAGGAGCGAATTCGCAAGATCATCGAGACCTACGAGCGTCAGGGATTCCATCGGACCGCGACCGATGTCGATCGTCTGTCGGCCGACTGGCTGTGTCGCGAAGTGGAGCAGGCCGGTCTGACGCCGGCCCGCGAATCCTTCTCCATCGACCGCGTGGATCTCGTCGACACCGCGGTCGTCGCACGCGGCCGTCGCATCGACGGCGTGCCGTTGTTCGACGGCTCGTTCACCGACGCGGCGGGTATCGGCGGCCGCCTGGGTGCCCTCGACAGCGACGCCGCCATCGGGCTGACGCAGATTGCGCCGAACACTGCGGGCGCCGGTCCGCTGGCCGCCGCACGCCGCGCCAACCGGCATCGCGCCATCGTGTGCGTCACGCGCGGCGGCCGGCCCGGGCTGTGCCCGAGCAACGCGGACGCGTTCGAGCAGCCGTTCGGCCCGCCGGTCGTGCAGGTGTCCAGCGAGGAGTCCACGTTTCTCGACGAGTGCGCGAAGCAGGGGACGGAGGTCCTCGTGCACGCGCAGGTCAAGCGGACCGCGTCGCAGGCGTTGAACGTCGTCACCGAAATCGCTGGCACCGACCGGTCGCTTCCGCCGCTGATCGTCATGACGCCGCGCAGCGGCTGGTGGACGTGCGCCAGCGAGCGCGGCGGCGGCATCGCGTGCTGGCTCGAGTTGATGCGCGAGCTGCGCACGCCGCGTCCCGCGCGCGACATCATGTTCGTCGCGTCGAGCGGCCATGAGCTCGGTCACCTTGGCATCAACGTGTTCATCAATCGCCGGCCCGGCATCGTGTCGCGCAGCGTCGGCTGGATGCATTTCGGCGCCAACATCGGCGCGGCCCAGGATCCCGGCAACACGGTCCAGGCGTCAGACGATGGGTTCGAGGCGATACAGGCGGAAGCGATGCAGGCGGCGGGCTTGCGCATCGATCGGCGCGTGCCTCGCGGCACGGTGCCCGGCGGGGAAGCGGAAGCGGTGCATCGCGGCGGCGGCCGCTATGTGTCGGTGATTGGTCGCAACGCGCTGTTCCACAATCCCGCGGATCGAGGACCGGACGCCGTGGACGTCAGCGCCATCGCGCGCTTTGTCGACGTGTTCACCGCGGTCGCCAGGAGGCTCGCGGCATGACGCCGGCCAGGCGTCAATGGGCTCTCGTGCTGCTGGGCGCATGGATGGCCGGCACGATCTGCGTGTCGGTGGTCGCCACGCAGAACTTCTACACCATCGATCGGCTGCTCGCGGCTCGCGCGAATCCGGAGTTTGCGGCGGTCGTGGATCGCCTGGGCGCGACCGAGAGCCGCGACTTTCTGCGCTACCTGTCGTCCGAGCTCAATCGCCTGTACTTCCAGGCTGTGGAATGTCGCCCAGATCGTGATGGGTGGCGCCGTGCTCTGGCTGATTGCCGGATCGTCGAAGCAGGTTCGATGGGGCGTTCTGATGATGCTCGGCGTCGTGCTGCTGATGCTCGTGTATCTCACGCCGTCGATCGTCACGCTCGGCCGCAGTCTGGACTTCGTGCCGCGCGATCCGGCGCCGCCGGGGATGTCGCGCTTCTGGGTGTTCCACGCCGCGTACACGTCGCTCGAAATGTTGAAGCTGCTCGTCGGCGCCGTCGTCACGATCGCGCTCGCCCGACAGCGCGGCGAACAGGTGGCCGTTGTCTAGGAAGACGCTCCTCGCTCTGATCCTGACGACGACGCTCGGCGCCGCCGTCGCGGCCGCCGATTTTCCCAAGCCCACCGGCCCGGTCAATGACTTTGCCGGGCTGCTGGACGCATCGACCAAAGCGTCGCTGACGACGCTCATCGACGCCGTCGAGAAGGAAACGACCGCGGAGATCGCGGTCGCCACCGTGACGACGCTCGACGGCATGAGCGTCGAAGAGTACGCGAACAAGCTGTTCAAGGAATGGGGAATCGGACAGAAGGGGCACAACAACGGTGTGCTCATGCTCGTGGCGCCCACCGAACACAACATGCGGATCGAGGTCGGGTACGGTCTCGAGGGAATTCTCCCTGACGGGCTCGCCGGAAGCATCATGCGCGAGGATGTCTTGCCGCAGTTTGGACGAGGGGATTACCAGGGCGGGATCGTGCGCGGCGTCGAACGCATTGCGACGATCATCCGCAAGAACGAGCCGGCGGTTCAGACGGACCAGAGTGCGGAAAGCGGCTTTCAGCCCGAATGGCTGCTCGTCCTGATCGGAGGCGTGTGGGTTGGCTTCGCGATGTTTGAAGCGGGCGTGGCGTTTCGCGCGAAGGCGGTCGGGCCGATCGCCAAAGGTGTCGCGATGACCGGACCAGTGCTTTGGCTCGGGCAGAAGTTCTTTCCCAGCGGTCTCTTCTTCCTGGTGCCGGTCGCGGCGGCCATGGTTGTTGTCGGCTTTGTGTTGGCGCGGCGTCGGAGCGCCTGGCATAACGCTGCTCGCGGGCGCGGCCACGGACGCGGCGTATGGATCTGGGGAACGTTGGATGCGTTTCCAGGAAGCAAAGGCCGCTCGGGCTCGTCGCGGGGATCGTCGTCGGGCGGTTCATCGGCGGCTCGAGCTTCGGCGGCGGTTCGATCTGGAGGAGGCGGCGCGAGCGGCAAGTGGTGAGCAAGGCGCCGGTGCGCCTACCATCCGCCGCCACCGCCGCCGCCCGACGAACTGCTGCTGCTCGAACCGCCGCCGCCGGAACTGCTGGAGCTCGGCGCCGCGACACCCGCCGCCATGCCGGCGGCAGCCGCTGTCCATGTCGCGCTCGCTCCCGCGCCACCGGATAGTCCACCGCCTCCGGTCCAACCCGAACCGCTGGAGGAGCTCGAGGACGAGCTCGTGCTCGACGAAGCACTCGTGCTTCTGCTCCACGTCGACGATCGTGTCGACGGGCGCGTCGACCACGTGTCGACCTCTTTTCCCAATCCGAACGCAAGCAGCCACGGATACCAGCTGTCGCGCAGCGCGGGGTCCGGTTTCTCCAGTTCCGTCTCGAAATACCGTCGTCCCGCGGTGAGCCGCTTGCGGAAGGCAATCGCGTCGCGACTCTGCCGCGACTTCAAGGCATTGATCGACGCGTTCGAGATGCACATCACCCACGCGGCAATCCCGCGCGACCAACGTCCACGGGAGCTCGAGCCGGCCGGATGCCGACGATCATCCACAGGAACGCGGCGGCGGCCGCACTCACGAGCAGAGCGGGAATCATCGATACTGCGGCGGCGGCCACGCCGCGGTCCATTCGCGCGCGGAACAGCCAGCCTGGAATCTGCAGCAGGATGCCGCCGAAAATGAGCACGAACACCATCACGAACGGACCCGCGCGCAAGCCCTCATCCGTGGCCGCGTATGCGGTCCACCCGAGCAGGCCGGCTCCCGCAAGAAACAGCGCTGTAGACGGTATCCACGAGACGCGCTTCTCCCCGGGCGGCAGGATCTCCTTCACACGCTTGTCCAGGTCGGGCGAAATCGCTTGTCCGGGATCGAAGCCCTTGCCTTTGTAATGTTGTTGGACGGCCGCCGTGCTCGTCTCCGTGCGGCCGTCGAAAAACAATCCGTCGACGAGCGCCCGTTCGTACCCGCTCGAGCTTTTCGCGGTCGACCAGAAGCCGAAGAGTCATCGAGCCCGAATCGCGCGCCTTGCTTTCAAGCTTTCCTTCGCCGGTCATCCGGGCGATCAGCGCCACGACCTCGGGCGCGCCGATGCTGCCATCCCAGGCGGCGCCGACGACTTCGGCCGGATGCGCCACGATGTGCTGCTCGATCCAGGTCGTGTCGATGCCGGACGTGGACAGGGATGCGAAGCGGCCGAGCGCACTCTCGCGCACGAAGAACACCCCCACGCCGAGCGCGAACACGCCGAGGATCGCCGCGACCGCCCGCACGATTTCAGGCGGGCGGCGCGTGTCGAGGAAGGCCGGCAATCCGGTTCCCGAATAGCGCAGGGGGATCGTCAGCACGAAGCTACGCCCCGGCGGGATCGGGCCGGCGGTGTACTGCTCCCGGATTTGACTGAGTGGCTGCCAGACGGGATCGAGCGCGAGATTCAGCGAGAAGCGCGCGATCGGCCCGGCGCGATCGGGAAACGCGAAATCGTGATCGATCGTGTACTGCTCCGCGTCCTTCAGCAGGATCCCGGACAGTTTGTAGTGCAGCACGTAGGTGAGCCGCGTGTTCGCAAACGGCGGGTCGGACGGCAGGCGGCTGCGCCAACGCAGCGTTCGCTGATCGGTCCACGGGTACTCATCGACCTCGTCAGGGATCAGAGACTCCTGGAGCGGGCGGCTTCCGCCAGTCGCGTCGATGCGTTCCATGCCGACGAATTCGAGCTTTTGCCTCGGCCGCACGTTGAACACTCGTTCGCCGCCGTTCCAGTCGCCGCTGAACACCATCGTGTGGCGTTCCGCGACTTCGAGCACGCCGTCGGCGTCGAGCTGGGCGTCGACGTCGAGCGCGTCCCACCGCAGCTCGTCGCTGGGCCAGCAGCACAGCGGGCGTCACCGCCCACAGCAACAGGCCCACGACGAACGCCAGCCGGCAAAGGCGTCTCATTTCAGGCGAGAGTATAGCCGTCAACGCGGCCCTGAAAGGGCCGCGCTACGACCGCCACGATGCAGGTCTGGTGTAGCGCGGGCCTTTCAGGCCCGCGGTTTTCAGGGTTGTTTGAGTGCGGTCAGCGGATCGACGCGCATCGCGCGAAGCGCGGGGACGCAGCACGCCAGCACCGACACGGACAGGACCGCGGCGGCGGCCAGCGAGAAAATCAGCGGATCGGTCGGGCTCACGCCGTAGAGCAACGAGCCAAGGAAGCGGGACACCGTGAGCGCCGCCGGGATGCCGATCAGAAGTCCCAGGCCGGCAAGCTTGAGGCCGTATCCAACGACCAGCCGCAGCACATCGCGGCCGCGTGCGCCGAGCGCCATGCGCAAACCGATTTCGTGCGTCCGCTCGGCGACCAGGAAAGAGATGAGCGAGTAGAGGCCGACGATCGCGAGACCGAGCGCGAGGGCTGCGACCACCGTCGTGAGTCCCGCCGCAAGACGTACGGGCAGCAGCGAGACGGCGACGTGTTCCTCCAGTGTTCTGGTGAAGAACCCTTGCAGATCCGGATCGACGGTTTGCAGAGCCGCCTGCATGCCGGCGGCGACGCGATCGGGCGCGTCGGCGGATCGAACGAGCAGCGCCATGCCGCGCCGCGGATGCTGCGCGAACGGCAGATAGACATGCCCCCGCCGCTCCTCGCCGAGCGTCAGGTATTTGCTGTCCTTCGCGATGCCGACCACGATGCATGGGTCTGGCGACGCGCCCGCTTCGAGCCACAGGCGGCGTCCAATCGCCGTTTCGCCCGGCCAGAGGCGCGCCGCGAGCGCCTCGTTCACCACCGCGGCCATCGGGCTGCGTTCATCGTCGCGCTCGGTGAATCCACGGCCGCTGACGATGGACGTCTTCACGACCTCGAAGAATCGCGGCGTGACGACGAGGAAGCTGGCCGACGGCGAGCGGGTGTCGGCGTCCGTCACCACGTCCGTGGCGCTGACGCGGACGATCGGCGTCGAGCTGTCGAGCGGCGCGCGCGTCGACGCGGCCGCAGATGTCCGCGGGCCGTTGTTCCGCCAGGCGCTGCAGCACGTCTCGAAACATCTGCAGGCTCTCGGCGTTGTTGCGTCCGCGCGACGCGTCGATGTCCATCGCGACGACGCCGCGTGGGTCGAAGCCGAGATCGATCTGCGCGGCTTCGCGCACGCTGCGCAGGAACAGCGCCGCGCCGATGAGCAGGATCAGCGACACGGTGACCTGCAGCGCGGCGAGGCCGGCTCGCACGCGGCGCGGCCGGCTGCCGGCGTGCGTGCCGGTGGCGTCTTCCTTCAGCGCCGGCACCACGACGCGCCATCCCGTCTGCAGCAGTGGCAATGCCGCCGAGGATCGCGGCGGCCGCGATCGCGGCCACGGCCGTGAACAGCACAACGCGTGCGTCAGGGCGGAGGTCGAGCCGCAGGGTCAGCGTCGGAAGCGGGCTGATGTTCGCGAAGAGCCGGCTGGTCCAGAGCGACAGCAGGAGCGCGCCCGTTCCGCCGGCGACGGCGATCGCGCTGCTCTCGACGAGCAGCAGCCGCGCCAGCTGTCCGCCGCTCGCGCCGAGCGCCACGCGGATCGCCAGCTCGCGCCGGCGGCCGATGACGCGGGCGAGCAGCATGTTGCCCACGTTCGCCGCCGCGATGACGAGCACGAGCGCGACCAGGCCGAGCAGCAGCGACAGGAACATCGTCGCGAGGCGACGCTGACCGCCCGCGACCAGTGTGCCGGGCTGGACCTCGATCGTCGGCTGCAGCTGCGGCGTGAATTCGCGCGCGATGGCGGTCGCCGTTGCCTGCAGGTCCTGCTGCGCCTGTTCGCGGGTGACGCCGTCGCGCAGACGGCCGATCAACGACAGCGTGCGCGAGGTTCGATCGGTCTCCCAGCGATCGCCGAGCATCTGCCCGGAATTGCGGATGGGAATCCAGATGTCGATTGGCGCACCGATGAAGCTGCCGACGAACGAGGCCGTCGGCGACGCCGACGATCGTGTAGCTGGCTCGATTCAGAAGGACTGTGCGACCGAGTACAGGCTGGCCGCCAAATCGCCGCCGCCACAATGCGTCGCTGATCACCGCAGCCGGCGGCGCCGCAGGCGCGTCGTCGCTGTCGACCAGCAGCCGGCCGCGGACGGCGCGCGCACCGAGGAGCGAGAAGTAGCGGCCGGAGGCGATCTCGCCAAGCAGTTGATCGGTGCGGTTGTCCGCTTCGAGCAGAAACGTCGCCAGGTTGACACCCGAGAGGTCCTCGATCGTCGTGGACCTCTCGCGGTAGTCGGCGAAGTCGCGGAAGCGAGAACCGCCGCGCCGACGCTCCCGCCGCGCCCGTCCCGGTCGAGGCGACGATGCGCACGACACGCTCGGGATCGTGGGCGGCGAGCGGCCGGAGCAGCACGGCGTTCATCAGGCTGAAGATCGTCGTATTGGCGCCGATGCCGACGGCGAGCGTGGCGACGGCGACGAGCGTGAAGCCGGGGCTGCGCGTCAATGAGCGCCAGCCGTAGCGCAGGTCCTGGCTGATCATTTCAACCTGCCTCACGTGTAAGCGCAGCCGCCAGGCATGTCGCAGCGCGCCGGCGGCTCGCGCGAGGAGCGTCACCCGCTGGCCGAACCCCGGTTGGTGGCGGTCGTGCCCTTGCCACGCGTGCCAGATGTCGGCCCGCCATTGACGACGCCAGTCGCGCCGCCGTGACGGCGGGGCCAGCCATCGGCCGACATCGATGACGCAGCAGCCAGCGAGCCGCGATCGCGAGGCCTGACGTCACATCGTTGAAGCCGCTCGTCCTGAGCCTGTCGAAGGACGAGCCGATCCCGGCTCGTGGTTCGACAAGCTCACCACGAGCGTGTGCATATGTGCGCCTTCATTCGTTGCGCAGCGCCATCAGCGGGCTGATCGACGCCGCCCGCCGGGCGGGAAGATAGGTCGCCGACGAGGCCGACGACGAGCAGCAGCGCTGTCGTGCCGCGAAGCTCACGGCGATCGGTCGTGCTGACGCCGACGAGAAGACTCTTGAACAAGCGGGTCACGCCAAACGCCACCGCCAGGCCGATCGCGATGCCGGCGCCGATCATGCCGAACGCCTGCCGGAGGATCAGCGCCACGATGTCGCCGCGCTCGCGCCCGAGCGCCATGCGCATGCCGATCTCCGGCGTCCGCTGCGCGGCGATCGCGGCGATCACACCGTAGAGCCCGACCGTTGCCAGCAGCAGCGCCAGGATGCCGAAGGCGCCGAGCATGCTGGCGATCATCCGCTGGACGAACACGCCGATCTCGAGATGCTCCGCAATCGTGCGCACGTCGAACAGCGGAATGTTGGCGTCGAGACGTGCGCACCGCCGCCTGCAGCGCGGCACGATGCCGCCGGCTCGCCGCGCGTCTTGATCGTCACCAGGACGATGTCCGGCCGATACCACTGCTGGCGCCGGCACGTACATGAACGGCGCGCGGCGCTTCGGTGATGCTGCGTGTACTTGCCGTCGCCGCGCGACGCCGACGACTTCGACCGTGCGCGTCCGACGCGGATGCGGCCGCCGATCGGGATCGCGGCCCCCGAAATAGCGCCGCGCCATCGTTTCGTTGATGACGGCGACGTCGGTCGTGTCCGGCGTGTCGCGTTCGGTGAACTCGCGGCCCTCGACGAGCCGAATGCCCAGCGTCCGCAGGTGTTCGCAGCCGACGCGGTTGTAGTAGACGATCATCTCTTCGTTCGGCGCCGGCGTGTAGCCGTCAACCGAGACGACGAACTGCTCCTGCCGCCGAACCCGAGCGGCATGCGCGTCGACGAAGCTCGCGGCGTCGACGCCGGGAATCTCGCGCACGCGAGCCAGCAGCTGTCGAGAAACGCGCGGCCGCGCGACTCGTCGTAGCCGGCGGGCAGCAGATCGATGGCCGCGAGCACGCCGCTGCGGGGGTGAATCCCGGATCGACCGACTGCGCGTTGACGAGCGTTCGCACGAACAGTCCCGCAGAAACCAGCAGCACGAGCGACAGCGCGACCTGCGCGACCACCAGCCCCTTGCGCAGACGCGCGCGCCGCCGCGTGCCGTGACCGCGCCGGCCGACTCCTTCAGCGCCGTCACGACCGATGACGCCGATCCCTGCAGCGCCGGCACCAGGCCGAAGATCAGCGCCGTGGCGATGCGTGACGCCGGCGGCGAACAGCAGCACGCGCACCGTTGAGCGTCGAATTCACCTCGATCGGCAGCGGCGCCGGCGGAACGAACAGCCGCACGAGATCCTTGGTCCAGTACGCGACCAGCACGCCGGCGAGCCCGCCGGCGACGGCCAGCAGCGTGCTCTCCGTGAGCAGCTGCTGAACGAGCCGGCCGCGGCTGGCGCCGAGCGTCAGACGGACCGCGGTTTCGCGCTGACGCGTCGCGGCATTCGCGAGCAGCAGGTTGGCGACGTTCGCGCAGGCGATGAGCAGCACGACCCCGGCGACGGCGAGCTGCACGCCCATGACCGCGGTGACCGCGACGCCGCCCATGTTCGGCGCCCGCCACAGCTCGTACAGCTTCACGCCGTCGACCGACTGCTTCCGGATAGGCCTCGGCGAGACCCCGCGCGACGAGATCGAGTCGGCCTGGGCGCGCGCCAGGCTGACGCCGGGCTTCAGCCGGACGAACACCTCGAGCCAGTGATTGCCGCGCGCGCTCAGCCGATCGCTGCCGATGTACGCCGGCTGCATCATCATCGGCACCCAGAGATCGATATTCAGGTACGGCTCGCGTGCCGCGAAACCCTTCGGCGCGACGCCGACGACCGTGAACGCGCGGCCGTTGAGCGTCACGGTTTCGCCGACGATCGCACGGCTTGCCGCCGAAGCGCCGCTGCCAGAAGTTGTGGCTCAACACCACGACCGGGTCGCGGTCCGTGACCGTCTTCGTCGGGCAGAAACGTGCGGCCGAGCGCCGCCCGGACGCCGAGCACGTCGAAATAGTTGCCGCTGACGATCTCGCCGAAGACGCGCAGCGGGTCGCCGCGCTGGTCCGCATGTTCATCGGCACGAGAGTGAAGGCGATCAGATCTTCGACGCTGTCGGGCCGTCGCTGCCGGTAATCCAGAAGTCGGGATACGACGTGCTGAGGTCGTCGCGGGTGCGCGACGTGCCGTTCAGCGCGACGATGAGAGCGGGTCGATCGACGCCGGTCAACAGGCCGCGCAGCCGTGCGTCGAGCCAGCTGTACATCGTCACGTTGGCGCCGATGCCGAGGCCGAGCGTCAGGATGGCGACGACGGTGACGCCGGGACGCCGCAGCATCTGGCGCCAGCCGTATCGGAGGTCCTGCGTGATCCGTTCGATCCGCCGGAGCCAGAAAGCATGCTGCACCGCGCCCGCGGTGCGGCCCGCCAGCGATGCGGGGCCGGCGACGCCGCGCGGATGCCGTTCGAGCCAGTTCCATTCGTGCGAGATGTCGGCACGCCATTGCCGCCGAAATTCGCGACGGCGCGACGGCGGCGCGAGCCAGCGGGCGGCGTCGATGATCGCGAGCAGCACGCGCAAGAAGGGATTTCGGGTCATGCAATCCGCCACGCCGCGAGCGAGATGGGTTTCAGGTTCTTGTAGCGCTGCAGTCCCGCGGCAAGCGCGGTCGCGCCGGCGGCGGTCAGATCGAAGTAGCGGCGCGGCGGACGCTTGTCGCGGCGCGCGGTCCTGGCGTCTTCCCAATGCGACGTGACGTAGCCGAGCGATTCGAAGCGATCGAGCGTGGGATAGACGGTGCCCGACGTGAGGCCCGTCGCATCCATGATGTCGAAGCCGAAGCGGTTGCCGTCGGCGATGGCGTGCAGGATGGCGATCTGCCCGAAGGCGAGCGGAGCGGCTTTGCGCATGCCTATCTTTATCACCAACCTATGTTGGTGTTCAAGATAGTAGTAGACGCGCCGCCGTCGCCGCAGGTTCCGTCTCAGTGCGGGTCCGGCTGAAGCCGGACCCCGCGACGAGACCTACGACCGCCGACGTGGGGTCCGGCTTTAGCCAGGCTTCAGCCGGACCTGCTCGGCGCCGTTCGTTCCTTGACTTGGGGCCGCGTCGCGGGCATAGCCTTCGTCTTCATTCCGCCGCGCGGCCTTTTACGTTCGTCGTCGGTCCTCGGAAGGAGCCTTTCCTATGCGCCATAGTCTGCTGGTTGGATTGGCGTGGGTCGTCCTCTGCGCGCCAGGTTTCGCGCAAACGCTGGGCACGATCACCGGCGAGTGAAAGATTCCAGCGGCGCCGTGCTGCCCGGCGCCACGGTGACCGTGGTGAACAAGGCGACCAACGCCACGCGGACGACCTCGAGCAACGAGGTCGGTCTGTTCGACTTTCCGGCGCTGCCGCCCGGCACCTACACGGTGAAGAGCGAGCTCGACGGCTTCAGATCGGCGACGCCGCGACGTCGAACTGCAGGTGCAGCAGACCGCGCGCGTCGACTTCGCGCTGGAGTTGGGCACGGTCTCCGAAAAGGTGACCGTGACCGGCGTGTCGCCGCTGGTCGAAACGTCGAATGCGACCGTCGGCACCGTCATCGAGAACCGGCGCATCGTCGAGCTGCCGCTCAACGGCAGAAACTATCTCCAGCTCGTCGCGTTGAGCCCGAACGTCAGCGCCGAGTTTGCGGGCCCGGGTCAGGCGGGCGACCGCCAGGGCGGCACGCGCGCCAACCAGCAGCTGTCGATTTCCGGACAGCGCCGCGAATTCAACTACTACACGCTGGACGGCGTCGACAACACCGACGTCAACTTCAACACCTACATCTTCCTGCCGTCGGTCGACGCGCTCGAAGAGTTCAAAGTGCAGACCGGCGTCTACTCCGCCGAGTTCGGGCGCGAGGCGAGCCAGGTGAACGTGGTCACGAAATCGGGCTCGAACAGTCTGCACGGCACGCTGTTCGAATTCCACCGCGACGACGCGCTGGACGCCAGACCGTACCGTTTACCGCGGCGCAGGCCGCCGCAAAGAAGGCGCCGTTCAAGTGGGACCAGTACGGCTACACGGCCGGCGGCCCGGTGTTCAAGAACCGTCTGTTCTTCATGTCGAATTTCGAAGGGTACCGGGATCGGAAACAGTTCCAGAACCCCTTCAGCGTGCCGTCGACGGCGATGCGGAACGGCGACTTCTCGGAGCTGCTGGCCAGCCTTGGGCGCCGTCAACCCACAGACCGGACAACGGAGCCGGGATGATCGTCGACCCGACCCAGTGTACTGTCGCCGGCACGGCGCGAACCTGCGCGCCGTTTCCGGGCAACGTCATTCCGGCGACCCGTATCCATGGCATCTCCAAGAAGCTGCTCGAGTTCTATCCGGAGCCGAACAGCGGCGACGGGCATCTCAACAACTATCTCTCGCTGCAGGATCGCGAGATCGACAAGTACCAGTACACGCAGCGGATGGATCTGATCCAGAGCTCCGCATCGGCCTGGATGGGCCGCTATAGCTTCGCCAAAGAGAACGAGGTTTCGCCGGCGTTGAAGTTGAATGGCACCAAGCTGAGCACGCGGGTTCATCAGGTCGCGCTGGGCAACACCTGGACGATGTCGTCGACGCTGGTCAACGAATTCCGGTTCGGTTTCAACTACTTCTTCAACACGTTCGGACGCGAGCTGGCGTTCGAGCGTGACGTGATCAAAGAGCTGGCCATCCCAGGCATCTCGCTGTTTCCTCGCCGAGGCCTGGGGGATTCCATCGATCAGCATCACCGGCTTCAGCGGCTTTGGCGACAGCACCGAAGGGCCGTATACGAATCGCAACCGCGCGCTCGAATTCAGCGACAACCTGTCTTGGATTCGCGGGCGGCATTCGTTCAAGTTTGGCGGCACCGTTCGGTACGACATGTACAACCAGGTGGGCAACCAGTTTGCGCGCGGCAATTTCCAGTTCCAGAACATCGCCACCGGCTACGCCTTCGCCGACTTCCTGCTTGGCTACCCGCAGCAGACCGAATCGGCGGTGGCGCTCGCGGTGACGAAGTTCCGCTCCCTGAGCCACGCGTACTACTTCACCGACACGTGGAAGCTCCGCTCGAACATGACGCTCGATCTCGGCCTGCGCTACGAATACACGCCGCCCTGGCTCGACAAGAACGGCACGCTGATGAACGCGTCGATCCCGTTCCACGACACGACGCCGAACGTTCAGAATCTGTCGCGCCATCCGGTGCTGGTGCGCATCGGCAGCGGCGACGTCTACGAGGACACCGTGCTCCGCTTCGCTCCGAACATTCAGGTGGCTCGCGACGGCCGCCTCGGCGATCGCCTGGTCTTCGACGACAAGAAGAACTTCGCGCCGCGGGTCGGCTGGGCCTATAACCCGACACGAAGTGGTCGTTCCGCGCCGGCACGGGCATCTTCTACATGCAGGATACCGGCAACCCGCGGTTCGACATGGCGCGCAACCTGTCAGGCCGCCGTCGCGACAACACGCTGCTGCTGACGCCGGACCTGACGCTCGACGTGCCGTTCCGGGGCGGCGTTGGCAGCGCGAACGATTGCGGCGTGGCGCCGCCGTTGGTGTGCCTCACGAACGTCTACGTGCTGGGCAACATGCCCAATCGCAAGACGCCGTACATGTTTCAGTATCTGTTCAACGTCCAGCGCGAGCTCGACAGCTCGACGGCGCTCGAAGTCGGCTACCTCGGCTCGCGCAGCTATCGTCTGGAGCGGATGTTCGATTGGAACGAAACGACTCCCGGCTCACCGGATCGGTGCAGAGCCGGAAGCCGTACCCGGAATTCACGAAGGTCCAGGAAATCGGCAACGTCGCGGAGGCCAAGTACAACTCGCTGGCGGTCAAGCTGACCCGGCGGCTCCATCAGGGATTGTCGGTGCTGGCGGGTACACGCTCTCCAAGTCGACGGACAACGGCAGCGGCATCCGCACGCTCAACGGCGACACGCTCTTCCCGCAGAACAGCTTCTGCCTCGACTGCGAGTGGGGGTTGTCGATCTTCGACGTGCGGCATCGGTTCGTGTCGTCGGTGCTCTACGAGCTGCCGTTCGGCGAGGGGAAGCCGTTCCTGCAGACCGGCACCGGCGGCGCGATTCTCGGCGGCTGGCAGATCAGCACGATCTTCTCGAAGTCGAGCGGATTTCCGAGAACGGCGTACGTTGGAACCGACCGGTCGAATACCGGCGGCGGCCAGGATCGTCCGAACGCCACGGGACAGGATCCGGAGTTGCCGGGCGACCAGCGGACGATCGCAGCGATGGTTCAACACCGATGCGTTTGCGCTGAATGCGCTGGGCACGTTCGGCGATGCCGGCCGCAACACGTTTTTCGGCCCCGGCATCACCAACGTGGACTGGTCGATCATCCGGAACTTCCGGATGGGCAGCAAGACGCTGCAGTTCCGGCTTGAGGTGTTCAACCTGTTGAACAAGCCGATCTGGAACGACCCGAACACGACGTTGACGAGCCCGCTCTACGGCACGATCAACACCACCAGAAAGCCGATGCTGGAGACCCAGCTCGGTCTGAAGTTCGTGTTCTGAGCGGTTCTGCAAACGCAGGGCTGAAGCCCTGCGCCACATTCTGAGACCGAGCCCGGGGTTTTGAAGTGGCGCAGGGCTTCAGCCCTGCGATCAGCGCTGCGCGGTGCTGGGCGTGGGTTTCGCCGACGCCAAGGTACCGCTGCCACCACTTCATCTCCTCGTGGTAGCGGTGCACCGTGTTCCACGGACTCCAGCCGCCGTGATACGTGTCGGGGTAGCGGACCATCCGCGCCGGCACGCGCTGCTTGCGCAGCGCCATGTACATCTGCTCGGCCTCTTCGATCGGCACCCGCGCGTCCGCCTCGCCGTTGACGAACAGCGTCGGCGTCTTGAAGTTCGCGGCGTAGGTGATCGGCGACTGCTTCTGCAGGATATCGCGCCCGCGGTCCCAGGGCGAGCCGAAGAACTCGCTCTCCTTCGTCCGCGGAATGTCGGACGTCGCGTAGTCGCTGATCCAGTTCGCGATGCCGGCGCCTGAAATCGCGGCCGCGAACCGGTTGGTGTGACCGATCACCCAATTGGTCAGGAACCCGCCGTACGAATAGCCGGTGACGCCCATCCGCTTCTCGTCGACGTTGTACTTCGTCTTCGCGTAGTCGACGCCGGCCATCACGTCCTCGAAATCGAGATTGCCCCAGCCGCCCCACGTCGCCCACAGGAACTTCTCGCCGTAGTTCGTCGATCCACGCGGGTTCGTATAGACGACGAGATAGCCGTTGGCCGCGAACAGCTGATGCTCGAACGAGAAACTCTGGCCGTACGCGCTGTGCGGTCCGCCGTGCATCGTCAGAATCGAGCGGCCACGCGCGCGACGCGTCGTAGCCGCGCGGCTTGAGCACCCAGCCCTCGATCTCGGTGCCGTCCTTGCTCTTGAAGAGCAGGCGATCCGCGGCCACGGCTTCGACGTCCTTCACGAACGCATCGTTGAAGGACGTGAGCTTCTTCTCGGCGCGCCCGTCGATCGACGCTGCGAACAGCTCGGCGGGATGGGCGCTGTCGCCGGCGACGTACGCCATCAGCTCCCCGCGCGCGGTCTGGCTGAAGCCGTTCAACTGGCGATCGCCGGTGTGATCTGTTCGACGGTCCGCGGCGATCCCGCCGCGCCGACCCGGAACAGGTGATCGCCGCCGCCGATCCCGCCGCCGAAGTACACGTATCGTCCATCGGGACTCCATGACGGCGGGCCCGGCAGGAGATCCCATGCCGACGTGATGTTCGTCGAGCGCGCCGCCAGCCGCGCTGATGGTGAAGATGTCGTTCGGCGCGCCATGATTCTGCTTCGCCGCGATGACCGCGCTCAGGCCCTGCTCGCGCCGCATGGCGATCGTGCGGCCGTCCGGCGACCACGCCGGCGAATCGTGATCGTAGCCGTCGTTGGTCAGCCGCGTCGTCTTGCCGTCGAGCGCGACAGTCCACAGATCCGCGCGCGGATAGGTGTACTCGTCGCGCTGAAATTCGTTGGCGATGAAGGCCAGCGCCGAGCCGTCGGGTTTCCACGCGACGCCGCTGACGTTGACGCCGGTTTTCGTCAACTGCTTCGCGTCGCCGCCCTCGCGCGCAACGATGAACAGTTCTTCCGGAGGCGTCGCTTCGGGATCGCGGGGATCCGGCAAGTAGCCGCGCTGATCGAATCGATACTGCACCCACTCGTACGCCTTGCCCTTGAACCGCTCGTTGATCAGTTTCTCGCCGTCGGTCGCGTAGGTCGGCGTCTTCGGCTTCGCGATCTTCTTGGTGAACGCAATCCACTTGTTGTCCGGGCTGAAGATCGGCGTGCCCTCGACGCCGCGGATGTGGACCGCCGGTTCATCCACCGATCCGCGCGCAGGAACCAGATCGATCCGCCCTCGTCGTCCGCGCGGCGCGCCACGGCGGCGGCCGGTGAAGGAGAGGAGTTGGCCGTCGGGACTCCAGCGCGGCCCGGACGCATTCAGCGCCGGATCCGAAAGGCGACGAGGGGCGGCGCTGCCATCGGCAGGCACGATCCACAGCTCGCCCTGGCGCCGGTTCTCGGCCTCAACGATCGTCGTCCGGATGAACGCCACCCATTTGCCGTCCGGCGACATGGCTGGCGCCTGCACGGTGACGATGCGGTAGTAATCTTCGAGCGTGAGCTGCCGGGCGGCGCTCTCCGCGGATAGGAATCCGATTGCGAGAACGAAGCCGACAACGGTCGTGGTCAGGCGGCGCGATCCGAACATGGCGACCTCCCGCGGCAGATTCTATCGAACTTGCCGACGATCGAACGTCTAAGGTCCTGATGGACACGCTCCTTCAGGACCTGCGCTACGCGTCTCGGACGCTGATCAAAAACCCGGGCTTCGCGGCGCTGACCATCCTGTGCCTGGCGCTCGGCATCGGCGTCAACAGCACGATTTTCAGCGTCGTCGATACCGTCGCCATCCGCCCGCTGCCGTTTCACGACCCCGATCGCCTGGTCGGGCTGTACGCGACGCATCAGGCCAACGGCATCGATCGCGGGAACGTGTCCTATCGCGATGTCCAGGACTGGAAGGCGCGCACACGCGTGTTCGCCGACATCGCGTCCGTGACGGGGCGCAGTCTGACGCTCTCGGATTCTGAGGAGCCGGAGCGGTTCAACGGCTCGACCATTTCAGCCAACATGTTCCCGATGCTCGGCATTCAGCCGATCCTCGGCCGCCAGATCAGGCCCGAGGAGGACACGCCGGGCGGCCCGCGCGTGCTGATCCTGAGCCACGGCGTCTGGCAGCGGCGCTACGCGAGCGACCCTTCAGTGATTGGCCGGACGATTCCGGTCAACGGCATTCCCCACACGGTGATCGCGGTGATGCCGCCGAAATTCCAGTTCCCCGAGCGTGCGCAGATGTGGGTGGCGCAGGCGCCGATTGAGCACGCGAGCCCGCGGGCCGCTCGAAACCTCGAGGTGATGGCGCGTCTCAAGCCGGGCTTCTCGCTCGACGATGCGAGGCGCGACATCAAGAGCGTGAGCGATCAGCTCGCGGCAGAAGAACGCGACGATCAAGGCTGGAGCGCCAACGCCGGGAACCTGCGCGACGAAATGGTCCCCAACGACGTGCGGCTCGTCGTGATGACGATGATGGGCGCGGTGACGCTGGTGCTGTTGATCGCGTGCGCCAACGTGGCCAATCTGCTGCTCGCGCGTGCGACCGTCAGGCAGCGGGAAATCTCGGTCCGCGCGGCGCTGGGCGCCGGCCGCAGCCGAATCGTGCGCCAGTTGCTGACCGAAAGTCTGCTGATCGCGCTGGCGAGCGCACCGCTGGGCGTCGCGATCGCGTACGGCGGGCTCCAGTGGCTCACCGCATCGATGCCCGCGCAGAACCAGGCGCCGTACTACATCGACTGGAGCATGAACCCGCGCATCATCGTGTACACGGTTCTGATTTCGCTCGTCACCGGCGTCGT
This sequence comes from uncultured Acidobacteriota bacterium, assembly GCA_963731545.1. GTDB lineage: Bacteria > Acidobacteriota > Vicinamibacteria > Vicinamibacterales > CAVVIG01 > CAVSWN01. The sequence goes on along the minus strand of CAVSWN010000030.1, from coordinate 11,086 downwards.
ATTCGGGCTCGCTCCGGCGCTGCAGGCAGCGCGGACGAATCTGCAGAATTCGCTCAAGGATCGCGGCGTCAGCGCCGGCGGCAGCCGCAATCGCATGCGCTCGGCCCTCGTCGTCGTCGAGATCGCGCTGTCGCTCGTGCTCCTCGTTGGCGCCTCGCTGTTCGTCCGCAGTTTCCTGAACCTGCAGCAGGCCCGCGCCGGGGTCGACACCGTGCCGCTGATGACGCTGCGGTTCTACATGCCCGGCGATCAGTACGAAGCGCCCGACGCCATGATCCGCCGCGTCGACGACATCGTCCGCCGCGTCGAGGCCTTGCCTGGTGTCGTGTCGGCGATGGCGTCGAACATGGTGCCCTTGAGCGGCGGCGGGTCGGGCGGGGCCGTCGTGCCGGAAGGCGTCGCGTTCGAAGCGGGCCATGAGCCGCAAGTGAGCTACTACGCGGTCACGCCGCACTTGTTGAAGACGCTGAACGTTCCGCTGGTTGCCGGGCGCGACTTCACCGATGCCGAAGGGCAAGGACGATCCGGTGTCGCGATCGTCAACGGTGTGTTTGCGAAACGGCTCTGGCCGAAGCGCACGGATTTCGTCGGGCAGCGTTTCCGGCTGCTCGACGACAAACAGAATCAGTGGATCACCGTCATCGGCGTGGTGGGCGACTTCCGCCTGTTCAGCGTGCGCGATGGACGGCCGTCGCCGTATGCGTTCATCTCGTATCCCTACGAGCCGGCGCGCAACACCGGTCTCACGATCCGGGTGGCGGGCGGGTCGCCGGCGGCGATCACCGGCGCCGTGCGGCAGGAGATTCGGAAGTCGGATCCGACGCTGCCGCTCTTCAATGTGCAGACCGGAGAAGAGGCGCGCCTCAACACGTTCTGGGAATTCCGGCTGTTCGGCTGGATGTTTTCCATCTTCGGAGTGATCGCCCTCGCGCTGGCATCGGTCGGCGTCTACGGCGTGCTCTCGTATGCCGTGTCTCAGCGGACGCAGGAAATCGGCGTGCGGCTGGCGCTCGGCGCGAGCCGGCAGAACGTCTTCGGGCTGATCGTCAGCCATGGCGCGAAGCTCGCGGCCCTCGGCATTCTCTTCGGCGTCGTCGGCGCTTTCGGCGTGACACGAGTGGTCGGCAGCCTGCTGTACAACGTCAGCGCCACGGATCCACTCAGCTTCGTCGCGACCGCCGTCTTTCCTCGCCGTCGTGGCGATGGTGGCCAGCTATGTACCGGCTCGCCGTGCGACGAGCGTTGACCCGATGATCGCGCTTCGAGCTGAGTAGAATAGTGGCAGTACATGGCCGACCACGACGCCACCACGACGCCGCTTGCCACGCCGAAGCCTGGCGAAGGCGGGCCCGTTGACTTCATCCGTGCGATAGTCGAGCGCGATCTCGCCGCCGGGACGCACGAGGGACGCGTCGCGACGCGTTTTCCGCCGGAGCCGAACGGCTACCTCCACATCGGACACGCGAAGTCGATCTGCCTGAACTTCGGCATCGCCGCGGAATACGGCGGCATCTGCAACCTGCGGTTCGACGACACCAATCCGACGAAAGAAGACATCGAGTACGTCGACGCGATCAGGGAAGACGTTCGATGGCTCGGTTTCGCGTGGAGCGCCGAGCTCTACGCGTCCGACTATTTCGAACAGCTCTATCAATTCGCCGTCGAGCTGATCCGCAAAGGCCTGGCCTATGTCGACAGCCTGAGCGCCGACGAGGTCCGCGCCTATCGCGGCACGCTGACCGAGCCGGGCCGCAACAGCCCGTACCGCGATCGCAGCGTCGCCGAGAATCTCGATCTGTTCACCCGGATGCGCGGCGCCGAGTTCCCCGATGGCGCGCACGTGCTCCGCGCCAAGATCGACATGGCCTCGCCGAACCTGAACATGCGCGATCCGACGCTCTACCGGATTCGCCATGCCGCCGCACCATCGCACTGGCGACACGTGGTGCATCTACCCGATGTACGACTTCGCGCACCCGCTGTCGGATGCGATCGAGCGGCATCACGCATTCGATCTGCACGCTCGAGTACGAGGATCACCGGCCGCTGTACGACTGGCTCGTCGACCACCTGATCGACGGGCGACAAGCCGCGGCAGTACGAGTTCGCCCGGCTCAACCTGAATTACACGGTGATGAGCAAGCGGAAGCTGCTGCAGCTCGTGCAGCAGGGGCACGTGTCGGGCTGGGACGATCCGCGCATGCCGACGATTACCGGGTTGCGGCGGCGCGGCTACACGCCCGAATCGCTGCGCGACTTCTGCGCACGCATCGGGGTTGCGAAAAAAGAGAACGTGATTGACGTCGCGCAGCTCGAGCACAGCATTCGCGAGGATCTCAATCGGCGCGCGCCGCGCGTGATGGGCGTGCTGCGTCCGCTCAAGGTCGTCCTGACGAACTATCCGGAAGGGGAGGTCGAAGAGGTCGACGTCATCAACAACCCCGAGGACCCGTCCGCGGGCACGCGGCGCGTGCCGTTCTCGCGCGTGCTCTATATCGAGCACGACGATTTCCGTGAAGATCCGCCGAAGAAGTTCTTCCGCCTCTCGCCCGGGAAAGAAGTGCGGCTCCGGTGCGCCTACTTCATCGTGTGCACGAACGTGGTCAAGAACGATCGCGGCGAGGTGGTCGAGGTGCACTGCACCTACGATCCGGCGACGCGCGGCGGCGACGCGCCCGACGGCCGCCGCGTCAAGGCGACGCTGCACTGGGTGTCGGCCGAACACGCGCATCCCGGCTGAAGTGCGGCTCTACGATCGCCTCTTCGCTGTCGCGGACGCGGAGAACGTGCCGGAAGGCAAGACGTTCCTCGACAATCTGAATCCCTCGTCGCTCGAGGTGGTTCGCGGCTGCCGGCTGGAACCGAGCCTCGCGTCGGCGACAGCCGGGCACGCGCGTCCAGTTCGAGCGGCTCGGGTATTTCTGCGTCGATCCCGATTCGCGTCCCGGCGCGCTCGTCTTCAACCGCACCGTGTCGCTGCGCGATACGTGGGAGAAGATCAGTCGACAGTCGACAGTCGAAAAGGTCAGTCGACAGTCGACAGTCGACAGTCGACAGTAGTTCACAGTCGACGGACTGTCGACTGCTGTCGACTGTCAACTGTTGACTGTGGACTACAATTTGCGCGTGGTGCGTCGTGATGATGAGAGCGCGCGAGCGCTGTGCATCGGGTCGTTCGTCTCCAGCGGGTGCAAGTCCCGCCTCGGTAAGCGCCGGAGCGCCGAGTAGCAGACCCCAGGCATGCGGGAGAGATCCCGGTGGCCCGAGCGGGGTGTCAAAAGCCTCTACGGAGGGAGCAAGCACGCGGGCCGCAACATGAAGTGAAGCCTGCAGCCTCGACAGATTTACAACCCGAGAGCCGAGCCGATCATGTCGCGGCGAAGGCCACGTCTGCCGCGCCTCAGTCCGGGGATCACGCGGCGGAGTCTCGGCGGGGTACGGGGCGCAGCACGCGTGACAGGGAGAGGAACGGAACACGAGAGGCCCGTCTGCGCCGCCCGTCGTCAGCGGCACAGCGGCTCGTATAAGCCGACGGTGAAAGTCGAGTCGTGCGCAGCGGGCGTCCGAGGGGATCGTAGTAGCGTCGAGCCGTCGCGACGAACAACGCGAGGGGAGCGAAGGGCCCCTGCGGTGGTCACGTCGAGGGCGCAAGGACGCGCGAGGGCATGGCCGGCAGGACCGGTCCCAATCACCCCGATCGACCGTCCGCTGATCGACAAAGTGCGCCAATTGCAACGTCGACTGTGGGTCGCGGCCAAGCGATCCCCGGAGCGCCGCTTCCATGCCCTGTTGGATCGGATCTACAGGCGTGACGTCCTGTGGGAGGCATGGCGGCGGGTGAAGCGAACCGCGGCGCGGCGGGCGTCGATCGCGAGACGCTCGATCGCGTCGAGCAGTACGGGGTGGAGCGGATGCTCGACGAGCTCCACGACGGCGCTGCGCGCAGGCACGTATCGTCCGCAGCCGGTCCTGCGGCGATACATCCCCAAGGCCGATGGCCGGCAGCGGCCGCTCGGCATTCCGACGGTGCGAGATCGGGTCGCGCAGATGGCGGCCACGATCGTGCTGGAGCCGATCTTCGAGGCGGATTTCCGGGCCTCGTCGTATGGCTTCCGGCCGAAGCGCAGTGCGACGCAGGCACTGGAAACGCTGCGCGTGCACGGCGCGCGCGGCGGCAACCACGTGCTGGATGCGGACATCCGCGACTACTTTGGCAGCATCGATCACGCGAAGCTGCTGAAGCTGGTGGCGCTGCGGGTCTCGGATCGGCGGGTGCTGAAGCTGCTGCGGCAGTGGCTCGCGGCGGGCGTGATGGAGGAGGGCGAGTGGCGCGCGACGATCACCGGCACGCCGCAAGGCGGCGTGATCTCGCCGCTGCTCTCCAACATCTACCTGCACGTCCTCGATCGGGTGTGGGAGGACCGGTGTGCGCATCTCGGCACGCTGGTCCGCTACGCCGACGACTTCGTGGTGATGTGTGACACGAAGGAGGCGGTCGAGGAAGCCCGGCAGCCGCGTCAGCGCGGTGCTCACGCGGCTCGGGCTCGAGCTGCATCCGGAGAAGACGAGACGGTCGACCTCTCGCGCGGACGTGAGGGCTTCGACTTTCTCGGATGTCACCTGCACAAGCGCATGAGCGGCCCGATCTGGGAGCGGACGCGGCGACGCGTCTACTTACCTGCAGCGCTGGCCGTCTCAACGCGCGATGGCGCGGGTGCGCGCGCGTGTGCGAGGAGCTGACGCCCGCGCGCGGTGTCACGAGGATCTCCGCCGCGTCATTGCGGATCGTCAATCCGGTGCTCCGTGGCTGGGCGCAGTACTTTCGCACGGGCAATGCGGCGGACAAATTCATCCAGATCGACACGCTACGTCGAGGAGCGTCTGCGCGGCCTGCTGCTGAAGCGGGCGCGGGCTCGCGTCTCCGCGCCGGTCGTGCCGAGGCTTGGCGCCGCCCCTTCTTCGAAGCCTTGGGACTCATCCGCCTGCGCGGAACGATTCAGTATCCGGGGGTGGCGCATGCCACGACCTGAAGACCACCTGGTAAGCCGTGTGCGGGAAATCCGCACGCACGGTTTGAACGGGGGTCTTACTCACAGCTCCGCGCTCGCGCGGTGTGACAAGTAGGATCTACCAGTGCCGCGCTGGGATGACTGACGAGCCCCTGATCCGCGACGTCTCCGATACGGCGCGCTGGGTGGCCGTATACCGCGCGCGCGAAACCGAACGGCCCGACTCGGTGTTCCAGGATCCGTTCGCCCGCGCCCTGGCGGGCGATCGCGGCGAACAGATTGCGCAGGCGATCCCGTTTGGCGACGAGACCGCGTGGGCGTTCACTGCGCGCACCTACGCGTTCGACCGGCTGATTGACCAGGCGCTGGCCGGTTGGCGTCGATCTGGTCGTGAATCTGGCCGCGGGACTCGACGCGCGCCCGTACCGGATGGCGCTGCCGCCGTCGTTGCGCTGGGTTGAAGTCGATCTGCCGGAGATCCTGGACTACAAAACCGATGTGCTGGCGTCTGCGACGCCGAGGTGTGTGCTCGAGCGTGTGCCGCTCGATTTGTCGAACGCCGACGCGCGGCGCGGGCTGTTCGATCGCCTCGGCCGCACGTCGACGCGGGCGCTGGTGTTCGCCGAGGGACTGCTGATTTATCTGATGGCCGACGAAGTGTGCGCGCTCGGCCGCGACCTCGCGCGTCCAGCCGGCTTCGCGACATGGATTGTCGACGTCGTGTCGCCGGGTTTGCTCAAGATGATGCACGAGCGAGCAGGCTCGCTCGTGGCGGCTGCCGGGTTCCCCTATGTGTTCGCGCCGCCGGAAGGTCCCGCGTTCTTCGAGCGATGCGGCTGGGCGCCGGCGGAGGTGAAGTCGATCCTGCACACCGCGCACAAGCTGAAGCGCCTGCCGTTCATGATGCGCATGCTCGCGATGATGCCGGAGTCGACCGGCCCGCAGGGCGATCGTCCCTGGTCCGGGGTGGTCCTGCTTCGCAGGAACTCAGAAGTTAGAACTTAGAACGTTAGGTCAGAAGGACGGCGACTGTGCCGAGCGCTCGCTCGTCTCGCCCGTAGAGCGCCAGCACTGGATGTCGCGATTCTTCCAGCAACTCCAGCATGACGTTTCGATCCGCGGACCGCGTCAGCTCGATGAGGCGGTTGGCGAACGCGAACCAGAGCGTGCGGTTGGCGCGGTCGCGATCGGAGGTCCGGAGAAAATCCACGAAGCTGCGGAGCGCTCGCGTGCGCAGCGGAGTCGCCGGCACCAAATCGATGAGCAGCGTGTAAAGCACCGCTTCTGATAGAGGTAGTCGCGCTCGAGCGCCTCGCGCGAGCCGGTCCAGCGCTCGAGATCGACCAGCAGGCGCTCGGCCTGGTTCTGCCACCCTTCGGTCATCCGGATGCGATCTGCAACGGGATTTCGGTCCGTGCCACGCAGGCGCACGCCGGCCTCGTAGAGGCGCCGCGCCTCGAGCGTCTGCCAGTAGCGGTCCACGCGGGCGATGCCCAGCAGGCGCGACGGGCGCGTGTCGGCGGGCGCGAGCGGCGCCATCACTTCGGGCGCGAGGTTGCGGCGCTTCAGCGATGCGTTGAACAGATCCGCGGCAGGTCCATCGGACAGGCTGTCGCTGCAGCGCGGGCCTTTGAAATGCGTCACCAGATAGTCGCGGAGTGCGCGCGTGACGTTCCAGTTGGTGAGCCCGAGATCGCGGTCGGCGTCCTCCAGCTCCATGAACCGCGCGACGAGATTGAGGGAGATGCTCGAAAACCCCCGCGGGTCGCGCAGGCTGGTCTCGAGGATCCAGCGAAAGGTGCTTTCGAGGAACAGCGCTTCGTCGGCCGTTGGGCGGAAGGTGCGCAGCGCGCGCGCGACCGCGGGCATGTCGGTGGGGAGGTGCGCCTGCCACATGTAGAAGCTCATGAAGCGCAGCGCGTCGCTGCGGCCCTGCATGTCGTTGGCGAAGGTGCGGCGTGCGAGTATCGCGAGCGTCGTGTAGGTACTCGTCCACGGCGGGCACCAGCGGGCTGTCGCACGTGCCCGGCACGAGATCGAGATCGATCCACTCGAACATTTCACGCGCCCGCGCGGCATCGACCGACGCCATCGACTGCGCGGCGCGCACTTGCAGCGAGACCCGGGTCAGGGCCGTGTCCGAGGCGATCACGTGCGCGCCCTGACGGCTGTCGGGCGGCGTGAACGTGGCGGTCACGCGGTAGGTGTCGGATGCGGCATACGCGCGGAGGTACGCCTCCTCGACCAGCTCGCGCCGCCACTCCGGATCGGCGACGCGCGTGGATCCGGCCAGGCGCAGCAGGATGTCGGCGGAGAATTCGGGCGGCGCGGCGCGCGCGTCCATCGCGAGCGTCTCGATGGCCGGTCGCGTCCTTCGGCTCGAAAGTCAGTGGCGCGTTCGCTCAGGACAGGTCCCTGCGCGGTTGCCGGCGACGCGGCGCTCAATGCGGCAAGAAGCAGTGCGCTCACCGCCCGCATGACGCCAATCTTAAACTGCCGACGTCAGCCTCGGCCTTTGTCTTTCAGGAGCGGATATGGGTCGATGGCGCGCCCTTTCCACCAGGTCCGACTGTCGCCAACTTCGAAGACGGCGAAGTGCAAGTGAGGCGTACCGGGCGGCGCGTTTCCCGTCGTGCCGACGTAGCCGATCACCTGGCCCTGCGACACGGCATCGCCCTCGTGCAGGTTGTCGGCGTAGCGCTGGAGATGGGCGTAGTAGTAGCAGAGCCGTCCGGATCGATCGAACTGATAAACGGTGATCCCGCCCGCCTTGCTGAAAAACAGCCTGGCAATCGTGCCGCTTTCCACGGCGTGCACCGGCGTGTGGCGCGGCGCCAGGATGTCGACCGCTTCGTGCCGGCGCGAGCCGCGCGACTCGTAGAAGCCGCCCTTGACCAGCTCTGGATTCATGCCGTCGATCGGCAGGCGCAGCGTGTTCGTGCCGGTTGTCGGCGCCGTCTCCGGCATGGACCGCGGCGGGGTCGGCACCTCGGACGCGGTGTCGGCCGAGTGGCTCGCGGCGTCGGCGGTCGTGTCTCGCTGCATCCTCCGGTTTCAGTCGGGCTTCAGGCGCCGGGCCGATCAACGTCGGCGCGTCGACGGGTTGCGGCGGACCATAGGTGCGCAGCGTCCAGTCGACCAGCGCGCCGGCGCAAAAAGCTGCCAGCAACGCCGCTACTGAAAACCGCGGCGCCGTTCGTCGACGCTTCATCGAAACAAGACGCGGGTCCCTGCCTTGACGAGCGTGGCGAGCCGGGCCGCGTCCCAATTGGTGAGCCGCACGCAGCCATGCGACTCGGTATGGCCGACATTGCCGGGTTCAGGCGTGCCGTGAATGCCGTAATGCTCGAGGCTCAGCGAAATCCACATCACGCCGACCGGATTGTTCGGACCGGGCTTGATCGTGGCTTTCTCGTCCGTGGCTTTCGCGTCCCAGAACAGATCGGGGTTGTAGTGAAACGCGGGCTGCCAGGTGACCGCTGTGACTTTGTAGTCGCCCGTTGGCAGCGGGTCTTTCTCGCTCCCGGTTGTGACCGGCGCGAAAAACACGACGCTGCCATCGGCGCTCGACACACGCAACGATGAATCGTCGCGCGTCACCTTGACTTCGACGCCGGCGGCGGCTTGCGCGGCGGCCGGCTTGGCGGTCGCGTCGAACGGCGTCACGTTCGGAACCTTGATGGCGTCGCCAGCCGCGAACGTCGCGCCCGGGTTGAGCCGCTGCAGCAGCGCCGGCGACGCGTGGAACCTCTCGCCAATCAGCTCGATCGCGGACTTGTACGCGAGCGCGGGCAGCGTCGCCTGCTCCACGAGATTGCGCGGAATGTTTTCCTCGAAAGGACCTTTGACGTCCTGCTCGGTGACTGTGTAGCTCGTCGTCGCTTCAGTGCTCTCGCCTTCGAGCGCGCCCCAGGTGTCGCAATCAGGCTTCGGCGCGGCGGTGAGCTTCTTCACGCTCTGAAACGCGGCCAATGCGTGCGCGAAGTTCGCGCCGGGCTTGCCGTCGATCTCGCCAGGCGAGAATCCCTGACGATCGAGCAGCACCTGAAACGCCATGTAGTCGCCGCACGGCAACGGTGCGGCCGCGCGCGCGGCACCCTTCTTCTGTGCGGAACGCTGCTTCGCGCGTGCCTGTCCGGCCTCGGACGCGAGGGCAGCCGCGGGCAACAGATCCAAGAGCGGCCGTCCACGCGAGCATCAGCTGAGGCATACGCATCGTCATGAGAGTCGGAACTGCACGACGCGTGCCTCGGCCTCGGTGCGATAATCGGCGCCCGAGCCCGTTTTCGGCCGATATGACTCGTGTGCTAGCTCTTCAGCATTCGGACTGGTACAGCGCGGCTGGTCCAGCCATCGCAGCGAATGCACAACCGGCGATCGAGGCCGGTGACGTCCTGTTCTGTCCTGAGCTCCGCTTTACGGTTGAGCTCAGCGAGCGGTCGCTGTTCACGCCGGCCATTCTCGGCAGCGCGAAAAACGCCAGCTACGATCCGGCGGCCGATCGCCTTGGCGGGACGACGGTGACGGGTGGGGACCGCGATTCGCTGAAAACGTTGATGCGCCGTTTCAGCGACGCGGCGTTGGCCTGCGTCGATCGGCTCCTGCCGTTGTACCGAGGGCGCCTGACCCGAGCGCGCGCCAGCTTCCGTCCCGCCGAAATTGCCGGGCGCGCGACGACATGGCGCAAAGACGACACGCGGCTCCACGTCGACAGCTTTCCCGCGACGCCGTCAGGCGGCCGCCGCATCCTCCGGTTGTTCACGAACGTGAACCCCGACGGTCATCCGCGATCGTGGCGCATCGGCGACGAGTTCGAGGCGGTCGCCCGCCGCTTTGCCGATCGCGCTGCGGCTGCCGCTGCCCGGCAGCGGGCGCTGCTCGCGCTCGTGCGCGTCACGAAAACGCCGCGCTCGGCCGTACGACGCGCTGATGCTGCAGCTGCACGACCGCGATGAAGGGGGACGCCGAGTTTCAGGCGCGCGTCGCAGCAAACGGCCGTCGACTTTCCGTCCGGCTCCACGTGGCTGGCGTTCACCGATCAGGTGAGCCATGCGGCGATGGCGGGCCAGTATCAGCTCGAGCAGACGTTTCTCCTGCCGGTCGACGCGATGACTGATCAGGCCCGCTCGCCGCTTCGAATCCTCGAGCGCCTCAAAGGCCGCCGGCTAGCGTAGGATCGTCGCCTTCACTTCGACCGTGACTTGCCGGTCGCCGATCGGATCGGCCCTCTGCGCCGCGATCATCGGCTTGTTATGCTCGAGAATGAGCGCGACGCTGTCGCGCAACGCGGTCTTGACGACCGTCCCGCGCGGCGCATCGCGTCCCGCTTCGATTGGCGCAGGCCAGTCGTACTGCAACCCGACAGCGTCAGCCGAATCTTGTCGCCCGCAAGCAGTTCGGGCTGCACCGTCGACGTTGAGCGGCACCGAACCCACGGCCATCACTTCCGACTGCGATCGGATCGATCCGCCCATGCCGTCGGCGACGACCATGCTGAGCGTGCGCTTGATCGGCGCGCTGCCGGCGCGCTGATCGTTGATCGATAAATCGATTTTCACATTGATCGGCTGTCCCGTCCGGCGCGGAGACGGCGCGGGCGCGGGCGGGGTTGGCAGTGTTGCCGCGGGTGCGGCGCGAGGGGGCTGGAGAGTTGGCACCGGAGCTGCCGCTGGTTGCTGCGCCAGCGTCGGCGTGGTGATGGAAGCGGTCAAACACAACATGAGCGCGAACGCGCGGATCGTCATCGTGGATCTCCTTCATTCTCCGTGCTGAGCGGTGCCACCGTGACGGCGCCCGGCCTCAATGGTTCGACATGAATCGACTCGGCGGCCGGCAACGCCGGGACGGCAATCGACTCCAGATCGATCGACGGCAGCGCCACCGCGTCCAGGTCCATTTGTACGTGGCGTCCGGCTTTAGCCGGACAGCAGGTGCGTACGTGGCGTCCGGCTTTAGCCGGACCTCCAGTCCTTTGTCGGGTGGTCGTGACGCTGCCACAGGGATCAGTTCTCCACCGGGTTCAACTGACGCTCGGGACTGTCGATCCTCCTGGGTTCTCGCGAAACGAAGAGCGCCAA
>CAVSWN010000029.1:0-24776 GCA_963731545.1 uncultured Acidobacteriota bacterium | reverse complement strand
CGTTGTCTTCGACCATCTCGCCGAGCGCCTCTTGACCGCGCGGCGTGTCGCCCAGGAGATGCATGGCCTCGGTCAGGGCGGGCCACACGGGAACAGCGGGTCGCGCATGCCGGCGAGCGCCTCGGCTGCCCGTGGATGGGCGGCGTCGCTTTCGTCGAGCACCGCGATCAGCGCGCTGGCGTCAACGAGCGCGCCGTGCACGGGCCACCTTCCGTGCTGCAGCAGCGCGCGATATTTCGCGTGCGCGTTGCGTGACAGCTGCGCACCGCCGCCGTCGATGACCCCTAGATAGGGGGCGAAGACGAGTCAGAGCCGCTCGCTCGGCTCCTCGCCGCGGCCGGCGTCCTCCGGCGCGGGGACGCGTCCGGACTGCGCCACCGCCTCGCGCACAACCTGCGACTTGGACCAGCCCTCCGAGCCGCCATGCGGCGGATCACGGCCTCGGTTTCAGGATCGGGTCGAAAGCTGAAGGCATGATCGTCTCCTACATCAATGTAGGACATTTGGCACCGTCCGGGTCAAACTCAACGTTGCCGCGTCACGCGGGTGGTCCAGTCCCGCCTGACATCGGATTGGGCAGCAGAAAGACACACCGGACCCGAACGCGTCGTCCGTACCCGTGCCCGGGATGGCCTCGGCGGCTTCGGGAAAGTCGCCCAGCTCATCGCCTACGAACGCGAGGACGCGCATCGGCGCGTTCGGCCACCCGCAATCGCCGGATCCCTTCACCGACTCCTCGCGGCGCCGCTGCGGGTTTTCGGGTCACCGGTTCCTGCCCGCACAGCCGATTGTCGTCCGACCACACGCCGAGGGCGGCGAGATTGGCGCGGGTCGGATCCATCAGCGAGGCATCGCGATCGGCGACGAACGCCACGCGCCCGCCGGCGGCGCGAACGCGATCGAGGAACGGCTTGACGCCGGGCACCGCAGGCGCTTCACGACGCTGCACCCAGGCGCTCCAGGACTCGGCTTCGAACATGAGGCCGTAGACCGCGCGCTCCACCTGATACATCGAGTTGTCCAGCGTCGTCGTCGATGTCCAGCACCACGGCCCAGGCGCCCGACGTCATGCGGCGCGCGCGCTCGACTGCGTCGCCGGCCATGCGGTAGACCTGACGGGCCAGCACGGCGTATTCCTCGCTGTCGCGGACACTTGATCCCAGCTCGCGTGTCGCCGCGGGCGGCTGCTGTGCGCGAACGGTGTGTCGAACCCAAGCAGAACGGAAACGCGAGTGACCAGGCCGAGTCGTCGAGTTGAGAGTGCGTCATATGGCTACCGACCCGAGTCGGGGGCGGGCGGCGATGATGCGTCGCCTGCTCGTAGGCGTGCGCGAGCGCGAGCACTTGTCGTCCGCCACAGCCGGCCGAGGAACGAAACGCCAAACGGATAGCGGCCACCGAGGAATCCGGCCGGCACGGTGACCTGCGGCAAGCCCGGTCATCGCGCTCTCCTCGCAGGTGCCGGGCTCGCCGCCGTACCGTTCGAGCCCGCCTTCGTGCGTATGCGGCCGGGCCTGGTTCGCCGGATACAGCAGGGCGTCGAGCCGCTCGCGCTCCATCAGATCGACGAACAGCTGCCGGAACGCGTTCGCGCGCCGGCGTAGAACCGCGCCGTCGCCTCGTCGCAGCGCATCGCCGGCCGGCGCCGGCTGCAGCGCATCCTCGAAACGCCGCGCGCTGACCGGCGCGAGCTTGCCCGACGCGAGCAGATCCTCGATCGTCAGCACCTTCTCGCCCGGCCTCGGCGCCGCGCGTCAGATACGCCGTCCACCCGGCCTTCAGCGATCCGGGCGCGCTGCCGCGCGCGGCGCGGTACTGCGCGTCGAGATCGGGAATCGCGACGTCGACGACCGTCGCGCCGGCGGCGCGGAGCTCCTTGACGACGCTCTCCATCATGCGTCGGCGGCCTCGCGCTCGCCGGTGACGCCGACGAACAGCTGGCGCATCACGCCGATCGCGCGCCTTTGAGCGTCGGCCGCATCGAGACCCGCCGCGAACGATCCGCTGATGTGGCGGCCGCGTCCGCGCGTGGCCTCATCCTCGGGATCGGCGCCCGGCCACGTGTCGAGCACGAGCGCGAGCTCGCGCACCGACTTCGCGATCGGCCCGACCGCGTCGTTGAACGTGTTGAGCGGCATGACGCCGGCGCGGCTCGTCAGCCCGCGCGTCGTGCGAATCGTCGCCAGCGACGCGAACGACGCCGGATTCGACAGCGAGTTGCAGGTGTCGGTGCCGAACGCGACCGTGACGAGGCTCGCCGCCACGCGCGGTCGCGCTGCCGCCGCTCGAGCCGGACGTGCTCAGCGACGGATCGTACGCGTTGCCGATCGTGCCGCCGACGGTGCTGATGCCGAAGTCGCCGAACGGAAACTCGTCGAGGTTGGCCTTGCCGAGCACCACCGCGCCGGCGCGGCGCATCCCCGCGGCGACGCGCGAGTCGAGCCGCGGCCGATGATCGACGAGCGCCCGCGACCCGCCGGTCGTCGGCAGCCCGAGCACGTCGATGTTGTCCTTGAAGGCGACGGGAATGCCGTGCAGCGGACCGCGCACGCGGCCGGCCGCACGCTCGGCGTCGAGCGCGCGCGCCTCCGCGATCGCGCGCGGATTGAGCGCCAGCATCGATCGCAGCGCCGGTCCGTTGCGATCGTAGCGTCGACAGCCGGCGCAGGTACTCGCGGACGATGTCCTCCGACGTCGTGTCGCCCTCGCGTCATCGCCTCCTGCAGCTGCGGCACCGTCTTCTCGACGACCGTGAACGGACGGCGGCGCTGCGCCGGGCAGGCGCCAGTTGACGATCTGCGCGCGCTGCCGCGGCGTCAGCCCTCGCAGGTCCGGAGCCGCGACGAGCTGGCGCGCCACGTCCGTGACCCTCGCAATCTCCGATCCGGCCGCCGGAATCTCCGGCGCTGCCCTGGAGTACGGCGCCTGGTTCTTCGGCGCCACGAGCCCGTCGCGCATCGGGATCGGAAAGCCGCCGCGCGGATCGTAGACCTCGCTCAGCCCTTTGACGACGAACGTCATCAGCGCGACCGTCTGGCCGGGCTCGACGGTGAACGTGAAGACGTAGCCGATGTGCGCCGGATCGTAGCCAGGACACGAGTCGGCAAACGGATCGGCGTACATGTCGCCGACCGCTGGTCAGGAGTCCGGACGTTGCGGTGCCGAGCACGTGCGCCGACGGACCGTGGCCCGAAGGGCCGCGCAGCGGATCGGTCACGCGCTGCGCGTTCTGCATGACCGTGACGAAGCTGTCGGTCAGGTCGATCGCGCGATCGCCGTTCGACGTCGCCGCCACCGTCGCCGGTCCGCCGTCGTCGAAGGCGCCGGCCGCGCCGCCCCACGCGACGCTGACCGTCCGCGGCTCGTCCGCGCTCGTTGGTGAAGCTGTCGAAGTAGCGGAGATAGTTCGTGTCCTTCGGCGCGAACATGCGCGCGGTCGACGACGATGCCGTCGTGCAGCGACCGGCGTGATCGAATCGAATCGCTCGGCGCCGTCGTGCGCGAGGCCGAACCCGCGCAGATACTGATTTCGCGTCGAGCACGTGCGTCCGCCGCCCAGGCGGACCTGCAGCTTGAGATAGCCGAACCCGTTGAACGGATTGGCGCGGCCGCCGGTGGCGATGCCGCCGCTGTCCTGCGCCCAGGGCGAGGTGTCCTGGATGTCCCAGAACTGGCCGTCCGCGGACGGAAGGCGCGTCACCGCGTCCGAGCGCAGCAGCTCGCGGCAGCGGCGAGAACGAGTATCGATAGCGTACACGAGTAACCCGCTCAGCCCGAAAGGAACCGCCTTCATTGCGGTCAATGGGTCACTCCGTAGACCAGATAGTTCACGCCGAGCTTGACGCTTCGTTCGTCTGATCGATCGGCCGCAGCCCGGTCCCCGACCATTCCCAGAACTGCGAGACATCCGTGTTGTAGTTCACGATCATCTGCAGGCGCTTGTTCGGATCGTTGTCCTCGTAGACGCCTCGGAAGATCGGTTTGCCGTAGTTGTAGGCCTGCGGCACGATGTTGAGATCGTCGATTTCGAAGAACGCATGGAAGATCGGGTGGCTCGGATCGAGATCGTAGAAGCGGATGTTGGGCAGCACACGCTTCATGTTCGACTCGAACGGATCCCATCCGGGACTGCCGAAATCGCCCCGGCACCTTGAAATCGTCGACGATGACGAATCCGCCCTTCTGCATGTAGGCACGCAAGCCGGCCGCTTCGCGGTCGGTCATCGTCCACCAGCTCACCTCGATGAGATACGCGACCGGATACTTGAAGAGATCGGGATCGTCGAGCGCCAGCGTGTTGATCGTTTCGTCGTTGGCCCCCAGGTAGCTGAGCTCGTTCATGATCTTCATCAGGTTCTGCTCGGCGAGCGGGTAGCCATGCGCCCACGACGGCAGCCCGCGCCACCAGTACCCGCCCGGCGCCGTCTCGTATTTCACGCGCACGAACGTGAAGCGGCCGTCGTACTTGGCGTTGGGTTCGATGCTGAAGGGGACCCAGCGGCCGCCGAAACCTCCGAAGCCGCGCTGCGCGAGGGCCGTGACCGCGACGCAGCACAGCGCAACGGTCAGCATCGCAACCACGCGTCGAGAGCGCACCATCGGTACGAGGATACCATTGGCGGCGCGCCGGATCGGATCGCCTGGGGATTGATTAGAGGGTGATCGTCAACACGTTGTTCGCGAAGCGGTTCTGGAACTGCCGCAGCCCCAGGGGGGCCGGCCCCTTGGTCACGGAGCCGCTTGTCGTGTATTCCGAGCCGTGGCACGGGCAGACGTACCGCTGATTCTGGAACCCGGTGACTTCGCACTGCTCGTGCGTGCAGATGGCGGTCAGCACGACGAACGTGTCCTGCGCGGTGCGCGAGACCAGGAAGCTCCCCGCGCCACCCGCAGGAGTGCGGCCGATCCCACCGAGGCCAGGGGTGAAGCGGCATCGACGGTGACCGTGACGGCGCCGCCGCTTACGCTTCCCGTAACCGTTGGCAATGCTGGTACGTTGCTGGGCGAGGTCGGCGATCCCCCGCACGATCCGAGCAGCGATCCCAGCGAAATAACCGAGACCGCTTCACATGCATTGACACAAAATTCACGACGCGATGTCTTCGACTGTGACATGCGCGCTGAGGTGCAACTCATGTGCCGGACCCGCAGGCGCTGGTTCCTTCTTGGTTGGCGCATTCGTCACCCCCGCGGTACACCGTTTGCGAACCGGAGCGGACATGTTCGCGCGGATCGTTGCCGTCTGTCAGCTTGTCGTCACAGCCCTCGCGATCGCCGCCTGTGGACCAACGCTGCCGCCGGCGATCGCGCCGCCGCAGCCCGAATCCGGCGTTCGATCCGTTCAGGGTCGTGTTGCAGGCGTACATCGATCAGACGCAGGCGTTCCGGAAGCAGGCGGCCGAAGCCGCTGAAAAAGTGCCGGGCAAGTCGGGGACGACGACCGGCGCTGAAACGTCCG
This sequence comes from uncultured Acidobacteriota bacterium, assembly GCA_963731545.1. GTDB lineage: Bacteria > Acidobacteriota > Vicinamibacteria > Vicinamibacterales > CAVVIG01 > CAVSWN01. Next base: position 19,318 of record CAVSWN010000029.1, on the reverse strand, counting down.
TGCGCACGCGCCAGAACGATCTCGCCGAAGCCCTGCGTACCACGCTGCGGCCGAACGCACAGCAGGGCGAGCTCTTCACGCCGCACATCGCGCCGGCAATCCGGCGTCACATCGCGGAGGCCTTCAACAGCCCGATGCGCGATCTGCTGATCGACGAGCTCGCCGAACAGAACACGCCGCCGGCCAGTTCGACCGTGCCCGCCATCAATCAGGAGCTCCAACGCGCCGCGCGTACCGCCGCGGCTCAGCGAAATCCTCCCGCCGCTGCCCACGCAGCTCGAATACGACTTCGCCGGCGCGCACGCTCGTCCTGCGCGACATCGACGCCGAGCTCGTCGTCGATTTTCTGCCGGACGCGCTTCCCGAACTGGCGCCTTCGAGCGTGCCGTCCGCGCCGCCGCCCGTCGTCACCGCCGGCCCGAACATCGCTTTACCGCTGCCGTCGATTCGCGGCGGCGCGATCTTCGCGCTGATGGGCGACAGCGGATCCGGCGACGTGCCGCAGCAACAGGTCGCGCAGGCGATGCTCACCTACTTCTCCACCGCCCGCCGCTTCGGGTTCGTGCTGATGCTCGGCGACAACCTGTACCACGACGACTACACCAACGAGTTTCTGACGCCGTACAAGCCGCTGCTCGATCGCGGCGTGAAGTTCTACGCCGCCCTCGGCAACCACGATCGCGATCTGCAGATTCACTTCAAGCCGTTCAATATGGGGGACCGCGATCGCTACTCGTTCGACCAGGGCAATGCGCGCTTCGTCGCGCTCAACAGCAACCACCCGACCGATCCCGAGCAGATCACCTGGCTCGATGGCGTGTTCGCGGATGCGGGCGACAAGTGGCGGATTGCCTTCTTTCACCATCCGCTGTATTCGTCCGGCAATCATGCCAGTGAGTCCGCCGAGGTCATCCGCCCGGCGTTGGAAGGCGCCCTCGTCCGCAACCGCGTCAACGTCGTGTTCAGCGGCCACGAACATCTCTACGAGCGGAGCAAGCCGCAGCAGGGCGGCGTGGTGTACTTCGTGTCCGGCGGCGGCGGCCGATATCTTCACCGCTTCAATCGCAACCCGTTCACCGAGGTCGGCGTGTCGGAGCATCACTTCATGGTCGCGGAGGTGGCGGGCGATCGGTTGTTCTTCGCGGCCATCTCACATGCCCAGGAGGTGCTCGATTGCGGCGTGCTGTTGCGCACCGCGGGCGGTCAAGCCGGACGAACACGTCACGAAATTTCGAGGCCGACTGCGACCGGTCGCGCGCGTTCCGCGGCCGACGAACCTGCCGCGGATTCGTCGAGCCCGCCATAGACGCTCGCCCAAGGCCTTACTCGGCCCGCAGCGCCTCGGCGGGGTCGATTGCCGTGGCGCTGTGCGCCGGCACGTAGCTGGCGATCGCGGCCGACACGATCAGCGCCGCCGACGACGGCGACAAGTGTGACCGGATCGAGCGGGCTGACACTCCGAACAAAAGCGAGGACATCAGCCGCGTCACGCGCGAGGGCGACTCCCAGTCCGCAGCAGACACCGACGACGGCCAGGCCGACACCGTGGCGGATGAACATCCGCTGCAGTTCGCGAGGCTGCGCGCCGAGGGCCGCGCGGATGCCGATTTCACGGGTCCGCTGCGTGACGGCGTAGGCGATGACGCCGTAAATCCCCACCAGACCCAACAGCAGCGACATCGCCGCCGGCAATCGCCAGCATCACCAGCGTGAACGAGGTCCGCGCCAGCGATCCCTCGTAGATCGCTCGCAGCGTCTGCACTCGCGCGAGCGGAAGGCTCGGATTCACCGCCCACACCGCCTGCTGGATGTCCTTGAGAAAACCCTCGCTGCCCGTACGGCTGCTGCGGATGGTCAGCGTGATCGAACGCCGGATCCGAATGCGTTCGCCCTCGAAATTCTCCAGCAGCGCGGGCCAGTACGCCATGCGCGGCGCCCGCGTACTGCACGCCGTCGTCGAAGACGTCTGCGACGACGCCGACGATTTCGCGCCACGGGCCGTCGGGGTTTTCGCGCATGCGCTTTCCGAGCGCGGCCGCGGGGTCGCTGCCACATCTCCCGGGCCATGTTCTCGGAGATCACGGCCACGGGTCTGCGTTGATGGAGATCCGTCCACTCGAAGTCGCGGCCGGCAACCACACGAGTGCCGACCGTCCCGAAATAGCCGGGAGAGACGAACTTGAACCGCCGGTTCTCGCCCGCGGCCTGGATCCGGTCCTCGAAAAAGAGCTTGTTGGCGCTGACGAACGATTCCATCGGCGCGGCGCTCGTCAACGCTGCCGCGGCAACGCCCGGAATGGCGGCGACTCGATCCCGAATGTCGCTCTGCATGCGGAAGACGCGTTCGGGATCGTCGACGAGCGTTGCGGGAATCGTGAGGCGCACCAACTGAACCTGATCGGGATCGGTAAAGCCAGGCTGCACGGCTCGCAGCGCGAGAAACGTGCGAATCATCAGCCCGGACCCGACGAGCAGCACCAGCGCCAGCGCCACCTGCACCACCACCAACGTGTTCCGCGCTCGATGCCGCTCGCGGCTGTCGCTCGAGGTGCGGCCGCTCCCGCGGAGCAACGGTGTGATGTACGAACCCGCGTGCTTGACGATCGGAATCAATCCGAACAGCACGCTCGACAGGAGCGACACGATCACCGCGAACGACAACACCGCCGGGTCGACGACCGTGATTTCGCTGAGACGCGGAAGGCTCGCGGGCCCGAGCGCGACGAGCAGCCGGAGTGCCGCGAACGTCACACCCAGCCCGAGCACTCCGCCCAGCATGCCCAGCACCAGGCTTTCGAGCAGCAGTCCGCGCGCGATCCGGCGCCAGCCGGCGCCAAGCGCGGCGCGGACGCCGAGCTCCTGCTGGCGGCCTTCCCCTCGCACGAGCAGGAGATTCGCGACGTTGGCGCACGCGATGAGCAGCACGATCCCGACGGTCCCCATCAGCACCCACAGCACGTTGCCGATGTCACCGACGACGTCTCGCTTCAGCGGCCGCAGCGCGGGCACCCTGTCGAACGCCTGCTTGTCGAAACCTGCCGGCGCGGGCCACGCGTTCAGCCAGATCGGGATCATGCGAGCCACGTCGGCGGTGGCCTGCGCAATCGTGACACCCGGCTTCAACCGTCCAAGCGCCAAGTAGTTGAACGCGCCGAGCCGCAGGCTGCTGCGATCGAACCGAAGCGGCAGAATCACATCCGGTGTTTCATTCAGGAAGCGAAAGCCGGCGGGCATCACGCCAATCACCGTCCGAGGCCGTGCATCCACGATCAGCGTCCGGCCGATCACCGACGCGTCACCGCCGTACCGCCGTTTCCAGTACGTGTTGGCGAGCATCACGGACTCCGGCGACCCGGGGGCATCGTCCGCCTCCGAGAACCAGCGCCCAATAGCGGCGGGAACTCCAAGCGCCTGGAGCGTGCCAAAGGTGACCCGCAGCGTCGGAACCTGTTCGGCGTCAGCCGGTCCGGTCACGCTGGCGGTGCCAGTGGACCAGAATCCCAGCGCGGCAAATGACCGGTTCTCGTCGCGGTAGGTGAAGAACTGCGTCGCCGAGGCCGGCACTTCTCCGGCGTTGTTCGAGTCCTGCGCCTGGTGCCAGATGCTCACAAGCGCGTCGGCGTCCGGGTACGGCAGCGGCTTGATGAGCACGCCGTTGACGACGCTGAAAACGGCGGTGGCGGCGCCGATGCCCAGCGCGAGCGTCAGCGTCGCGAGGATGGCGAAGCCTGGAGCGCGCCGCAGCGAGCGCACGCCGTACCGGAGATCACGCAGGGAGTCTTCGAAAAACGCGGGGCGAAACTCGTCGCGCGTGCTTTCCTTGAATCGCTCCAGGCCGCCGAACTTGATCAACGCCTGGCGCCGCGCCTCGTCTGGACTCATGCCGGCGCGAAGGTTCTTGTCGGTCTGCTGATCGATGTGGAAACGCAGCTCTTCGTCCAGACGGCTGTCAAGCGCGCCGCGTTTCAGCCGCCTCACGAGGCGTCTCCGCCATTCACGTCGCCGCGTTCCGTGGCCACGCCGCTCCTTTCGATTGACGAAAGAAGGCTAGAGCAGGCTCCTTACGACTGTCAAGGGGAAGGGATGCGTGCGACCCTGATCGTCGCGGCCGCGCCGGTGCCGTTCGTCCACGCCACGATCGCCGCCCCGGTCGTCGACGCGACAACCGGGTAGAAGGCGGCCTCCGCGCCGCTCACGAGACTTCGCGTGAATGTCGCACGGCCGGCGCCGTCCAGGGTCGCGCGGCCCACCGCGGCTCGGCGAGTGCCGTTCGCTCCCTCGTCCCACGCCGCGACAATCGAGCCGTCGCCGCCCACCGCGAGGGTCGGATGCCGGGAAATGCCCTGTGTGGGAATGCGCTGCCGCGCCGTAAACACGCGACCGTCGGTAGACGAAGCGTAGAAGAGCGCGATCGTCGGATCGGACGCGCCCGCCTCGGTGATGAGCGTCGGCCAGACGATGTGAATCCGATTGCGGGCGTCGACGGCCATCGCCGGGCCATCGTCAGGGCAGCCTTCCAGCATCCATTGGTCTTCGCTCACCCGGCTGGTTGGCGCAAATGTTTTTCCGAGATCGCGAGACGAGGTGAACGCGATGTCGCGAAGGTTGCCCGGGTAGACATGCCGCCATGCCGCGAACAGCTCGCCGTTCGCGCCCGTCGCGAACGCGGTTTTGCAGCAGTAGCAGACGCCGCCCGTGATCGCGCGAGGCGCCGAACCCGCATCGATCGACGCGATGTACAGCTTCGACTTCTGCGCCATCGCGACACCGTCGGGCTTCGCGCCACTGCTCGCGCCATGCTGATGATGCGACGTCGAGGCGTCTTCTGCCAGCTCGCGATGGTCGAGCCACAGCACCTGGACCTTCCCGTTCGCGTCGACGGTAACCGCCTGCCATCCGCGATTGCCGGCCGCGTCGCTCCCCGGCACGAGCGACGCTTTCGCAAACGACCGCCCGCCGTCGGTCGAACGGCTTTGCTTCAACACGGTGCCGCGCGCGCTTTTCGTCGTCCAGACGATCCTCACGCCGTCAGGCTGGATCGCGATGCGTGGCGGCTGTTCGCCGGAGAGTCGAGCATCGCCAGCCGCATCGTTGACCCGCACCGGCGGACCAAACGTTTTGCCGGCGTCGCGGCTCACCGCGGCGTAGACGTCCGTCGCGCCGCCCGGGACGGTTGCGCCCCAGGCGACGACCACGGTGTCGCCGGCGGCGGCGATTGACGGCGTCGTGTTCGAGCGTCCCGCGACCGCGAGATCTGTGACTGGCTCGCTGGCGGGCGCAACCACCATCAGGGCGAGCGTCAGCATCGCGGCCCTCAAAATCGCACCCGCATGCCAATCTGTATCGTTCTCGGATCGCCGACCGCGGTCGGTTGTCCGAACGTCGCCGAAGGACTTGATGGATACGACGTCCGGCGCCGAAATTGCCGTTCAGCGTGACGACATTCACTCGATTCGTGAGATTGAAGAACTCGACCAACGCTTCCGCGCGCACGCGCGCGCCCAGCGCAAACGCACGGCTCACCCGCGCGCCCAGGCTGAAGAAATCGGGACCGGTCCCGGCGTTGCGCGGAATGAATGCCCCATTCACCAGGGGACGGCCGGCAGTGCCCTGCACGGTCGTGAGGCCGGATGTGATGTTGAACGGCAGCGCCGAGTAGTACTGCAGAATCCCGCTGACCTGGAAACCGTGACTGGTCACGGAACCGTTGACGACGAGCCGGTGGCGCTGGTCGTCATCGGATCGGCCCCAGTCCTTCGAGAGGTCGAAGGGATCGATCGGCGAGCTGAAGAAAAACTCTCCGACGTTCGCCTTCGCGTTCGACAGCGTGTACGACACGCGATACGAACCCCACCGCGCCGGCCGCTGCACGAACGACACATGCAGGCCGTGATAGCTCGACATCGCCTGCGGCGAGTACTGGCTGTTGTTCGCGTAGCTCGGATTCGGGCGGCAGCCGTTGTTCGTCCCGGCGGCGACGCACGACGGCACGTTCTGGTTCACCGAAATGATCAGATCCACGCCGCGGACGTACTGATAGCCGATGCCGATCGTCGTGCGATCGCCAAGCCGATGTTCGACCTCGGCGCCGGCCTGACGCGAATAGGCATTCCGCATGCTCGGATGCATGGTGGTCAGGTTCGGCAGCGTCACCGACGGGATCACGCCGTTCAGAATGCCGGGGAACACCGGCGCGCCCGCTTGGGCCGGCGACAGGCTGATGCCGATTTGCCTCAGGTTGGTCACGTCGCTGGTGTTGTTCGCTGAGAGCAGGGCATTGGCCAGCGCGCGCAGCGGCACGCGGTCGTAGAAGAGACCCGCCGTGCCACGAACGAGCGTGGCGCGCGACTCGGACGGCGTCCACGCGAACCCCACCCGCGGCGCGACGTTGTTCCGATCCGTCCTGATCGTTTCGAGCCACTGCAGGTCGTAGCGGATCCCGGCGTTGATCGTCAGATTCGAGCTGGCCTTCCACTCGTCCTGGGCGTACAGCCCGAGATTCGGGTTCGTCTGGGACACGACGGTTGGCGCCGAACGTCTGCGTGAACCCGGCGTTGTTGTAGACGCCGGCGAGGAAGTTCGGCAGCGACGAGAACGTGTACGCGCCGCGGATCGACCGCGGATACGTGATGGTGTCGTCGTTGAAGAGGAAATCGGCGCCGGCGCGAAGCGCGTGCGCTCCAGCCTGATGCGACAGGTTGTTGACGACTTCGTACAGGCGGTTCACGCGTCTCGTCGGGCTCCCGGAGAGCGTGCCGAACGAGGCGACACCCTGAATGCTCACCGCCGGCCCGACCTGGTCCGTCGGCGGCGCCTGCAGATCGCCGAACGCGTACTGGGCTCGCGTTTCGTTCACGGTCCGCGTGGACAACGTTCGCGTGTGGCTCACCGCGATCGTGCGATCGACGTTGTCCAGCCCGGCCGACGCAGTCGGCGCGGACAGCCCGCCCGCGCCGCGGGAGCGGCTCGACGCGACGCCGTATTGACTGTAGCGAACGCCGACGTGATCGCCCGCCATGGTCTGATGCTCGATCTTGGCCAGCAGATTCGACGTCTCCACCGGGTTGGGGTAGGTACCCGTAGACACCAGCGAGCCGGGATAGCCGGTGGCTGACAGCCGCGCGTTGATCGCATCGACAGCCGCCGGCGCGATGGTCGTGAGGCCGACCTGGTCGAGGTCTCGCTGTTCGATGTTGGCGAAGTAGAACGTGCGATCCCGTCGAATCGGGCCGCCGAGACTCCCGCCGAACTGATTCTGGTGCATCGGCAGCGTCGCGCCGGTGAGCGCGTTCGGCGCGTTGAACGCGTCGTCTCGCAGATAGAGGTACAGGTCGCCACGCGTCGTGTTCGTCCCGCTCTTCGTCACCACGTTGACGTAGCCGCCGAGCGCGCGTCCCAACTCCGCTTGTCCGCCGGAGGTAACCACTTGAAACTGCTCGATCGCATCGACGGCGTAGGGAATCCCGCTGAGGCCCGCCGCATCGTCGTTGGCCGACAAGCCGTCCACGATGAAGTTGTTGGAGAAATTTCGCTGGCTCCCGACGGACAACCCAGGCCCTGGCACCGCCGATGTTTCGGCGAAGAGCTGCGTGCTCGCGACGTTGGTCGGCGACACACCCGGCACCAGCAGCGCGAGGTCGAGGAAATTGCGCCCGTTCATCGGCAGGCTTCTGACCTCGTCCTGCGAGACCGTCGAGGCGATCTGACTGCGCGCGGCCTCGAGGATCGTCGCCTGCGCCGCCACCGTCACGCTCGCATCGAGGCCGGCGATGGCGAGCGATACGGGCAGCTCGAACGCCGATCCGACGGTGAGAATCAGCGTGCGCGTGACGTCCTGAAATCCCTGCAGGTGCACCGTGATGTCGTACGGACCCACCTTCAGGTAGGGAAACCGAAACCGGCCTTCCCCATCGGTGACCGTTTCCGATTTCACGTTCGTTTCGATCTGGCGGGCAACGACCTGCGCGCCGGGCACCACGGCACCCTGCGCATCGGTGACGCGCCCGCTGACGCTCGCGGCGCTGATCGCTTCCTGCGCGCCCGCCAGGCGAGCGGGTGCGATCGCGCACAGCGCGATGAATGTCGCGTGAATGATGAACGACAGCCTCACAGAACCTCCCACGTTCCGCAAAAGAAATTGCGTGTAGCGCGGCCTTTCAGGGCCGCGATCGCGGCCCTGAAAGGCCCGCGCTACAACACACGGAGAGGTTCAGACTCGGGGAGGAGGTGCTTCGGGACGAGCGCCGCGCAGAATCGCGGACGCCGTGAGCGAGGTCAGCTGATCACCAGCCGTGAAAACAATTACGCCGATCGTCGGCGGCGGCAGCACGCCGAGGCCGCCGGCGAGCGTCAGTAGAGCGGAATCGCCGCGGGCGCAGACGTTCCGCATCTTGCATGTACCATCGTCGGGATCCACGTTGTGATGCATCGGACACGTCTGGCCGGGTTCGGCCATTTCGCAGCAATCCGGGAGGACGGCCGCCGACGGATCCTCGCAGCACAACGCAAACGGCGCGATCGCGTAGCCGGCGAGCTGGCACGCGAGCCAGCAGCAAATCAGCCACGAGAGTCGGCGTCTGACGAGGACCATTGATCGAGATCACGAGCTTACCACGCGTGCTCGCCGCCGTCGCCATCTGCCTGTTGGGCGCCTCGGCTGAGGCGCAGCAGCCGCCGCCACCCGACCCGCCGGCCCGCCACATCCGGCACTTCACGCTGGTCGTGGACGGCCGACGCCAATGTATTCGTCGGTTTCAACCACCAGAAACGGCTGTTCGCCGATTTCGCGGCGTGGGAGTCCCAGAACTGGTTCATGGGCGCGGGCGAGCGGGAGGTGGGCGGCGGGCGGCTGACGATTCACGGCATGCTGTCGCTCGAGCCGTTCACCGTCGGCAAGCTCGTCTACGCCGGCGGCTTGAACGTCTCGGCGGCCGGCTCTCCTCAACTCTTTCAAACCGGCGAGAGCTTCGAAGGGGTGCCGATCGTCAACTACCAGCATCCGCACGATCTCTTCATGGGAATTGGCGCGACGTATCGGAGCCGTCGCGATCGCGGCGGCTATTTCGTCGGCGCGGATCTCGTCGGCACGCCGACGCTCGGGCCGACGGCGTTCATGCACCGCGCCTCGGCGCGTAACAATCCGCAGGCGCCGCTCTCGCACCATTTCCTCGACTCGACGCACATCACATCCGGCGTCCTGCGCGCCGGCGTCGAGGTCGGAGACTTCACGTTCGAGAACTCGGTCTTTCGCGGCGAGGAGCCGGACGAGGATCGACTCGACATCGACCAGCCGCGCCTCGATTCCTGGGCCGGCCGCGTGAGCTGGCGGCGCGGACCCTGGCAGGCGCAGTTTTCGGGAGGCCGTCTGCACGAGCCCGAGTGGTTCGAACCGTACAACATGACGCGCCTCACGGCCTCCATCGGTTTCGACGGCGCCGTGGCCGATCGTCCCGTGACCGCAACGCTCGCATGGGGCGAAAACCGTGAATTCACCCCGTTCAGAGGGCATTTCATTCGGATACCTCCTCGAGGCCGACGCGCTCGTGCGCGACACGACCGCCGTGTACGGCCGTGTCGAACGAGTGCGCAAGCAGATTCTCGGTCTCGGTTTTCATCCAAAGGGATTCGGCCATCCGCACGTGCACGCCGACATCGACGCGTTCACGCTGGGCGGCGTCCAGGATCTGCCGATCGCGACGCGCGGGCGCATCGGCATCGGCGCCGACATCACCGTGTATCGCATGGGCGCCGACATGGCGGAGTATTTCGCCGGGTCGCGGTCGGCGCATGTGTTCCTGCGCTGGCGGCCGCGGACGACGGCAGTCGCTCACGTGCACTGACCCACGCTCGGATTTCGACAGAGCGCAAATCCTGCTATCCTTGCCAGGATCGGCAATGCCCCTGTTCGAAGACATAGGTCCATGTCTCTCGTCGCACTCTCGGAGCTGCTCGGCGCAACCGTGCGCGATGCCACCGGCACCGTGCGTGGACGCGTGCGCGAAATCGCGGTCGCGCCGCAGGATCATCCCACCCGCATCGCGTTCCTGATCGTCAAGACCGCCGACGGCGAGCGCATCCTGCCGGTCGATTCGCTGAAGACCGCCGGCGTCACCGTCCGCGCCCACACCGACGTGTCCGACTGGGAAAAATACACGGCGTCGGACGGCGTGCTGCTGCTGAAGCGCGACCTCCTCGATCAGCAGATCATCGACGTCCACGGCCGCAAGGTGGTGCGCGTCAACGACGTCGAGCTCGAAACGACGCCGATGAACAGCCACGTGCTCCTGGACGTCGTCTCGGTCGACGTCGGGGCCAGAGGCGCGATTCGCCGCCTGTCAAAAGGGGTCGTGCCGGCGTTCACCTTGCGCGCGCTGCTCGAGCGGATTCCTCCGCGCGTGATTCCGTGGCAGTTCGTCGACCTGATCGAGACCGACCCGGCGCGGCGCGTCAAGCTGAAGATCGCCTATCGCGGCCTCGCGCAACTCCACCCCGCCGACATCGCGGACATCGTCGAAGATCTGCCGCCCGCCGAGCGCGAGGCGGTGTTCGAAACGATCGACGAGGAAGTCGCCGCCGAGACGCTCGAAGAGCTCGATCCCGACGTCAAGATTGCCATTGTCGAATCGCTCGACAAGGATCGCGCGGCCGACATCGTCGAGGAGATGGACCCCGACGCGGCCGCGGATCTCCTTGGCGATCTGCCCGAGGAGCAATCGGGGGAAATTCTCAAAGAGATGGCGCCCGAGGAGCGCCAGGAAGTCACACAGCTGCTCGAGTTCGGCGAGCACACGGCGGCCGGCCGGATGACCACGGAATTCATCGCCGTGCCCGAATCCGGCACCGTCAACGATGCCATCGACGCGTTGAAAGGGTTCGAAGGCAGCCGCGAGGCGCTCGCGACCATCTACCTCACGGGGCTGGGCCAGAAGCTGACCGGCGCGGTCACGCTCGTCCGCATCGCGATCTCGTCGCTGTCAACGCCGCTCACAGAGATCAGCGAACCCTACATCGCGTGCGCGCCCGATACGCCCGAGGACGATGTGGCCGCGCTCTTCGACAAGTACAACCTGATCACGCTGGCCGTCGTCGACGAGCACGAACGGCTCGCCGGCATCATCACCGCCGACGATGTGATCACGATGCTGCGGCACCGCAGAGGATAAAGACCGCGTCATGAAGCTCATTCCTCGGGCGTGGCGGGTGCGCATCGCGCTCGTGCTCGCGGTGGTCGGCCCGGGCTTCATCACCGCCAACGTCGACAACGACGCGGGCGGCATCGCCACCTATTCGGTGGCGGGCGCGCAATTCGGCTACACGCTCCTCTGGGCGATGGTGCCGATCACCATCGCCCTGGTCATCATCCAGGAAATGTCGTCGCGGATGGGCGCGGTCACCGGCAAGGGGCTCAGCGATCTCATTCGCGAGGAGTTCGGCCTGCGCGCGACCTTTCTGCTGATGCTCGCGCTCTTCGTCACCAACTTCTTCAACATCGTCGCCGAGTTCGCCGGGGTCGCCAGCGCCTTCGAGCTGTTCGGCGTTCCGAAATACATCGTCGTGCCGCTGGCGGCGCTCGTCGTGTGGGCGGTGGTCGTCCACGGCACCTACGGCGTCGTGGAAAAAGTGTTCTTGTCCGCGTCGGCGTTCTACGTCGCCTACATCGTGTCAGGCGTGTTCGCGCAGCCGGACTGGAAGGCCGCCGCGCTGTCGACGGTGACGCGGCCCGAGAGCGCGGGCTTCCGCAATTACGGCTACCTCTCGATGACTCATCGGCCTGGCCGGGACGACGATCGCGCCGTGGATGCAGTTCTACCTGCAGGCCTCGATCGTGGAAAAAGGCGTGACCGCGAAGCAGTACAAGGCGTCGCGGCTCGACGTCATCATCGGGTGCATCTTCGCCGCCGTCGTGGCCTGGTTCATCATCGTCGCCTGCGCGGCGACGCTGCATACCGCGGGCGAGTACAACATCGAGAGCGGGGCCGACGCCGCGAAGGCGCTGCGTCCGCTCGCGGGCGAGTGGGCGTACCTGCTCTTTGCGGCCGGCCTGTTCAACGCCTCGCTCTTCGCCGCATCGATTCTGCCGATTTCCACCGCGTATGCCGTCTGCGAGGGTCTCGGGCTCGAGTCGGGCCTCGACAAACGATTCGAAGAAGCGCCGGCATTCTACTGGCTCTACACGGTGCTGATCGTTCTCGGCGCCGGCGTCGTGCTCGTTCCCGCGTTTCCCGCTCTTCCGCGTGATGGTGATGTCGCAGGTCGCCAACGGCGTGCTGCTGCCCTTCGTGCTGATCTTCGTCCTGTTGCTGATCAACGACAAAGAACTGATGGGCAAATACACCAATTCGCGCTGGTACAACGTCGTGGCGTGGTTCACAGTCGGGACGATGATCCTGCTGACGCTCGCGATGCTGGCGGCGCAAGCGCGCGGGACAGTCGAATCGACCGGCGCCCTACATGATTCAGGTCCACCCAGACGCTCTTCACCTGCGTGTAGTGCTCGAGCGCGTGCACGCTCATCTCGCGGCCGAACCCGCTCTGCTTGTAGCCGCCGAACGGCGCGGCCGTGTCGTAGACGTTGTAGGTGTTGATCCACACCGTGCCGGCCTGCAGCTTCCGCGCGACGTGGTGTGCTTTCTTGATGTCTTTCGTCCAGACCGCCGCGGCCAGGCCGTAGCTGGACTGGTTGGCACGCGCGATCGCTTCGTCCACGTCGGCGAACTCGATCGCCGCAAGGACCGGGCCGAAGATCTCTTCGCGAGCGATCGTCATCTCCGGCGTGACGCCGTCGAACACGGTCGGCTGGAGGAAATAGCCCTTGCCGGTGCCGATATCCGCGCGCCCGCCGCCGGCGACGAGTGACGCCCCTTCCTTCTTCGCGATGTCGATGTAGCGCAGATCGTTCTCGAGCTGTTTCTTCGAGGAGATCGCGCCAAGCCGCGTCTTTGGATCGAGGGGATCCCCCGGCGTCATCTTCTTCGCCCGCGCTGCGACCTTGTCGATGAACTCGTTCTTGATCGACTTGTCGACGAGCAGCCGGGAGCCGGCCGCACAGACCTCGCCCTTGCCGTAGAAAATACCGGTCGTGGCGCCGCGGACGGCGGCGTCGAGGTCGGCGTCCGGAAACACGATGTTCGGGGACTTGCCGCCCAGTTCCAGCGTGATCCGCTTCAGGGTGTCGGCCGAGCCTCGCATGATCTCGCGGCCCGTGGACGTATCGCCGGTGAACGCGACCTTGTCGATGCCGGGATGCTCGACGATCATCCGTCCGACCTTCGAGCCGGGACCCGTGATGACGTTGAGGACGCCGGGCGGGAGGCCGACTTCGGCGGCCACCTCGGCGAGCGCGAGCGCCGTCAGCGGCGTCTGGCTCGCGGGCTTGATGATCACCGTGTTGCCGCACGCCAGCGCGGGCGCGACCTTCCACGCCGTCAGCAGCAGCGGAAAGTTCCACGGCACGATCGCGGCGACCACGCCCACCGGTTCGCGGAGCGTGTAGGTGAGGTAGTTGCCCTTCACCGGCACGGTTTCGCCGTGAATCTTGTCGGCCCATCCGGCGTAGTACCTGGAAGCACTCGGCGGCGGCCGGGACTTCGATCTGCCGCGACTCGAAGATCGGCTTGCCGTTGTGCAGCGTCTCGAGGCGCGCGATCTCGTCCGCGCGCTCCATCAACCGCTCGCCGATCCGCCAGACCAGTTTCCCGCGCTCGCGCGCCGACAACTTGCCCCACGGCCCGTCGAGCGCCGCACGCGCCGCGGCCACCGCCGCGTCCACGTCGGCCTGCTCCGCGGAGGCGACCTCGGCGATGACCTCTTCGGTCGCCGGGTTGACGACCTCGATGGTTGTTCCAGCCGCCGCATCCTGCCAGGCGTTGTTGATGAAGAGTTGCTTGCGCATCAGGCTCGTCGTCGTCATTCGCTACCTCAGAACAAATGCACACGAAAGCACGAAGACACGAAGAAGACAACTTGAATGGTTTTCTTCGTGTTTTCGTGTCTTCGTGGCTGATCCTATGAACCCTTGAAGACTGGTTTACGCTTTTCTACGTTCGCTTCTATTCCTTCTCGGGCATCGTCAGACTCGAACAGCAACTGCTGCAGCTCACGCTCGAGCGCGAGGCCGTCGCCGAAGCTCATCTCGAGACCCGACTGCACGGCGCGCTTGATGCGGCCGACGGCTTTGCTCGCCTTGTGCGGTGGCGTGAACTGCTTCGCGTACTCCTGAATGGCCTCCGCGAAGTTCGGGACATCCCACACGTCGTTGACGAGCCCGATCGTCTTCGCTTCGTCGAACGACAGCAGCCGCCCTGCCACCATCAGCTCGATCGCGCGCGCCTTGCCGACGAGCCGCGCCAGCCGCTGCGTGCCGCCGGTCCCCGGCAGCACGCCGAGCGCCACCTCGGGCAGCCCGATCTTACCGCCGTCCTTGCGGGCGATCCGGATGTCGGCCGCCATCGCGACCTCGAGCCCGCCGCCGACGGTGTGGCCGTTGAGCGCGGCGATGACGAGCTTGGGCGTCTGCTCGAGGCGATTGAGCGTTTCGTTCGCGTGGAGGCAGAAGTAGTACTTGAACTCGGGATCGGCGTCCTTGAGCATCCCGATGTTGGCGCCCGCGCAGAAGAACTTCTCGCCGGCGCCGCGCAGCACGATCACGTGCACCGCGCGATCCATGCGCGCGTCGAGCACCGCGGCGTCGAGCTCGCGCATCATCTCGTAGGAGTAGGTGTTCGCCGGCGGATCGGTCAGCTCGATCGTCGCGACGCCATCCGCGACCGCGTACCCGATCTTTTCGTAAGTCATCGACATTAGAGCTATACCACGGAGAACACGGACACGAACTGAGGAACACGGATCATTCTTGTACAAGTCCTTGTACTTCTTCTTTCCGTGCACCTCCGTTTGTGACCGTGTCCTCCGTGGTGGTGCCTTTTACGTGGCGGTTTCACCCGGCTGCAGCTCGAGCACCTGCACGCCCTTCGGCTCGACGAGCTTCCTGAACTCCGCCACGGTTCCCGTCAGAAACGGAAACGTCCCGTAGTGCATCGGCACGACCTGGCGCACGGTCAGCAATTCCACGGCGCGCGCCGCGGCGGCGGGACCCATCGTAAAACGATCGCCGATCGGCAGGAACGCGATCGATGGCCGGTACATCTCCCCGATGAGCCGCATGTCGCCGAAGATGTCCGTATCGCCGGCGAAATAGATGGTCAGGCCGTCTTCGAACCGGATGACGTATCCCGCGGCCTGGCCGAGCGACACGACACGCCCATCTTCGACAACCGAACTGCCATGGACGGCGTTGACCATCGTGATGGCGATGTCCCCGACGGTCTGGGTACCACCGTGCCCCATCGGCGCCGTGTTCTGGATGCCCTTCGCTTCGAGCCACAGGCACACTTCGTAGTTCGCAATCACGTGTGCGCCCGTCGCGCGCGCAATCGACACCGCGTCGCCCATGTGATCGCTGTGGCCGTGTGTGATCAGAATGAGATCGAGGTGGCCGAGCTTCTTATGCGAATCAGGACACGCCGGATTCGATGCCACCCAGGGCTCGAGGAGGATCCGCTTCCCGCCCGGCGATGTGAACAGAAACGTGGCGTGACCAAGCCATGTGAACGACAGCGGCCGCATCATTGTCACACTTCAAATGACCGATCGAAATGCAACCACGAAGACACGAAAACACGAAGAAAAGCCATTTCAAGTGTCTTCTTCGTGGCTTCGTGGCTTCGTGTTGCATTTGTTCTACTGCTCGGTTCTCACGTACTCGAAATCGATGGGCTGCTGATTGATGCCTCGCCGTGGCGGCGCGATGTAGTTGGCGAACTTGCCGGGCTCGTAGATGGGCTCGGCCATGATGCTCAGCAGGTATTCGCTGTCGCTCGCCGACGGCAGCCATTCGTACCTCCGCCGATCCCATTCCTCCTGCGAGATCGGCACGCCGTCGGGATCGAAGCGGAAGCCCGCGTACATGCCGATATTGCGGTTGAATTTCCGGTCGGGCAGCTTCAGGCGATCCGACATCCCGTGCGACTCGAGGACCCGGTTCCAGCGGACGACGCCCGCTTCGCAGTCGCCGACGTACCAGTCGCGCAGCACCTCGTTCATCGCGTTGCGGAGCAGCACCTCTTTCGTGACCGGGCGGCCCTGCTCGAAGAACTCCATGTTGTAGTAGGCGTTCTTCACCACATGGTCGTCGTAGGTGTCTTCCTTGGCGCGGCCCTTGAGCCCGTTCGCGAAATAAGACGCCGCGTTGCTCGAGACTTCGCCGCCGTGCAGGTCGAGGCTCAGGCTGAACCACTGGTTGAGATGTTTTTGAATCGTCGGAATGTCGATCCCGCCCACCTTGCGCACGTCTCCGGAGAACCCCGCTTCCCGAATCAGCTGGCAGGTGCGCTCGAGGATGCGCGCGATCCCGGTCTCCCCCACGAACATGTGATGCGCTTCTTCCGTGAGCATGAACCGCGTCGTTCTCGCCAGCGGATCGAGCGAGCTCTCCGACAGCGACATGAGCTGCGACTTGCCGTCGCGGTCGGTGAACATCGTGAACATGAAGAAGTCGAGCCAGTTGTCGATCGGCTCGTTGAACGCTTCGAGAATGCGCGGCTTGTCGCGATTGCCGCTCTGGCGCTCGAGGAGCTCCTCCGCCTCGTCGCGGCCGTCGCGGCCGAAGTACCAGTGCAGGAGGTACACCATCGCCCACAGGTGCCGGCCTTCCTCGACGTTCACCTGAAACAGGTTGCGCAGGTCGTACAGGCTCGGGCAGCGATGGCCGAGCATCCGCTGCTGCTCGACGCTGGCGGGCTCGGTGTCGCCCTGCGTCACGATCAGGCGCCGCAGCTGGTTGCGAAACTCGCCCGGCACTTCCTGCCATACCGGCTGCCCGAAGAAATCGCCGAACCCGATGCGCCGATCGTGCGTGGGGTCGGCGAGAAAAATGCCCCACCGGTATTCCGGCAGCTTCACGTACTCGAAATGCGCCCACCCTTCGGGATCGACGCTGATCGCTGTACGCACGTAGACCTGGTGGTAATCCTGAAACCCCTGCGGCCCCATGTCGCGCCACCACTGGATGTACTTCGGCTGCCAGTGCTCGAGCGCGCGCTGCAGGCGCTTGTTGCCGGACAGGTTGACGTTGTTCGGGATCTTCTCGGCGGAAATCATGTGCGTTTCCAATCAAATTCCGGACGTCCCTGTTCGCCGTACGACCTGAGCGCACCCTTCTCGCCCACCGCGTTTGGCCGCTGGAAGATCCAGTTCTGCCACGCCGTGAGCCGGCCGAAGATCTTCGTCTCCATCGTCTCGGGACCGGCGAAGCGGAGGTTCGCCTCGAGGCCGGTCATCGCATCGGGTGAAAACGCCGCGCGCGCCTCGACCGCCAGCCGCACTTCGTCGTCCCAGTCGATCTCGTCGGGCGCGGCGGTGACCAGCCCCGCCTCGTCGGCGTCGGCGGCGTTCATCGGCCCGGCATTCGCCAGCACCTCGTCAATCTTCGATTGATCCGCAAGAAACCGCGTCTGCAACCGCGTGATGCCGTTGCTCATCGGCAGCGGCCCCGCATTCATCGCCGACAACGCGATCGCGTTTTCTTCATCGTCGTCGTGGAGCATGTACCAGCGATCGGCGGCAAGCGCCAGCTCGAAGAGCGATCCGGCAAACGCCGAGCCCGGCTCGATGAAAGCAAAGAACGTGCGCGCGGTCAGGTCGAGGCGCTTGAGCGTCCGCTTCATGAAGTGGACGATCTCGCGCACCAGCCAGTGCGATTGATGCGCCACGAGGAACCGATCGACGGCGAGCACCGCGTCGATGTCGCCTGTGGTTCGAATCACGATCGTGCCGATTTCCGGATCGTTCACGCGCAGCCGCAGCAGCGCATCGTCGAGCTCGCGAAACGCGCGAAGGGGCCAGAACTGATCGCCCATTGCGACGACGGCATCGGGCGTCGCCGGCACCGGTTCAGTCGGCCCTTGAATGGTCAGATCCGCCGTCCGCTTGTCGCGGTTGAAGGCAACCGATACGGCCGAATACCGAATGGCATCGGCCGTGACTGTGGGGGTCAGCGCGTTCAGCGTGATGCCGGGCCCTGTCTGCGGGCGATCGGATGACGCGGCCAGTTCGCGCGCGCGTTGCTGCACGCTCGTCCTTGAACCGACTCGTCGGGTACACCCGATCGACGAGGCCCCATTCCACCGCGCGCTTGCCTTTGACGCCTTCGACCAGCGTGCTGAAGCAGTCGGCGAGGTCGCGGCGCACGTGGCGCTTGTCGACGACGCGCGTCAGGCCTCCGGTGCCGGGGAGCACGCCGAGCAGCGGCGCCTCCGGCAGGCTCACCGCGGAATTGCCATCGTCCACGAGGACGATTTCGTCGCACGCGAGCGCGAGCTCGTAGCCGCCGCCGGCGCAGATGCCGTTCAGCGCGGCAAGAAACTTCAGACCGGAGTGCGCGCTGGCGTCCTCGATCGCGAGACGCGTTTCGTTCGTGAACTTGCAGAAGTTGACCTTCGCGCCGTGCGACGATCCGCGCAGCATCATGATGTTGGCGCCGGCGCAGAAGATCCGTTCTTTGAGCGACGACACGATGACCGCATGGACTTCCGGATGCTCGAAGCGGATGCGCTGAATCGCATCGGCGAGCTCGATGTCGACGCCGAGGTCGTAGAGTTAAGCTTGAGTTTGTAGTCGGACGAGAGCCCGGCGTCCTCCCGCACGTCCATCGCCAGCGTGGCGATCGGGCCGTCGAAGGAGAGCCGCCATGCTGGTAGCGGTCGGGCGCGGTGTCGAAGGTGATCATTGAAATTGAACGGCCGTTCTAACTGAATTAGGACCGTGGCGCCGCGCGAGTCAACCTCCGATCCACTTGGGCGCCGAGCCCTCGGCGAAGGCGGCCGACACAGCAAGACCAGGACGAGCCTGCGGCGGCCGCGGCGCATCCGCAACGCCGATCCGAACGCCTCCACCCGCATCGACATCCTGAAGAGCGCGGCCAAGGCCTTCCGCAAGCTCGGCTACCACGGCGCCACCGTGGAGCAGATCGCCGCCGCCCTTCACATGAAGAAGGGCAATCTCTACTATTACTTCAAGAACAAGGAAGACATCCTCTACGCCTGCCACGACTACTCGCTCGACGGCTGAACCAGATCCTCGACGAGATCGAGCGCAGCGGCCTCGCCGCCGACGACAAGCTCCGGCGCCTGATCGTCGCGTTCGTGCACACGATCCTCGACGAGCTGCACGGCACGGCGCTGTTCCTGGACCTCGAGGCGCTGTCCCCCGCGCATCTGAAGGCGGTCATCGTCCGCCGCGATCAGTTCGATCGCGGCGTTCG